>CANRAD010000006.1 GCA_947628505.1 uncultured Clostridia bacterium
ACAAATGCGTGGCTGGCAGGCCGATTCTCCGGCGCACTTGTGCGCAGCCGGTAATGATTAGGGCTTTGCCCGAAAATATAAATCCCCCCGCGCTTAGCGCGGGGGTGTTGATTTATAAGAACGTTAAAGGTTGATATGCGGTAAAGTAAGTCAAACTTCAACGTAATTAAGATACTCCGATTAAACGGAACGTTTATTGATAAGAGATAAGGCAAGTCAACCGCTAACGCAATAAAGATACGCGATTAAACGGAACGTTTATTGATCGGAGGACAAGCAAGTCAACCGCCAACGCGATTAAGATACGCGATTAAACGGAACGTTTATTGATCGGAGGACAAGCAAATCAACCGCCAACGCGATTAAGATACGCGATTAAACGGAACGTTTATTGATAAGAGTAAGGCAAGTCAACCGCCAACGCAATAAAGATACAAGATTAAACGGAACGTTTAGGAACGTTTACAGTTGTTTTTGAGCGTTTCGAGACAGTTCCAGAGTTCTTCGGGAATTCTGTCTTTGACCGTGCCCTTATAGTAGTTTTCGATTTCCTCGGCCTCCTTGGCCCATTTTTCCTTGTCGACGGTGAGGATTTCTTTGAGGCTGTCTACCGTGAAGGGTTTATCCTTAGAGATTTCGTAATCGAGTTCGGAAATATCTATGTCCTCGGGATTGGGGAGATAACCTATCGGCGTTTCGATGGCGCCGACGGGATTTTCGTCGCAACGTTTCAAAATCCATTCGAGAACGCGCATATTGTCGCCGAAGCCGGGCCATATGAAGTTGCCGTTTTCATCCTGACGGAACCAGTTGACGTTGAAAATTTTGGGGGGATTTTTGATTTTTTTGCCCATTTCAATCCAATGCGCGAAGTAATCGCCCATATGATATCCGGCGAAAGGCTTCATTGCCATGGGATCGTGGCGAAGAACGCCGGTAGCGCCCGTGGCGGCCGCCGTGGTCTCCGAGGACATTGCCGAGCCTATGAACACGCCGTGATTCCAATCTCTCGCCTCGTATACGAGGGGCGTAGTGGAAGCTCTTCTTCCGCCGAAGATTATTGCCGAAAGGGGAACGCCCGTTTTGGAATTGAATTCCGGCGAAATGCAGGGGCAGTTGACCGCGGGAGCGGTGAAACGGCTGTTGGGATGCGCGGAGCAGGTCGATTTGTCCTTTTTGTCGAATTTTGCGGGATCCCAAGGCTTGCCGGTCCAATCTATTACGTGTTCGGGAAGTTCTTTTGTCAAGCCTTCCCACCAAACGGTCATATTGTCGGTATTGAGTGCGACGTTTGTGAATATAGTGCCGCGCTTAGTCGATTCGAGCGCGTTGTAGTTGGAGTGTTCGTTGGTTCCGGGCGCAACGCCGAAGAAGCCGTTTTCGGGATTGACCGCCCAAAGTCTGCCGTCTTCGCCGACGCGTATCCATGCTATATCGTCGCCGACGCATTCCACTTTATAGCCTTTATCGAGGTAATGTTTGGGGGGAATGAGCATTGCGAGATTGGTTTTGCCGCACGCCGAGGGGAAAGCCGCCGCAACGTATTTCTTTTCGCCGTCGGGGAAAGTTACGCCGAGGATGAGCATGTGTTCGGCCATCCAGCCCTCTTTTTTGCCGAGCCACGAGGCAATTCTCAAAGCAAAGCACTTTTTGCCGAGCAAGACGTTGCCGCCGTATGCCGAGTTGACGGAGATTATCGTATTGTCCTCGGGGAAGTGCAGAATGTATCTCTTGTCGGCGTCGACGTTGCATTTCGCGTGGAAGCCTTTGATAAATTCGCCGTCTTTGCCGAGGGCGTCAAGGCACTGTTTGCCCACTCTCGTCATAATGTTCATGTTCAGAACGACGTAAATGGAGTCGGTAACTTCGATGCCGATTTTTGCGAAGTCGCTGCCGAGAACGCCCATGGAGTAAGGAATGACGTACATCGTTCTGCCTTTCATGCTTCCGCGGGATATTTCGTTGGCGAGTTCGTAGGCCTCTCTGGGATCCATCCAATAGTTGATGGGGCCGGCGTCCTCTTTATTCTTTGTGCATATGAACGTTCTGTCTTCAACGCGGGCAACGTCGTTTACCTTTGTGCGGTGAAGATAGCAGTCGGGAAGAAGCGCTTCGTTGAGCTTAATGAGCTCGCCGCTTTTAACCGCCTGTTCTTTGAGTTCTTTTATCTGCGCTTCGTTGCCGTCAATCCACACGATATTATCGGGTTGGGCGAGTTCGGCGCACTCGTTTACGAAATCCAAAACTTCTTTGTTCTTTGTAAGTATCATTTAAAACTCCTTTGAAACCTGAAATTTTTTCCTCATACATTATATAAAAAACGCCCGGAAAATGCAAATAATTGAAAAAAACTCGGCGTATTGCGGCGAGTTGAAAAAAAAGCGCAAAAAAAGTTTATTATTTTACAAATTATATCAAAAACAAACGCCGCAAAAAGATTATTATGTTTTCGATAAAGGAAGAAAATATGGGCGGATATACTAAAAATATTGCGGTCGTTCAAGGTCTGAAAGAAGGATTTTCCGCGGACGGCGGAAAACTTTCCGGGCTCGTCAAAGCCGAAAAATACGGCTCGGAGCTCAAAGTGGAGATAAGCCTTATAAATTTTGCGCCGCTGACGGAGGGCAGATACGTTGCGGCGATAACCGACGGCAAGGCGACGCAACTTATAGAAAACTGCCTTTTCGAGGGGGCGTCGGAAGTGGATACGGGCGGCGGGTTCGCCGTTTTGATATGCTATGCGCACGGCGGGATTTCGCCGGTGGCGTATGCGGTGTGCGGCGCTTTTCACGGCGAAGCGCTCGGGCTCAAAGACGAAATAGCCGCCGCCGAAAAAATTTCCGAAAAACCCGTTTACGAGGACGAAGCGCTTGCGGAGGTCAATTATTATGAATACGAACAAACTGATACGGGCGGTGGAGCTGTATGCGAGAGTGCGCCGCAAGAAAAAGCCGGGAACGAACTATCGGAAGATGAAAAGATTGCTTGCGCTGTCGAAGAAGAAGAGAGCGGCGTGAAAACGCCACTCGCCGGCGGCGAGTTCTATAAGAAGATGAAGAGGGAAATCGAGGGATTGCTCTCTGCATATCCGCCTTGCGAACAGCTGTGCGCGGCGGTGGAGAATTCGCGCTGGGTGAAAATAGACTATAAAAAGAACAGATATTACGTCTTCGGAGTGATTTCCGACGGCGGCGAGCCGGCATATATCTGTTACGGCGTGCCCGCGGAAGGCGAGACGCCGCCGCCCGAGATGGCGGGGCTGGCCTCGTTTTTGCCCGTCAAAAGCGAACACGGCAACGGGTTTTGGGTGATGTATCAGGACGCGTCGACGGGAGCGGCCGTCAAAATCGAATCCGCATAGCTCATTTCAGACCTTTGAAAGGTTTGAATACCACGAGCGCGTAAACGGAAAAAATCGCCGCCGCAAAGCCTACGGCGAGAACGCTTTTATGGATAACGGGATTTTTAAAGCACGCAAAATAGAGGATATCGACGCCGGAAAACGCAAAAACACCCCCGCATATCCCCAAAGCAACGAGAATAAGAATACATAAATAACAAGTAAGCCTCATACAAACAGTATGAGGCGTTTTGTTGCGTTTTATGTTTCGGCGCGGCCGTTAAAGAATGATATTGTCGAGCACGAGTTTATCGAATTCTTCGGGCTTTTCGGCGAAATCCCGCGGGAGAAAACGCACGGTGTTGAATTTGGCGTAATTGAAGATGTGCGTCTTCAAAAGAATGGGCGTGGGAATGTCCAGCCCCTCGCAAATATCCGCGAGGTAGCCGAAAAACTGCGAATAGACGAATTTATCGTCTCGTTCGTATGTAAGCTGTTTTATTATCTTTCCGTCTTTGAGGACTTTCGCCCATATTCTGAACATAACATAATTATACAAAATCGCGGACGAATAGGCAATCGTTTTGCAAATTATATTGACATCGCCGCTCAAAAAAGTTAAAATTGATTAAAAAGACAAGGAAGGCATACCCATGGATAAAACGGATAACGAAATAATATCTCTTCTTCAAGAGGATTCCCGAATGACGGGCGCGAAAATAGGCGCGGCGTTGGGGATAAGCGAAGAGGAGGCCCAAAAAAGGGTTACCGCTCTCGAAAAAGCCGGCGTTATAGTCAAATATACCGCCATAGTCAACGATTCCGACGCCGACGAGGAGAACGTGGAGGCGCTTATAGAAGTCAAAGTAACTCCCCAGCGCGGGCACGGATTCGATAAAATCGCGCGCGAAATCGCCGCACATTCCGAGGTGAAAAATCTCTATCTCATGAGCGGCGCTTACGACCTCGCGGTTATAGTCCGCGGCAAGTCGCTCAGGCTTGTTTCGCGCTTTGTGTCCGAAAAAATATCGACATATGAAAGCGTTATTTCCACGGCGACGCATTTTATTCTCAAAAAATACAAGGTCGAGGGCGCGGAGATGACGAAGGACGAGGGCTCGAACAGATTGAGCGTTCAGGCGTAAGAGGGCTTTACCTTGATGAGAAAGTTCGTAAACGACAGAGCCGCTTCGTTGCAGCCGAGCGGCATAAGAAAATTTTTCGATATAGTGCAGAAGATGGACGGGGCTATTTCGCTCGGAGTGGGCGAGCCCGATTTCGTTACGCCGTGGGATATAAGAGAGGCGGCGATAAGCTCTATACGTCTCGGATACACGCAATATACCGGCAACAGAGGGCTTCCGGAACTGCGCGAGCTCGTTTCGAGATACCTAAAAGAGAGATTTGACGTGGAATATCCCCCCGAGAGGACGATAATAACCGTGGGTGCGAGCGAGGCGATAGATCTTGCGCTGCGCGCCGTGTGCGGCGAGGGCGACGAAGTGCTCGTCCCCGAACCCTCGTACGTCAGCTACGCCCCGGCCGTAACGCTCGCCGGCGGCACGCCGATAGCGCTCAGGTGCACTGCCGACAACGATTTCGTGTTAACGCCCGAAATAATCGAGCGGGCGATAACTCCCAAAACGAAAGCGCTCATACTTCCCTATCCCAACAACCCCACGGGCGCGATTATGAAGAGAAGTCAGCTCGAAGGCGTGGCCGAAGCGGCGGAGAAGCACGATTTGCTTATTATATCCGACGAAATTTATGCCGAACTTACATACGACGGAAAGCACGAATCCATAGCTTCGATAGGCAATATGCGCGAACGAACGGTGTATATAGGCGGTTTTTCGAAGGCGTTCGCAATGACGGGCTGGCGCGTGGGCTTCGTGAGCGCGCCCGCGGAAATCGACGAGGCGATGTTCAAGATACACCAATACACCATTCTCTGCGCGCCGCAAATGGGGCAGAGGGCGGCGGTCTGCGCCTTGAAAGAGGGCTTTGAGGACGGCTTTTCCACGGTGGAAGACATGAAAAACGAATACGCCCGCCGCGGCAGGTTCCTCGCAAATTCATTCAATTCCATGGGGCTGAGCTGTTTTTTGCCGAAGGGCGCGTTCTATATTTTCGCGAGCGTCGAAAACACCGGGCTCGACGGCGAAGAATTCGCAAACAGATTGCTTGCGGAGAAGAAAGTGGCGGTGGTTCCGGGGAGCGCCTTCGGAGAGGCCGGCAGATACTTCGTCAGATGCAGTTACGCAACTTCAATGGCACAGCTTTCCGAGGCGGTGGACAGGATATCGGAGTTTTTGAAAGAGCTCGGCAGACGATAAAAAATTTCTCAGCGAGCGGTCAAAGCCTTGACAAAGCGGAAGCATGACTATATAATAAAGTAGCGACGAAGCGTGATTCCGCCAAAACGGAATCACATTTTGTTTATAATTGCGCCCGAAAGCGGGCGCGGAAAATCGAGAGGTTTTAAAAAATGGCAGAACTTATTGTAATGACGCGTAAAAATTACGACGATCTCAAAAAAGAGCTTGATTATCTCGTAAAGGTAAAAAGGCCCGAAATAATCGAACGCATAGCCGAAGCTCGCAGCCACGGCGATCTTTCCGAAAACGCCGAATACGACGCGGCGAGAGAGGAACAGCGTTCCAACGAGGGCAAAATAGCCGAGATCGAATATAAAATCAAAAACGCGGACATAAGGGAAGAGGTGTCTGACACGAGTTACGTGCATCTCGGAAGCGTTGTAACCGTTTACGACGAGGATCTCGGAGAAACAGCGATATATACGATAACTTCGGTAACCGAAGTGGACGTAATGAACGGAAAAATTTCCGTCGAGTCTCCGGTCGGCGCGGCCCTTCTGAGAAAGAAAGTGGGAGAAAAGGCCGAGGTGAAGTGCCCCGACGGCTCCACGTATTTCCTCACCATAAAAGCAATCAAGTAATAACGGCGGTAATATATGGCAGAAAACAACACCGCGCCTTTAACCGAGGCGGAAGAGGCGGAACGTCTTGCGGAACAGGCGGTAATCCGCCGTGAAAAATTGGCAAAGCTCGTCGGAGAGGGCAACGATCCTTTCGTAAAAGTGAACTATGAACGCACGCACTCTTCGGGCGAAATACTGAACGGCTTCGAGGCGCTCGAAGGCAAAGAAGTCAGCATAGCCGGAAGGCTTATGTCCAGAAGAATAATGGGCAAAGCCTCCTTTTCGCATATCCGCGACAGGGACGGGCTCATTCAGATATACGTCAAAAGGGACGACGTGGGCGAAGAGGATTACGCCGCGTTCAAAAAAGATTACGACATAGGCGACATAATAGGCGTAAAGGGCTATGTGTTCAAGACGCAGACGGGCGAGATATCGGTGCATTGCTCGCACATAGAGATGCTCACGAAATGTCTTTTGCCGTTGCCCGAAAAGCAACACGGACTGACAAATCCGGACATTCGCTACCGTCAGCGCGATCTCGACCTCATAGTAAATCCCGAGGTAAAGGAAACGTTTATAAAGCGGTCGGGGATATTGCGCGAGATACGCGCTTTTCTCGACGGCAAGGGCTTTCTCGAAGTCGACACTCCCGTGCTCACCACCCTCGAAATAGGCGCTTCGGCGCGGCCTTTCAAAACGCGCCATAACGCGCTCGATATCGATATGTATCTCAGAATCGAAACCGAGCTGTATCTGAAAAGGCTCATCGTGGGCGGGCTCGAAAAAGTGTACGAAGTGGGCAGAATATTCCGCAACGAGGGAATGGACGCATACCACAATCCGGAATTTACCACGGTTGAAGTTTACGAGGCGTACAGCGATTATTTCAAGGTTATGGAGCTCGTGGAAGAGCTGTACGTAACGGTTGCGCGCAACGTGTGCGGCACCGAGAAGATAACATATCAGGGGCAGGAGATAGATCTCAAAGCGCCGTGGCGCAGAATGACGATGAAAGAGGCCGTAAAGGAATACTGCGGCGCCGATTACGATTCATGGGCGAGCGACGCCGAAGCGCGGGCGTGCGCCGAAAAACTCGGCGTAACTTTGGAAGAGGGCGAGAACGCAACCCGCGGGCATGTGCTCATAGCGCTTTTCGACGCGTTCGCGGAGGACAAACTCGTACAGCCCACTTTCATATACGATTATCCGGTGGAGAATTCTCCTCTCGCTAAACGCAAGGAGGACGATAAGCTCTTCACTCAGAGATTCGAATACTTCATATGCGGACACGAGTTCGGCAACGCTTTTTCCGAACTCAACGATCCCATAGACCAGAGGGAGAGATTTGTCAGGCAGGCGGAGGAAAAGCGCGCGAAAGATCCTACTTGCAACGCGCAGGTGGACGAAGAGTTTCTCACCGCCCTCGAATACGGTCTGCCCCCCACGGGCGGATTGGGCTTCGGCGTGGACAGACTGGTAATGCTTCTCACCGACAGCCCCACAATTCGCGACGTTCTTCTTTTCCCTACAATGAAACCCAAAAAGTGAATATATGTACGATTATCTCATATTGAACCAACTCAATAAATACGCAAAAGCGGATAAAAGTTTCCATATGCCGGGGCATAAAGGCCGCGGGGATTTCGCAAAGAGATTTCCGTGCGCCCATATGGACATAACCGAACTGAGCTATTCGGATAATCTCGCCGCGCCTTCCGGAGTGATCGCTTCGGCGGAGAGCGACATAGCCGAAATCCTCGGCGCCGAAAGGAGCTATATCCTCACCGACGGCTCGTCCTCGGGCATATTTACGCTCATGTACGCCGCGTCCAAAAGAGGCGGCAAAATAATAGTGCCCCGCAACAGCCATCAGAGCGTATGGAACGCTTGCCGCATATTCGGGCTCGAACCCGTCATCGTGCAGGGCGAGAGCAGAGAGGGCGTTATAACGCCTCCCGAGGCGGACGTCATAGAGCGGCTCGTCGTAAACGACGTGGATATCGCGGGCATGCTCGCCGTATCTCCCGATTATTACGGCAATATAAGCCCCCTCGAAGACTATGCCGACGTTCTCAGAAAGCATAAAAGGCTTCTTCTGGCCGACGGCGCGCACGGAGCGCACCTCGCTTTCAGTCCCGACAGAGCGGGCTATGCCGGCAATTTTGCCGACGCATGGGTGGACGGCGCGCATAAGTGTCTGCCGACGCTTACGCAGGGCGCCGTGCTCAACGTCAAAAACAGATCCCTCATTCCGGACATAGAAGAGGGGCTTCACATATTCCGCACCACGTCGCCGAGTTATCCCGTCATGGCGTCGGTGGAATACGGAGTAAAATTTCTCGCAAACAATCCCGGCAAAACCGAAGAGGCCATAGTCGCCGCGGAGAAGATGAGGGCGGAGAAAAACATAGCTTTTTATCCCTCCGACGATTGGGCCAAACTCGCCGTGGACTGTTCGGCATGGAAACTTTCGGCCGACGCCGTGGCCGCCGAACTCGAAAAGAAGGGCATATATCCCGAGTTTTCCGACGGCAGATACGTGCTTTTTTATCTGTCGCCCATGACGTTGCCGACGGATATGAAGACGTTGAAGAGCGCGCTTAAAAGCGTGCGCGGCAACAAAAAACTCAGAAGTTCGGTTTACGTCGCCCGTCCCCCGATACCGTCGGCGCCGAGGACGTACAGCTTTCAATACGCGCTCAAAAAGCCGAGCGAGTGGGTGGATCTGAGCGTTGCCGCGGGCAGAATGTGCGCGCAGAACGCCGGACTTACGCCGCCTTGTATACCCGTTGTGGTTACGGGAGAGATGATAACCGAAAACGCCGTGAGAATTCTCAAAAGCGGCGCCGCTTTCGGGCTCGAAAGCGGGAAAATAAAGGTGGTAAAAAAGTCGTGAGAGGCAAATTCGTAACGTTCGAGGGCTGCGAGGGCTCGGGCAAGAGCACTCAGTTGAAACTCCTCGGCGAATATCTTTCGTCGTCGGGCGCAGACTTTATAATGACGCGCGAGCCGGGCGGCAGCGCGATAGCCGAGGATATAAGAAAGATAATCCTCAACGGCGAATACGTGAATATGTGCGCGGAATGCGAGGCGCTTTTGTACGCCGCCGCGAGAATACAGCATCTGAAAGAGGTGGTTGAACCCGCTCTCGCCGCCGGAAAGCTCGTCGTCTGCGACAGGTTCGTGGATTCGTCTTTCGCGTATCAGGGCGAGGCGCGAGGGCTGGGCAAAGAGTTCATCGCCGGAATAAATTCGTTCGCGCTCGAAAATTACAGCCCGGATCTGACCGTTTTCCTCGATATCCCGCCCCGCGAGGCGTTCGCGCGCAAGCACGGGGCCGATCTCAACGACAGAATGGAAAAAGCGGGAATGTCTTTTCATGAAAAAGTATATGAAGGCTACAAGAAAATAGCGGCGGAATACCCGCGCATACACGAGGTGTATTGCGGGGGAACCAAATACGAAACGGCGGAGCGCATAAAGGCTCTGCTCATAGAAAAAGGCATAATAAAATAGCGTGGAAAAGCTCATAAAATCTACAACGGCATACAAGATTTTTTCGGGCGACGTAAAAAGCGGAACGCTTTCGCACGCCTATCTTCTGCATTTTCAGGACGTCAAAAATCTCAGGGAAACGCTTCTTTTTTTCGCGGACGTGTTTTTCGGGGCCGAAAAGGGCGGACTTCTCGACGAACGCATACGTTCGGGGGCTTTCCCCGATTTTACAATATATCCCGCCGCGGACAAGAAGATTTCTGCGGAGGGGGTTGCCGGAATAGTCGAGGATACGGCGCTTCGGCCTATGGAAGGAGTTAAAAAACTGTACGTCATCGTCGGGTTCGAGCAGGCTTCGGCGCTCGTGCAGAACAAACTTCTGAAAACCTTGGAGGAGCCGCCGGAGGGAGTTCATTTTATTTTGGGCGCGGCGGCGCTTGCGCCCGTGCTCTCCACCGTCGTGTCGCGCGTCAAGCTCCTGGAAATTCCGCCGTTTTCCGAAGAGGAGATATTTTCCGCTCTCGAAAGGCGCAGGGAAAACCCTTTGAACAGAGCCGCGGCGGCAAGCGCGAACGGCGTTCTGGGAGTTGCGGAAAACATGGTTTCGGGCGGCTGGTTTGCAAATGTCGTCGCCGCCGCGAACGAGATATGTTCGGCGACGAAAGCCGAAACCGCGGGCGAACTCGCGGCCAAATACGGCGATACGCAATATAAAACGGAGCTCCTCTCCGAAATGCAGAGGATATATTTCGAAGCCCTCGGCGGAAGGGGGAAAATTGCGGGAAAGATTGAAAAACCCGCGCTCATATACGCGCTCGAACGCATAACGCGCGCCTTTGAGGACGTCAGATTCAACGCGTATTTCAGAGCGCTTTTATACGACTTTATGCTCGGAGTCGTCAAGGAGAACGAAAAATGGCAAAAATTACAGGCGTAACCTTCAAAGAGGGCGGAAAGGTATATTATTTCGCCCCCGGCAAGGACAGATATAAAGAGGGAATGGGCGTTATTGTGGAGACGACGCGCGGCGTGGAATACGCTACGGTTGTCATTCCGTTTGCGGAAGTTGAGGATTCGAAGCTCATAACGCCCCTTAAACCCATATTGAGAATAGCCGGACAGAGAGACAAGGAAATTCATAGAAAAAACCTCGAAAAGCGCGCGGGGGCGATGAAGACGGTAGAGGAAAAGATAGCCGCCCGCGGGCTCGACATGAAGCTCATTGACTGCGAATTTACGTTCGACGGCGCCAAGGCGATATTTTACTATTCGGCGCCCCAGAGAGTGGATTTCAGAGAACTCGTCAAGGAACTTTCGCAGATATTCCGCATGCGCATAGAACTCAGACAAGTGGGCATACGCGACGAAATAAAGATGATAGGCGGGCTTTCCCCGTGCGGGAGAGAGTGCTGTTGCGCGAGCTGTATGCCGGATTTCAAAAAAGTTACGGTAAAAATGGCGAAAAATCAGGGACTTTCTTTGAACCCGAGCAAGATTTCGGGACTGTGCGGGAGATTGATGTGCTGTCTGGCGTTCGAGAACGAATATTATGCCGAGGCCTATAAGCAGATGCCCAAAATAGGCAGCGAAGTGGAAACGCCCGACGGCAAGGGCACTGCGGTAAACGTCAATATGCTCAAAATGGAAGTGCGCGTGCGCATAGACGACAAGGAAAAGGACATATTCACATATCACGATTATCCGCTCTCGGAATTGCGCTTCAAAAACCGCAAACAGCCGGAAAAGGAAGAGAAAGAGGACGAGATAGACGAAAATCTCAAAGAAATTCTCGATTAATCGCGCTTTAAATTGTCAATTCCTCTTTACAGACGAAAAAAGGTGTGATATAATACGGATAACGTATTAAATAAAAATGGAGGAAGAATTATGGCACACGCTATATCCGATGAGTGCGTAAGCTGCGGCGCATGCGCCGGAACATGCCCCGTTGAGGCAATTTCCGAGGGCCCCGATAAGTACGTCGTTAATCCCGATGTCTGCATCGACTGCGGCGCTTGCGAGGACGTTTGCCCTACCGGAGCAATTCATCCCGCGGAATAATAAAGATATACGAAAAAGCGGGGCTGTCCCCGCTTTTTTGCTTGTAAAAAAATGTTGAAAGACGGCGAAACGCTCGAAGAATTCTTCGGCGACAAAAAAATAATACAGAACGCGGAGCTCTATCGGTTTACTTCCGACAGTATTTTGCTTTCGCGCTTCGCGCGCGCGAAAGCGGGAGAAAAGGCGGCGGATTTCTGCGCCGGATGCGGAGTGGTGGGCTTTCATTTTCTCTGCCTCAATCCCGGAAAAACGGCGTCTCTACATCTCTTCGAAATGCAGGAAAAGCTGTGCGATATGGCAAGGCGTTCGGCGGAGATGAACGGCTTTAAATGCACGGTGATAAACTCGCGGTTGCAGGACATAGGTCGGGAATACGACGACGCGTTTTCGCTGATACTCTGCAACCCGCCTTACGAGCGCGGCGGTTTCGAAAACGCGAGCTATGAGCGCGCTATATGCCGCAAGGAAATAACCCTTTCTTTGCCCGAAATTGTGGATATATCTTATAAAAAACTCAAATTCGGCGGGCGGTTGGCAATAATAAACCGCGCCGACAGAGCGGCCGAGCTCATATATCTTTTGAAAAAGCGCGGGCTCGAACCGAAGAGAATACAATTCGTCTCCGGAACACAGAACGGCAAGCCGTATCTCGTTATGGTTGAGGCCGTAAAGGGCGGCAAAGAGGGAGTCGACGTTCTGCCCGTGCTCGTAAACGCCGTTCACAAGGCAAATCCATGATATATTTTGTTTCAACGCCGATAGGCAATTTAAAAGACATAACTCTGCGCGCTTTGGAAGTTTTAAGGTCGGCGGACGTGATTTTCTGCGAGGATACCCGCCGCACGTTGAAACTTCTGAACGCCTACGACATAAAAAAGCCCCTTAAAACCTGTCATAAGTTCAACGAACGCGAATCGGCGGAAAAAATAATCGCCGCCGCGAGAGAGGGCGGGAACGTCGCCGTTGTCTCGGACGCGGGCATGCCCGTCATTTCCGATCCCGGCAACGCCGTTTGCAGACAATTGAAAGCCGCCGGAGAGCAATACACCGTCGTTCCCGGCGCGAACGCCGCGCTTTCCGCGCTAATACTTTCGGCTTTTCCCGCGGATAAGTTCCTTTTTGTGGGGTTCTTGCCCGAAAAGGCGGGGGAAAAACGCCGTATACTTCGCAAATTTGCGCAGACCGAGGCCACGCTCATATTCCACGTCGCTCCGCAGGACATAGCAAGCGACGTCGCCGCGATGGCGGAGGTTTTGGGCAATCGCCGGGCTTGCGCCGTGCGCGAAATAACCAAGTTGCACGAAGAGGCGGTGGAGTTTGAGCTCGCGGAGGGCTATAAAGGCGAAGCGCGCGGCGAGTTCGTAATAATTACGGAGGGCGCCGCGGAGAAAGAGAACGAACTCAATTCTCTGTCGGTCGAGGACCATATCTTGCACTATATGTCGCAGGGAATGGATAAAAAGGAAGCGATAAAGCAGGTGGCGAAGGACAGAGGAGAGCCCAAATCCGAAATATACAAGCGGGCGTTGAACCTCTGAGTTGGCGCGGCGGCATATGCGACGGGCGAGTTTTCCGTCCGAATAAAATGACATATCCGTAATGACGAGGCGCGTTTCGTACGTTGAATAATAAGAAAAAAAGCCGCGGCGCTTTTGCGCCGCGGCTTTATGTTTTATTTATGCGCGGATTCCGGCCTCAGTAAAAGACCTCGGTTATCGTTCCGCCGCCGAGGCAAGCGGTTTCGTCGTAGAAAACGGCGTATTGGCCTTCCGTAACGGCGCGCTGGGGGACATCGAAAGTTACCGTCGCGCCGCTTTCGGTGAGCGTTACCGTTACGTTTTGTTCGGGTTGGCGATATCGGAATTTTGCGCGGCATGAAAACTTTTGCTCGGGGATATATCCTATCCAATTGAGATTTTCCACGCGGCAAGCCCGGGAATAAAGGGGGCTCTCGTCGCCGTGAGACACATACAGAACGTTGTTTTCAAGGTCTTTTTTTACTACGAACCAACGTCCGTCCTCGCCGCTTTTGCCGCCGAGGTTAAGCCCCTTTCTCTGGCCGAGAGTGTAGTACATAAGCCCGATATGCTCGCCGACGGTCTCGCCTTGCAGAGTTACTATTTTGCCGCTTTGCGCGGGCAGATATCCGCGCAGAAATTTGCGGAAATTGCGTTCGCCTATAAAACATATGCCCGTCGAATCCTTCTTGCGGGCGGTTGCGAGTCCCTCGCGTCCGGCGATTGCGCGAACATCTTTTTTTGTCATATCGCCGAGCGGAAACAAGACGCCGGAAAGCTGTTCTTCGCGCACCTGATTGAGAAAATACGTCTGGTCCTTGGCCGCGTCGGCCGCCTTTAAAAGGCGCGTTTTTCCGCATACGTCTTCGATTTTGCAATAATGACCTGTGGCGATAAAATCCGCGCCCATGTTCAGCGCATATTCGCGGAACGGCCCGAATTTTATTTCGCGGTTGCAAAGAACGTCGGGATTGGGCGTTCTTCCCGCGGCGTATTCTTGAAGAAAATACGAGAAAACGCGCTTTTTGTATTCTTCGGCGAAATTGACGCTGTAATAGGGAATGTCGAGTGCGGAGCAAACTCTCGCCACGTCGGCGAAATCCCCGTCTGCGTTGCACGCTCCGGAGGCGTCGGTCTCCTCCCAATTCATCATAAAAAGACCTATTACGTTGTATCCGCGCTCTTTGAGAAGATAGGCGGCGACGGACGAATCAACTCCGCCGCTCATTCCGACCACTACCGTAGATTTTTGCATGGCTTTCCCTTCGAATATTTTCCGGAACATTATAACATAACCTTAATAAGTTTGCAATAATTTTAAATTGTGGTATAATATGCCTATGGACATGCCTTCCGACGATTATATGCTTTTATCGGTTGTCAACACCAAGCTCAGAGACGAGTTCATATCGCTTGAAGAGCTCGCCGCCGCGGAGGGAGCGGAGGCGGAAGAGATACGCGAGCGCCTTGAAAACATAGGCTATTTTTACGACCGCGCGACGAATTCTTTCAGATAATACGTACCCGTAGCTCAGTTGGATAGAGCAATAGCCTCCGACGCTATGTGCCGTTGGTTCGAATCCAATCGGGTACGCCAAAATAACGCAAAGCCTGTCGGGAAACGACAGGCTTTGCGCAAATTACGGAGAAAATTATGACATATAATAAATTATTGGAATTTGCCGGGCCGAGAATAAGGCAATTTCTGAAAGACAAGCAGTGCGAAGGCGCATTCGGGTGGACGGATTTCAACGCCGAATGTTATAAGAAAATGTACGAGGAAAATTCGTATGACGACGTGCGCACGGTCAAGATGCTTAAAGAGGAAATACCCGAGCTGAGAGAGGTATGCAAGCGGTGCGGGCAATTTTATGTCCGGCCTCGTAACAAGAGTGTGGTTGTATACGACCTAATGTTCGGAAAATTGCTCGAAGACGTCATCATAGATTTTCTCAACGCCGAATTCAGAATACACGCCGTCCACGGGGATATTACCGACAAAAGATATCCCGACTGCATGATACTCGGGCCGGATAAGGGAATAGTGGCGTATTTCGAAGTCAAATATCACGGCGCGCCCTTTATAAACGCCATACATAAAATAAACAGATACTGTTACGAGGGCAGCGCCACGCTCGACTTCAAAAAAGTTGTCAGGCAGCTTGAAATAATAGATTCCGACATAGAGCGGCCGGTATTTTATCTGCATTGGATAGATTATCCGTGTCTTAAAGGCATCTTCTTTGAAACTTCCGAGCAGGTTAAGGACTATATATACGGCAACGGCGAGATGTTCGTAAGGCAAAAAAGAGAGGGGGACGAGGCAAAAACGCCGCAGTCGGTTTACCTTGAAAAGATTTATTCACCCCTTCTTACGATGGGAACTTTCGACGAGTTTATAAATATGATCAGAAATATGAGAGGTTGATTTATGGATAACCTTCGGTTACGCGGCAAGACGTTGCAGACGCCGTCTTTTTTCCAGATATATAACTACGGAGGCGGCTTCGGGCATAAAACGCGGGAAATGGTATACGCCGACTTGACGGGCGACACTCCCGCGCTGTTCAATTATTATTACATAAGCAACAAATTTCCGCATATGTTCGAAAGCTCCGAGTTCGACAATCTCGGCAAATATGCGGATATAGGCGAAGCGTTGACGGCCATCCGCGATCGTCTGGCGCGGGAAAATATATATTCGGGCTGCAAATATTCCCCGTTCGATTTCGGGAGCAAGGTAATCTTTCTCGACTCGGGCGCGGCAAACATAGTAAACTATCTCGCCGAAAAAAACGGTTACGACGAGCAGGCGTTCAACGAAGAGCTCTGCTCGGCGATGAGGGACTATTACGATTTTGCGGACAGATACAAGTTCGACGTCGTCGCGGGTTTCGATTTGGGCGGCAAATATACTTTCAAGGGCGGCGAGCTTAAAAACGCCCCTTTAAACTGTTTTCTGAACCGGCTCGACGTGGACGCGACGAACAAAATGCTCTTTGACAAAACCTTGGATTATCTCAAAGAGAAAAGAGAATATTATCCCGCCGTATTGGCCGTAGTGCACGGCAGAACGCCCGCCGATTACGCCGATTACGCGCGATATATCGTCAGGGAAGAGGAAGAAAAGGGATACAGGTTCAAAGGTTTTACCCTCGGCGGAGTGGCGAGTTGGAAGGCGCTCGACGCCTCGTGGTTCGAGGGAGGTTTCGACGACCGTTTGAGCAAGAGAACGGCGGCGCCGGCGCGGGCCGCAACGGCGGTGCGAAAAGTTGCGGGGGACAGACCTATACACGTTCTCGGCGGCGGGGGATACGAGAACATAGCGCTCAATTATTTCTGCGGAGCGACTTCTTTCGACGTGGCCACGCTTTCGAGGAGAGTGGGAGACGGCAACGGATTGTCCGCCGATTTCATGTTCTCGAAAGAGCCGTTGCCGAGAGAGGCGAAGTTCGGCAAGGCGTTCGTGGGCGGATATAACTCAGACTGCTCTTTAAGGAGAGAAGAAGCGGGATATGTTGCGATAGACAGGATCCCCGACGATTTCGAGCTGTGCGGTTGCGCCGCGTGCAAGAGAGTAAATTCATTTTACGACATAAAAAAACTGTACTCCGAAAAGAGCAATGACGACGAGGCGTTTTACTACGCATGTCAGCTTATGAACGCTCACGCCGTGTTGCAGCATCGGAAATTGTGCGAACTTCTTTCGGGATATGACGATATGGATACGTTCCGGAAAGAAAACCCGACGGCTCTGAACATAGCTCTCAACAGGATATACAATAAAATAAAAGAAAAAGACGGCGAATAAAACGCCGTCTTTTTAAATTTCGAGTTTCGCCTCGTTGCGCAGACGATGAAGTATTTCCCTTTCGTATTCGCCGTCTATTTCGAAGCCGACCGCTTTTCTGCCGAGTTTGAGCGCGGCCACCGCCGTAGTGCCGCTTCCCATAAAGGGATCGAGCACCAGATCTCCCGGTTGCGTCGACATCAGCACTATTCTCTCTATCATTTCGAGAGGGTAGACGGTGGGATGCGTCAAACCGAGCGATTTTTTCGTCATGTTGTTCACGCGGTTGAAATACCATACGTCGGTGGGATTACGCCCCGGCCCGCCTTCGAGCCGCTTGTCGTTCTTTGTGAGATACGGCAAGCGTATTTCGTCGAGATTGAAAACGTAATCGTCGAGATTTTTCACCGCCCACAGAATATTTTCGTATCTTCCCGAAAGACGGTTCACGCAGTTTTGCATATTGTTGAAAGTCCAGACTATTATGTTTCTTATGTAGAACCCGGCGTCTTTGAGTATCTTGTATCCGATATAGGGCAGAGGCAGAATTTCCCTGTCCGCGCCGTAGGGAATGGGGGAGAGATTGAGGAAAAAACTGCCGTTCGGCTTCAATGCCTCGTAAACACGCCCGGAGACTTCGGAGATGAGATCTTCCCATTCGGGAAGGGGGAGCTTGTCCTTGTATTTGCCGTAGGGCTTTCCTATGTTGTACGGAGGCGAGGTGATGGCGGCCGCCACCGAACCGCGTTCGACGCCGCCGAGAAGTCGGCGGCAATCGCCTATATCTATGTAAACGTTATCGCTTTTTATCATCTTCGGGCGCTCCTTGTCCGGAAATTCTGGCATTGGCCATTTCAACGTATTCGGGCACTATCTCGTAGCCTATGTATCGGCGGCCGAGCCGCTTTGCAACCGCGCCCGTAGTGCCGCTACCCATAAAGGGATCGAGCACCGTGTCGCCCTTGTCGGAGGCGGCGAGGACGATGCGCTCTACCAATTTTTCGGGATATTGGGCGGGATGCCCCGTTCTCTCCAAAAAATTGCCGGATATCATGGGGATTTTCCACACGTCGCTCGGGTTTTTCATCTGGGATTTATATCTGTCCGGGCGGTAGTTGAGCGCGGGGATCTTTACGGCGTCGAGATTGAACTTATAGTTCGTTGCATCTTTTGTAAACCAAAAGACGAATTCGTAACGGGGAGCAAATCTCGTGTTCGTGGAACCGCCCCAATCGAAATTCCATATTATTATATTTTTGAGAAACATGTCGGGAAAATAGTCGCATATCCAGAACGGCGGCAAAATGCGCTTTCCGTCGTAACGGCTCTTTATGTTTATCCATATGGAGCCGTCGTCCGTCAGCGCTCTCCGACATTCCGAAAACACCGCGCCGAGCATGCGCCTGTATTCTTCTTCCGGCAGATTGTCGGCATATTTTACGCCCTTGCTCTCAATCTTTCTTCCCTCGCGCGTCCTGTTGCCGTAAACGTTGTTTATGTTGTAAGGAGGAGAAGTAACCACAAGGTTTATCGATTTGTCTTCGAGTTCGTGCATTTTTTCGCTCGAATGCATATATATAATGTCCTTTTCCATGCGCCCACCTTTAAGTACGTACAATTTCCACAACGTCGCCGAGCTCGCAATTCAAGGCAACGCATATCTTTACGAGCGATTCCAGCGGAACGTATTGCCCCTTGCCGAGTTTCGCTATCGTATTGGAGGTTACCCCCGCCAGACTTATGAGTTGCGTTCGTTTCAGCCCGCGGTCGATAAGCAGTTTCCATAACCCGTTGTAATTTAACATAGTCCACCTTACTATAATTGAATTATACAATATTTCATTGAATATGTCAATAAAATATTGACAACGACGGATAAAATTTCATAAAACACTAAGAGGAAAGTAAACTCTTCGGAGCCCATAATCAAAAATCCGAATGTAAAGTTTTATAAAATCCGGCGAAAAGACTAAACGTCCGGTCGGCAGAGGAAAAGCGGAAAGCGTAAAAGCGCTTAAAACTCCGCCGCAAAAGGCGTGCGAAAAATTTTTTCAAAAAAAAGTAAACTTAGGTTATTTTTTAGTTGACAAAAGAAAAACGCGGAGTATAATATATATTGAAAATAAACCATAACTAATTTTTGAGGTGCGCAATGCCTATTGCAATTGCTCCTGCCGGCGCGGAACTTCAAATAAGGAAAGTCGCGGCGGACGACAAAGTTAAAAAACATCTTCACGAGATGGGAATATGCGAAGGAAGCAAGATAACCTTGATTTCTTCCACGGGCGGCAACGTTATAGTTATCGTAAAAGAGGGCCGGATATGTCTGGACAGAACGCTCGCCGGAAAAATTTTAGTGGCGTAAAATCCGCCGCTTTAATTTTTTGCCCAAAACATAAACCAAGGTTAATATTTATATAATAATAAGCGAAAGCAAGTCCTGCGCCGGGTTGTCCGGAGCGGGACGAACAGAGAAAATACGGTCCCGGCGCACGGTCGGGGCACGGAGGAAAATAAATGGCGATAAAATTATTGAGCGATTTTACCGTGGGAGAAAGCGGTAAGATAAAAAGCGTCGCGGGCGAAGGCAGAATACGCAGAAGACTGTTCGACATGGGCGTAACGCCCGGCGCGGAACTGACTATGCGCAAAAAGGCGCCGCTCGGAGATCCGATCGAAATTACTCTTCGCGGCTATGAGCTCACGCTCAGAAAAGCGGAGGCGGCGTGCGTGGAGGTGGAAACATTATGAAGACGTTTGCGCTCGCAGGCAATCCCAACTGCGGAAAGACTACGCTGTTCAACGCCCTTACCGGCGCGACGGCGCACGTGGGCAATTGGCCGGGAGTTACGGTCGATAAGAGAGAGGGAATATATAAGGGAGGGGAGTCTCCCGTGGCGATTGTCGATTTGCCCGGCATATATTCGCTCTCGCCTTATACGCCCGAGGAAGTGATTTCCAGAAATTTCATACTCGACGAAAAGCCGGACGGCATAATAAATATCGTCGACGCTACCAACCTCGAAAGAAATCTGTATCTTACCACTCAGCTTCTCGAAATGGACGTTCCCGTGATAGTAGCGCTCAACATGATGGACGAAGTGGAAAAAGCGGGAGACAAGGTGGACGCAAAGGCGCTCGAAAAAGCGTTGGGCGTGCCCGTAGTCGCAATATCGGCGCTTAAAAGCACGGGCATAAAACAGCTCATGGCGAGAGCGGCGGCGATGCCGGCCGAGAGAAAGGGCTCAACCGTTCTCGAAGCCGCGCTCGGCAGACAGATAGAGACGGCTTGCGCATATTATAGATCGGACGGAGTTTCCTCGCCTCTTTTTCATGCAGTGAAGCTGCTCGAAAGCGACGAAATCGAGCTCGGGAGAAAAGGCGCGAAAGCTGCTCTCGACAGCGCTTCCGGCGGCGAGGATATGGAGGCCGTGATTGCCGACGAAAGATATAAATATATATCGGCAAATCTTGCTTCGGCAAAGGTTAAAGCGGGAAAAGAGACGCTCACGAAATCGGATAAGATAGACAGAGTTCTCACTCACAGGGTGTGGGCCATTCCCATCTTTGCGGTGGTGCTGTTCTTCATATTCCATCTGACGTTTTCGGAAGATCTGTTCTACATAGGCGCGATATGCAAAGCGGCGGGCAACCCGCTTCCGGGCGTGGCCGAACTCGGGTATGTATTGGAGGACGGCGAAACGCTCACGGCGGCGGGGACGACGATATCCGTCTTTTACGACGGCGCGGTGTTCTCGCCGGGAGTGATTCTCTTCAACGCGTTCGATATCTCCACGGGCTGTATGCTCGACGAGATAGCCGCCGCCATGGAAAACGCCGGCGCGGCGCCGTGGGCTCTCGGGCTTGTGAACGACGGTATTCTCAGCGGAATTATCGCCGTGCTCGGGTTCTTGCCTCAGATACTTATGCTGTTCCTCTTCTTCTCCATTCTGGAAGATACGGGATATATGGCGAGAATAGCCTTCGTCCTCGACAGAATATTCAGAAGGTTCGGGCTCTCGGGCAGGGCGTTCATGCCCATGATAATGGGCTTCGGCTGCTCCCTTCCCGCCACGATAAACACGCGAACGCTTGCAGACGAAAAGGAGAGGACGGCCACGATACGCGTCATTCCCTTCTTCTCGTGCGGGGCGAAGCTCCCGATACTCACCGCTATGGCCGGCGGCATAGTTACGGCTTTCGGCGTGGGCAACGCGGACGTTATAACATACTCCATGTATTTGCTCGGAGTTTGTACGGCCATAGTATGCGTGCTTCTCATGCGCAATACAAGTCTGAAAGGCGAAACGCCCCCGTTTATAATGGAGCTTCCCGCATATCATCTGCCCGGTTTCAGAAATCTGATGCTCCATCTGTGGGATAAGACGAAGCACTTCGTCAAGAAGGCGTTCACGATAATCTTCATCTCAACGGTGGTTATATGGTTGCTTTCGAGCGTAACTTTCGATTGGAAGTTCATAGACGGCGAAGCGGTAAATAAATTCGGCGCCGTGCTCACTATGGAGGACAGTATTCTCGCCGGCATAGGCAAACTCATTCAGCCGCTGTTCACGCCTCTGGGCTTCGGCTCGCAACTCGGAGAATGGGGCTGGGTGTTCGCGGTCGCCGCGATTACGGGGCTCATCGCCAAGGAGAACGTTATAGCTACTTTCGCCACTCTCGCCGCCTGCATAGTGTCCGGTTTCGAGGGCACGGAAGAGGGCGTGGAGGAAGCCGTTATAATGATAACCAACACGGGCATAACCATTCCCGCGATAATAGCATTCATAGCTTTCAACATGACTACGATACCTTGTTTTGCGGCATGCGCAACGGCCAAGGCGGAGCTCCCGAAGGGCAAATTCAAATGGACGCTTCTCTTCTGGATATGCACTTCATACGTTGTCGGCACAATGATATACACCGTTGGAAGCTGGTGGTGGACGCTCTTTATATGGCTCGTCGTGTTCGCCGCGGTAACGGCGCTCATAGTGCTCAGGAATTTGAACAAATTCGATATACTCTCTCTGTTCAGACGTAAAAAGAAGGATTGATATGGGAATTGTGGATATAGCGGTAATCGTCTGCGTAAGCGTTGCCTCGGCGGCAGCGATAGCCGTCGTGATATACCGTCGGATCAAGCGCAAAAAAAATGGATCGTGCGGTTGCGGTTGCGACTGTTGCGACGGCTGCGCCTCATGCAGGAAAAAACGCTGAAAAACATTATTTAATACGTTAACGCCGCGCGGCTTGTGCCGCGCGGCGTTTTTATGACGGCCGAAAAAATTTTCCGCAAAACGGTTGACATTTTCCCGAAACGCGCGTATATTATAATTAGTTGCGCACGCAACTAATTATGCAAATACGGCGCGTTGCGCCGGGGGAGAGAGTTACGGCTACTTTTTTGAAGAATATCAACATGGTGTCGCGCGCGGCGGCGCAATATCTCGAACAGGAGCTGTTCGGCGAATACGGACTGAGAGGTTATCAGTCGAAATATATTCTCGCGATATACAACGATGAGGGGGTTTCGCAGGACGCGCTCTCGAAGAGGCTGTTCGTCAACAAATCGAGCGTGGCAAGACAGCTTGCTCAGCTCGAAGAGGCGGGATATGTGGAGAGGCGGGCTTGCCCCACCGACAAGCGCGCGTTTGAATTGCGGCTTACGCAAAAGGGCGCCGCGCTCGTGCCGGGCATACGCGCCGTCAACGAAAAATGGCGGGAAGTCATAACCGCCGGCTTCGATGAGGGCGAGAAGGCGGAACTTCTCGCACTCACCGACAGACTGTACGAAAACGCCGTGGCGTATATGGAGAAAAAATCTTGAAAAAGACGCTTGGATATCTGAAACCTTACGGGGGAACGGTGGCCCTCGGTCTGGTTTTGAAATTCGCGGGAGCGGTGGCGGAGCTGTTTTTGCCCCTTCTGCTCGAATACATAATAGACGACGTGGCTCAAAATAATGCGCTCGATTACGATAAAAAGATAAACATGGTGGTGATTCTGGGTTGCGCCATGCTCGGTTGCGCAATCGTCGCGCTTGCGGGAAACATAATCGCGAACAGGCTTACCGTCAAGTCGTCGGGCAATATGACGCACGATTTGAGATACGATCTGTTCGCGCGCACTTCCTATCTCAACAGCCGGCAGGTGGACGAGTTCGGCGTGCCGTCGCTTATATCGAGGCTGACGAGCGACAGCTATTACGTCAATCAGATGGTGGCGCGCACTTTAAGGCTGGGCGTGCGCGCGCCCATTCTCATTTTAGGCGGAATAGTGCTCGCCTTTTCGCGGGACGCGGTGCTGGCTTGCGTGCTTTTGGGTTGTGTGCCGCTCGTGGGGCTCATAATTTTCATAATAACCAAAAGGAGCGTGCCGCTCTATTTCGGCGTGCAGAAAAAGCAGGACGAAATGGTCAGGCGCACGCAGGAAAACGTTACGGGCGTGCGCGTTATAAGGGCGCTTTCGAAGAGCGCTTACGAGTGCGAAAAGTTCGACGGAACGGTGAAAGACCTTGCCGCGCAGGAGTTTAGGGCGAATAAGCTCATGTCCCTTTCGAATCCCCTCGCGACTCTCGTTTTAAACCTCGGACTTGTCGTTCTTATAGCGGTGGGCGCGGTGCGCGGCAATTCGCCGGGAATTGTGCTTGCTTTTCTTCAATATTTCGTGATAATTTTAAACGCCATGATAGCTCTTTCGAAGATATTCGTGGTAATATCGCGCGGCTCGGCCTCGTCGTCGAGAATAGAGAGCGTGCTCGCCGCCGACGTATCGGAACATACGGGCGAATATCCCGCCGACGACAGCGGCTGCAAGCTGAGATTCAAGGGCGTGAATTTCTCGTATAACGGCGTCGAGAACAACGTCAGAGATTTCGATTTCGGCATACGCCCCGGGCAGACTTTGGGAATTATCGGCGCCACGGGCAGCGGCAAATCCACGCTCGTAAATCTCCTCATGCGCTTTTACGACGTAAATTCGGGGCAGGTGTTTATAGACGGCAAGGACGTCCGCGAGTATCCGCTCGAAGAACTGCGGAAAAAATTCGGCGCGGCGTTCCAGAACGACTTCCTCATGGCGGCGTCCGTGCGCGAAAACGTCGATTACGGCAGAGGCCTCGACGACGAGGCGATAATCCGCGCGCTCGAAGACGCTCAGGCGAGCGAGTTCGTGAACGGCCTCGAAGGCGGGATATCGTTCAATCTCGCGCAGAAAGCCGCGAACCTTTCGGGCGGGCAGAAACAGCGGCTTTTAATAGCCCGCGCGCTTGCGGGCAAGCCCGAAATCATAGTGCTCGACGACAGCTCGTCCGCGCTTGACTATGCCACCGACGCCAAGCTGAGAAAGGCGCTCGCCGAGGGATATCCCGACAGTACCAAGGTCATAATAGCGCAGAGGATAAGCTCGATAAAGTCCGCCGACCTCATCATAGTGCTCGACGACGGCGAGATAATAGGCGCGGGCACGCACGAGGAACTCAAAGAAACTTGCGGCGAATACGCGCTCATTTACGCCACGCAAATGGGAGGTGAATGAGATGCCGGAAAGAAGAATAAACATTCACGATACGAGAAATCTCGGCAAGAAGAAAGTCGACAAAAAGTATGTGTTCCGAAATCTTTTCAGATATCTCAAACCTTTTCTGCCTCTGCTTGCTCTGGCTTTCGCGGCTAACGTCGCGGGTACGCTTCTGAACCTCGTAGGCCCCAAGGTGTGCGGAATGGCCATAGACGAAATAAAACCGGCGGGCGGCACGGATTTCGGGAAGATAGGCTTTTACGCCGCCATACTCGCGGGGGTTTACGGCGCTTCGGCGCTGTTCGAATATCTTTCGGCCGTCGCCATGAATTATATTTCGCGCGGCATAGTAAAAAAGATGCGTTCGGACGTGTTCGCGCGGCTCTCCGTTCTGCCCGTGCAGTATTTCGACAACCGTCAGGCGGGCGATATAATATCGGTTTTGAGTTACGATATAGACACCGTGGGCGAATCCCTCGCCAACGACGTCATGATTGTGTTGAAGAGCAGCGTTTTGATAATCGGCTCGCTTGCGCTCATGCTGACGCTCGCTCCCCTTCTTGTGCTCGTGTTTGCGGTAACCGTGCCGCTGTCGGTCGTGCTTACGCGCTTTATCGTCCGGAGAGTTCAACCGCTTTTCAGAAAGCGTTCCGCAAAGCTCGGCGAGCTCAACGGCTATGTGGAGGAGATAATCACCGGCCAGAAGACGACGAGGGCGTATAACTGCGAAAAGAAAGTTATAGAGGATTTCGAGGTGAAAAACCGCGAGGCCATAGACGCATATGCCCGCGCGGAATATCTCGGAACCATCTCGGGGCCGTGCGTAGGTCTCGTAAACAATATCTCGCTTGCGCTTGTGAGCGTTTTCGGGGCGATTATGTACATAAGAGGGGGCATATCCCCGGGGCAGATTTCTTCGTTCGTGCTCTATTCGAGAAAATTCTCCGGCCCCATAAACGAAATAGCAAATATAATGGGCGAGTTCCAATCGGCGATAGCGGCGGCGGAAAGAGTGTTCAGAGTGCTGGAAGAACAACCGGAAAAAGACGACGCGGAGGGCGCGACGGAGCTTAAAGACGTCGAGGGCAACGTGGATATCGAAGGGCTCGATTTCGGATACACGGATAAGCTCGTCGTGAAAAATTTCAATCTGCACGTCAAAAAAGGCCAGGTAGTGGCGATCGTCGGGCATACCGGCGCGGGCAAGACGACGATAATCAATCTTCTGATGCGCTTTTACGATCCCACGGCGGGCGTTATAAAGATAGACGGCCGCGACATACTCTCCTGCACGCGCTCTTCCGTGCGGCGGGCGTTCACGATGGTCTTGCAGGACACGTGGCTGTTCGCGGGAACCGTCGCGGAGAATATAGCATACGGCAATCCCGACGTGGCAAGGGAGGACGTCGAGCGCGTCTGCAAAGCGGCGAAGATACACTCGTTCATAACAAAACTTCCGCAGGGCTACGACACCGTGCTTACGGAGAACGCCGTAAACGTCTCCAAAGGGCAGAAACAGCTGTTGACGATTGCGAGGGCAATGTTGCTGTCGTCGCCGATGCTCATTCTCGACGAAGCCACGTCGAACGTCGACACCCGCACGGAGCAGATAATTCAGGAAGCCATGGGCAAACTTATGGAGGGCAAGACGTGTTTTGTTATCGCGCACAGGCTTTCCACAATAAAGCACGCCGACAAAATACTCGTCATGAAAGACGGGAACGTGGTGGAACAGGGCACGCACGCGGAGCTGTTGGCGGCCGGAGGACATTACTCCGAGCTCTATTATTCGCAGTTCGAGAGTTTCTGAGAAAAAAATTATCCGCCTTTCCCTTCGGCAGGGAAAGGCGGATTTACAATATTTACATTATTATTTTTTTGTTTTTCACGCTCTTTTTAGTTTGTGTTTTGTAAATTGTCTGTTATAATTAATCAGTATTAAAATATTTATTTGAAAATCAGGAGTTTGAAATGACACAAGACATTTTTGAGGGCACCGAGGAACAGGCCGCGGCTCTTAAAAGCTGTATCGAAAGTCATCGCGGAGAAGAGGGCGCGCTCATGCCCGTTCTCCACGAAGCGCAGAATATCTACGGATATCTGCCGGCGGAAGTTCAAACCGTAATCGCGGAAGGGCTCGGAGTTCCTCTCGCGGAAGTTTACGGCGTCGCTACTTTCTACTCGCACTTTTCCCTCAAACCCAAGGGCAAGCATAAGGTGAGCGTTTGTCTCGGCACGGCGTGCTATGTCAAAGGTTCGGACAAGATTCTCGAAGCCGTGGAAAAAGAGCTCGGCGTATCGTGCGGCGAATGTACGCCCGACAGAAAATTTTCGATAGAAAGTTGCCGTTGCGTGGGCGCGTGCGGTCTTGCGCCCGTAATGATAGTGGACGAAGAGGTCTACGGCAAACTTACGCCGAAGGACGTTCCGGACGTCCTCGATAAATATATGGGAGATTGAGGGAGATACGCATGACTTACGAAGAACTCGAAAAAACAGCCGCCGGAAAGGCGGATCTCATAAACGTCAGAAGAATCGTGCGCGATCAGGCCGAAAAACTTGCCGCCAATACGGGTTACAGAAAACAAGTGCTCGTATGCGGAGGCACGGGCTGCACTTCTTCTCATTCGCGTCAGGTAATAGAACAGCTCGAAAAGAGCTTTGAAGAGTTGGGCATAGACGACGTTCTGATAGTAAAGACGGGCTGTTTCGGGCTTTGCGCTCTCGGCCCCATAATGATAGTTTATCCCGAAGGCGCGTTCTATTCGCAGATGACGCCCGAACATGCCAAAACGGTAGCCGAAAAGCACCTTATCAAAGGCGGAGAAATAGTAAAGGAACTCCTTTACGCCGACACCGTGCACGCCGACGGCTTGGTAATACCGTTCGCGGAAATACCTTTCTATAAACATCAGATGCGCATAGCGCTCCGCAACTGCGGAGTGATAGCGGCGGAGAGCATAGAGGAGGCCATAGCCGCGGGCGACTACGCGGCGCTCGCGAAAGTGCTCAAAGAGATGACTCCCGACGAGGTTATCGCCGAGATAAAGGCGGCGGGCTTGCGCGGCAGAGGCGGCGCGGGCTTCCCCACGGGCCTCAAATGGCAGTTTACCAAACAGGCGGAAGGAGACAAGAAATACGTATGCTGTAACGCCGACGAGGGCGATCCCGGCGCGTTCATGGACCGTTCGGTGCTCGAAGGCGATCCGCACACGGTGCTCGAAGCCATGACGATAGCGGGCTACTGCGTGGGCGCGGACGAGGGATACATATACGTCCGCGCGGAATATCCCATAGCCGTTGAAAGGCTCAACATAGCCATATCTCAGGCGAGAAAAGTCGGGCTCCTCGGCAAGAATATTTTAGGCTCCGGCTTCGACTTCGACATTCACGTTCGTCTCGGCGCGGGAGCTTTCGTCTGCGGCGAAGAGACGGCGCTCATGGCGTCGATAGAGGGCCATCGCGGCGAACCCCGGCCCCGTCCGCCTTTTTCCGCTCAGTGCGGCGTGTTCGGCAAACCCACCGTTTTGAACAACGTCGAAACGTGGGCGAGCGTAGCTCCTATAATCCTCAAAGGAAGCGCATGGTTCGCCTCGATAGGCACGGAGAAGAGCAAGGGCACTAAGGTGTTCGCGGTAGGCGGCAAGATAAAGAACGTAGGCCTTGTGGAAGTTCCCATGGGCACTACCCTCAAAACGATAATTTACGATATAGGCGGGGGAATACCCGGCGGCAAACAGTTCAAAGCGGCGCAGACGGGCGGCCCTTCCGGCGGCTGTATACCCGCGAAATACATAGATATAGGCATGGATTTCGATAATCTCACGTCCATAGGCTCTATGATGGGCAGCGGCGGACTTATCGTTATGGACGAGGACACTTGCATGGTGGATATCGCCAAATTCTACCTCGAATTTACCGCCGACGAGAGTTGCGGCAAATGCACTCCTTGCAGAGTAGGAACGAAGCGCATGCTCGAAATACTCACGAGGATAACCGAAGGCAAGGGCGAACCCGAAGATATCGAAAAGATAAAGGAAATAGCCGAGCATATGAAGAGCTCTTCGCTGTGCGCGCTCGGACAGTCGGCGCCCAATCCGATAATTTCCACTATGACGCACTTCGCAAGCGAATACGAAGCGCATATATACGATAAAAAATGCCCGGCAGGCGTGTGCAAATCTCTGCTCAGCTATTATATCGAGCCGAGAAAGTGCCGCGGCTGTACCATGTGCGCGAGAACTTGCCCCGCAAACGCGATTACGGGCGTAGTCAAGAGCGTGCACGAAATAGATCCCGCAAAGTGCATAAAGTGCGGACAATGTCTTGAAAACTGCAAATTCGGCGCAGTTGTCAAAAAGTGAGGCGTATCAGATGGTCAATCTCAAAATCAACGGCATAGCCGTAAGCGTACCCGAAGGATCAACAATTTTGCAGGCGGCTAAGCTCGCCAATATAAGAATACCCACCCTCTGCTATCTCAAAGGAGTGCAGTGCGTGGGCTCGTGCCGTATGTGCCTTGTGGAGGCAACGGGTGCAAGAGGCCTCGTCGCGGCGTGCGTATACCCCGTTTCCGAGGGAATGGAAGTGCGCACGAACACTCCCAGAGTGAGAAAATCGAGGAAAACCACCGTCGAACTCATTCTCTCCACGCACAAGAAAAAGTGTCTGAGCTGCGTGCGCTCGATGAATTGCGAGCTTCAGAAACTCGCGCTCGAATACAACGCGGAAGAGGACAGATTCGGCACCGACCACGACCTCAAACCGATAGACGACCTCTCGCCTTCGGTGGTGAGGGATAATTCGAAGTGCGTTATGTGCACCCGCTGTGTGGCGGCGTGCAATTTGCAGACGATAGGCGTTATCGGCCCCAAGAACAGGGGATATGTCAAGGTTATCGGCTCGCCTTTCGACGTTTCGCTCGCGCATACTTCGTGCGTGAACTGCGGACAGTGCGTCGTTGCGTGCCCCGTGGGCGCGCTCTACGAGAAGAGCTCGGTTGCCGACGTATGGGGAGCGATAGTCAATCCCGAAAAACACGTGGTGTTCTTCACGGCGCCCTCTATAAAGGCGACTTTGGGCGAGGCGTTCGGATTGCCCGTGGGCACGAACGTCGAGGGCAAAATGGTCTCCGCGATAAAACAGCTCGGCGACGTAAAATGCTTCAATATGGATATAGCCGCCGACCTTACGATAATGGAGGAGGCCAACGAGCTCCTCAAAAGGCTCATGCAGGGCGGCGTAACGCCGATGTTCACGAGCTGCTGTCCCGGCTGGGTTAAGTTCTGCGAACACTATTATCCCGAATTTCTGCCCAATCTTTCGAGTTGCAAATCCCCTCAGGAAATGTTCTCGGCCGTACTCAAAACGTACTACTGCCAGAAGACGGGCATAAAGCCGGAGGATCTGTACGTCGTTTCGGTAATACCTTGCACGGCGAAAAAATTCGAGATATCGCGCGATGAGCTCGGACATTATACGGACGCGGCAATAACCACCCGCGAACTCGCCAAAATGATAAAAGAGGCGGGCATAGATTTCGCAAATATCCCCGAGGCCGAATACGATAAGCCTTTCGGCGTAGCCAGCGGCGCGGGCGCGATTTTCGGCGCGACGGGCGGCGTTATGGAGGCGGCGTTGAGAACGGCGGCGCACATTCTCGGCGGCGAGGGCTCGCCCATAGAGTTCAAGGAAGTGCGCGGAACGCGCGGGCTCAAAGAGGCCGAATACAATATCGGCGGCGGCATAGTCAAAGTGGCCGTCGCGCACGGACTTGCCAACGCGAGAAAGGCCATAGAGCTTATAAAGAGCGGAGAAAAGAAGTATACTTTCGTGGAAGTTATGGCATGCCCCGGCGGCTGTATCAACGGCGGCGGCCAGCCCTATGTGCACGACGAGATACGCAACAATATCGATTTGAAAACCGTGCGCGCGCAGGCGCTTTACGATCACGACAGGGAGAGCAAATACCGCTGTTCGCACGAAACGCCCGCCGTCGATATGCTGTATAAGGAGTTCTTCGCCCAGCCGCTCTCGAAAAAGGCGCACGAATTGCTTCACACCCATTATCAACCGAGAGAAAAATATTGATTACATAAAAAATCCCGAACGTATACGCGTTCGGGATTTTTTTATCCGCGCTTTGATTTCAAGAGACTTCCGCATACCGTAACGCCGTAAGTTTCCCCCGCGGAGCATGCCGACAGAATAAAAGCCGCCGCGCAAAAAATTTGCGCGGCGGCAAGTTTTTAAAAGGTTTTAAGCGGCGGCTTGTTCCGCACCGCATTCGCATTTTCCGTCATGATATGTGTGTTGTTCCGCCCCGGATTTGTCCTGGCAGCCCTCGGCAATGCAAGGGTTCCAATGTTCCGTATTATCGTACTTCCATTCGTCAACGTTAAAGGCATGCTCGGGCGTTGTGATTACGGTAGTGCCGTAATCGTAGAGAGTAACGATCAAAACCTTTGTTATTCCTTGGATTTGCCCGCTTACCACAATCTTGGTCAATTTTTTATCTTCAAAACTTATTTCGATTTTGCACTCTGTCGGTATGGGACCGAACGCGTTCTCAATAAGTTTTGTACCCGTATAGCAATGTTTTGATTCGTCATACGTATAAGAACTGCTGTATGCGGCATATAAAGGAATAGCATAATCTAAATATCCCACGTCGTCGCTGTAACGTCCCGATACATAGGCGCCAAAGTCAGTGTATTCATCGGGATCATAATACCACACAGTTTCCTCCTGGTCAGACTCGCCGCTATAATGATGATTATATGAGGATACGGTGTTGTCTTCGTTTACAATATAGAACAATTCGCCCCAGCCCGTGCCATCGGTAGTTTGGTGGATACTGCCGTTTTCAAGCGTCTGCAAAGTGAGCCAGAAAACGGGATCTTCATCTGCATTATTTGCTCGCGTGTCTACGGTAAAAGTCAGATTTTTCCATTTTAAAGAAACAGCTTCTTCCCACTCGCTTTCCGTAACCGTAAAATCCGCCGAGGGGTTTTCATCTTTATCGCCGCATGCGGCAAGCCCGAGAAGGCAGCATAGCGCCGTTGCAACTACCAAAAGTAAAACTGTGAATTTTTTCATTTCAGTCTCCCGTATGACATTTATCTTAAAGATATGACCGACAGCAAATCGCTGTATTTAACAGCAAAATGCTGTATTTTTGAATATTGTACAGCAAAGTGCTGTAAAATGTCAAGTAAATTATGAAAATTTTTTCGGAGAGATTGCGAGATTTGAGAAAGCTGTCGGGTTTCACGCAGAGCGAGGTTGCGGAGAAACTCAATATAAGGCAGCAATCTTATTTCCGCTATGAGAGCGGAGCGGGGGAACCGAATCTCGAAACCGTTGCGAAAATTGCCAGAATGTTCGACGTAAGCGCGGATTATTTATTGGGTTTGACTGAATTTTGAAGGGTACGCGGCAGCAAGAAAAGCTCCGCACCCTTTACAACTCGGAAAAAACGTGATAATATAAAGACATAGTATAATCGGCTTAGCGAAAACGGAGAAAATTATGGCTGAACGTAAGAACAAGGAAGTCGGGGAAAATACGGCGGAAAATGCCGTCGGAACGCCGCCTCTCGAAAGCGGCAAGATGACGATATACGAATACGAGCAGAAATACGTGAAAAAGCAGAACGTGCGCGCGGCGAAGTTCGGCATACGTTTTGCGGCGGCGATTTTGGGGATTTTTCTGTTTGTAACGCTCTTTTTCTTCTCGCTCAGAATATACGATATCAACGAATATGCGGGCTACGGAGTGGGCGCCGCATGTCTTTTTGTGTATATATTCGCCTTTATTGTTCCGCTTGTAAAGATATTGAGGACGGGTTATTTCATAACCAACGTGAACAGAGAGACGGCGCGCAAAGCGCAAAAGCACAATAAGAAACTGCGCCATTCGATAGCCGACAAGATGATAGATTTAACCGCCAAGGTCGATGGCGCGGGCTGGTACGACGCGGAGACCGTCGGCAAGCTCGCGATAGCCTTGAAAGCGGGCAGAGAAAAGGACGTAAAAAAATATCTCACCGAACTGTATTCCGGCTCGGTGAAAAAGTCTGCGAAGGATATGATATTCAAATGTTCAATGAAATCGGCCATGTATTCGGCCATTTCGCAGACGGCGAAAGTGGACGCCGCGTTAGTGGTGTTCGTCAATTTACAGCTCGTCAAGGACCTCGTGTTTTTGTACGGGTTCAGACCGTCTGACGCTAAGCTCGCGCGCATATTTTTCCGCGTTTTGCAGAACGCGTTCATAGCTTACGGGCTGGGCGGAATGGATATAGGCAAAGGCGTTATAAGGACGATGGGCGAAGCGGTGAGGGGCATACCTTTTCTCGGTTCGGCCATTGCGGCGATAGTCGATTCTTCCGTGCAGGGGCTTACGAACGGCACGCTTACCGCCGTTATCGGATATCAGACCATAAAATATCTCAACGACGAATACAGATTGCAGAATATCCTCGACGGAGTGGAGATTACCGAAACGCAGAGCGATTTCGAGGATACTTGCGCGGAGATAGAGAGGGAACTCAAAAAAGAGAGAAAGCTCGCAAAGAAAGCCGTTTGAATGAAAGGTAAAAAAGTAAAAAAGCCGCCGCGGATTTTTCCGCGGCGGCTCACGTTATCTTTTACAGCCGTTTTCAAGGCTCTGCTTTTCGTATATAAACGCGTTCATTTCTTCGTCGAAGTTCTCTGTTTTCCGATAGCCGCAAGCCGTGAAAAATTCTTCCGAGCCCTCCGCCGGCAGACAGTAGGAGCGCGAGGTCCCGCTTTCTTTCAGCTTCATTTCGGCGGTGTAGAGGAGAAATTTTCCGTTTCCCCGTTTTCTGAACGCGGGCACAATATATATCTCGCGGATATCGCCCCAGCCCTCTTTTTTGTTCCAATCGTTGGTAACGTCGTCCGTCTGATAGATGACGAAGCCGCAAACGCTTCCGTCGTCGGACAGTAAATCGACGCGTATAAGACCGGCGAGTATGTCGGGGATAATATAATCGTCCAGAAGCCGACCGCAGTCGTCGTCGCAGCCGAGCTCGGAATAATACGCGGCGAACAGCTTGCCGAAAAGTTCTTTTTTGTCGTCTTGCAACGGGAAAACATGCAACATATATTCACCTTTTTGAAAAAATGACGAAAGCCTGAGCTTCCGTCATTTATGTTTTTTATTTTGCAACGGCCTTTTCGGCTGCGGGATATATGGAAACCTGCTTGCCGTCTTTGCCCACTCTCTCGAATTTTACCGTTCCGTCTATGAGCGCGAAGAGCGTGTCGTCCTTGCCGCAACCTACGTTGTTGCCCGGGCGGATTTTGGTTCCGCGCTGTCTTACGAGTATGTTGCCCGCAAGCACGTATTGTCCGTCGCTGCGCTTGACTCCGAGGCGTTTCGCCTCGCTGTCTCTGCCGTTGTGCGAGGAGCCGGTACCTTTCTTATGGGCGAATAATCTTAAAAACAACATAATTTTATTCCTCCTGAAATTTACTCTGCCTTTGCTTCGGCAGCCGCTTCGGCTTTCTTCTTTGCGGGAGCCTTTTTGGCGGCCGCGCCTATCGCGGTAACTTTTATCTGAGTGTAGGGCTGTCTGTGTCCCTGCTTTTTCCTCTCGTTTTTCTTGGCCTTGTATTTGAAGACGATTATCTTCTTATCCTTGCCTTGAGAGACTACTTCGGCGCAAACTTTTACTTTTTCCACCTCCGCGCACACCTGAATACCCTTTTCATCCGCAGTGAGGATAACGGGAAATTCAACGGTTGCGCCCACGGGTGCGTCGAGCTTTTCGACTTTCAACACGTCGCCGACGCTCGCTTTGTACTGTTTGCCGCCGTTCTCAAATATAGCGTACATAATTTACCTCCTCTAACCAGTCTCGCCGGATACTCTATCCAAAGGATTAGGCGGCGCGAATCGCGCGCTTAAAAAAGCCCGTTCCGAGCGGCTCGGTATTTAATTTAACATAAATAAAAACGGGTGTCAAGCGATTTTTCGGTTTTTTCGCGCATACTTTGGGGCAAAAGCGGCATATTAAGAAAAAACCGTTCCCGAAAAGAACGGCAAAAGGAGAAAACATGAGCGACATAAAAAAAGACAGCGAAATCCTCGCCGAAATATACAGGAACGCGCAGCTCGCGCTCACTTCCATAGCCGACATACTCCCCGAAACGGAGGACGCGGCCGTGCGCGAGGAGATTATGCGCGAGCATGACGAATACGAAAACGTATGCGGCGAAGCGGCGGCCCTTGCGGACAGATACGGCCTCGAATTGAAGGCGCCGGGGCCCATAAAAAAGGCGATGATGTGGTCTGCGATAAAGATGAACACCGCCGGCGACAATTCGGCCTCAAACATAGCCGAAATGATGATAAGAGGCACGGTAACGGGCATAACATGCCTTAAAACGTCGCTCTCCGACGGCGAACGGACTATGGACGCCGAAATAAAAGCTCTCCTCGAAAAGCTCATAGCGCTGGAAGAGGAGTTCGAGAAAAAACTCAAAACTTTTCTTTAAAAGGAAAGCGAAAAGCCCGCGGGCGCATTGCCGCCCGCGGGCTTTTGTTTCATACGGGAAAAATGTTGTCGATTTTTCCTTCCGAAATCTCCACGGCAAAGTATTTTATGCGATATATATTGCGTTTTTGCGGATATACGAGGCCGACCGCCGTCAGGTTCGGGTGCTCGGCGGCAAACTTTCCGGTGGGCAGAGATATGCCCGTGAAATCGCCGAGATATTCTCTCAGCAAGGCGCTTTTCGGGCGAAGCGCGTCCGAGAGATAGCGGGCGTAGTCGCCGCGCGTGAGCACGCTCTCGAAAAAGGCGCAGTGAAGTATGTCCGGTTCGGGAGCGCGCGTTTCCACCGTTCGGCCGTCAATTTGTCCGAGTTTTATGCCGTCATAGGAAAAACGACATTCCGCATAGGCCGCCGTGCACGTGGAAAACGGGATTTTCACCGCGAGCGTATCGCCGAACGTCGCCTCGGAAACTTCGTTGTGAAAGACGAGCTCGCCCGTATGCGATATTATCAGAAGAGAGCGCCCCGAGCGGAGCGCGAGTACGGGAAAGCCCGCGAGCGTTTGCTCCTCGGCGGTTATTTCGCCCAATTCCGCATATATCGGCGTTATTCCGTATTCGGAGCCCTCGACGGAGAGAAAAATTCCGCCTTGCCGGAAAAGGGTTACGAGATTGCCGCAAAATCTGCGTTTAAACAGCGGTTTGAAAGAGCCGTCTCTCGCGCTGAAAGCGCGCGCATATACGAGCAAATCGCTTTCCATAATATATATATCGATATTTTCGGGCGGCTGTTTCAAAAGATTTTCGTCGATGAAAAAGTTTTCGGGCAGAAAATCGCCTTCCGGGATTATTTCCGCGAACGCGCGGCCGCCGTCGGGCAAATCGACATATCTTTCGAACATATCCGCTTTCCCGAGATAGTCGCCGTCGAGTTTGAGCGCGGCCGGGCGGCATGAAAGGAAGTACACTCTCATAATTTACCTTTTTTATTATTTAATGAATATCTTCTTCCGATTATGTCAATACAAACTGCAAACGGAGGTCATACATGAACAAAATCAACGGTTACACGGAAGAGGAGGCGAAGCGCCTCGTCAACTTCATAAGCGAAGGCAGAAAACGCGGGCAAACGCTCACGGGGCTGTTCGAAAGCTATGCCGCAAAGACGGGCAGAGCCAAGGGCAGCGTGAGAAATTACTACTATGCGCTTTTGAGATGCACGGGCGACAAGCGCGTTAAGGAGTTGCTTTCCGGGAAAAATCTCAAAGCCGAAAAAATTCTGCCCTTCTCCGAAGAGGAGACGGACAGGATACTTAAAGAGATACTCATAAGAAAGAGCAAGGGCGCGTCCGTGAGAAAGGCCGTTCTGGGGCTCGCCGGCGGCGACGACAAACTTATGCTCCGCTATCAGAACAAATATCGCAACGTGCTCACGAAACAGCCCGAGAGAATAGAGAAACTTATGAAAGAATGTGGACTCGGGTACGACGACGAAGCCAAGAAAAAACTCGAAGAGGAGATAAACGGACTGTACGACAGACTGGCGTCGTCTCTTAAAGAGGAAAACAAGCGGCTCGCTTCTCTCGTCAAAAAACTTACCGACGAAAACGCCCTTTTGAAGTTGCAGATAAAGAATATACGTTGAGAAAAGCGGCGGGAGAGCGCAAATGCGCTCTCCCGCCGCACGATATTGCGCTGTTTTTGGGCGGCGGAGAGTAAAATATTTACATTCATATCCGCGGAGACTTCCGCCCATACTGTTTTCAGGGGCAACGCCCCGCACACGGGAGGAAGAATGGAAAAGTTCATACTCGGCCTTGCCATAGGTATGGCGGGCGGCGCGATAATAGTGGCTAATAACTGTAAGCTCAGAAATCTCGTGAAGAAAAATCAGGAAGATTTCATGCAGAAAGCCGAAAATTATATAGACACTAAGCTCGAGGAACTCGAAAAAAACGGCAAAAAGACCTCTTCTAAGAGTTCCGAATAAAAAAATATTGCCGCGGAGTATTTCGCGGCAATATTTTTATTGAAAGACGGGGAGTTTTGTGGTAAAATAAACGTATGGAAAGATACGTTGCTTTCGATATCGGCGATAAAAGGGTGGGCGTTGCGGTCTCCGATCCGTTCAACAGCTATGCTTTGCCTTCGCTCACGTATGTGCGAAAAGGCTTTTCCGCCGACGTCGAAGCGCTTATCGCCGTCGCAAAAGAAAAAGGCGCCACGAAGATAATCTGCGGATTGCCCGTAAACGCCGACGGCTCCGAATCGGTGCAGACGGCCAAGACGGCGCGCTTTATAGAGGCGCTGCGCGAAAAGTCGCCTTGCCCCGTGGAGTGTTGCGACGAGCGCTATACCACGGAGATGGCGCATGAAACGCTGATATCGGAGGGTATGGCGCGGCAAAAGCGGAAAAATTACGTAGACGCTCTGGCCGCCGCCAACATTCTCGACGGGTATCTCGCGCAAATCAGAAAAAAGGAGATAAAAAAATGAGCGAAGAAGAGTTTGAGGATGAGGACAACGAGATAATAGAGCTTGTGGACGACGAGGGGAAGATAGTGAAATTCAAGCTCCTCGACGTAACGGAGTACAAGGGCGAGAAATACACGCTGCTGCTCGCCGCCGAACCGGACGACGAAATAGCCGAGGACGAAGTGCTCATATTCCGTCTCAACGAAAAAGAGGAGATCCTCGAACCGATAGAGGACGAAGATCTCTTGCAGGAAGTTTTCGATTTTTACTGCGCCGAGGCGGACGAAGAGTCGGAAAATTGAGAGTTGACAAAAATGCGTAAAAGTAATATAATTACTCTATGAAACGCAACAGATCGACAGAAGATTATCTTGAATGTATCCTTCTTTTGTCTCAACGCTCCGAATACGTTCATCGGGTGGACGTTGCGAGGAAAGTGGGCGTTTCTCAGCCTGCCGTGCAGAAAGCCGTTAAGATTCTGCAAGCGAGCGGGTTTGTGGAATGTGAGGGCATGCATATATACCTTACGCGAAAGGGCGAGGAGTATGCCGCGCGGGTGTACGACAGACACTGCACTTTAAAGGAGTTTTTGGAAAAACTCGGAGTGAACGCCGCCGACGCGGAAGCGGACGCATGCGAGATGGAGCACGTCATTTCCGAAGCCGCGTTCGAGGCGATTAAAAATTTTGTAAAGAGCAATTGAAAAGCCGCGCAATACCGCGGCTTTTTTAATTTGTTTTCCGTCATTCGGAAAATTCCCCTTTCCGGGAGCAACAAGGCGCCGAAGCGTTCGCAAAGAACGCTTCGGCGCCCGTAAGTTTTATCTTCTTATTTCATATTCCTGATTCATGAGCTTGATTATCGACTCTTCGTCGTCGGTGATATTGAAATCGCCATGCATCGTGTGCTTGATGACGGACGACGCCACCGCAAAGTTTACGATATCGTCGGGCTTCATATGCCGCATTATGGCGTAAATCATGCCGCTTGCAAAGGCGTCGCCGCCGCCCACGCGGTCGAGGATATTGAAGCGGAAAGTGCGGCTTTCATAGGTCTCGCCGTCATACCAGAGGAAAGCTTTGAGGCTGTTTTCGCTGCCGGAATGAACATAGCGCACGTGTCTGCCGATGGCCTTTATGTCGAACCGCTTCGAAATCTCGCGGAAAATTCTGTCCTGCTCTTTATACGAAGGGTTCATTGAAAGTCCGTCTTTCATATCCTTGCCGTCGGGCCCGGGAAGATTGAGCGGCTCTATGCCGAAGAGCACGTCGACGTAAGGAAGATATTCGGTTATGCAGTCGCGCGCTTCCTGCCAGCCCCAGAGCGCGGAACGGAAGTTGCAGTCGAAGCTCACCGTCAGTCCGAGTTCCTTTGCCGCTTGCAAGGCATAGGTTATGAGGTTGCGGCAGTTCTGCGAAAGCGCGGGCGTTATGCCGGAAAGGTGAAGCCACGTGAAGCCTTCGAGCTTCTTTTTGAAATCCACCTTGGAGAAGTCGTAAGTGGCGAAGGACGAATCCTTTCTGTCGTAGGTTACTTTCGAGGAGCGCACGCCGAAGCCCTCTTCGAGGAAATATATGCCCATTCTTCCGCTGTCGGAATAGATGCAAGGCGAGCAATGCACGTCGTTGGAGCGGAGATATCTTATCGCGGCTTTGCCTATCGACGAATCGGGCACTACGGTGAAATAAGAGGAATCTACGCCGAGGTTGGCGAGCGCCGCCGCAACATTGGCTTCCGCGCCGCCGTAAGTAACTTTAAACTCGTCGGTGGTCCTTATCTTTTCGTAATTGGGGGGCGAGAGCCTGAGCAACAGCTCGCCCATGGTTATAAACTTGATATTTTCTTTATTTTCAATCATAAAAATTCCCCCGGATTTTCATTCGGCAACATTATATCATTATTTTTTATATTTGTACATACCCAAATCGAAAAAATAATTGCTTTTTTTATGCGGTTCTGTTAATATATTCATCGGATGAATATATTCATACGGATGTGAAAGAGATATGAAGATAGCCGTAAACGTCAGCGCGATAACCAACGGGGATATGGATTTCTCGGAGTTCGACGCGCTCGGCGAAGTCAGATATTTCGGCGAACTCACGCGCGGGGAGTTGAAAGAATTGATAAAAGACTGCGACGCGCTTGTAGTCAACAAAGTAGAGGTGGACGGCGAACTTATTGCCGCGTGTCCTTCTTTGAAATACGTCGGCACGTTTGCCACGGGATATAACGTCATAGACATATCCGCTTGCCGCAAACGCGGGATAACGGTGTGCAACGTTCCCGATTATTCCACGAACCCCGTTTCCCAGCACGTATTCGCCCTGCTTTTGGCGCTCTACGGCAAGCTGAGGGAATATTCGGCCTCGGTGGATAACGGCGATTGGGTGAGGAGCAAAACGTTTACCTATTTCCCCTGGCCCACGAGCGAGCTGTACGGCAAAAAGTTCGGCGTGGTGGGATACGGAAATATAGGTTCGAAAGTGGCGAAAATAGCCGAGGCGTTCGGCGCGGAGCCCCTCGTTTATACCCGCACGAAACCTTCGGACTGCCCTTACAGATTGGTAACGTTCGAAGAAATTCTGGAAGAAAGCGACGTTCTCTCTTTGCATTGTCCGTTGACGGCGCAGACGGAGAAGATGATTAACGCCAAAACGATATCCGCAATGAAGACGGGCGCCGTGCTCATAAACACCGCCCGCGGCGGCCTCATAGACGAAGAGGCGCTGGCGTGCGCCCTCAGAACGGGCAAGCTGGCGGGCGCCGGGCTGGACGTGGTTTCCGTGGAGCCCATGCTCGCGGACAACCCCCTTCTCGGCGTCGGAAACTGTATAATAACCCCGCATATAGGCTGGGTGGCGAGGGAGACGAGGCAGAGACTTTTGCATATCGCGGCGGACAATCTCAAATCGTTCATCGAGGGCCGGCCGAAAAACGTAGTAAGCTGAAAAAACGCGGGACGGAACAGACGCCGTCTCGCGTTTATATTTATCTCGTAAAATTCAAAAGGCGGCCTCGGCCGCCTTTTTATCATTTGTTCCAGAAAGTGCTGTTTATCGTATCCAGCTTATAGTCTATGGTTCCGAGGCTGTACGGCAGAGGCGTGCTCAATCTCAAAAGCGTGGCTCTCGTTGTATTGTTGCGCTTGTTGTCTATGGCGGCGAACCAATATGTCTGCGAAACGCCGTGCAGTTCGCCGTCGTAATTGACGCTTATCGAAACGGTCTTCAAAGGCTGTTCCGTTTCGTCCTCGTTGAGCTTGGGAGTGAACAGATCGGCGGCTTTGAGTTTGTCCGCATAGTCTTTGCGCTCGTCGTCCGAAAGCGAGGCGTTGCCGCCGGAGAGCACATAGGTGTTTATGCCGGCGTTGGGAGTGTAGAAGTTGACGGCTTGCGAGAGCGAAGAGGAAAAGTTGCCCATCGCCCGCACGGCGATATCTATCTGGCACACGTCGAAGAGAGTGTTGTAAAGGCCGTCGAGATTGTCGCGCGTGCTCACCGTCTGCTTTCCGTCGGCGAGATTATCCGTCAGAACGGTTGTGTACTTAGAACCGGAATAGTTGTAGAACGTCTCGTAAGAGCGGTCCACTTCCACATACGTCTGCGAAAGGGAGCCCGCCTGATAGTTCGCGGGCGTGGCGCATTTCACCTCTTGTTTGCTGTAAAGCGGGCGGAGATAGTTGGCCACGGGGAGGAAGTAACACTCGGTTACCATTTTCTGTTCCCCGAAAACTTTCTCGTTGCCGTTGTATTTGAAAGTAACGGAGTCCACCGAAAATTCGGTCTTGTAATAATACGCCAGAACATCTCCCGTTGCAGAGGAGTTGGCATAGCCGCTCTTGTAGTTTTCGGGCATGCCGGGCAAGGTCGAATATTCGAAGTTTTTCGCGTAAAACTCCGTCGTGTAAGTGCCGGCGCCGTATTCCACCGAGTAGGTGGGATTGCCCGTCGAGGGCTTTCTGAACGAGACGGCGTAAGTCATCATCTCCTTGTCCGCATCGGTAAGCGTGGGCTGAATTCGGCCGAAAGTCGTATCGGCGTACCAATTTGATGCGAGAGAGGCTCTGTTCTTGTTCGAGCCGCCGCAACCGGCCGCCGTAAGCAGGCAACCGGCCGCCGTTATTGCCGCCAGAATTACAAAAGGTTTTTTCATAATATATCCGTAAAAATGGTTATTTTCGAAATTACAGCGCTATTATAGCATATATTTTCGCAATTGTAAAAACTTTTATGCCACAAAATCTTTAAAATTATCCCGTCTTTGTGCTATAATGAACTTATGATTTCCGCATACGAATGCGCGACGTTGCCCGTCGCCCTCGAAAAACTCAGAGACATATGCCTCGAAAACGAGCGAGCCGAAGTTAAGACGATAATTTTTTGCGAGGACAGACTCACTCTCGCCGCCGAACGCGCGGTTTGTTCGGCGGTGGGGGGAACCTTTTCTTCGTCGGTTTACACCTTCGCCCGTTTTCTCGCCTCCGAACGCGGCAAAAATCCCGCCGTGCTCTCCGAACAGGGCTCGGCTATGGCCGTCAGGAGGATAATCGACGGGAACAGAGGGAGTTTGCGCCTTTTCAGAAAACTCAACGCGGTCGCGGCGGCGCAGTCCGTGTACGATACGATAGCTCTGCTCTATTCTTCGCGGGTGAGCGCGGAGGACGTCAAAAGTGCGCTCGGCAAGAATTTTTCCGGCGCGACGGCCGATAAATTGCACGATATCGCACTTATTTACGAAAAATACGGCGAATACCTTGAAGAGAGCGGCAGAGAGGACAGAAACAGATACCTTAAACAACTTTCGGGGATAATCGGAACCAGCGGAAAAATAAAGAACAGCCGGGTTGTTTTTCTCGGATTTCAGGCGCTCACGCGCACGGTCGCCGAGTGCGTGAAAGCGGCGTTCGCCGCGGCGGCGGACGTTACGGGGCTGTTCATAGGCGGCAAGGAAGATCTGTACGTCAACGAGGCGTTGACGGATTTCAGAAACGCGGCCGCCGAATTCGGCGGGGCGCAGGTATTCCCGGAGTGCGGCAAGCTCAACGGCTCGGCGGAGAGATTGAGAAAGGGGCTGTATAACCCCGAGACGTTCTCCTCGGAGCCCGCAAACTGCGACGACGTGTTCATATTCGAGGCGGCGGACGAGGAAGAGGAGTTTGCGTATATCGCCGCAAATATCAAAAAACACGTCCTCGACAAGGGCGAGAGATACGGTGCGATATCCGTAATGCTCCCCGATACGGGAGCGGGCGCGCGAACGCTGCAAAGGGTGTTTTCGCAGTACCGTATTCCCTATTATTGCGACAGGCGAATGCCGCTTATAGAGCATCCGCTGTGCACTTTCGTGTTCGCGTATCTCAATTGCGCGGTGTACGGCTGTTTGCCTCGGGACGTGGACGTCGTCGTGGCCGCTCCGTTCTTCCCGGCGGACAAAAAAGATAAAGATATATTCAGAAATTATCTTCTGAGATTGGCAAATTACCGCGGCGGCGTGCGCCGCGTTCCCGACAGGGAAATAACGCTTTCCGCGGGTTTCGATCCGGAAGCAGTGGAGCGCGTGAGAAAAAAGTTCGAGGAAGGGCTCGCGGCGGTTTCGCCCTCCGCCGGCAAAAACGCGGCGCAGGGGATAAGGGAGTTGCTCTCGGCTTTCGGAGCCGAAGAGAAGCTCTCGTCGCTTGCAGCGGAGTTCGGAGACGACTATCCGGCCGCCTCGGCGTTCTGCGAGAGAATTTACGCCGGTGTTTCGGACGTTCTCGACGAGGCCGAGAGCCTCGCGGGAGATTTGCCGCAAAAGGAGTTTATATCCGTTTTGAAAAGCGGATTTTCGGCGTGCGAGATATCGATAATACCCCCCAAAGCGGACGCGGTGTTCGTGGGCGATCTTGCGGCCACGGCGAATACGGGCAGCAGCGTCGTGTTTGCCGCGGGGCTTACGGGGGACGCGCCGGGCGCGAGCGCCGACACCGCGCTTTTGACCGACAGAGAGATAAACGCGCTCGCGGATATCGGCATAAACGTCGCGCCGAAGATATTGCAAGTAAATATGCGCAGAAGGGAGACGGCCGCGCTCAACGTGTGCGCTTTTCGCGAGGCGCTGTATCTCTCGTATCCGGTGCGTTCGGGCGGAGAAGAGTGCGGCAAGAGCGAGATAATATCTTACGCCGAGGCGCTTTTCAAATCGCCTTCCGGCGGAAAACTCTCTCCCCTCAACGGCAGAAAGCTGGAAAAATCGGCAAAGGCCGTTCCCTATTATTCATGCGAACCTACGCCGGCGCTCAAACAGCTCGTTAAAAACCGCGCGCGTCCGGACGCCGTGGCGGCAATATACGAGGCGCTCTCGGAAAACGGCTTTTCGAAAGAGGCCGACGCGGCTGTCAAATTGCCGCCCGAAAAGAGATTGTCGGGGGCGAAGGAGCTGTATTTCAGCTATAACGGCGTCTCTCCCACGGCGCTCGAAACTTATTTTTCGTGCCCGTATCTGGCGTTCATGCGCCAAGGTCTGAAAGTGCAGGAGAGGGATGAAGGCGCGGTGCGCGCTCTCGACTCGGGCAATTTCATTCACTCCGTTTTGCAGGATATAGCCGCGGAAATGGGCGCGTTTGAGGACGTGGAGGGGCTTGAAAAGCGCGCGGCGGAAATAGCCGAAGAGAAGCTCTCCAAGCCGCCTTACAAGGCGCTTGCCGACAGAAAAAGCGGGCAATATGCCGCCGCCAATTTAAAAGACGAGGCGGTCAAAGTCTGCAAGGGCGCGTATTTGCAACTGAAAAATTCCTCGTTCGCCGTGTCCGCCGTCGAAGCGCAGTGCAGAATAAATCTGCCGATGGGCGTGAACGTGTTCGGGCGCATAGACAGAGTGGACGTCTGCGGCGACATGGTGAGGATTATCGATTATAAGACGGGAACGATTGATTGTTCGCCCTCGAAATATTATACGGGTTCGAAATTGCAGTTGCCGCTGTATCTTCTCGCCGCGGCCGAGGGCAAACGCGCGGTCGGAGCCTATTATTTCCCCGCCGCGGTGGAATACCGCGAAAAGCAGGACGGCGTTTTCAGACTGCAAGGGTTCATGGACGGCGGCGAGGACGTCGTAAGGGCCTCCGACGGCAACGTAAAGCAAGGGGAAAAGTCGGAATATTTCGACGCGTATCTGAACGGAAGAAAGATAGAGAGCGCCATGGGCGGCGAAGAGTTCGCGTACTTTCTCGGCTATTCGAAATTGGTGGCGGGGAAGGGCGCGGCCGAGATGATGTCCGGCAACATAGCGCCCTCTCCGGCGGGGGACGTTTGCAAATACTGCAAGATGGGCGGCAGTTGCGGGTTCCTTGTCGGCAGAGACGGCGACGAGCGCAGAACTCCGTCGGTGAAATGTTCGGAGATTGCAGCAATCGCCAAAGAAAGCGGAGGTAAAGTCGATGATTGAACCCACTTCCGAACAGCGGGCGGCGATTTCGGCCCGCGGTAAAGTAATAGTTTCCGCGTCGGCGGGCAGCGGCAAAACTTTCGTCATGATAAAAAAACTCGCCGACGAAATAGCTGGCGGGGCCGAGCTCGACGGCGTTCTCGCGGTAACGTTCACGAAAAAAGCCGCCGCGCAAATGAAAGAAAAATTGCGCGCGGAGCTCATTTCGCGCGTCGAAAAGGCGGACGGCGCATTGAAAGCGCATCTCAAAGTCCAGCTCTCCAAAATAAATTCCGCCGCCATATGCACTATCCATTCCCTCTGTTCGCGATTGTTGCGCACATATTTTTACGCGCTCGGAATAGACGGCGGGTTTACGATAATGGCGGAGGGCGACGCCGAATCCGAAGAGCTCAAAACGCGCGCCGTCGAAAATCTGTTCGAGAGAAAATACGCTTCCGACGACGCCGGTTTTTACGATTTATTGTCGTGTTTTTCCAGAAAGAGAAGCGACGCGTCGTTCAAAAAACTCGTGCTCGCTTCATACGCTTCGGTGCGCACGGTCTGCGGCTATAAAAAACTGCTTGAAAGCGCGGAGGAGCTCTATTCCGACAACGGGTTCAAGGCCGTTTGCAAAGAGCTCTCCGATATGATTGCCGCAAAATACCGCGCGTTGCGCGCCGAGGTGGAGAATTTTGCCGAAAATTTCCCCGAAACGGCAAATAAAGCAATATATATGCGCATTTTCGAGGAGATGGAAACGGCTTTGAAGTGCGCCGAGCAGGGCGGCATATTCGCGCCCTTGCCGGCTCTCTCCTCTGTGAGAAAACCCGTCGACGGCGAACAAGACAAGGAAGCCGGGGAGAAATACAAGGCTTTCAGAGCGGAGATTTCGAAAAAATATTTCTCTGCGCGGGGAGATATCGCATCCGAGGCCGAAGAGGAGCGGAAGTTCTTGCAGAGCGGGCGGACGGCCGCGGAGTTTTCGAAACTGCTGTCGGAGTTCGACGACGAATATTTCTCCGTCAAAACGGACGAAAACAAGCTCGACTACAACGACTTGGAGCATCTCACATTGAAATTGCTCGAAGACAAAGACGTGCTTGCGGAGATAAACGGAACGTATAAACGGGTGTTCGTGGACGAATATCAGGACGTCAATCCCGTGCAGGAGGCCATAATTTCGGCGTTTACGCGGGAGAGTTTTCTTGTCGGCGACGTAAAGCAGGCAATTTACGGGTTCAGGGGCAGTAAGTCGCTCTTTTTCGCCGAAAAGTATTCGAGATATCTCTCGGGCGACGGCGAGGCGTTGCGGCTCTCGGAAAATTTCAGAAGCTGCAAAAAAGTAATAGATTTCGTCAACGGGCTCTTTTCGGTAGCCATGCGCGAGAGCATATGCGGCTTCGATTTTACGAACAATTCCGAGATGACGGCGTCGGGGGCATACCCGCCCGAAAGCGGGCTCGCGCAAATAGCGGTGTTCGGCAAAGAGCGCAAAGAAGAGCGCAAAAGAGGGGTGTATTCCGTCAAAGACGACGGCAGGAGCGTTTCGCACACGCGCGAGGGGCTCGCGGCGCTGAAAATAGTGGAAAACGAATTGAAAAGCAAGCGTTACGATCCCGCCGCGGGCGGCTACGTCGACATTCAACCCGGCGATATATGCATACTTACGCGCAAGAACGGCGGCGGTTCGGCCGAAGGGATAACGCGCGCGTTGAAGGACGCCGGATATCAGGTTTCCGGCGTGCAGGAGACGAATATATGCCGCTTGCCCGAGGTTAAAAAAATCATAGATATTCTCTCGCTGATAGATAACGCCGAACAGGACGTGCCGTTGGTAACCGCTCTGCTTTCGCCGATAGGCGGATTGACGGAGAACGACCTCGCGACCGTCAGAGTGGCGTTGAAAAGGGAGAAAAAGCTCTCTTTCAGAGAATGTTGCGCGGCATACGCCGCGGCCGCGGACACTCCCGTCGCGGCAAAGTTGAAAGCGTTTTACGAAAAGCTCTCGGAATATGTGAAACTTGCGGAGATTCTGACGGCGGGAGAGCTTATAGACAAGATACTTGCGGACGCGGGTTACGAGGCCGCGTATTCGGCGGGGAACGGCGAAAAGCTCGCCGCGGTTTTAAGGCTCGCCGCGGAGGGGGACAAACTTCCGCTCGCGGCCTTCCTCGCAAAGATAAAAGCGGGGGGATATAATATCCCCGCGCCGGCGGCGGCTCCCTCCGACAGTATTAAGGTAATGACCATGCACGCCGCCAAGGGACTTGAATTTCCCGTGGTGATAATTTCGGACATATGCCGCACTTTCAAGGGCGCGGACTATTCCGAACTGCCCTTCGACGACAAGTACGGGTTTGCCGCGAAGCGATACGACAGGGAGAATATGACGTTCGGACCGACCGTTCTTTCGAGATTGTGCAAACTCAGGGCGGACAGAGAAGAGCTGAAAAACGAGTTGAATTTGTTTTACGTGGCGTGCACGCGGGCAATGAACAAGCTGTACGTGCTCGCCGAAGAGGAAGAGGAATATTCCGCCGCGCGCGCGGCGGAAGCGCGCGCGTACAGCCAGACTTTCGATATGTCGCGCTTGCCGCGCGCCGACATAGGCGAGCTTACGGATTTCGACGCACATTCCGGGCCTTCCGTTTTTATAGGAGAGGCGGATAAAACCGTAAAAGCGGAGATATGTTCGCGTTTTATGCGCGAATACGCCTATTCGGCGAGCGTGGATTTGCCCGTTAAAAGCTCCGCTTCGGCAATTATGAGAATGAGAGACGGCGAGCCGTACTCCGCCGAGAAAAAACTCTTCGGCGGCGAGGGTGAAACGGGCACCGAAAGGGGCACCGCCTATCACAGATTTCTCGAACTGTGCGATTTCTCCTTAAAAGACGAAAAAGATATCGCCCGCGAACTCTCCGATTTCGTCGCCGAAGGACTTATGCCGGCCGGGCAGGCGGCGCTGGTCGCTCCCGCGGAAGCGGCGGCTATTCTGGCGATGCCGGCGTTCGCCTCGTTGAACGGCGCCGAGATTTACCGCGAGCGGGAATTTTTGTGCATGCTGAGCGCGCGCGACGCGCTCGGCGAACCGGCGGAGGACGGCGTGCTCGTGCAAGGCGCGATAGATCTGCTCATAAAAACGCCGTCCGGCTGGAAAATAGTCGACTATAAATATTCCGGCAAGAGCGATGAGGAACTCATCCTGAAATATTCGCCGCAACTCGCGCTCTATAAAAAGGCCGTGGCGGCGGCGACGGGCGCGGACGAAAAGCATATCGAAACTTCCGTCATAAACATATTCCGTCTGCGGCAGATCGATTTACCCTAAACGTAGTCAAAAAACGACAATATATATTAACGTTTTTTCACTTTTCGGGCTATAATCAAGTTGAAATGTTCTCGTCGTTTGCGGAGAAACTCCGCTCTGTATTCGAAAAATTGCCCTTCGACGCCGTTGTATGGTTCGTGTGGGGCTCGTTTGCGGCGATATATGTCGCGGTTTTTCTGATTTTTCTCATGCGCGCGGGATTGCGGTCTGCTTCGAAACGACCGTTTTTGTACCTCGTGAACGCATATTCCGCCATCACGCTTTCCATGTTTTTGCTGGCGACGGAAACGGCGCAGGCCGTATTTGTCGCTGCGCTTTTCTGGACGGTGGGATATATTCTTTACGGCGCGCTCTGTTTTTTCACGCGCGAGCGGCGCGAAAAGCCCGATCCGTCGGCGCAGACGGCGGCAACTTATCTGACGCAACGCGCCCCCGTCAAGGCACAGAGAAGCGCGCTCCCGCCCGCCCGTTTGAACGTGCGGCTCGAACACGCCGTAACGGTAACGGATAAACTCCTTGCGAAAAATCTCGGCAAAGGGGACAGACAAGAGCTCGAAAAACTGAAAAACACCCTCGCCGTGCTGAGGGTGAAGGGCACTTTGACGCCTTCCGAGGCGGAAATTCTCAACGAAAATTTCAATACGCTTTTAAAACTTATGGCAAAATACGACGTATAGCCTTTAACGCAAATAAAAAAGCGGAGCGCAAAGGGCGCTCCGCTTTTTCAACGTGTTTTTCAGTAGTTTTTGGCTTCGATTTCGAAGAATGCCTGCGGATGCGCGCAGACGGGGCAGACTTCCGGAGCTTTTTCGCTTACGACCACATGTCCGCAGTTGCGGCATTTCCAGACGTGGATGCCCGTCTTCTTTGCGAATACTTCGTCGTTTTCGATATTTGCGGCGAGCGCGAGATATCTTTCCTCGTGTCTCTTTTCAATCGCCGCAACGCCGCGGAATTTCTCCGCGAGTTCGTGGAAGCCCTCTTCGTCGGCCACTTTCGCGAATTCGGCGTACATATTCGTCCATTCCTCGTGTTCGCCGGCCGCCGCCGCTTTGAGGTTTTCGAGCGTGCCGCCTATGCCGCCGAGTTCTTTGAACCAAAGTTTTGCGTGTTCCTTTTCGTTGTCGGCAGTCTCGTTGAAGAGCGCCGCTATCTGCTCGTAGCCCTCTTTTTTTGCTTTGGAAGCGAAATAGGAATACTTGTTGCGCGCTTGACTTTCGCCGGCGAAGGCATACCAGAGATTGGCCTCGGTTTTACTGCCCTTGAGAGTGGGCGCGCTCTTTTTTTCCGCCTTGGCGCCGCAAACGGGGCAGACGTCGCCCTCGAATTCCGCACCGCATACTTTACATATGTTCATAATTTTCCTCCGAATTTGAGATACGTATATATTATACAATATTTTGTCGGATTGTCAATAACGGCGAGAGCTTTTTTCATTCAGAACGTCTTCAAGTTGGCCTGCACGTATTCGCCGGCCTGTTGCGCCTTGATCAACGCCTCCTCGGTGAGCGGCGTGCCCTTTCTGAGAATAATCTTGCCGTCTTTTTCCACGTCGTCTTTCAAAAGCCGCATTTTCTTCACGATAACCACGTCGCCCATGGCAAGGCTTTCGGCAGGATAGCGTTTTTTGCCTATTTTCGCGCCCGTTATTCTGTCCTTCGTCAGAATAAAATCCTCCAAAACGCCGAGATATTTCCCGCTTTCGTCGAAGCACGCTCTGCCGAGTCTGAGCGGCAAAGAGTTCTTTTCGGCCGTGCCGCCGTCCTCGAAAATTATTTTCTCCTTGAAACTTATAACGCTGTTTATGTCAACGCGGAATTTTCTTTCGTTTTCGTCTGCGCATACAAGACACACGACTTTCCCCGCGCGGGCGTTGACCGATATAACGTAGCCGCGCTTTCCGGCCGTGCTTTCGATAATTTTGCCGCAGAAATCGGAAACTTTCATAAATAATTACTCCTTACGCTCTACTATATGGCCGAGGTGAGCGTTATTTTCGCGGAGTTCTTACGTTTATTTGTCGAAAACTCTCAATCTCTTTTGCAATACTCCTCAAAAAGGTCGTTGGGCGTACATTCGAGTATTTCGCACAGTGCCTGCAAATTTTCAAACTTTATGCTCTTCGTCTGGTTGTATACAAGTCTGTTAAAGTTTTGAAAGCTGAGCCCGAGTTGCATATTCAACCAATACTTTGTCTTGCCTTTTTCTTTTAATATGTCAAGCACGCGCAGTTTCATTATCTCACCTATACGATATATAATGCATACATTATATTTATTTATTCGCTTGACAAATAGACGTTATTGTTATTATAATGATAACAATAGCTAATGTATACATTAGATATAGGAGAAATTTACAAGATGAAAAAATTTTTAACGGCGTTTATCTCATTGGTCATATGTTTTGCAATGTCGCTGTGCTTTGCCGCTTGCAAGGACGACAACAGTGGTAATGCGAGCGGCACGGACGGCGGCAACAGTGATGGCGACAATACGGGCGGCAACGGCGGTACGACTCCCGAAATTTCCGCTGTACTCACAAAAGAAGAATGGAAAAGTGCGTTTGACGGCTGCGGCAATTATATATATCAAACAGACAGTTTTGAGGCAAAAGTTATCGTAAAAATAGACGGAGGAATAATATATGTATACAATGAAGTATATCCTAACCCCGCATATACCACTCCGGAGCCGACAAAACAGATCACATATTATGCAGGTGATGGCGTATACTACAATTTTATTTATTCGCCGACTGAAGCGTTTAAGGGACAATGGGTGAGGCAGACATTTACGGAAACCACCGCTGTCGACGGCCACATTATCGGACCGACAATGATTTCGCAATATGAATCGCAATTGTCCGCGCTTAAATTAACAATGGACATATTTGCCGACGCTTACGATTCTTTCAACGCCAATGCGCAAACAGGCGCCTATTGCTGCGCACAATTGACAACGCCGATAGAGACCTATTATGGTGAAACAAATCAGACGTTGAGAAATATTAACGTTAGATTCGACGGAAAGAGTATAGCGAACATTACATTTACAGTGGATAAGATAGATTTTGGTGCGCTACATATGGGAGATGGATATGTTCCGGCTGCTACATGCTCATATTCCGATTTCGGCAAAGTGGAAATCGACCTGCCTACGGAATTTGTGGAATGGTCAGGGCTTTTGGGTGATATCGTTGCACCTTAAAACCGCAAAAGTCTGATCACGGCGGCAGGGGCGGACGAAATTTTAGTTCGCCCCGTTTTTTATATTTTTTTATAAAACTTTACATATGACTTGACAGGTGTAAAGTTTTATTGTAAAGTAAAGTTGGCTGTGCGCGGGAACGGTATCCCGCGGCGGTATTTCCGCTTAAAGAGGCTCGGATTGAAAGATTTTTACGACGTAATCATAGTGGGCACAGGCGTGGCGGGGCTCAACTGCGCGTTGCATCTGCCCGCGGACAAAAAAATTGCGGTGATATGCAAAAACACGCCGGACAAGAGCGACAGCTATCTCGCTCAGGGCGGTATCTGCCGTTTGCAGGGGCGCGAGGACTTCGAGAGTTACTTCGCCGATACAATGCGCGCGGGGCACTCCGAAAACAATCCCGCCGCGGTCGAGTGTATGATAGAGCACTCGGAGGAAATAACCGACGAGCTCATTTCTTTGGGAGTGGAATTTGCGCGCAATCCGGACGGCTCGCTCGCGTTCACGCGCGAGGGCGGTCATTCGCGGAACAGAATATGTTTTCACGAGGACTGCACGGGCAAGGAGATAACTTCGACGCTGATGCGGAAAACTTCGCAACTCAAAAACGTTCGCATATTCCCCGAAACCACCATGCTCGACGTAATATCCGCCGACAACGAATGTTTCGGAATAGTCGCCATGGATAACGGCACGCGCAAAATAACCTATATGTTCGCCGATTACACCGTTATGGCGTGCGGCGGCATAGGCGGAATATTCACGCACTCCACCAATTTCAGGCTTCTGACGGGCGACGGCGTGGCGATATGTCTCAAACACGGCGTGGCGGTGGACAATATAAACTATATTCAGATACACCCCACGACGCTTTACACCGAGAGCCGCGCGGGCAGGAGTTTTCTAATCTCCGAATCCGTGCGCGGCGAAGGCGCCGTTCTGCTCGATAAAAACTTCAAAAGATTCTGCAACGAGCTCGATCCGCGAGACGTGGTAACCGCGGCCATATATAAACAGATGAAAAAGGACGGAACGCCCTTCGTCTGGCTCGATATGCGCACCATACCGGCGGACGAAGTGCGCGCGCATTTCCCCTCCATCGTGGAGAAGTGCAAAGAGGCGGGATACGACGTCTTTTCGGAGTGTATTCCCGTCGTGCCCGCGCAACACTATTTCATGGGCGGAATAAGGAGCGATTTGCAGGGTCGGACGACTATGAAGCGGCTTTATGCGGTGGGCGAAACGTGCTGTAACGGCGTTCACGGGGCAAACAGGCTCGCCTCGAATTCGCTTTTGGAGAGCTTGCTCTTTTCGAAGCGCGCGGCGCTCGATATCGCGGAGAATTTTTCGCCCGCGGACAAAAAGACCGCGGAATATGCCGCGGATAATCTCGATAAAAAAGAATACGAACAACCGGAAAAACTTATGGAAAGCTATAAAGAAGCTATAAAAAAAGCAATAAAGGAGGCTGAAAATGCTAAACCCCATTTCGGGCGTGCTTAATGCGGACGATTTGATAAAACAGGCGCTCAAAGAGGACATCTCCAACGAGGACGTGAGCACCAACGCCGTTATGCCCGATTTCAAAAAAGGCAGCGTTCAACTTATCTGCAAACAAAAAGGAATAATCTGCGGGCTCGAAGTTTTCGAGCGCACTTTTAAAATTCTCGACGCGCGCACGTGGGTGAAACAATATGTCAAGGACGGGGAAGAGGTTGAAAAAGGTCAGCTTCTCGCCGAGGTCGTGGGCGACATAAGAGTGCTCCTTTCGGGCGAGCGCGTAGCTTTGAATTTTTTGCAGAGAATGAGCGGTATAGCTACATATACGCACGAAATGGTCGCGCTTTTGAAGGGCAGCAGAACGCGTCTTCTCGATACGAGGAAAACCACGCCCAATATGCGGCTTTTCGAAAAATACGCCGTGAAATGCGGCGGCGGCGGCAATCATCGCTATAATCTTTCCGACGGAATACTGCTCAAAGACAACCACATAGGCGCGGCGGGCGGCGTGAGCAACGCCGTGTACATGGCAAAAAAATACGCGTCTTTCGTGAGAAAAGTCGAAATAGAAGTGGAAAATCTCGATATGGTAAAAGAGGCCGTGGAGGCGGGCGCGGATATAATAATGCTTGACAATATGTCCAAAGAGGATATGAAAGCCGCGGTTAAACTCATCGCGGGCAGGGCAATTACGGAGTGCAGCGGAAACATAACGCGCGAAAACATAAGGGAGATAACAGATACGGGCGTGGACTATGTTTCGTCCGGCGCGCTCACCCACTCTGCGCCGGTGCTCGATTTGTCGCTCAAAAATCTGCATCCTTTGGAGGAAGAATGAAAGCCGAGGAAAGAAGGGGAGAGATACTCAGCCTCATAGGCAACGTGGATAACCCCGTGTCCGCGGGCGTGCTCGCCGGCAGGTTTGCGGTGAGCAGACAGGTCATAGTTCAGGATATTGCCATTCTCCGCGCCAACGGATACGATATAACCGCCACGAACCGCGGCTATGTTTTAAACGTAAAGGCGGCGGCCGTGCGCGTTTTCAAGTGCCGCCATACTTTCGAAGAAATAGTCGAGGAGGGCGAGATAATCATAGGCGCGGGCGGAAAAATAGAAGATATATTCGTAAATCACCGCCTCTACGGCAGAATTTCCGCGCGCCTCGATCTCAGCACGCGGACGCACGTCGAGGAGCTTTATCGCTCGCTCAAATCGGGGGCTTCGAAGCCGCTCATGAGCGTAACCGACGGCTACCACTATCACACCGTTTCCGCCGACAGCGAGGAGACGCTCGCCGAAATAGAGCGAAAACTCCGCGACAGGGGTTTTTTAATAGAAATCTGAAAATAAAAATAAAAAACGCGTCCCCCGCCGAACGCCGCGGGGGACGCGTTTTTGTTATACGTTTGAGGTTTTTCGCGCCTATACCGATACAAGTCCGGCGGACATCAGTATGAGCACGGTCAGGAATATGGTTATCACCGAACACAGGCTTGACCACACCACGTATTGCGTGGCGAGCTGTTCGTCGTTGTGCATAGACCCGGCCATTATCGCGCTCGACACCGCCACGGGCGTGCCGAAGAGAGCTATAAGCGTGGGATACACGTCCGGGCCGAAGTCGAGCACGGGCGTGAATGAGCTCAACAGCACGGCAAAGCCTATTCCGATAAGCGGCGCGATTATAATGCGCCATACGGTGCCCGTTATTATCTCTTTCGTCATTCCCTTGACGGCGGAAAATTCGAATTGTCCGCCGAGCACTATCAGCGCGAGCGGCTGGGCGATATTTTTCAGATAACTAACGCCGTCATAGAGGAATTTGAGTTGATTGTCGAAGCGGAACGGCAGATTTTCTTCGGAAATGAACCCGCACGCGGCGCTCTCGATGGCGCGCGCGGCGACGAAAAGCAGCCCGACGAAAACGCCGATTATGAGGGGATTTGTTACTATACCCTTTAAAATCTTTTTGACGTTTCCGAGAAAAGCGCGCCTCTTTGAAGCGGGCGGAAGGGGATTGCCGTCCGCGTCTTTCGCCGCCTCCTCTTTGTTGACGAATACTGTGAGGGCTATGACCGCCAGAATGTTGAAAAGCGGAATACAGAAGGCGGACACGATGCTCGCCATGGCGCCGTCGCCGCCCAATCTTTCAACGAGCGACAGGCCTATTATCGCATAGTTGCTCCGGAACGTGCATTGAAGTATCACTCCTCTTTTGTTGTTGTCCTTAGTGGCGAGAAGCGAGGTAACGAGGCCCAGGACGAATATGACGGCTATGATTGCCACTGTATACAGAACGACGTCCCAGCGAATGGAATAAAAGTTTTTCATTCCGTCGTATATGTTGATGAAGAGCATACACGGCAGACAGACGTTGAAAACGAGTTTGTTGCCGGCTTTGAGAAAGGGCTGATTGAAAAAGCCCGCCCGTTTCAAAACGTAACCGAGCAGAATCAAGAGAACTATGGGAAGTATGGCATTTATCGCCGTAACGAATATATCCAGCATATACTTCTCCTTTCGGCGTTTGAACTACTCTCTTTCCAGAGTTGCGGCGCATGCGAAATCTCCGAGCGCGGCGCAGGCTTCCTCTATAAGTTTACGGGCCTCCGCGTCGGTGAGTTCGGAGGAAAACGGTATGCCCACGTCGAATACGAGTTTGTTTTTGGCGCCACGTATAAGTCGTATGTCGTGCGCTTCGGCTTCCGGCAGAACCGCGGCGAGCGATTCTCTCAGTTTTTCCGCAAGCGCGAGAGCTTCGGAATCTTGGAGGTCCACGGGATCGAGGTGGGCCGTCAGCGACACGTTGAGTTCGTCGCATATCCGCCTTTCGAGACCGTCTATTACGGCATGGCTCGAAAGCGCGTCGGTTTTTGCGTCCATTTCTATGTGCGCGGTTGCGTAATATACGCCTTTGCCGTATCCGTAGACGTGCAAATCGTGTATTCCGAGCACTCCGTCTCCGGAGAGAATTATCGATTTTATGCTTTTGAGCAATTCGGGATCGGGCGCATGCCCGAGGAGTTCCGAGCCGGCCTCGCGCACGATTTTAAAGCCTTGCCAAAGAATGAACAGCGCCACCGCAACTCCCGCCCAGCCGTCGGCGGGAAGGCTCATATACTGCGAAAAGAGCGCGCCGGTTATAACGGCCGCCGTGGCCGCGCAGTCGCACGCGCTGTCCAGAGACGCGGCGCGCAGTTCCTCGGAATCGAGCTTTTTCGAGAAAACCGCAAAGAGCGCCGCCATAGAGCTCTTGACGGCTATCGAGGCGCCGAGAACGGCATATATTACGGCGTTTACGTTTGAAAGCGCGCCCGAGATTATCTTTTCCACCGATTCGCGGCCGAGTTCCACCGCAAACGCGAGCACGAGAAAGCCTATCACCATCGAAAAGACGTATTCCGCCCGATGATGGCCGTAAGGGTGCTCTTTATCGGCGGGTTTTTCGGACACGCGGAACGAGACGGCCGAAACGGCGCCGCAACAGCAGTCGCCCACGTTGTTGAAGCCGTCGGCTATCACGGAAACGAGCCCGAAAAGGACGCCCGCGGTTATTTTGGCGGCGGCAAGCAACAAGTTCAGAACCATGCCCGCCGCGCTTACCGCCGCGCCCGTCCGGGCGCGGTTTGAATTCTGTGCAACCATAGATACATTATACTCCGCTTTGCACGCCGTTGTCAATATGCCTGAAAGCGAGGTTGACTTGTCGGCTTGGCAATGCTATAATTCAAATCGCAAGGCGGTTTATGCCGCCGCGGGAGTTGAGATGACGGAAGTATCTGCGGCAATAATAGAAAGAGACGGAAAATTTCTCGTATGCAGACGCCCCGCGCATAAATCCCGGCCCATGATGTGGGAATTCGCGGGAGGAAAGCGTGAGCAGGGCGAGACGGGAGAGCAAGCGCTTGAAAGGGAATGTGCGGAGGAACTCGGCGTGAAGATAAAGGCGGGCGAAGCGTTCGCGCGCAGCGTTTATTCGTATGAGGATATCGACGTATCGATAACCTTTTACAGAGCGGAAATCGTAAGCGGCGAGCCCCGACGTCTGGAACACGCGGAACTCAGATGGGTTTCTCCGTCGGAGATGAAAAATCTGGACTTTTGCCCGGCGGACGAGTCTGTTACGCAACTGCTCGCCGAAGAGGAAGGGGAATAAAAGGCCGTAAAAGGGCTTGAAATTATGAAATTATGCCCGCCGCGCAAGTGTAACCTCAAAAAACTTTACTTTTCCGGCCGGGATATGTTATTATTGATTTGCGGTAATTTGCGCGCATAGTGTTATGGAAAACAGAAAAATTCTCTATTCGGCCATTCAGCCGACAAACAACCTTACGATAGGCAACTATATCGGCGCCATTAAAAATTGGCTCGATTTGCAGGAACAATACGATTGTTATTTCGCTATCGCAAACATGCACGCCATAACGGTGAGGCAGAACCCCGCCGAGCTCAGACAAAGAACTCTGGCTTTGCTCGCGCTGTATATCGCATGCGGAATAGATCCCGAAAAGTGCGTTTTGTATCTCCAATCGCACGTGAGCGCGCACGCCGAGCTCTGCTGGGTGCTCAACACATTCACCTATGTCGGCGAGATGGAGAGAATGACGCAGTTCAAGGACAAGAGCCTCAGGCACGCCGACAACATAAATATGGGGCTCATGGATTACCCCGTTCTGATGGCGGCGGATATTCTTTTATACGGGGCGGAATACGTGCCCGTCGGCGAGGATCAGCGCCAGCATCTCGAAATAGCGAGAGATATAGCCCAGCGCTTCAACAACGCGCTTTCGCCCACTTTCACCGTTCCCGAAGGGCTATATATGAAAGTGGGGGCGAAGATAAACGATTTGCAGGATCCCTCCAAAAAGATGTCGAAATCGGCGGAAAATCCCAACGGTTCCGTCTTTCTCACCGACGACAAGGATACTATCATAAGAAAATTCAAGAGGGCGGTAACCGACAGCGGCTCGGAGATAAGATACGATCCGCAGAACAAGCCCGGCATTTCCAATCTGCTCGCCATATATTCCGCTTTCGGCGGAAAAACGGTGGAAGAGGCGGAGAGGTATTTCGCCGGAACGGGCTACGGCGATTTCAAACTTGCCGTGGGCGAGGCGGTGGCCGACCGCATATGCCCGGTGCAGGCCGAACAGGCGCGTATTCTCGCAGACAGAGAATATCTCGACGGCGTTTTGAAATCGGGCGCGGAACGGGCGGCGCGCAAGGCCGGCAAAACGCTCTCGAAAGTGTATAAAAAAATAGGCTTTTACCAAATATAAAGACGGATACAGACGATGTTCGGATATATAAATCCCGACGCTCCATATCTTTTCAAAAAGGACGAAGTGCTCTATAAGTCGCTCTATTGCGGACTTTGCAAGGCAATAGGCAAAGGCTGCGGTCAAATGGCGCGCACGGCGCTTACCTACGATATGGCGTTCATATCGGCGCTCGTTCATAATATCCTCGGCGAGGACGTAAAAATAGAAAAGAAAAGATGCGCCGTCCATTGGATAAAAAAGCGCCACGTTGCGCTCCCCGACGACACCTCCGTGGCGCTCGGATACGCAAATACGGCGCTCGCATATTATAAGCTGTGCGACGACAAGGCGGACGGCGAGGCGAGAGGCGCGTTGAGGCATATATACAAAAAGGGCTTCAAACGCGCGCGCAAAGCGCGGCCGGATATTGTCGGAACAATAGAAAAATATTCGGATATGCAGGCCGAAACGGAAAAATCGGGCTGCGCCGTGCCGGATATGGCTGCCGAACCTACGGCGCTCATGCTGAGCGGACTTTCGGATTTGTTTTTAAAGGACGCGGCCACCGGGGATACGCGCGGGCTTTTTTATGCGATCGGCAAGTGGGTGTATCTCGTCGACGCGTTGGACGACTACGACGAAGACGTGAAAAAAGGCAGATACAACGTATTGTACAATATGACCGGCCGAAAGACGAAAAAAGAAGCGCTCGAAGTCGCCGGCGAAGAACTCAAATTCATATTCGATATGCTGTTCGCAGACATGAGGCGAAATTTGAGCGGCATATCGTTTAAATTCAATCACGATTTGACGGACAACATAATCTTACGCGGAATACCGCTCAAAACGCAGACGATATTCTACGGCGATTGCGGCAAAAAAAGTAAAGGAGCCGACGATGAACAGAAAAAATCTTGAAATATTGGGACTTTCCGAGGGGGCCACTCCGGAGGAAATCAAAAACGCCTATGAAAAGTTGCGCGAAAAATACCTCGAAGACAGGTTTCTCGACGGCGAAGAGGGCAACGAAGCGGCGAAAAATCTTTCCAGAATAGAAACGGCTTATCAGGAACTTCTGAACGAGATAAGCGAGAACGCAACGGCGGAGGACGGCGGAGAATCTTTTGCGAAAGTCGAAGAAAAACTCAGAGCGGGCGACATTCAGGAGGCCCAGAGGCTCCTCGACGCGTTCAACGAGCGCAACGGACAGTGGCACTATCTGCAAAGCGTTATTTTCTACCGCAAGAATTGGATAAACGAAAGCAAGAAGCAACTCGAAATAGCCATCCAGCTCGAACCGGACAACGAAAAATACAAAGAGAGTTACAGAAAACTCAACGAAAGGCTCAATTACGACGCGAACAACGCCCCCAAAAGGGACGAAAGCGCCTATCGCGGGCAGACTATGGAGCGTCAACCGAGCGACCAGATGGGCGATAACGTGTGCATGAACTGTATAGATTGTTGCAGCACGTATCTTTGCATGTACTGTCTTTGCGACAGCTGTTGTCGCTGAAATATATGAAAAAAAACAGAAAAGCATACGAAGCGGCGCTCTCTGCCGTGGCATGTTCCGTGGCCGTGGCGTTTCTGTGGTTGGGGATTTTGAGCGGAGTTCTCACCGCCCTCGGTTATTTCGTGGGAGTAATCGCGCTTATGATGCCGCTTTCCGAAAAATTTTATCTCGGCGGGTTTCTCGCCTATGTCGGCACGTGTATTCTGACGTTATTGCTGGGCGCCGTCGCGCAGTTTTGGGATCTCGTGCCTTTTATAATGTTTTTCGGACTGCATCCGCTTGCGAACAGTCTGCAACGCAAATACAAAATCAACGGGATTTTGGCCTTCATAATAAAAGCGATATGGTTCGACTGCACGCTGATAGCCGGATATTTCCTTGTTTTCGGCGGTATTCTCGGCGGCAAAAATCTGCCGGCGGAATTTTACGAAATAGTCAATAAATACATATATCTGTTCATTTTCACCCTTGGCACGGCGGCTTTCGCGCTGTACGACTTCCTCATTTTCAGATGTCAGGCGATAATGGACAGATTGGTTTACAGGATAACGCGATGAGCATAGAAAAAAACGACGTTCTCGAAGGCGTCGCCGAGGCCTACGGAACGGATGGAGAAGGAATAATAAAATGCGGGGGCACAACGTTTTTTGTGCCTTTTTGCATACCGGGCGAAAGAGTGCGGTTTTCGGCGGTTTCCGTTAAGGGAAAGGCGGCCTACGGCAAAGCTGCGGAAATTCTCTCGCCCTCGCCGCACAGGGTGAGCGCCCCTTGCCCCGCGTTCGGCAAATGCGGAGGCTGCGTTCTCCAACACATGGATTACGGCGAGCAGTTGAGGTTCAAAAGGGAGCTCGTGCAAAACACGCTCAGCAAATTGGGCGGGATATATGCGCCCGTCGACGAAGTCGTGTCGTGCGCGTTGCCGTATCGCTACCGCAACAAGCTCGCGTTGCCGATAGGCGTCGACCGCTTCGGCAACACCGTCGTCGGATTCTTTGCGCCGAGAAGTCATAGGATTGTTCCCATAGCCGACTGCCTCATTCAGGCGCCGTGGGTAAAGAAGATTATTTCCGCGATAACGGCGTATATCGGCGCGAGCGGGCTCAAAGGTTACGATTCTTTGAAGTGCACGGGCGAACTGAGACAAATAGTCGTGCGCGAGGTGGGCGGCAAATATATAATCGCGCTCGTCGCCGCGCGCAACGTCGACGTAAGTTTTCTCGAAGACAGGCTCGCGGAAGATTTCGGGGATTTTACGCTGCTTCTCAACATAAACAACTCGGATGGCAACGCCGTTTTTTCGGATAAGTGGCGGATATGCTGCGGCGAGGGCTTTTTCGAATCGGAAGAGAACGGCATAAAATACGCCGCGGGCGCGAATACCTTTCTGCAAGTCAATAACGACGTGCGCTCCAAACTGTATGCGCGCGTACTCGAAGAGGCGGAGGGCGAGGCGGCCATAGACCTTTACAGCGGAGGGGGAATGCTCACCGCCATGCTCGCTTTGAAGTGCGGGAAGGCATACGGCGTCGAAGTCGTTCCAGAAGCCTCGCGTTGCGCCGAGGAGCTGAAAGAAAAGAACGGGCTGAACGGGCGAATGATAAACATATGCGGAAAAGTCGAGGATAAACTTGCGGAAGCCCTCTATGAAACGCGCGATAAGAGCAGGGTGATAGTTTGCGATCCGCCGAGAAAGGGAATGGAGCGCAGAGTTGTGGAGGCGGTGCGGGATTCCGGGGTGAAGAAGATAATTCTCGTCTCGTGCAACCCGGCCACGCTCGCAAGAGATCTCGGCGTTCTTACGGGCGCTTTGCGCGCGGACGAAAAGGGCGCGCTCGTTCGCGTCGGAGATATGTCGGCATCGCCCTACGTCATAACTTCGATAACGCCGTTCGATATGTTCCCGCAAACCCGCCACGTCGAAACGCTGGTAGTGCTACAACGCAAATAGGGCAAAGTTACACTAAAATCGTCAATTTTTCAATGTTTTCGCCCCATTTTGTGTTCACCGCCGATGAGCACAACTTCAAGCAAAAAATACTAAAGAACTACCGCACGGTAAAAATCCTAATCCAACTCGACTGTGGGAACACAGTTTAATAAAAGATTATATGATAAAAAGCGCCTTTTAAAAGGTGCTTTTTGTATAACTATGTAACATTTTGTTAGTTCAATTCGTCTAAATATTTAATTGCATAAGCAATTTTGTGCAATCAAATATATTTAAGAAATGTGCAAAAGAGGGATGATGAACTATGATGAAAAACGAAAAAAATATATATGTAAACAATACTAAAAAGTTATGGAAAGAAATTAAAAAACGTGCAAATTTTGAGGATAGTGATTATGACAAGACATTACTCAAAGACTTAAAAAATAATCTTAATATTGATGAAAATGGGGAATTTGAAACGGAAATTGAATCAATTCAGATAGAAACATTTCTTGACGCACTGCTTTCTGCCGTTGAACCATTTTCGTTGATGATGTCCGACCTTCTTGAACTTTTTGAGCGTGTAGGCGCACAAAAAGGAGATAATAATCTACAGATCGAAATTGATTTCGGCAAGCTGAAAAACAAATTCCGTTTTGATATAAATAATTTCAGACAGAGCGTTGAAAAGTTTGAAAAAACTTATAACGCCCGTATACGTGAAAATAAGATTAAAAATCCTTTTAAAATGTCGGATATATTTGGATATAGAGTTTATTCAGAGAATGAATTTATTTCAAAGGGATTTGATAAAATTGCCGAATGGATTAGATTTTATAATGACGAAAAATGGGTTTACTGGTTTCCGCGTCAGCCATACAGCGGCATTAAAAAGCTTGATGAGCTGATCCGTATCTTCTGGGAGCTTATTTCACACACGTATTTTCGTATTGGAAAGGCATGTAATTTTGAAGGTAGTAGGAGGCAGGGGGTCGGCAGATTATTGAATAAAATTAATTCTGATGGTATAACAGATTCAATGCTGTGTGCAGAAAGTGATTGTATCATTCGCAGTATGGTCATTGGAATAACGCAAAAAATAATAGAAATAAAGTTGCCGCAATTTGAAGCAAAAATGGAGGCGGAAGAATTAACGCAGAAAATCAAAAGCTATTTAAATTCTTTAGATATACAATATTATTCTGTAAAGCAAAAAAAAGAATTGATTTTTGATTTGTTTAATTTGCCGGTATGGAATCATCGGTATGAATTGTATTCGGCGTGGGTGTTTACGCTTATAGTAAAAGCATTTGGGGATTGTAAACTTGATTTTCATTTAAAAGACGGAGTGCTTTCGTTTTCCTTTGGCGGCTCACATCTTGCAACCTGTAAATCAACATTCCCCGAGCTTGAAATTTATGCCGAACTAAAAACTAAGGCGATTGCAAATTTGATAAGTAAAAAGCGAAAGGATAACATACAGCCTGATTACAGTATTGCATTTAATCCTGTGAACGAGCCAAACAATTCAGTTGCGGTAATTGAATGTAAGCAGTACAAAAAAAGCAGTGTATCCAATTTTTCAGAGGCGGTTATTGATTATGCAAATAATAGACCGGACGCAAAAATTTTTCTCGTTAATTACGGTAATATTTCAAAAAGAGTAAATAGCCGAATTTGTAAACAAGTTTCAAACGGAAGATATAATTTAGTCGAATATGTCAAACCTCAGAGTGCGGAGGCTAACGGCTTTGTTTATGAGCTGAAAGAGGTTATTGAAAAATATCTTAATAGATTTATTGCGCCTTGCACAATAAGTCTTAAATGGGGGAATAAACCATCGGATTTGGATCTTGAATTGTTATTCACAAACGATTCAAGTTCAATTAGAGTTAATTATCAAAATACCGGTAATCAAGCATCGGAGCCATATGCTGTGCTTGACCATGACGACAGGGATGGAAATGGAAACGAGACAATAACGGTGTATCAATGGGCAGAAGGTCAATACGATATATATGTAAATAATTATTCCGGTGAAAAAACGTTAGACGGGAATATTGAGTTGACTATTTCCTCAGCGACGTTTGAAAAAGTTTTAAAACTTTGCCTGCCTTTTACCAAAGAATATTGCTGGCACGTGCTGAAAATTAATAACGGATTCATTGAAATGGTTGACAAAATTGAATTGTGCGAGTCTAATAAAGAAGTTTAAACCTTAAAAAACTAATAATAACTAAATTTAATGATAAAAAGCGGACATAAAATATGCAATTTTATTGAAGAGTTTTTGTTTATAATAAAATTCAAAGTTAAAGGTGAAATTATGGAAATACTTAATGAGATTGTTAATTTTGTCTTTGGCTCAATTATAAAAAAAGTAAAGAAATTTTTTAATGAATCGTCTACATATAATGAACTTGAAGAGAGTTTGGCATGTTTATTTACGCGCTATATGCAACAAAATAAATATTTTAAAAACTTATCTGATATTCGCGAAACAGGTGCTATCGATGATTATATAGAATATGTCTTTAATGAGAACGGAAACGATGATATAAATGAATTTATGAATCGGGAGTACTTTAAGTCATATAGCAAATCTCAATTAGAAGTAATTAGAAAATTTTTTATTGATTTTAGAAGCGAAATTTTACTATCTATTATTAATAAATTAGATTCTAAATCTCGATTTGTAGCCAATTCGTTTAATAGTCAGCTTAAAAATATTTCAAATGAAAAGAAAAATAATCACTCCTATGAGCTAAATTCAAAAGTTTTGCCTATTAGTAATGAATTGATTGATAGGCCAATTTTAGTGTCTGAAATAAATGAATTATTGATTGAGCATAAATATGTGGCATTATATGGTATAGCTGGAATAGGTAAGAGTGAGTTAGCAAAGATGTATGCCCAAACAGCAAAAAAAATGAAATATTATGATATTATTCAATGGGTTGCTTACGAACAATGTTTACTTAATACTATAGCCTCTCTATCTATTAAAGGGAAAATGTATGATATAAACATTAGTCAGGATGATTATTTTTATGATGTAATCAAAATTCTACAAGATTCTAAAAAGAAAATATTACTGATTATTGACAATGTGGACATGCAAAAAGAAGAATTTGAATTTTACCAATCATTATTATCTATTGAGAATTGCTATGTTTTAATTACTACAAAAAAAATTCCACTTCCTTATTTTAAAATATTTGAAGTCCCAACATTAAATGAAACTGATTTTATTAATTTATACGAGTTAATTAATAAACAAAAATGTTCAGATAAGTCTAAATATTTAATTAAACAGATTGCAATTAAAATTGACTATCACACTATGTATTTATTGATTGCATTTAAGCAGGTATATGCAGGTAAAAGAACGTTAAAAGAAATCTATAATGAATTACAGCGCAATCATTTTAATGAAGAAAATGTGAGCCTAATCAAAGATAAAGAATATAAAGAAAGAAGGGCTATTGAATGGATTGCCTCTTTATTTGATATTGACTTATTAAATCTGAATTATCAAATAATTTTAATGAATGCTTATTTTTTACCGATTGAGGGTATGAATAAAGATCGGTTTTTAAAATTAACAGGGAATTCTTTGGATGATATAATCTATTTGACAAATAATGGGTACATTCAACTAAGTGGTGACTTTGTTAGTATGCACCCAATTATGAATGCTCTTGTAAAAAGCACTTTAGCGGACAAGTTTTTATCTTGTGAGGATTTTTTAAGAAATACATACCGATATTATCGTTACAGAAGTGGTGATATTTTATATTTAATGGCTATAATTAGAAAATTAGATATAATATTTAACTCTACTACTTATGAGATGGTCGGTTTTTTGGCTGAACGGTTATTGCAATTTGGTGATTATGATACAAACTTTATTTATAGGAAAATGCAATATGAATATGCGCAAAATATAAAAGAAAGCAATATAACAATTTGGTTTGATGCCATAAATAATTATGGACTTGCACATAAATTGCTAACTCATTATGATGAGGCGAACGATTTATATTGTGAATGCTCTTTATTAAAGTCCAAACTTCCAAAATCGAAAAAATGTAAAATTTTAGAGATACAGTTTGATATTAACTATGGAGCTTATTATATTGAAATGGGAAATCATGAATTAGCAAGGGACTATCTTGAAAGTGCATTTAAGGAAGTTTCTACAAACTTAAAAAAATATTCATATTTCTTAATTATGGAAACTTATAGAAACTTTGCAAAATGTTTAACAAGAAATCCGGCAGCGACAATAAAAGACAAGGAATATGCTGTTAAATTATTAAAAGAAGCCTTAAATATTAGTTATAAAAATAAAAATTCGCCTCGATATATTGCAGAACATTTAGTTACAAAAAATAATTTAGCAAAAAGGTATGTAGAAGATTTTAAAGATTTTGAAGCAGCAGAAAAAATTTACAATGAAAGCTTGTCCTCGTTAGAGCAGATTGATACTAAATTTCTTTATGGAATAATTTGTTTAAACGCTGCTATATGTAAACATGAGCAGTACAAAATCTCCCCTTCAAAAGAGAATGAAAGCAAATTAATTGATTTGCTTAATAAAAGCCTTAGTACTTTAAATAAAGAATCGAGAAATTATCTTGATGCTAAGATAATCGCCAGCGAAATTTATTTCACCTTAGGTGATTCAGTAAAAGCACGAAGACATGCCAAAGACGCACAAAATTTAATTCAGATTCTTAAAGAACGAGTAAAACGATTTGATTGGAGAAGTAGAGAAAAGCATATAGATCAATTGTTAAATAGAAGTTAAGTTAATGTCAATTCTGCGATCTGTTCCATTAAAATTATGCTTTGTGAAACTTGCACCCGCAGAAATTGGCACAGCGGAACGACTCACAGCAAAAGAATTTGGCAGTGCGTAACGGCAACAAAAGGCGGCAAAAAATATTGCCCCGATAGCAAAGGAATAGAAGAAAAGCAAATCGAAGATGCGTTTTTGGAATCTTTCCGTTTGCTCAATTCAGATAACAAAGAAATATTAAATGAGTTTCTAACAAGGGTAGAAAGTACCCTTACCGACACTACCGTAGAAAATCAAATCGATAAGGTAAAAAAGGAGTTGCGAGTATTACAGGCACAAAAATCCAATCTTATTGATATGAAATTACAAAGCCTAATCGATGGGGCCGATTATCAGTTGAAATATGAAGAAATTTCTGCTAAAATGAAAGGTAAAGAAGATGGGTTTGTAGAACTTGCCGAAGCGAAAAATACCCTAAAGGACGTAAAAAACGTATTGCGGAGTTTAGAAAAGTTTTAGAGAGCATTGCGGTTTGTAATACGTTTGACCGGGTCGTGTTTGAAAACTTGGTAGAACAGGTGATCATCGGCGGCTTTGACGACGAGGGGAATAAAGATCCCGAAATGATAACGTTTATCTATAAAAACGGATTTACAGATAAGCGTAACAGCGACGATTTCCGTACTCCCCGAAAGGGGAGGCGTGCGTTGAACTAGACGACGAGTTAACGTATTCCTCATCGAACGACGGTACGTGCGGAGCGTGTTCATTGTCTTATACCGACGCACGTCGAAACTCTCGTTTGTCTCGAACGCGCGGAAACTTAACGGTAATATAGGAGACGGATTGAGCGGCGGGAACGGCATATATCAAGACATTTTTGAAATAATACGGCGGTAAAACGAAGAGTTATGACAAAAGAACGATTTTTAAATGATTTCGAAGAGACGTTCCGTGCAAGAGGCATAAAAATCAAAGGCGGAAAAGAAGGCTCGATGAATAATCCGGAGGATATTGCCGGGTGTAATTTCCCGGGCATTTACGTAATTATCCGGAATAACGAAGTTATTTACATAGGAAGCGCTTATGCGGGAACGCGGAGCATAGCCGATCGCCTAACTCAATATCGCGGAAATTCCCGAACGGGCAACACATTGGCAAACGCTTTTATGAGGCATGAAAATACCGAATTCGCCGCCGCCGTGGAGGAAATCAGAAAATGCGATTTTATGGCGTTCGAATACAGGGATTTGGAATACGAATTGATAAGTAAGTGCGACAACCTTATAAATTGTTCGGGGAACGTCAGATGAGCGGCGGGAAGAGACCTTAAAGTGCGGCGGGAAAACGAAGAGGCCGCCCGAAAGTGCGGTCGGAAGATAAAAGAAACTTGAAAATCCGATAACTCACGGCAAAAATCAACGATAAAAGCACGGAAAGAGAGCCCGTGCTTTTTGATTTATATTACACTGTTACCGTGCGGCGCAAGCCGCGCGGCTATTTTGATTTATAAGGAGAAAAGGGAGTGAAATACAGTGATTGGCTGAAAGAATGGCTGAACGACTATGTAAAATCCGCAAGCAAACCGCGGACGTATGAAGGATACGCGGCCATCGTCCGGTTGCACATAGCGCCGAGGCTGGGCGAATACGAGCTGTCGGACATTGCGCCGCTCATAATGCAAAAATTTATTTCGGAACTCGCGGAGTCCGGAAACAAGTGGACGGGGAAGGGGCTATCGCCCAATTTCATAAGGTCGATAATCTCGGTTTTGCAGAATTCGCTGAAAACGGCGCACGCCGCGGGGCTCATTTCCGAATATACGGCGGACAGGATAAAACGCCCGAAGATAGTCGAAAAGCAAGTGGAATGTTTTTCGGCGGCCGAACAGAAGAAGATAGAGAAGTACGTTCTCGCAAGCAAAAAGCAAAAGCTCAGAGGAATAATAATTTGCCTTTACACGGGCTTGCGCATAGGCGAACTGCTCGCCCTTACTTGGGATGATATAGATTTTCAGAAGGCAAGCCTTTCCGTTACCAAGACTTGCCGCGACGGATATATCGACGGGAAGCGCGGCATAATTGCCGATACGCCGAAAACCGGGACGTCGAGAAGAAAAATACCGCTCCCGAAAGCGGTACTGAATATTTTAAGGGAGCTGAAAAGGGGCAAGACGTGCGATTTCGTGGTAAGCGAAAACGGCAAGCCCGTATTTGTGCGGAGTTACCAACGGACTTTCGAACTCATTTTAGAGCGGCTCAAAATAGCGCACAAAGGCTTTCACGCTCTCCGCCATACCTTTGCCACTCGCGCCATAGAGTGCGGAATGGACGTTAAGACCTTATCCGAGATACTCGGGCATAAGAATGCGGCCATCACGCTGAACCGTTACGCCCACTCCCTTTGGGAGCACAAAGCCGAGATGATGAACAAATTAGGCGATTTGTTGTAAAAAAATGTGCATCAATTATTCAGATTGATGCACATTAAAATGTCGAAAGAGAAAAGCCGCGCCCGAAAACAAAATGAAAACGCGCAACAATCCTTTAACCGATCGCCCCGATGTTGACTTTATATATGCTATTTTGTTATAATAAAAAAGTTGAAATGCATCAATCTGAATATAGGATGCACTATATGAAAAATTCCGGATATCGGGAATGAGCGGGCAAAGCCGCAAAGCGCCGCAAAGGCAATAAATCAGACTATTTATTCTTGCGCAATCTGCGCTTTTTAATCAAATCCGTTATCGCGAACGGAGAGGAAACAACAATATAGACCGGGATGAGGTAGACGAAACATGGAATAGTCATCCACAGAACGGGGAAATAGAATGGCGTTCCGCCGTTTATGCCGAAAGCGTCCGTTTTGAGAAAGCCCGGTATAAAGGGATCGACGAGCGGGATAAAGGCCTTGAAATCGGATTTAAGACCGAACACGAAGCTGTGATTTCTGAATTCCTTGTTCAAAAGGTCTGTAAGCGAGCCGTTGACGAGCCCGCCCTTTACGAGGCAGACTTCGTTTATTGCGACGAGGGCTTCCTGAACCAGAAACATAAGCGGAATCACCCAGAACATTTTCAGTCTCGGTTTGTAAAGACCGCAGAGCGCGGCGACGAGCGGCACGACGAATAAGGTCGAATGACAAAAGTAGAATCTTATGACGTCGAAAGTGAACGGGAATTCCCCCAGAGCCTCCGTCGGGTAGATTATGGCGGCAAGCCCGCCGATCAGGCCGATGAAATAGAAGTAATCGTGTAAAAAGTTTTGCTTTTCGAAGAGAAAAACAAAGGGCAGAAAGAGAGTGGTAACCGCGCAGATATTCTCCAAGGTCGAATGTTGAAGAGAAGAGGGAAGCCCGTTGATATACGGCGGAAAGGCCAATTTAAGAAAGTGTAAGCCGAAATTCAGAAAAGCTGTCGTCAATAAAACGACGCGAACCGTTTTAACGCTTTTCTTTCTCAAACACAGACACAAGATTGTAAGGTACGCCGCCGCAAAGGCGATATACATAAAATAGAAACCGTTTCCGAGCCGTACAACCATAGGTCTATTATAGTGTTTTTCGTCGGAAAAAACAATCTATTTTCGGGCATGGAAACAAGAACGCAAAAAAGAGCGGAAACGGGGGAAAAGAAAAATGAATTTTCCTTTCGCCCCGGTGGATTATAAATTACTACGGCAACAGCGACGCGCTGTACAGAGGAGGAACTATGCTAGAAGTAAAGAATTTATCCAAGAAGTATCCGGCCAACGACAGTTATTCGGCAAAGGATATAAGTTTCTCGGTCTCGGCGGGAGAAGTGGTCGGGCTTGTGGGCAGCAACGGCGCCGGGAAGTCAACCGTCATAAAGAGCATAATCGGAGTTCTGCCTTTTCAGGAGGGAGAAATCAGGATAAACGGGTTCGACATAAACGCGCAGAGCGAAGAGGCGAAAAGGCAAACGGGCTATGTGCCGGACGATCACTCCGTCTACGATAAATTGACGGGCAGAGAATATATCAATTATATCGGAAGTCTGTACGGGGCGACAAAGGCGCAAAAGGAACGCGCCGCGAACGAACTTGCAAAGCAGTTCGATATTTACTATGCGCTCGACACGCAGATCGCCGGCTATTCGCACGGAATGAAGCAGAAAATCTGCATTTTGGGAGCGATCGTTCACGAGCCGGCTCTTTGGGTGCTCGACGAACCTATGGTCGGCCTCGATCCGCAAACCATGGCGCTGCTCGTAAAATTCATAAGAAATTATGCCGACAACGGACATGCCGTATTGTTTTCCTCTCACAGTCTGGAAACAATAAGAAAGGCGTGCGACGTCGTCTTGTTTATAAGGAAAGGTCGGCTCGTCGAACAAGTGGACTTGCGCACGAATAAAGATTTCGAGCTTGAAAAAGAATTTATGAAGATAAACGAGGTGGAGGATGTCTGAGTTCATCCGTCTGCAATTGAAGCTCAAATGGGGCTTCAATCGCAACAACAGCAAGAAAAACGCCATAATGACGGCGGCGGCCGCGCTTCTGGCGTCGGCAGTCGCGCTGGCGCTCGTATACGGCCTTGCGTTCGTGCTTGACTCGACAATCGAGGTTACGGCCAAAAGGTTGTCCGTTCTTTTTCTGACTATTCTGATGTTGGGACTTACCGTCGCGGCGACGGGCATGCAGATAAACAGATTGTACAGGCCGGGCGACCTCAATATAACGGCGAGATTTCCGTTGAGCCCGTTCAAAGTGTTTGTGAGCTGTCTGATACTCAACTATATCAATCTGTCGATATATTCCACCGTCTTGTTTGTCCCCGTAATGCTGGTGTTCGGGTGGGCGATGAAGTGCATAACGTTCGTCTACGGCACGGGAATCATATTGGGGATAATATTCATGCCGCTTATACCGTTCGGGCTGTCGGTTTTTCTGGCGATTCCGATAATGTACGTCAATTCGCTGTTGAAGAGAAACGATGTGGCAAGACTGATAATCTTCATAGTCGTTCTTGCCGGGCTTTTCGCGCTGTATTACTATATACTCACGTCGCTCGCGCAGTTCTTCATCCACAAAAATTGGGAGGAGGGCACTCTCGGCGTTTGGTTGACGCTTCTGAATTGGTTGGACGGCTATTTCAATCCGGCGTATTACCTCGGAAACATTGTATTCTTTGAAAATTTCGGAATAGGTCTGGCGGGAGTGCTCGGCATAAGTTCCGTGCTCATAGTCGGCGGAGTAGCCGTCGCAAGGCTCGTTTATCGGTCCATTCGCACGAGGGAACTCGACGGCGGCGGAACGGCGGGCAAGCGCAAATCCGAACTTGACGGCTTCGGCAGCGGTAGGGCGATATTGAAACATACCTTCCTCGACATATTGCACACTAAGGCGTATTCGTATTTTTACCTCGGAGTGGCCATATCTACGCCCGTAATGGTGTTCTTCTGCAACAGATTGGTCAGCATGGTGGGCGAGGCGCAAATGGGCTCGGGGATAAACTTCGGCGCCGCAACGCTGGTCGTTTCGGTTTTCATGGCTCTGATAGGTTCGTTTGCGGCGACGACTTTGAGCGTTGAAGGAAAGAATTTTTATATAACGAAGATTATTCCCGTTTCATATCGCAAACAGCTTGTGTTGAAGGGCGTAATCAACGCGGCCGTAAGTTTCGGAGCGTTGCTCGTCAGCATAATAGTCATGGCGGCGTTGAAATTCATAGACGCCGCAGAAATCGCCGTTCTGCTGTCCTCGCAGACGCTTTTCTCAATAGGTCTCGTGTTTAACGGCATTAACATAAACCTCGCCAATCCCAATCTGAAACCCAAGGCGAACGGCGAAGCCGAAGAGATCAACATAACATATATGTTGATGATAGGGCTTCTGATAGCGGCGGCGTTCGGAATGTGCGGCATACTTATGCCGAGGGCGACGGCGAACGGCAATTTATACGCATATCTGATAAATATCGGCGCGGCGCTCGTTTACGCCGTAATAAATTTCCTCGTATTCTGGTTTACGGCCAATAAAAAATATAGAAAAATCGAAGGATAACGCATATGAAAAAACTTATAAGCGCAGCCATTGTCATATTGCCTCTCTTGTTGCTCGCTATTTTGCTGGTGAGCGGCGCGGTAATGGGATTTTTTACGCATATATATGTCGAAAACCTTGAATTTTCGGACAGCGAAGCAATCGTCCTCGTTATGGACGATATGTCTAATCCGCCCCGGCACGACCTTGAAAAAGACATAACGATATTCCCGTTGGAGGCGACTAATCGCAAGCTCGTCTACACGGACTACGACGAGGACCTTATAGAGATCAGCGCCGACGGCGTCATAACTCCCATTTTTTACGGAGAGACCTATATAACCGTTCAGAGCAAGGAAAACAAGGCGGCGACGGCGACGAAAAAAGTAATCGTTACCGACACCTCGGTTCACGCCTTGGAGTTCAACGATTATAACGCGGACCTCTACGAGGGCGAGTCCGAAGAGCTTTCCGTCAGCATCTATCCCCGCGAAGCCGAGAACAAGGCGGTGGTATGGTCGAGCTCGGACGACGACATATTGCAGGTCGGCTCGGACGGAACGATAACCGCTTTCGGCAACGGCAGCGTAACGGTTACCGCCACGGCGGTCGACGATACCAACGGCGAAGTCAAGGCGACGGCCGTCATAAATTGCCATGCCAAATTGAAAGGGCTTATCTTCGGCGACGCGCCGGTCGAAACTTCTTCAAGGCAGGCGCAGTTCCCCGACATAACCACAAATCCGTCCGCTTGCGACGTAACGTTCGAATACCGTTCGAACAATCCCGAAGTCGCCGCCGTGGACGGCAACGGCGCAATAACCTTCAACAAAGAGGGCTGTGCAACGATTACGGTCATAGGGCGCGACTTCAAAGGCAACCGGACAGAGGGGAGCAAGGAATACGTATGTACCGACGGATACTTTACGGGCTCGCTGTTTGAAACGCACAGCATAAATTACGCCGATTGTTCGGCAGACGGGGAACTCCCGATAGAATTCTCTCCGAGTCCCGAGGGCGCATACAGACTTGTCAGAAAAATCGAGTGCGGAAAGGACAGCGCGAACGTCGATCCGGCTTACGACAATCTTATTTCATACGACGAGGCGACAAAGACATTTAAACTTAACGGGGAATTTCCGGAATTCAATCAGTATATTTACGTCAAGGTGAGTGCAACGGTATACGACTATGCAACGAACGCCCTTAACTCGACTTACGACGACTACTTTTATATCGCCAAAACCGAAATCAGGGAGAACGCAAAAGTTTTGCGGGACGGCGAAGAATTGAAAACCGGCGAAAACAATATAATGGAATTTGCCGATATCGGCGAGACGATCACTCTTACGATAGAAAATCCGGACGGCCTCATAGTTCAGGTCGTCGGCAACGCCTATGTGAACGCCGTAAGAGATGGCAACGAGGTTATTTTAACGAGCAGAAAGGTCTGCTCGGAAACGGATAACGTCGTCATACAGTTGAGCATAGGAACGAAAGTATATAATCTGAAAATGAAAATCAGCGCGAAAGCAGAGTATCTTAAAGTAACGTGCTCGGACGTTCCCGTCTCCGACGGCCAAACCTATAAGACTTTGCTCGATTCGCTTACGTTCGACGTCGGAAAAGGCCGCGCGGACAATCAGCAGATTGCGGGAACCGTAAAATACAGACTGAACGACGAGGGCGGATATACCGAAGTAGTCGGTTCGAGCGTTACGATAAGCTCTTTGACGGCAAACAAAATCACGTTTGTCTGCGACGACGTCGAATTTTCTTTCAACTTAGAAAAGGCAACGCTCTCAGACTTCGGAATAGAGCCGTCCTTCACGCGCACAGAAGGCGGTTCGCAATCCATGGGAAAAATCGACAGCGTGGCCGAAAACAACTCAATAAAGATAACTTTGCCCGAAAACGTACAGAACAACCTTATCTTGAAATTGGATATCGACTTCACGGACTTTCTGGGCGGCCTCGGCGCGAAGGACAATTCGGATTTCGAAAAGCTGTTCGGGTTGGACTTAAACGGAATCGATGGCTGGTCGGCAGAATACAACGCCGCCGCCGGGCAGATAGTCATAAAGTTCACGGGAACGGAGTTCAACGAGACCGTAACGCTCAGACACGGCGAACTCTCCATTGATTTGCAGATTGTCAAAGTCAATATTCAGAGCATAGCTTTCGTCAACAGCTCGCAAAGTTTCGACAGCCGGAACGCCGACGACGTCCGTAAGGGATATCAGCAAGTCAGAGTGTTCGCAAAACACAGCTATTACGACGGCAAAGACGTCGATTATTTAAAGATACCGCTCAAAGCGCTCAGCAATATCGCGAGCGGCGCCGCGGCGTCTTTGGATACTGTTTCGTGGAAGCTCTGTCGCTATGTCGGCGACGAAGAGACGGAGCTTCTGACTTCACAGCGCGGCGACGAGGTAACGATAAAGGGCGTAACCTATAAAATCGTCAAAGACGGCGCCGAATACGTGTTGCAAAACGGCGACGGCGCCACGGTTTCGGGAAAGGGCGGGAAAAACGCCGACGGATATATATGGGTGGACGCCTACACCGAGTACGAAGCGGGCTATGCGAGAATTTACTTCGGGAATTTCGGCGGGCTCTCCGAATCGGACGTCTATAACGACTATTTCGGAAACTTCGACGAAAACGTCGCTTGGACAAAGAGTGCAAAACCTACCGATAATAAGGAAGGGAAAATAATTGTCGAACCGTCCGAAAATGCATTTGCATTCTTAAAAATCGAGGCCGGAGACGGTATAGATGGAGGCAAAAACTGTCATTTCAATTTCAATGTGCTTAATGACACTACCGATAAAAAACTTATAAATGTTTTTGATGCCGACGGGTATTACGAGCATGATAATATTGTGCTTCATACCAACCTTTACGGGCCGGGCGAAATAGGCAAAAACGATGAAAACAGCGGTTTGTTCTTGGATCGGGAGGTGAGCGGCAGTTCAAGAAAGGATAAACTCAGCAAAACCACAATTTACGGCAACGGTTATCATATAAATTTAATGGCCAGAAATACGCAATTGCTTGCAACTACCGATCCGAGCAAATATGGATATCATAACGGAGCGGCTTTCTACGGCATTTATAATTTAGTGTTAATGGGATCTAATCCGACAGACGAAATAAAGCGGTCTAATCAAGCCATGGTATTCAGGATAGGCAATGCTTATTATTGCGATATTCAATATTTAGCAAAGATAAACACTTTTTATGACGACGCTACCGGAGATGGCGGCCGAGAAGAAATAGGAAGTTTCAGCAACATCAAAAACAGCGTTATCAGATATGCATCCTGGGCTTGCTATCAATTATCGTTTCCGGACGACCAAGCATACTTCGAAAATGTAGTGTTTGTTGAATCAAATTCGGCTATCACAATGGAAAATAAAAAGAATATGAGTTGTTACTTCAATGGCTTTATTGATGCGTTGTGTTACAACACACTTAGCAAGATTTGCACGGATAAAGGTTATTATGAAGGCTTTGCTTATGACGCTGTTGATAAAACATTTGATAAGTACGCCGAGTGGTTTGGTAAGAACAATGACGGCATTGTCGACATCGCGAAAGCAATTAAAAATCGTTATGTTAATCCTGTTTTGTTTGTTGCCGCCGCCGATGCATCGAATAAACCGTATTTTTGGAATGGCAAAACTTATGTGGAAGAGGGGGACGATTTTACTGTTGTGTTCAAACTTTTGGGATATTTGCCTGCATGGACTTATAACAAAATCGTTGAATTCGATGGCGGCGAAATGGTTGGGGGATACTATACTTCTCGCAATATGAGTAAACTTTTCGACAACCCGGAAAATATCCGCTTGCTTTGCCAATACAAAGGAGTGGACGAAAGCGGCAATCTCATAAAAAATACCGACCATATTCTGTGGCACATGCACAGGGCATACAGAAATCCTTTGCTTGTTACAACCTTATCGCATATTGACGATCTGAAAGAAACCCTTAAAAATACAACGTGGGAAGACGGCTCCGGCGTCGACGGAGATGGAAATCCGACGGATAAAATGACGGCTTCCATAATGGCGTTAAACAGATTTATCTCTTGCGCGCTTCCCGTCAGAAAAGAAGCGGCGTAAAAACCCGAAAACGGAGCCCGTGAAAACACGGACTTCGTTTTTTTATGCCGACGTTCGATATTTTTTCGGGCAATCGCTCTTATTTCGCTCTTGCAATACGGCGCGTTCGGTGATACAATAATTCAAAGAACGTTTTTAAGGAGATAAATCATGAGAAAACAATTGAAACCTCAGCCGCTCATATATCCCATGCCCGTGCTCATTATCGCCACTTACGGCGACGACGGCATAGACGCAATGAACGCCGCATGGGGCACGGCGGAAGAAAGCGATATTGTCGCGCTCTATCTCGACGCGTCGCACAAGACGGTGGAAAACATTAAAAAGACGGGAGCTTTTACCGTCAGTCCCGCCACGGCGGCTGCGATAACCGCGGCGGACTACGTTGGAGTGGTTTCCGGCAACAAGGTAAAGGACAAATTCAAAAAAACGGGCTGGCACGCCGTAAAAAGCGAAAAAGTCAACGCGCCCATAATCGAGGAATTGCCCGTGGCTCTCGAATGTGAGCTTATAGACGTCAACGGCGAAACGGGTTGCGTCAGAGGCAGAATAGCGGGCGTGAGCGCGGACGAGCGCGTTTTGGGCGCGAACGGCAGAATAGATTCTTCAAGGCTCGACGCCGTTGCGTTCAATCCGGTAGACAACACTTACGTAAAACTCGGCGAAAAGGCGGCCGAAGCGTTTTCGGAGGGGTTCAAGCTCCGCTGATATGGTCATTCATCACGATAAAGGCGTTTACGGCAAACTTCAGAAGACGAGCGAAGAGCTCTCCGAGGAACAGATTTCAAAGATGCTCAACGAGCTCAGAGAGGAGCCCGAAAAAGAGCGGGAAGAGGACGAAAGACAACGCAATAAGGGCGGAAGCGACATAAAACAGCGGCGAAACGTTTAAGGCGTCGCGGCTTGAAAGAACCGGAGCCCGTTTGCGGATAAACGGCGGCGGCTTAAAGCGCGGCCGCAAAGAGGGGGAAAATATGAAAGACATAAAAATCGCCTATATAGGCGGCGGCTCGAAAATGTGGGCGAGAGTGTTTATGTATGACCTTGCCTTAACCGCGGGGCTGTGCGGCGAGATTGCGCTGTACGACATAGACAAGCCGGCGGCCATACGCAATCAAAGGATAGGCGAGAGGATAAACGAAGATAAGCGCACTGTTTCGAAGTGGAAGTACACCGTCTGCGACAAGCTCGCAGAGGCGCTTTCGGGCGCGGATTTCGTGGTCTGCTCGATATTGCCGGGCACTTTCGACGAAATGGCGGCGGACGTGCACTTGCCCGAAAAATACGGGATATATCAGTCGGTGGGCGATACGGTAGGCCCCGGCGGCGTGCTTCGCGCAATGCGCACGGTGCCCATTTACGAGGGTTTCGCGCGGGAGATCGAGAGGGTGTGCCCCAAAGCGTGGGTGATAAATTTCACAAACCCCATGACGATATGCACGAAGACGCTCTACGACGTGTTCCCCTCGGTAAAGGCGTTCGGCTGTTGCCACGAAGTGTTTCATGCGCAGGAGCTTTTGGCGTGCGTGGCCGCGGAAGAGCTCGGAATACCGCGCCCCGACAGGCACGAGATAACGATTGACGCGAGCGGCGTCAACCACTTCACGTGGATAACCGAGGCGAGATATAAGGATGCGGACTTATTGGCTTGTCTGCCCTCTTTTACAGAGAAGTATTTCGAAAAGGGCTATTGCGAGCAGATAGGCTATGAAAAATACGACCACCTCGGCGACAATCCGTTTCTTTACGGCAATAAGGTAAAGCTCGATCTGTTCCGCCGTTACGGCGCGCTTGCCGCCGCGGGAGACAGGCATCTTGCGGAGTTTATGAACGCGGATTGGTATCTGAAAGATCCCGCATGCGTGGAGAAATGGGGATATCACCTCACTTCGGTCGATTACCGACGCGCGGACCAACAGAAAAAAATAGAGGAGAGCGAGCAAATGGCGAGAGGCGAAAAGCCCGTGAACGTCGTTCATTCCGACGAGGAGGCCACGTATCTCATGCAGGCCGTTCTCGGCGGCGGAAAGATAGTTTCGAACGTGAATATGCCCAACCGCGGACAGATGCCGGATATGCCGCTCGGAGCGGTCGTCGAAACGAACTGCGTGTTCGACGCGGATTCGGTAAAGCCCGTTTCGGCAAACAGACTTCCGCCCGCCGTTACCAATCTCGTATACCGCAACGTCATGAACATAGAGACGTGTTATCACGGCATAAAGGAGAGGGATACGGACGAAATATTCGCTTCGTTCGTAAATCAGCCGCTCTGCTCGCGGCTGACCGTGGACGAGGCGCGCAGTCTGTTTTCGGAGATGATAAAGGCCACCGCGCCATATTTGAAGGACTACTACGATTTGAAGTAAAAACGCATATATATTGAGTTTTTGCGCAAACTTGTCGTATGAGCGAAAGGAAGAACAAAAAACTTATACAAGAGCTTATGGACGACTGCGCTTCGGCGAACGAGTGCACAGGGCTTATCCAGAAAGTCTCGCTCGATCCCGAAGAGGTCAAAAAGTTCCATAAAATGTATACGGAAGGCAAATAAAGATATCCCCGCGCCGATATATGCGCGGGGATATTGTTTTGCCTCTTGAAATACGGGCGCGGACGTGTTATAATGTTTGGCATGAAATACATACTTGCAATAGATCAGGGCACGACTTCCACGCGCTCGCGCGTCTACGACGAAAAGGGGAAGTGCGTAAGCGGCGCGCAACTCGAATTTCCTCAGATATACCCCCAACCCGGGTGGGTGGAACATTCGCCCGCCGAAATCTGGCGCTCCGTGAAAAATACGGCGGCGCAGGCGCTTTCCGCGGCCGGACTTGCTCCGCGCGATATCGCCGCGATAGGCATAACCAATCAGCGCGAAACGACGGCAGTGTGGGATAAGCGCACGGGCGAGCCCGTCTGTAACGCCATAGTCTGGCAGTGCCGTCGGACGGCGGATTACTGCAAAAAACTCGTTAAAGACGGCTTTTCCGAGCGGATATACAACAAGACGGGACTTGTGCCCGACGCATATTTTTCGGCGACGAAGATAAAGTGGATATTGGACAACGTGGACGGCGCGAGGGAGCGCGCCGAGCGCGGCGAACTGCTCTTCGGAACGATAGATTCTTATCTTTTGTGGAAGCTCACGGGCGGCAGAAGTCATTTTACCGATTACACCAACGCCGCACGCACAATGCTGTTCAATATACACACTCTCGAATGGGACGGGGAGCTATTGCGGCTTTTCGATATCCCCCGCGCCATGCTGCCGGAGGTGAAGCCGAGTTCGTATGATTTCGGCGAAACGGAGACGGACGGGCTCAGAGGCGTTCACGTTCTCGGGATAGCGGGCGACCAACAGGCGTCCTTATTCGGTCAGGGCTGTTTCGAAGCGGGCGACATCAAAAACACCTACGGCACGGGCTGTTTTCTGCTTATGAACACGGGCGAAGAACCCGTGAAAAGTCAGAACGGGCTTTTGACCACGTTGGGCGCGACGGCGGGAGGCAAACCTTGCTATGTATTGGAGGGCTCGGTTTTCGTCGGCGGAGCGGTAGTGCAATGGCTTCGCGACGGCATAGGGCTCATAAAATCGGCGGAGGAAAGCGAACGCGCGGCAAAAGAGGCGGCGGACAGCGGCGGCGTTTACATAGTGCCGGCATTTACGGGCCTCGGCGCGCCGTATTGGGATTCCAACGCGCGCGGCACGATAACGGGGATAACCCGCGGCACTACGCGGGAGCAGATTGTGCGCGCCGCTTTGGAGAGCATAGCTTATGAAGTTTACGACGTTGTCAAGGCTATGGAAAAGGACGCAGGCATAAAAATTGCCCGCCTTTCCGCAGACGGCGGGGCGAGCGCAAACGGATTTTTGATGCAGTTTCAATCGGACATATTGCGCGCCGAAGTGGTTTCCCGCGCCGGCGAGTCTACCGCGCTCGGCGCGGCGTTTCTCGCGGGAACGTGCGCGGGCGTCTGGAACGAGGAGGATATCCGCCGCATATTGGGCAGCGAAAAAGTCGGCGTTTTCGCGCCTTCCATGGAAGAGGGCAGACGTCTGGAACTTCTGCAAGGCTGGGCCGCGGCGGTAAAAAGAACCGTTTATAAGCCTTAGACAAAAAATCGGCATATATATGCAAAAAATAAAAACGCGGCGGAGTTCTCCGCCGCGTTAGTTTATGCTTTTCAGAATATGTTCGGCGTAGGCTTTTGCCACGTTTACGCCCGTCGCGCTCTCTATTCCGCCGAAAAAGGCGTTGGAGTTCACTTCGCACAGCAGATAGCCGTCTTTGCCGAACAGAACGTCTATGCCGCAGTAGTCGAGATTTAAAAGCGCGGCGGTCTTTTCGCAGAGAGCCGTAAGTTCGCCGTCGGCGTTATAAGGCTCGCCCTTGCCGCCGAGGCCTATATTCGAGCGGAAGTCGCCGTTAGACGTTCTCTTCATGGCGGCAACCGTTTTTCCGCCTATGACTATTGCCCGTATGTCCTTGCCCGCGCTTTCGGAAACAAACTTCTGAAAGAGGTGCGGACGGCATTTGAGTTCTTTGCAGATTTTTATGAGAGAGGGCATATCGTCCGCCTTATATACGAACTTGCCGAGAGAGCCGTAGCTTTCCTTGACTATCAGCGGGAAACCGAGCGTTTTTGCAATATATTCCGCTGTTTTTGTTTGAAACTCCGCTTCGGGTGAGTAGCATAAGAGCCCGGGCAGCGTTTTGGGAGCGGGGATTCCGCTTCCCGCGAGCGCCAAAAAAGTGAGCGCCTTGTCGTCGCAGAGCTCTATTGCTTCGCGGCGGTTGAAGAGCCTCAATCCGGCGCTTTCGAGCGCGCGGGCGGCGTATTTGTCCTTGTCGAGGAATATACAGAAATCGTAACCGTTTACGCCTTTTACCGCGCCGTTTTCGATCTCCGCGGCGAAAAAATCGTTCTTTTTTACGTCGGTTTTCACGCCGAGTTTCAACAGCTCTTCTTTAAGCCTTTCGGATTGATACAGCGTTGCCGGCGTCTCGTAGTACGCGTTGTTGAGAATAAGTCCGCGTTTCATTTGTTTTTAAGATAGCGCTTGTATGCGGCGGTTTCGGGCTTGCCGTCTTTTATTATATAAACGGTCTTTCCGCGTTTGCCCTTTAAAGAACGCTCGCCGTAATCCACGCTCTTGTAGACCGAGCCGCGCTCGTAAAGTCTTATGAAAGTGGCCACGAGAGTTTCTTCGATTGCGGAAACCATGTTGAGTTTCCGTGCCGAAGATATTTTGCCGAGTTCGGACAGGTCGAAAATTATCTCGTCCTTATGGTTGTTGGCTTTCAGACCGATTTCGCGCTCCCTTACGGTTATGAGAAAGGAGATGGATTCCTTTTCGGGGTGCATGGCCGCCGCGTTTTCGATGAGAACGTCGCGCACGTAATTTTTTACGAGCTTTTCGGTCTTTCTGCCGAATTTAATGTTGCAGAATGCGGCGAACGCAACGCTTATCGCCGCCGCCGCGGGCGCTATTGCCCACGCCAGGGTCTGCAAAAGCGCGTTTTGCCGTACCCAGCCTATCGAAAAAACGACGGCGAAGTATATGACCGCGGCCGCGCATACCGCGGTTGAGATCAAACCGGCCGTTTCGCCTTTTTTGAGTTTCAGATATTGCTCAGCGTCTATTTTTGCCATACTCAATATTTTAATAGCTGTTTTTGCTTCCGTCAAGCGTTTCGCCCGACGTTTGCCTTTTACGCCCGTAATTTACAAAATATTTCGCGCCGTTCGCGGCATAATAAATAATGCGCGGAGACAATCGCGAGAAGCCTTTTTAAAACTCCGCTTCAAGCCGGTTTTTTCCCGCGGAAGCCGGGTTCGCCGCAAATATGCGGGAAAATTTTCCCGACTTTTTGCCCTTTTTTACGCCCGAAAATGTTAAGTTTCGCTCAAATAAAGTAAAATGTTTTATAAAATGTTACGTTTCACGGCAAATTTTCGCCCCGAAACGGCTTTTTTCGGGCGTTTCCGACAAATTTGTTAAAATTTATCATTCACAACATCTTGTTGAGTAGTTAAAAATTTTCATACAAGATATTGTGGTTTATGGCTTGACAACGGCGCAAACGTATATTATACTTTTTTCTGTTCAATTTTTTCGGACAACCCTTGCGGCGTGTGGCATAAAAATCGCCTACATACAATATATAGTATATATGGGTGTTGACAAAACACAATATACGTGATATCATCAAATCGTTACACGTTCCGCTCCGGCGGAGGAGGATAAGTTTATGAAAGTTATAAAGCGCGACGGCACGACTTGCGATTTCGACAGAAGCAAGATTGTCGTGGCAATTCACAAGGCCAACGAGGCGGTTGATTTCGAGGACAGAATCACCGACGCTCAGATTGACGCCATTGTGGACGATATCGCCGGCAGGCACAGAATGAGATTGCTTGTCGAGGATATTCAGGATATGGTAGAGGAAAAGCTCATGGAACTGCAAAAGTTCCAGCTTATGAAAGCCTATATCCTCTATCGTTACGAGCGCGCCCTCGTCAGAAAGGCAAACACCACCGACGAGAGTATTCTTTCGCTCATCCGCAACAAGAATAAGGACGTAATGGAGGAGAACTCCAATAAAAACGCGCGCACGGCTTCCACCCAGCGCGACCTTATCGCGGGCGAAGTTTCAAAGGATTTAACCCGCCGTATTCTTCTGCCGGAAAAAATCTCCAAGGCGCACGACGAGGGCGCAATTCACTTCCACGACGCGGATTATTTCTTGCAGCCCATTTTCAACTGCTGCCTTATAAATATCAAGGATATGCTCGAAAACGGCACCGTTATGAACGGCAAGATGATTGAAAGCCCCAAGTCCTTCCAGACGGCGTGCACGATAACCACGCAGATAATAGCTTCCGTGGCCTCTTCGCAGTACGGCGGGCAGTCCGTTAATATCGCTCACCTCGGCAAATATCTCCGCCGCACGCGCGACAAGTACGTTCAGCAGTGCGAGGAGCAGTTCGGCGACAAGATAGACGAGCAGACTAAGAAGGAATTCGTGGACATGCGCGTAAAAGAGGCTCTCAAAGCCGGCGTGCAGACGATACAATATCAGATAAACACCCTTATGACCACCAACGGACAGTCTCCGTTCGTAACGCTGTTCATGTATCTCGACGAAAAGGACGAGTATATCGAAGAGAACGCTATGATAATAGAGGAAATACTCAATCAGCGTTATCAGGGCATAAAGAACGAAAAGGGCGTTTACGTAACCCCCGCGTTCCCCAAGCTCATATACGTTCTCGACGAGAACAACTGCCTCAAAGGCGGGAAGTACGATTACCTCACGAGATTGGCCGTCAAATGCTCCTCGAAGAGGCTCTATCCCGACTACATTTCGGCGAAGAAGATGCGCGAAAATTACGAGGGCAACGTATTCTCGCCCATGGGCTGCCGCTCTTTCCTTTCCCCGTGGAAAGACGAAAACGGCAACTACAAGTTCGAGGGCAGATTCAATCAGGGCGTTGTTTCGATAAATCTTCCGCAGTGCGGCATACTCGCAAAGGGCGACGAAAAGAAATTCTGGGAGATTCTCGAAGATAGACTTCAACTGTGCTACGAGGCGTTGATGTGCCGCCACGAGGCGCTTATGGGCGTTACGAGCGACGTATCTCCCGTGCATTGGCAGTACGGCGCGATTGCAAGATTGCAGCCGGGCGAAAAAATAGATAAATATCTCGAAAACGGCTATTCCACAATATCCTTGGGATATATAGGACTGTATGAGGTTACGAAGCTCGTAAAGGGCGTATCTCACACCACTCCCGAAGGACAGGAATTCGCGCTCAAAGTTATGCGCACGATGCGCGAACATTGCGAAAAGTGGAAGAAGGAGACGGGATTGGGCTTCGGACTTTACGGCACGCCCGCAGAGTCGCTTTGCTACCGCTTTGCAAGGATTGACAAGGAGCGTTTCGGCACCATTCCCGACGTAACCGACAAGGGCTACTACACGAACAGCTATCACGTCGACGTCCGCGAACATATCGACGCTTTCTCGAAGTTCACTTTCGAGAGCCAATTCCAGAAGATCTCTTCTGGCGGAGCTATTTCCTATGTGGAAATTCCCAATATGCGCCACAATCTTCAAGCTCTCGAAGACGTCGTCAAGTTCATTTACGACAACATTCAGTACGCCGAATTCAACACGAAGAGCGATTACTGCCACGTCTGCGGTTTCGACGGCGAGATAATAATCAACGACGACAACGAATGGGAGTGCCCCGTCTGCCACAATAAGGATCAGCGCAAGATGAACGTAACACGCCGCACGTGCGGTTACCTCGGCGAGAATTTCTGGAACGTGGGCAAGACAAAGGAAATAAAGGCGCGCGTTCTGCACTTGTAATCCGCCGATAAAAAAGACATACGCAAATTAAAAATTTGCCGTTCGATTATGTGTTTTAAGCCGCTTGAAAAAAGCGGCTTAAAAGATATGTTCGCGAAATTTTTCGTGAACGGCTGCCGCCACTATATAATATGTGCCCTCAATGTGCCACTCAGGCGCGGCGGCAAGGGCGGCAGAGCCGCCCAAAATCACAAAAATCCGCAGGCTCGTGCGGAGCTGGAATTTCGTGAAAGGAGATTATATGAACTACGCGAAAATAAAATATTACGACGTCTCCAACGGCCCGGGCGTGCGCACTTCTCTGTACGTCAGCGGTTGCCGCAATCACTGCAAAAACTGTTTCAATCCCGAAACGTGGGATTTTGCTTACGGCGAGCCCTTTACCGCGGAAGTCGGAGACAAAATAATAGAGAGCATGCGCCCCGACTACATCAAGGGCTTCACTCTCTTGGGCGGAGATCCTTTCGAACCGGAAAACGCCGCCGTTCTCGCGCCGTTCATGGAAAAACTGCGCGCCGCGTATCCCAAAAAGTCTCTCTGGTGTTTTACGGGTTACGATCTGGAACAGCATCTTCTTACGGGAAAGCTCGGGGATATAGAGACGAACATGCGTATTCTCAACACTCTCGACGTGCTTGTTGACGGCAGATTCGTGGAGGAACTCAAAGATATCAATCTCCGCTTCCGCGGCTCGTCCAATCAGCGCATAATTTTAGTGCCGCAAACTCTCGAAAAGGACGAAATAGTGCTCTGGAACGAAGAGGATTTCGTGTGAGATTTTAAAAAGACGCGCCCGAAAAACGGCCTTTCGGGAGCACGCTTTTCCGACTCGGAAGCCGTGCTCTGCGGGGCGGGAAATACGTAAAAAAGGAGTAAAAACATGCAAGTCAAAGTCAAGAAACTCAACCCGGCCGCCGTCCTTCCGGCATACGGCAGCGAATATGCGGCGGGCGCGGATCTCTATGCGTGTCTCGAAGAGGAGATAACCATAGCTCCCTGCGAAACGGCGCTCATTCCCACGGGAATAGCCGTTGAATTGCCCGTCGGATATGCCGGGCTCATTTACGCGCGGAGCGGACTTGCCACGAAAAAGGGGCTTGCGCCGGCCAATAAAGTGGGAGTGGTCGATTGCGATTATCGCGGCGAGGTGAAAGTATCCCTTCACAATCATTCGTCAATGCCGCAGACCGTCTCTCCCGGAGAGAGAATAGCCCAGCTTGTGATAGCGCCCTATATCACCGCGGAGTTTTCGGAGGCGGAAGAGCTTTCCGAAACCGTGCGCGGCGCCGGCGGTTTCGGCTCCACGGGCAGTAAATAAATTTACCGAGGCATCCTTACGGGTGCCTTTTCGATTTCTTTGGGCGCGGGTATTGACTTTGCGGCGGAAAACGTGTAGTATTAAAATATAATTTTAATAAATTCGATTCGGAGGACTGATATGTCTTTGTATATAGGTATCGACATAGGCGGTACGACGGTAAAAGGCGGCGTTTTCGACGACGGACGTCTCATATACGAAAACTCCGTTCCGACAGACGCCGAAGAGGAGCTCGCGGACCTTATCGACGGGTTCGTCGAAAGGCTCGTAAGCGGGGCTTCAAAGGTGTTTTCGGAGATAGCGGGAGTAGGAGTGGGTTGTCCCGGCGTTATCGACAGCGAGAACGGCACGGTTGTTTTCGCCGCAAATCTCAGACTGAAAAATTATCCGCTCGGCAAATTGCTCGCCGAAAAACTCGGCATACCGGTCAGACTTTGCAACGACGCCAACGCGGCGGCGCTCGGCGAGGCGAAAGCGGGAGCCGGCAAGGACTATGAGGACAGCATAACCGTAACATTGGGCACGGGAGTGGGCGGCGGCATAGTTATAGGCGGCAAGCTCTACGAGGGCTATAAATCGGCAGGCGCAGAAATAGGACATATGGTAATAGAGCGCGGCGGCGACAAGTGCAGCTGCGGAAGATACGGCTGTTTCGAGGCGTATTGCTCGGCGCGGGCGCTCACGCGGCGCACGCGGCTCGCCATGGAAGACGATACGTCGTCGGATATGTGGAAGAACTACACCTACGAAACCGCCGACGGACGGGCGGCGTTCGAATGTATGGACAACGATCGCGCGGCAAGGCAGGTAGTGGATTGGTATCTTAAATATCTTTCGTGCGGGATAGCCAATCTCGCCAATATTTTCCGTCCGCAGGCGATAATAATAGGGGGCGGCGTCGCCGCACAGGGCGCGAGGCTCGTCGAGCCCTTACAAAAACTCGTCGACGCGGAGCTCTTCGCGGGCTCTTCTTACGCTCCCGTGGAAATATGCTGCGCGAAACTCGGAACAAAGGCCGGGATATACGGCGCGGCGGCGCTCTTCGACTGAGCGCACGGGGGAATTATGAGAGAAGTACCCGTTACAAGTTTGCAGAGATTGCCCGTTTATCTGAATTATCTTAAATCTCTGGACGATTACGACAGTTTTATCTCCTCCGGAGCGATAGCGCGCGCTCTCGGCATGGGAGAAGTGCTCGTGAGAAAAGATCTCGCCTACACGCCCGCTCAGGGCAGGACGAGAGTGGGATATCGCGTCGGCGAGCTCGTCGCGGCGATAGAGGATTTTCTCGGTTGCAACAATCGCCGCTCCGCCGTGATATTCGGCGCGGGCGAACTCGGAAGCGCGCTCTTATCCTACGGCGGATTTTCCAATTACGGCATAGATATAGTTGCGGCTTTCGATAACGATCCCTCGAAAATCAATAAATGCGTCTCGGGAAAACCCGTTTTCGACAACAGGGAGGCCTACGCGCATATAGTGAAGAGAAAAGTTACTCTCGCGGTGATATGCGTGCCGGCAGCGGCGGCGCAATCGGTCGCCGACGACATAGTGGCGTGCGGAATAAAGGCCATCCTCAATTTCGCGCCCGTGCTTTTGAAAGTTCCGCGGGACGTGATAGTCCGCAATATCGACGTGGCGGCAAATCTCGCCATTCTGTCCTCTCAGTTGGATTGACGCGGCAAGCCGCGTAAAAGGTTTTTCGTTGAATATATGGATAAAAAAACTCTTGCGGAAAAATACGTTGCGAGATTGAAACGCTGTCTTCTCGCCGTAAAAGCGGCGGTGGCGTTTATGGCGTTATGCATAGCGGCGCTGCTCATATTTTTTGCGGTGGTAAGTTCCACCGATATAAAGAGCGCGCGGCCCGACGTCGCGCTGATCGGCGTCATAGTGCCGGGCGCCGCAGGCGCGGCGGCGGCAGTTGCCACGCTTATAATTTTTCTCGTCTCTGGAATAACTTTGAAACGCCTTAAAAAATTGGGCAAAGAAGAGAAGTCATGAAAAGATTCTTTACATTCGTAATAAGGCAGTCCGTGGCGATAGCGCTCGCGGTGTTGTTTGTGCTCGGCTTCGGCGTGTACGCGACTTTACAGATGCCCATAAATCTCTTGCCGGACATAAACGTGCCGATGGTCTGCGTTCAGGTCATATACCCGGGCGCGCCCGCGCAGGCGGTGGAGACGAACGTTACCGCAAAGCTCGAAGAGGGACTTTCGGCGATAGGCGGCATAACCAAGGTCGACAGCTATTCCTACGACAACCTCTCCGCCGTGGTTCTCTCATTCGATTACGGCACGGATACGGGCGAGAAGCAGAACGACATAAAGAGCAAACTCTCCTCCATGGAGCTTCCCGAGGGCATAACCACCGATATCTACGATATAGATCTGAATTCCGAAGCCCTTGCGGTGCTTTCGGTTACCTCTGACAAGTCGGAGGACGAAAAGAGCAACCTCTCCGACGCCTACAAAGCGGCCGAGGACATGAAAGCCAAACTCTCGGCGATAGACGGCGTTGAAAGCGTAAGCATAATGGGCGGACCGGAGAAGAGCATAGCTGTGCGCCCTTACGGCGGGCTGGAAATCATAGCTCCGCTCCTTGTGCAGACCTTTTCCTACGGCGCGCTCGATATACCTCTCGGCGACGTAACGGCAGAAGGCGGCAACGTGCACGTACAGAACAATTCGGACATAAAGTCGGTGGAGGACATAGAAAACTCCCCCGTAACTCTTCCCGCGGAGCTGTGCACGCTTTTTGCGGGCATACGCGAACAGATAAAGAACAACGCCACGCTTGCGTTTCTCAGTTTGAACGATATCGATAACCCCGCCGTAGCCGAAAATCTGATAAATAACAGTCTCGTTTTCCCGACGGTGAAGAGTACCGTAAACTCCACTCTCGGGAGCGATTTTTCAGACGAGACGTTAAAATTCATAATTTTAAACTCCTTTGAAAGCCAGACGGCAAAGACGGTGCGCGTTTCGGACATAGCTTCCGTAGAGGAAGAGGACAACTATTCGTCCTATGTTTACTTCGGCTCTTCGGGCGTGCCCGAAATAATCAAGGGAGTTACGTTGGAGATATATAAGTCCAACGGCGCAAACTCCTCCGCGGTGGTAAAAGAAGTAATCGACGTCTACGGCGCATATCTTAAAACGGACGCGGCAAAGGCGCTCGGCGCGCAGATAACGCTGTTGGACGACCAATCGGCGTTCATCTCCGACAGTATTGCCAACGTGCTCGTGAGCATGCTCATAGGCGGGCTGTTGGCAGTGCTCGTCATATTCGTGTTCCTCAAAAAAGTGCGCACGTCGCTCATAATCGCCGTAACGATGCCCCTTTCGGTGCTCGCCGCGATGATATGTCTGTTCGCAATGGGCATAACGCTCAACATGGTATCTCTCGGCGGTCTCGCCGTGGGCATAGGTATGCTCGTGGACAACAGCATTGTCGTTATCGAAAGCATACAAAAACACCGCGACATGGATAAACCCGCGTTTCAGGCGGCGGTCGACGGCACTACCGAAGTGGGCGGCGCCTTGTTGGGCTCCACTTTGACGACGGTGTGCGTGTTCATACCCATAATATTTTCCGGCGGGCTCACGGGCGAGATATTCACCGATCTTTCGTGGGCGGTCATCTTCTCGCTGGCGCTCTCGTTCATAGTCGCGGTAACGGTAATTCCCGCGCTCTACGCCATGACGTCGCGCTTTGACGGGCTGCTCAAAGGCGGGAGATTTAAAAAGAGCGCAACGGCAAAGGCGGCCGTTTCATCTTCCGCGGCGGAAGAGACCGTAAAAGAAGAGGCCGTGAAAGAGGACTATGAGAATATAACTTTCGAAACGTCGGGCGAGACGGACGGCAACGCGGCCGAGGCAGGCGGCGAGAATATGCCCCCGGAGGGCGGAGAGAGCGGCGCCGGAAAAGAGAAAAAGGCAAAAAAGAGCTTCGGCGAGAGAATGAAACGGCTTGCGGAGCCGAGGATAATGACGGCCGTAACCTCGTTCTACGGCAGAATATTGCCCGCGGTTTTAAAGCGCAAGATAATCCCCATTCTCTCCGCGGTAATAATATTCGGCGCGAGCATAGGTCTGCTGTTTCTGACGGGCACGGAATTTCTGCCGTCCATCGACAAGGGACAGATAGAAGTCAATATGACATACGATTCGGGCGTCGCGCTCGACGAGATAGAGCAGGACGTCTGGAAATTCGCGGGAAAAATACGCGAAAAATACGCCGATAATCTCGAATATGTGTCGGTAAGCGTGGGCAGGAACGGCTTGCTCGCTCTGACGGACACGGGCATAATCACGGTACAGCTCAAAACCAACCGCGGAACGGAAAACACGGTCAACGAAATCCGCTCCATGGCGGAGAACGACGCCGACGGCATAGAGGGCAGAAGCGGAATAAGCGTCAAGCAGATAGACGGCGTGGTTGCTTCCCTTATGTCTGGCACGGACGATTTGTCCGTTACGATAACGGGCGACGACAACGATAAACTCGTGCGGATAGCCGACGACATAATTCTCGAACTCCAAAAGCCCGAGAACGGCTTCAAGGACGTAAAGTCCTCCGCCTCGCAAAAGGCCGTGCGCTATAACGTAACCTTTGACAGGTACGCTCTCGCGCAGAAGGGGATAGATTATCAAACGGCCGTTACAACGCTGTATATAGGAATGTCGGGCTACACGGCGTGCACCGCCTCCATAGACGACGAAAATTACAAAATTTCGATAAGTTTCGACAAGTCGTCGATAGTTACCATGGACGACTTTATGAACTATGTGATAGGCTACGAAACGGTTGCGGGAGTGGGCGGCGAAAAGAGCGCCAAGGCGGTAAAACTGCGCGAAGTGCTCGTATTGGATTCGCAGGGCGAGATACCCCACGAAGAGGTGGACGCGTGCATACGCCGCTCGGACGGCAAAAAGATGGTCTCCATATCCGCCACGCTTCCCGGGGTGGACACGGGCGCGGCGGGGAAGAAGTTGCTCGCCGTGGCGCAGAGCGTGCTTTCGCGTGCCGAGAACGCCGGCTATTCGTTCCGGCAAAGCGGCATTTCGACATATCTCAACGACGCGTTCGGCGGACTTGCGGTCGCGCTCGTGATATCGTTCTTCCTCCTTTACGCCGTCATGGCCGTGCAGTTCGGCTCGGCCTTGAAGCCGCTGATAATAATGGCAAGTATTCCGTTCTCGTTTACGGGAGGCTTTTTGGCCTTGGTGATAACGCGCACGAGTCTGAACGTCGTCTCGTTCATAGGATTGATAATGCTCATGGGCGTTGTCGTAAACAACGCGATAGTCATGCTCGAAAAGATAAAACAGCTCCACGATGCGGGGATGCCGCATTTCGAGGCCGTGCAGGAGGCGTGCAAAGTGCGTCTGCGCCCGATATTGATGACGACGCTCACAACCATTTTGGCGCTTATCCCCCTTGCGATAGGCATGGGGCAGGGCGCGGAGCTCATGCAGCCGCTCGGAATAGTCGTGATAGGCGGATTGCTCGTCGGAACGCTCGTAACTCTCGTTCTCGTGCCCACGGTTTACTGCGCCGTGCACAGACTTTCGGCCAAATATCCCGAAGGCAGGAAAAAGAGGGAAAAATAAAACCCATTGTCGTAAAAAGGCAATTCTACCGAACGTAGAATTGCCTTTTTTGCGTTGTAGAAAGAGATAAAAATCCGTAGAAGCCGAAAGGACGGAAAGCGGTTGACAGCTCCCGACGGCAACTCCTAAAATGGTAAAAAGGAGATATATTATGGCATATTTCATAACATGCTGTTCCACATGCGATTTAACCGAAGAGCATCTTTCGGCTCTCGGCGTGAGATACGGACTTTATCACTATATCGTCGACGGTAAGGAGTATCCGGACGATCTGTTCAAAAGCATTACGCCCGGGGAGTTTTACGGAGCGATAGAGCGCGGCGCCATGCCCACGACGTCGCAGATAACCGTCGCCGAGCTCGAAAACCTCGTCGAG
>CANRAD010000007.1 GCA_947628505.1 uncultured Clostridia bacterium
TTTTATAGGACAGAAGCTCGTTTTTGAGGGCGGCATACCAACTTTTCACCTTGTCGCCCGATTGAATGAGTTTTGCCGTAAACGACTTATTGTAGCGCACCCCGCCCTCTGTGAAAACCGCCGCCATTTCTACGGGCGCTTGCTCGGACGTTTCCGCAAACACTTCCACAGACGTCTCCTCTTGAAGGGTTTCGGTAACTTCGGCCGTATATTCGCGTTTGCGGCGTCTGACCGTAACGATAACCGTAATTACAAGCGCGATTGCGGCAAGCGTAAGCACGACTGCGACAATGCACATTGCAAACAGAATAGTTCCCTCCGCTCCGCTTATAAAAAATGTTTCTTCAAAAAACGATTTTATAGACGACATATTTTACCTTACCTTCGTTTCTCTTTTTTTCTTCAAAATGACCAGCAAGACAATCAAAACCAGAACATTCGCGAGCATAACTCCCGTTGCGGTGAAGACAATCGGAAAATACGGTGTATAGTTGCGCGTGAACACATATGCAGAAAGTCCGTCCGTCTCAAAGACGACATAGTCGCCGTCGCGCGTGTATTCTATGCTTGCCGCTCTCGCCACGGTTTTCAGTTCAAAGTCTTTATCCCCGAACGCCTCGGGAATGAGAAGCCGCACAGTTACTTTGCCGTCTATGGGAACTTCAACGCCGTCTTTACACAATTTTACGGCGTATCTTTCGGAAACTTTGTCTTTCTCCCACGACCAATAGCCTCGTTCGACGCTCTCGATTTTTTCAACCACTAACTCCAATGTGGGATCGAAGCCGTCCTCGCTGTCTATGACGACTTCACCATCGGCCGACTGCGCGTGCAACCTCAAAATAGTAAGCGTCGCCGTCTTTCTTTCAAATTCGCCGATATGGTCGCTGAATACGGCGGTAATCGTGTATATATTAGGCTCGGTCTGTCCGTTCCCTTCGTAATCGACGGTTACGCCGTGCGGCAACACGCCCTCGATATAAATGCTGTGCGTTTCGCCGTCGTACTTCACCGTAACGTCATTAAACCCGATTTCGTTCAGATTGTGGCTGACGCGCAAAATCGTCAACAGCGCCGTTTTGTTGTCGATAGCATTATAGTTGATTTCGTCGCCCGTGAAGATTGCCGTTACGGTGTATACGCCGACGTCCGTCCGGCCGTTGTTCTGATAGGTAACGTCTACGCCGTCCGGCAATGAGCCCTCGATGTAGATACTGTGCTCCTCTCCGTCGTAATCTACGGTAACGTCCTTAAACGTTACGCCCGACATATCGTAATCGGCCTTTCTTATAGTGAATGTAAGGACGATATCCGCCTCTTCACTGTTCGGCCACTTGTAGTTTTCAGGGTGTGTGAGCGTGAGTCTGACATCGTAATTGCCGGCGTTTGTTTTTACCACTTCCTCGGCGGTGTAGAGCACGGAAGTTTCGACGTGTGCCGTCTGCGGTGAGCCGTTATATACAGTGCTTTCAATCGTCGGCGCGTTCACCTGCTGTTTTGCGACGGTGAAATGCTGTGTTTTCGTGCTTTTTCCCAGAGTGTAGTTGCCGTTTGCCGTGTCCGCCGTGGCAGTGTAGTTGCCTGCGTTCTGCGGCTTGCCATTGTCGTTAAGAGCTGAGCCTTCCTCTGCACTATACTCTACGGAAAGACTTATTTCCTCGCCCTTAACGCCCGTTGCCGTTGCGGTAATATCTCGCTCGGCGCCGTTATATATGAGCCCCTCATAGCCGCTCCAAGAAACATCAACCGTTGCCTTTGCAATAGTGAACTCCCGGTCTGCATTAATGATATTGTAGTTATCTTTGGCAGTTCCTTCAAGCACTGCCTTTGCGTTATACGGTGTGCCCGCATTTTTATGGTCGCCGTCTACGATTGCCTTAACGGACAGTTTATCGGGAGTATCGTCGGGAATACCCGCGGGAAGTTTGGGCGTAGGCGCTTGATTTTCACCATTGTAAACAAGACTTTCCACATTATCCCACGTAATTGTAATATCACGCCTTTCTATGTCAGCCGTGAGGTTTTCGGCGAAAGCCTCATAGTCCGCCTCATAGTTATTCGCGGCGGCGCCTTCGAGGGCTACGGAGTAAACGGTTATGGACTTATTCTCGCCCGCGTTGGCGTCTGCAAAGCGGGCAACAATATCGCCCACGGCAACAACGTCTTTTACACTGCCGACGCTATAAACCGTTCCGGTTATTTTGCCCGTTACGATGGCGGTATCGGTGCCGTCGTAGGTCTTTTTATCCGCAGTAAGTTCTATCGCAAGCCTGGCTTTGTCTATCGTGCCCGTAATTTCGGGGAGACTTTCAACATTAACGGTGTAGTTGTCCGCCGCCGAGCCTGTTAATTCAACATCGGAAATTTTGTCGACGGTTGCGCTGTCGCTTGCGTCGGGGCTTGCAAATTCCGCCTTGCAACCGACAAATCGAACATTGCTTTCGTCGGCGCCCTTAAAGCCCTCGAAAGTCATATCCGTAACGGTGGCGGTTGTCGTTGCGTCATAAGTTTTTGTCTCTACGGTTGCGCCCGTTATGGTGAGCGTTGCCTTGTCTATGGTTATTGTAAATTCGGGGTTGGATTTATCAACGTCGTCCCACTCGTAACCGTCTTTCAGACTTATGGTAAGCGTGTACTCGCCGGCGTTCGTCGCGCTGAATATGCCCGTGGCAATAGCGAAGTCCGCGCCGTCGCCATCGATAGAGTAGCTCATTTGGGCTTCAACATAGCCTATTACGGTAAGGTTGTGGGCTGTGCCGTTGTAAGTTTCTTCAATGCTGGCGCCTGTGGGCTTTTGGACTTTGCCGACGGAAACGGTGAACTCCTGAGATTCGGTTGTAACAGTGTAATTTTTGGCCTTGGCGCTTTCGGTATTCAACGTTACTTTAACGGTGTATTTGCCCACGCCCTGCGGCAGTCCGTTCGAGCCGGGCGTGCCGCCATCAATTTCTATTGTATAGTCCGCGTCCTTTGCGAGCGTTTCGCCGTTTTGAGTAACAAATTGTATGTTGATTTCGTGTTCCGTACCATCGTATTCGCCCGAGGCGGGATTCAACGTGAAAGTGAGCGAGGCTTTGTTTACGGTAACGGTCAGAGCGGTTGTAACGCCGTCAAAATCGAAGTTTGCCGATTTGACTATTTCATATGCGCCGCTGTCGGAAACATCTTTAAACGTGTCATCACCGTCAACAGACGCCGACTCGGTGCCGCCCGCATAGTGAACGATGGCGGTTATTGTATGGGTTTTGCCGTCATATGTGGCGGTATAAGTATCGCCGACAAGCGCGCCCGCATTTTCTGTTACAGTCCACGTTATGGACGTAACCTGTGCCTTGCCGACGGTTATTGTGCCGTCTGCGGCGTTCAAGGTATAGTTGTCGTTGCCTATAAGTTCAACAGTTATATTCTCGTCGGAATCTTTTAATCCGACGGAATAGCCGCCGTCCTTATAGTCTTTAACCGAGCCGCTCACGTTAAGATTGGCTTCGGAAAGCCCGAGGGTGGTTGCGCCTTTGAATGTTGCCGAAACGTTGCCCAAGTCCAAAATGTCGTTGTCGGAGTGCGTTTCGCCGTCATAGGTGAAACCTCCCGAAAGCGTAACGGAGACATCGGCTTTGGTTATGTTGCCTTTCACGCTTTGCGCGGAAATGGAATAATTGTCCTTATCGTCGCCGCCGAGGACTATCGTCAGGGTTATATCCTTGTTATCGCCGGCGTTTGCATCTTCGAAATTGCCCGAAGCCGATTGAATTATAACGTCGTCCGCGCCCAATTTGTCGTGTAAGGTCAAATTTTCGCCAACTACGGTGATTTCGGTGTTGCCGTCATACGTCTTTTCAATCGTTTTGCCCGCAGTTACGGCGGCGGTCAGAGGTGCGGGAGTTATTTTGCCCGATATTGTCCATGTTATAGAACCGTCCTCTTTTAAGGTGTAATTGCCCTCGCTTTTGCCGAACTCGTAGTTGTCGGCGGCTTGGAGCGTTAAGGTTATAATTATCTCTGTTGCGTTCAAAACGCCTTTATCGTTATATACCGCGGTATATGTGCCGTTTACCTCTTCCTCTTTAACGCCCGTAATAATGGTAATTTGCTTGCCCGAGCCCACTTCCGGTACTGAAACATTGCCGTCATAGGTTTTTTCGGTTTCGGTTATGCTTATCCCGGACTTATCAAAAGTGATTTTAGCCTTTTCTATGGTAAGCGTATAGGTTGCCGTATCGTATGGAGCGTTGTAATTGGCTTCGTCATACTCATACTCAACGCCTACTTTGCCGCCGGCTTTGGTGTATTCGCCGCAGTTGACCTCGTCCGAGGAGACGATAATTTTAAACGTATCGTCGGAAGTTTCAATCGTAAAGTCCTCGGAAGCCGTAGCCGCCGTTATTTCGCCGCTGAAACCTTCACCGTTGTAGGTTTTGGCAGCACTATATGCGCCGCTTACCGTTATATTTGCCTTTTCGATTTCGACGCTGTAATTGGCTTTATCTTCGATTTTGTAGTTTGTCGAGTCATAACCGCTATATGCAATGGACAAATCGTCATTATCGTATGTTTTGGCATTTACATCGTTGGTTTCTATATTTACGGTTATGCTTTCGGAAAGCCCATTATCGGCGGTAGCGGTAATTCCGCTATCGGAATCGGAAGTTACGGTAATGCTTCCCGTATATACGTTTTTATCATAGGTTTTGGAAGCGCTGTATCTGCCTTCCAACGTTATTGTAGCCTTATTTATCGTATAGGGTTGAGAGCCGCCGCCGGTGATAATGTAGTTATCTTTGGCAGTTCCTTCAAGCACTGCCGTTGCGTTATACGGCGTGCCCGCGTTTTTATGTCCGCCCGCGACGGACGCAGAAACTGTCAAAGCGGGAGAACCGTCGGGAATACCCGCGGGAAGTTTGGGCGTAGGAGCTTGATCTGCTCCGTTATAGACAAGACTTTCCACATTATCCCACGTAATTTCGATACCGAGTTGATTTATTTTAGCCGTGAGAGATTTTGAAAAGTCCGCCTCATAGTTATTCGCCGCGGCGCCTTCGAGAGCTACGGATTTGACTGTTATGGATTTTTTCTCGCCCGCGTTCACGTCATCGAAGGCTGCAACTATTTCGCCCACGGTAACAACGTCTTTTACACTGCCGACGCTATAAAGTGTGCCTGTTATTTCGCCCGTTACAATGACTGCGTCGGTGCCGTCGTAATCCTTATCGGCCGCAGTAAGCTCTACTGTGAGCGTTGCCTTACCGATAGCAAATTCGTGGGTTGCGGAACCTTCAAGGGTGTAATTGCCTGCGCCGTCGGGCAATTCGGCCGTGGCATTATAATTGCCGACGTTTATTGAGGAACCTTCCGATACGTCTACTTTAAGGTCAATATTACCCTCGCCGTCCACTCCCGTGGCGATTGTGGCGGTTGTGGGCTGTTGGGCTTTGCCGTTATAGGTAAATTCCGTCTTATCCCATTTAACATTACTTGCGGAAAGAACTTTTGGAATAATGTTCAGCGTATAGCCGGCGGTGCCGTTCAATTTGAAGTTTACGGTGTCATACGTTATATTTAATGTGCCCGTATACGTGCCTACGTCTGCCGAAGTCGTTGAAATATCGTCCTTTACTTCAATTGTTGTGTCTTCAATTTCAAATCCTTCGGGAGAATATGCAATTTGCAAATCATTATACGTTAAGCCTTTGCCCTCTACGGTGAAAACTTTGCCGTTGTACTGTTGCGAAACTGTATAGCTTATGGTCATTGTAACTTGTTTAACGGTATACTCGTGCGTCGCACCATCGAACAATTGCTCGCCGGACTCGTCTGCCAATACATAGTTTTCCGCTGTGTTGCCTCTTGGGTCGTCTATGAGTTCAACGCTTACAGTATATTTGCCCGCGTTTATCATTGCTTCTGTGTCGTCGGGACTTAAGATCGTTACTTTATAGTCTATACCTAACGATAATGTTTCTTCGGACTTTAAATTTTTAAAGGAAATGTAACCACTGTCGCTACTATCAGAGCTTGCTATAATATCCAGCCAATCATTCCCGTTGTAAAACCCTTCGTCCGAGGCAAAATCGGTGAATTCTACCGTTATCGGTGCTTTTACTACTTTGTACAGCATAGTCGCAGCACCGGTTCCCGAATCGATTTCGCCGCCTTCGGAATCTTCACCATCGGAATCGGAAACGCCTACAAAAAAATACTTTTTCGCACCGTCATCCGTCAATTTAACGCTAATGGTATATTCGCCCACGCTGTTCATTTCGCTTTCGCCGCTAGGTTCGTAAATAGTTACCTCGTAATCGTCATCCAAGGCTATGTCGTCAACAGACACGATACCCCCGCTTGAATCTGTTCGGATAAACGTAATATTCTCTTTGATTTTTTCAGTAAACTAATCGGTTCCGTAGTGTCCTTCATAAGGTGTTTCGCCCTCGCCAATAGCGGGGAACACCACTTTTAGCCTATAAGATAAAGGGTTGGAGCCGTCGGACATAGTGAAATAGTCCGTTACATCTTCACCGCTGTTGTTTGCGTCAAAACTGTCCGGGTCGACACACGGTTCGCCTCTGTCGCTGTCGGGGTCTACTTCTATGGTGATATCCGCGTCATTGTCCAGCTCGCCGCATTCAATCGTAACGTCATCATCCAAATAAACTCCTCCGACTTTAGTATTGCCCGCTACTTTAAGAGAGGAGCCCTCTACTGCCGTTACGGTCCCTTGTACATCAACGCCGTCTAATTCCAGCGTACCGCCATTAACGGTTATGTTGCCTATAAATGCGCCGTCTCCGCAGTCGCATAAATGAAGAACGGTATCTGACCCAATTTCAAATTCAAAATCTGTTGGCAACTCATACGTTAGCCCGTTCAGACAGAGGGTTATATCTCCTTCCATACCAAATGCCAAACCCCTATCATATGAAACATCGCTACTTTCTTTCAGAAAATATTTTGTCCCTTCTGCTAAACTGAAATTCCCGTCGTTATCAACTTCCCTGAGCTCATCCCACCCGTCAGTGAATTCATGCACTCCGGGAGTGTGATAATTATCACTGCCCACAAGAATGGACGCAGGCATAATATCTCCGGACGTGGAAGCGGGTGCGGCTGTTTCCGCGCTTGCGACATTTGAGGTTGCGCCTTTCAGCCTGTTACCGATAAACAGCGACGTGGCAACGGCAATCAGTATTGCCATAACTGCCGTCAACACCCAAACAATTCTTTTCCTTCCTTTCGACATTTTAAAGCTCCTTTCACCGTTTACAGCTTTCACCATTTCCCCGTTTTATCTATTTCCGCTTTCGCCTTTGCATGCGATTTAAGTTGAACTTTTCCAAATACCAAAATATACACGGATTATTCTAATCCGTGTATATTCCCGTGTGTAAAATCGGAAATTGCACACAGAATATTCTATTCCGTGTATTGCTTTTGTTTCTTTTTATCCATCATATTGCGCATGCACAAAAAAATCAATCAAACAAATGTCAATATTTGTTAAGATTTGCTGATTTTTACGTTTTTTTCGCGAACAAAGCACTATTTATGTACACGGATTAGAATATTACATGAACAAAAACGGGCGGGCAAATTCCACCCCTTTTTTATTTGAAAAGTTTGCCCAAACGGTTCATCATAAGCCGCTTGTGGTCCATAAGGCTGTGCACGTAGCGGTTAAGCGTTACGGTGGGGTTTTTGTGCCCCAAAATTTCGGATAGCGTTTTTACGTCCATACCGCACTCCAATGCGCGGGTGGCAAAAGTGTGCCGAAGTGCGTGAAAGCCTTTATGCGGGATATTCAATTTCTTTTGCAAAAGTTCAAAAGTGCGCTGGTACGACCTCACCGATACCGTCTTGTCTCCGCCCACAATATATGCCCCTCGCACTTCCCGTCTTGCTTTTTTCAATACGCCGAGGAGCTGTTTCGGTATGGGAATAAGCCGCGTTGAATTGCTTGTTTTTGGCGTTTCTATGATTTTTTTATATCCGCTTTTTCCCCAACCGTCGTGGCAGGATTTGGCGACGGATAAAATCCCATCTTTAAAGTCTATATCGTCCCATCCGAGGGCGAGGAGCTCGCCTACCCTAAGTCCCGTATAAAGACATAGAAGAATACCTACAAGTTTTGTATTTTTACTGTCCGAAATATAATTTTCAATCTTTTTTTGTTCTTCCCGGGTGAAACACTCCACTCTCTTTTCCGAAACGCGCGGGCGGGAGATGGCGCTTGTAAACTCCCGCTCCGTAATTCCATATGAAACGGCCTTTTTGAGAGAGTTTTTCAATACGGAAATGACAACGTTTACCGAGTTTGACGAGAAATGCGCCGTAATTTTCGCAACAAAACCCTGCAACGCCCCCGCGGTGAGCTTGTCAAGTTCAAAATTTCCGAGCGCGGGAATAAGCTGCCTATTGCAAATCTGTTTGTATTTTTCATAAGTGCGCTCTTTTGTTGTCGGCTTTACGCAGACGGCAAGCCATTCTGTGAGCCAATCTTTGTATTTCATATTTAACCCCTTGAATTTATTTTTGTGCAAAAATTATACGCCGCTTAGAAAAGCGGCGTAATTTTTAACCGATGGTCGGCTTGAAATTTTCTTTAATTTATTTTATCGATTGAATTTTTGTAATAAAAAGTTTGAAACAGCCGCGAAGCGAAGTGCAAAACGGCGGGTTTTCAGCCAAAATTGATTGAAAACGGCTCTTTTTTGAAAATCCCGCTACGCCGATTTAAGAGGAAGCTCCGAATTGTATAAAAAGGCGCACGCGCTATTTCAAGTCCGCGTCCGAACCGGAATTTCGCACTCATCAAACGAAATGCTTTTAACCATCAAACGAAATGCTTTTAACATTGAAATAATACGCGGTTTTTTACGCTGCTTATTTAAGATTATACGGTGCGAAACTGCTTCTACCGTCGCAGCAATTTATGTGTATACCCGAAAAGTAAACGCGCAAGGCTTAAAAAGTCCTGCGCGTTTTGCATAAGCGAATTACAGTTATCGTGTCTGCCGATTAAATTAAGTTTGCGGTGCCGCTATTGCATCGGAAATCGGCGCCTCTCGTATAACGCGTTTAATAAGCCCTTTGTCAATAAGTTCCACAATTCCCTCGTAAGGCAAATAATAATCCTCTGACGGGCGTTCGGTTTTGGGCGTATTTTTCAACTTCATAACATCGGCAATAAGTTCTTCCGAGTAATTTTCACGTCTGTCGCTTCTTATCCTGTATAAACAAGGCGTATCGGCATAATATGCAATTTCCGACACATCTTCTATTGCGTATTTGCTGTCTGCATACTTTTGGGGATCAAGGGCAAGATACAAGCAAAGTGTTTTACCCTTTATCGAAAGCCTTGCCAATGTTTCTCTTCCAAAGCGAAAACTTTCCCGCTTCCAACTCATACGGTCAGTTACTTTTTTATATGAAAGCAACTCGTTTTTGATATGGATATACCACTGTTTAACCTCGTCCGAGGATTGAATATATTTTGCCGTAAAACTTCTGTCGTAGCTCAGAAATCCCGCGGGCGAAGATTCTTCTTCGGGCAATTCGGCTGCTAACGCAGCGGCAACTTCCGCAGTTTCTTCCGACTGCTCTTCCTCGGTCATCGTTTCATCCGCACCGATATCTTCTTCGTCCGCATTTTTACGCCTTATAGCTCCCACAAGCATTACCGACATGGTTATTATAACTCCCATAAGAAGCGCAATGCCTGCTATAAGCAATACAAACGACAAAGTTCCGTCCACGTCGAGAGTTGTTCCGAAAAAATTTACCGTAAGTAATCCGTTTAACATAGTCGCCCCCTTATCTCTTTTTAATCACTGCCAAAACAATCGCAAGGACTATTACAGTAATGCCTTCGATTCCGAGCGCAATAACGAAGGGTGAGATTTCCATACCTTCGAAAGTTCCCGAATCGGTTTTGTCGGGGTTACCGGAATCTCCGCCCGACGAGTGCTGTGAAGTAACAACCACGGTGTTGGTCGTTCTGACACCCTCGGCAAAGCAATAGTTCTTTGCGTTTGCACCCTCTAAAATGGCAACTACCTCATACACGCCTGCCGCGGTTATTACCTGATCGTGGGTATCTGCAAGTTCGAAACGCACCTGTATGCCTTTCCAGTCATCCGCCATGCCCGTAATGTCTATTGCGGCGAGATCTTCAAGACTGATAGGCTCGCCCGTGTAAGTGTATGTGAGTTTCGAGGTATCCCAAATAAGCGAGAGCGAAAGTTGCTCGACAACAAGTTTATCGTGGTTGGTATCTTTTGACGAATCATTGCCGCCGTCGCGATAGATGACCGTGCGCGAAGTATCGTCTGGCAGTACAAAGTTGATGTAATACTCTCCGCAGTCGTAATATTTTCCGAACTGATTTTTACGCCACAAACCGTACGTTACGCCCGTCGCCTCATTGAAGAAGTCTTCGGAAACGTCCTCGCCGTTACGGGTTATCGACAGATACTCGCTGTGCGAATCTTTGAGTAATTCAAACAGCTCGTCGGTAGTGGGAACGTCGCCGTATTTAATCGTAACAGCTTTTTTGAAGATTACCTTTGTAACTTCGGTGTCCTTTTGCACGGCTACGCGCCATTCGCCTTCCAATACCTCGTGGTTGTCTGCAACTATGTGATAATAAACCACATACTTGCCCACAGTGCGCAAATCTACCGTTATCGGATAGTTTATATCCGATATATCCAAGTCGGTTATATTTATGTAAGTATCTGCGGGAGCAGCGCCGAATTCGGGTTTTGCAGGCTTAATTTCATTGTTCGGGCCCGTGTACGCCAAAGGCCGGGTTGCCCATATTGTCATGCCTTGCTCTCCGACGGCGCCGAAGTTCTTAAACTTGCCGTCTTCGTCTTTTTCGGCGAGCATTACGGCCTGATTGCCCGCTCCGCCGGCAAATTCATCGTGCATGAACACGTTACCGTTATCATTCAGCTTGACTATTTTCGCTGCGTTAATTTCAAACTCAAATTCAATCCAATTCTGTTCCAACCCTTTGAAAATCAAATTTTCTTTAAGCTCCACGCGCACGGTGTAGGTGCCGGCTTCGGTTTTAACGTTGCCGGAAATGGTCATCGTGCCGTCGTCGAAGCCCTCGGGCATATAGGTTATTTCTTCGCCCGTGTAGGTAAACTCGCGCGTATCCTCGGTGGGCGGGGTAACTTCGCCTGCGGAAATGACGTATTTCCCCGCCGTAAACGTAACGTCGTAGTTGCCGTAAACCTTGCTTTCAGCCCAGATTTCATATTCGCCTACAGACGTTTCTGCGCTTAACTCGATCTTCACTCCCCTGCTGCGGACTTCATATACAATCGCTCCGAGCGATTGTACGCTGTCGCCCGTGTAGAAGTCGCTGCTCGGCTTTATTTCAAATTCGGTCTGCGGCTGCTCGCCATATGCGTGCCCGCCGTCGGCTATGGTAAGGTCTATCGGCTTCGGGTTTACCGTCAGCGTGCCTGCAACGTAATGTATATCGTAGTTGTCCGAAGTATAGCCCTTGGGCGTGATTTTATAGTTTGAACCGATCGCTCCGCCCTGTGTGTAGTCGAAGTCATAGTCGAGCGCGCCCGAAAGGTTGCTTTCGCTCTCGCCGGTTACAAAACCGCTGTAAACAACGCCGTTAGCCGAAGCCGCCGCGCCGTAGGTTATAGCGTTGGGGTTGGCTGTAATCGTCAACTGCTTTTTACTTATGGTTATTTTGAACTCTACGCCGTCAGAGCCGCCGTCCGTCCACTTGTAACCCTCTTTCGGGGTTATGGTGAGCGTATAGGTGTTCGCGTCCTTAGCCGTAAACTTGCCGTTTCCTATATTAAACGCCGCGCCCTTGCCGGACGGCGAGATGGTGTAGCTCATTTTATCTTCGACATAACCCGACACCGTCAGCTCTAAATTTTCGCCGTTATACTCGCCGCTTACAACTCCGTCAACGCCGTCCGTCGTGGTGGGCTTATCCACTGTGCCGTCGGAAACCGTGTACGTCGCGGTGAAATTGTCTTGTATCTTGTAGTTTTTGGTCTTGTCGTTTGAAACGAGCGCAACTGTTATTTTGTACTCGCCTTTCTCTTTGGGATAGCCGTTTGAAAGATCTACGTCTATCTTTTCGAAAGTTATCGTGTAGTCCGTGGTAATTTCGAGCGTTTCGCCGTTTTGCAGACCGATAAACACAACCGTAACATTTTGATGTTCTTCGCCGTTGTACTCGCCCGTACCGTTTTTGAACGTCAGCGTAGCTTTGGTTATTTCATACGTCTGCGATTCGGTGGTTATTTTATAGTTTTTGGCAAGACTGCTCTCCGGCTTTAACTGCACTTTTACCGTATAATCACCCACGTTTTTGGGCAAATCGCCGTCGAGCGAGCCGTTTGAAGTCTCAAACGACAGCGTATAATCCGCGTCTTTTACAAGCGCTTGACCGTTTTTGAGTCCGTCGAATACAACGTCCAAATCGTCTTGCCCCTTGCCGGCGTATGCGCCCGAGGCGGACTTCATGGTAAATGTAAGTTCGGCTTCTTTTATTTCAATGGTGAATTTAACTTCTTCGGTGTTCCCGCCCGTCCATTTATAGCCCGCTTTGGGAGTTACGGTAAGAGTGTACGTTCCCACGTCGGTTGCGGAGAACTCGCCCGTGGCCTCGTCAAACGTCGCACCCTGTGAAACCGAGCCGCTCATCTGGTCTTTATTGAAGTTTGAAAGCGTTATATTCTGCGCCTCGCCGCTATACTCCGAGCCGACTATATTGTCGCCATTGGGCTTTTCAATCAACCCGTCGGTTACCGTAAAAGTTGCCGAGACGGTGGTAATATTATAGTTTTTAGTCTTTGAATTTTCGTTAAGTTCAACTTTCATCGTATATTCGCCCACTTCTTTGGGGTGTCCGTTCGAAAGTTCGACTTCTATCTCTTCAAAAGTAACGGTATAGTCGCTCGCCTCTAACGTTTCACCGTTCTGCAAGCCCTCGAATTCCACCGTAACGTTCTGATGCTCCGCTCCGTTAAACGCCGCAGAGCCGTCTTTGAACGTTAAGGAGGCTTTGGTGATCTCATACTCCTGCGAAGCCGTAGTAACGTTGTAGTTCTTCGCAAAATCGCCGTTCAACACAACTTTGACCGTATAAGTTCCGACCGTCTTGGGCAAACCGCCGTCAAGGTCGCCGTCCGAAGTTTCAACAGACAGCGTATATCCGTTACCCTTCGTGTAGTTGTCGCCCGGTTTCAAGGCATCAAACTCAACGTCAACTTCCTGTCCCAAGCCCGTATAAGCGTCAGTGGTCTTTTGCAGAGTAAACGTTATATCCGCCTTGTTGACCGTGAACGTCGCGGATTCGGTGGTTATATTATAGTTGCCGGCCGCCGCGGTATCCTTCAAAGTTACCGTAACGGTATATTTCCCCGCGCCTTTGGGCTTGTCATTATCGCCGAGCACGCCGGGATCGCCGGAAGAGCCGTCGGGACTGAACGACAACTCATAATCCGTGTCTTTTGTCAGACTTCCGCTCTTCAAATCGTCGAAATCAACGTCGATATCGCCGAACTCTTCGCCCTTATAGTCTTCTTTGTCGGATTTCAAGGTGAAAGTTATATCTCTTTTGGTTATCTCAAAACTGCCGTCGGTGAAAGTTATGGTATAGTTGCTCGCGTCCAACTCGTTTTTGGTCGCTTCGCCCACTATCTTATATTTGCCCGCATCGAGCAGACCTGAAAGTTCTTCGCGCTCCGCTCCGACTTTGACGAGTTTCAACGTAAAGGCGCTCGATACGTCGCCGCTTAAAATTTTGGTTGCGGAAGTTACCGTATAGAGATCTGCTATCTGACGCGCAAGATATGAAGCAATATTTTCGGCGGTCAATTGCGCGTTGTCTCCCCATTCCTGGCTAGGCAAATCGTTGATTTTAACTTCCACTTCTCTCGGACTTATGGTAAAGTTCTTTTTGAACTCCGTTCCGGGAGTGAGCTGATATTTGTTTTCAAAATCTTCGGCGATGCCCGTAATTTTAACGTAATACTCGCCCGCAAGGTGCGCGTGCTCACCCGGCAACTCATAGTCATTTTTAACGCGGTATATCTTAAAACTCAACTTTTTGTTTTCGTCGTCGCCCTTGTCCGCGTCCGCCAAAAATTCGTCTTTGAGCACGGGCTTGGGGTGATGCGCTTCGTGAGCCGCGGAATCGTCGACCTCTTCGCCGTAAACGTAGCCGGATACGTTCCACTCAATATCGTCTTCGGTTATCTGCTTTAAGTTTATCTTATAGAAGTCTTGATCGTTCTGATATATAACGTGATAGGTGCTGTCGCCCTCGCCGCCCGCGCTCTTGAATACAAGCGCGATTCTGTATCCGCCCTCGGCTTTATGCACTGCGGTTGCCGCGGTTAAAGCGCCGCTCCTGTCGTCGCGCAACGAAAGGTCGGCAAACGCTTTCAAAGCGTCTTTTGCCTCGCTGAGTTCAGTTATAGCCTGGTCGCCCTTATGCAAGCCCGATATCGCCGTTACTTTACTCCACAAAGCGTCCTGATCGGGCAGAGCGTCGCCGTAAGTCGCCGTAATTCCCTCCGCGTCGAAAGTTATGGTGATTTGTTCCTGCTTGAAACTTATATTTACCGTAAACACTCTCGAATCGTGGTTGTCCGCAGTTACGAGTATATAATAGGTGTAAGTTTTGCCTATCACGTATCCGCTCAGATCGTCTATGCTGTCTTGCCAGCCGACGGCGCCAGCGTCAAGTTGCGTTTCGCTGTATTTTATGGTAGGAACCATTCCGCCCTTTAAGCTGAACCATGCTTCCGTTGCGGTGCGTGAGAACTGACTTTCGTGGTCATAAAAGTGCGTTACGGTGAACACGGCTTGTTCGATTTGCCTGTTCCCCTGCTCGTTGCCGCCTTTACCCTCTATGGTTGCGTTGGTTAAGGCATATTCGCCCGCCTTTTCATAATATTCTCTATATGTTTCGTTAGTGTGGTCGGCCTTGCCGAAATCGCCCGTTACGGTCAGATTATAGTTTTTGCCTATATCCTCGTTGGTAAATTCGGGCACTATCGGATAATATCCGACGGGGTTATAGCCCGTGGCGTGCAATACGTACGCTTTAAGCAAATTGCCGTCCGAGCCTACGCCGCCGTTGTTTTCGGAAGAAACGAAGCCCGTCTGCCCCGATATAACGCCCGACACCTCGATTTTTTCGCTCGTGCGGCTCGTGCCGTATGTAAAGCTCTTGTTCCCTATCTTGACCGAAGCCTCGCGCTTGATTATTCTGTAACTGAACGTGTTGTCCGTCAAGGTGAAATTATCGCCGTTTAACGCAAACGTAACGGTTATCGTGTGATTTGTATCCGCCGTATATTCCTGACTGCAACTTCCGTCCCTCTGCAACGTAACGGCGTTTACGGCGGCAAGCAAAGCGCCCGAAATGCCCGTCGTATCAACGGCAAAATGCAGTTGCGCGCTGTCCGACGCGGTTGCGCTCGCCGTAGGGTGTTTGCCGATATATTCCAAAGTCCAGCCCGAAGTTGAGCCGTCCGTGCCTTCCCACCTGTTGTCGCCCGTTTTATTGGGCGTAAACTTAACTTTCAGCTCTCTTTGGGTTATCGTGCCGTCGCCCGTAAACGTATAAGTGTAGTCATCCTTTAATTTATAGTTTTTATAAATCGTGTTGTCGCCGCCTTTGCCCGTCAAGCTGATTCCCGACAGTTTGATTTGTTTGGAATTAGCGTCTGCGGAAGTGAACACGGCGGAAGTATATGATATATCTATCTTGCCGTTATGCGCGCTGTCTACAACCCCTGTGAACGTTACCCCGCTTTTATCGATTGATATGCCCGAAGCGGAAGTCGTCGCGTCGTAAACTTTGCTACCGCTTGAAGAAATTCCGCCCGAAATCGAAATCTCTTTGGGGTTTACAAGCGATTCCGTTGCAGGCGTTTCGGTCGTGGCCACGATACTTGTATCAATGGTGTAATTGCCGTTATTTAAAATTATGTTGGTCAGTTTATACGTCTTTGTGCCCACGTTACTATCGCCCAACACGATATTTGCGCTGCTGACCGCAACGTTCTCGTGAAAGCCCGTAAAGCCCGTAAGATTAATGCCCGTAACGGTTATACCCTTACTGCCCGCGCTCGTGCCGCCGACGGTCGTTCCGTCATAGGTCATTGCCCCGCCGATTGTGCCCGAAAAAGTAACGTTTTCGGTTATCGGCCTCGCCGTTACGGTGAGTTGGGCGGTAACCGGAGATCCGAGGGTATAATTGGTTGCCTTGCCTTTTTTAAGCGATATCGTAGTCGGCGGTTTTATGGTTGCCTTTGTTGAGCTTACGCCCGTTGTCCATGGCGTATATCCATCAATAGTACAATACGCATTATCCGCCCATGCGTCATCGTTTACCAATCCGGCAACTTTAAAAGTAACGTTCGGCGCATTATTGCCATAAGTTACGGAAGCGGCATTTGCGGTCAAAGTAAGAGACTTTTTTGCAATGGAAATTGTTTTATAATCTATGGCGCTTTCCGTGCCGTCCGTCCAGACTTTTCCCGAGGCAGGTTTAATTTTGAGGGTATATGTGCCGTAGTCCGTTGCCGAAAATTTGCTTGAAGCATAACTGCTTCCGGCAGTTGTGCTGTCCAACGCGGTTCCGGCCGGCAAACTAAACGTTGCGCCCTGCGCGGTGCCATTAAACGTAAAATCACTGTTTCCGAGCGCCGACGGCTTTGCTATCGGCTCTCTTGCTTGCGCATTAAGTTTTGCCAAATTCAAGTGAAAGGCAGCGTAAACAGACCATTCAGAATTGTTCACTTGAGAAGAAAAAGAATCGCCAAAAATTTGGTAATTAGACAAATCATTACCCTCTTCCGTACAAATAGATAAATTGTTATCATCCTCCACTAATGTTGAACGCAACATCGCAGACCTATTAAATATATCCTCATATAACTCGATATATCCCCAACCGTGAGTTGAATTTACATGATGAATGTTATTACCGTCGTATTTGTAACCTAATTCCTCCTCCGATGGAAGCCAAAGTTTATCATCTTTCCATAAACCTGCTTCGTGTTGTACTAAATACTGAACATAAATATTTGTTGCCGCTTGTTCACCTTTGGTGTTTCTAATTGTTGCGTCTTTACTCCACGAATTATTCGCTGAGCCAGAATTAGTTGCAGGTGCATAAGGATCAGCCTCCGTCACATCATTATAACCATTCAGACTTAGGGAACGAAATTGAAAGCTATCCTTCTGCCAAATAACTTTTGCAGGAGTAACAATAAGATCATCATAATTTTTAATAAAAGTGCTATAATTGCTATTTTGTTTGTTTGTTCCAGAGGTAAGAGTTTTGCCGTCAGTCGTATATTGTGAACCGACAAGAAAGCTTCTAGCCAAACTATAACTATATGAAGCAAATGGATATGGCGCAGTATAACTTCTATTAGTAGAAATAGAAGGATTAATACCTGACCATACACTCGTAAATGTTGCACAGTTCTGCACAAGAGTTAAAATAGGATTGCCGTCCATATCTTTCGACAAAAATACGGGCGTCCAAGTAAACCCACCCATAGATACAACTATATCTTTTTTAGAAAAATCATTAGTTCTTTTTGCAGTTGTTAAATTTTTAATTGTATTATAGTTGCTACCGGAAATAAGTTGAGTATAAAGACTATTAACATCTTTTGAATTAAAATATTTGGTATTGCCAATATAATTTAAAGTAACTGTCGGACTCGGGGCCTGTGAATACGCCTCGGCGGTTATGCCTTTTGACGGGATTAATGAAAAAATTGCCGCTAAAAAAACGGCAAGGCTCAATATAAACGCCGCAAGCGACGATTTCATCAACTTATTTTTGACAATTTGCATCTCTTTTTCCCTCGCATCTTTTTTGTCTGTTAAATAAAAATAAGGCGTGTTCCTTCAAGAAACACGCCGCATATGGTATCTCTTAAAGGCTACCACACCGTTTACATTTTCAGAGCGTCAACAACTTTTTATGACGAAATAAGAACTAAGAGATACTCTATGCCAAACTCTTTTTTGCTCTTATTCCGCTTTATTGAGTTGTTAACTTTATGCCGAAAAAAGGCATAAAAATACCCGATTGCAAGCCCTGACGCAACTTGAAAAGGGTACAAAAATACCGCTCCTAATATTAAAATGTAAACATGTGGTATCACAAGAATACCACTTTTGAAAAGAATTGTCAATACCTGTACGAAATTTTCATAAAATTACCGATAGAAGCAAACGCGGAGACCGGGGAAAAGTGCGCGCCGACGCGGTCAAGGTTAAAATCGATAATGCCGGGCGGTTTCCGGCATTAGGAAAAGGGGAATTTACCTATCCGAACATAGCCCCCGCAGAACAGTTCTGCGGGGGCGTTTTTTTGCACGGAGCGGAGGCGTTTTTGCGCACGGCAAAATCCGGAAAATGCGAGACTTTGACTTTGCCGCAAATGTATTCCGGCGGCGTTTTTCAATTTTCTTTCCAGCTTACCAATGAAAAATAAATGTCGTTATAGCCTGCGTCGGAATAATCTCCGACGCATATGTTATATGTATGGCCTGCGAGCGAGGCGTCCGGGCGGACTATGTCGCGCGAATTTATATCCGCCGCGGGGGAAGCGGATTCGGCGTATATTATTTCGAACTTCAATTCGCCGTCGCCTTTTTTCTGACAACCCTCGGCGATTTTTTGAAGTTCTTTCGAAACGCCGCACTTGCGCGAATCGAAATAGACGGCGGAACTATCGTAAAGTTTCGCTTTGAACGTGGCCGACGTTCGGCAATATAAGTTCCAGAGCATTATATCGCCGTTGTCCACGCGGTCGAGCTTGTAAATTCTTTTGACGGACATAATTTTCTCCTGTGTTTGAAATTTAAATATCTGACGAGCGGGAAAAGCGTTTTGTTACAAAATATTTGACTACATTTTGCGGCTGTGCTAAAATTTATAAGAAGACGCCGCTCATAACAAAAGCGGATAAGGCGTATATATTAAACGGTTCTACCTATGACTTTCAAGGAATTTTTGAAAAATTTCATAAGCGGCGCCGCAATCGGCGTGGCGATGATTATCCCCGGCGTGAGCGGCGGCACGATCGCCGTGCTTCTGAACGTCTATGACAAGCTCATCGAGGCGTTGGGCAATCTTACATCCGATTTCAAAAAGAAATTCATGTTTCTTTTGCCCGTTTTCCTCGGAGCTCTGGCCGCGTTCGCCGCAATGTATTTCCCCTTGAAACTCGCGCTCGAACACGCGCCTTTCCCCACCGTTATGCTGTTTGCGGGGCTTATGCTCGGCTCGTTTCCGAAACTCTTTAAAGACAGCGTGAAATCGGGTTTCGAAAAGCGCAACGCGCTTTCGGCGGCGATACCTTTTATCGTGCTCATAGGGATATGCGTTCTGAAATTCTGCGTGAGCGCGCCCGCCGCGGACCTTTCGGAAAATATGCCGATAGGCGGTTATTTCGCGCTCTTCGGAGTAGCCATGCTGGCAAGTTGCGCGCTGGTGGTTCCCGGAATAAGCGGAAGCATGCTCTTGTTCATAGCCGGCTATTATTATCCCGTTCTGAACGCCGTTTCGTATCTGAAAGCGGCTTTCGGGCATTATTTCCTCGTGCTGTTCATATTCGCCGCGGGACTTATAGTCGGATTTTTCAGTATCGCCAAGCTGATGAGATTTTTCCTCAACAGATTTCCGCGCGGCACGCGTTGGGCAATAGTCGGGTTTGTTGCGGCTTCCGTGCCCGCCATATTCATAACGTTCGACTACCCGCCCGTTCTCGGCGGATTTCAAGTGGCGCTCGGGATAATATTTATAGCTCTCGGCGCCGTGGCCTCCTATGCCTTTACGGCATATGCGGAGAGCAAAATACGATAAAAAAAGCCGCGAGGAACATATGCGCCCTCGCGGCTTTTTGTCTGTTTTTATGCGTTTTTGAGTATATATATCGCTATTTTTGCAATTCGGAACATATGACCGAACAGCATTTCAACATTATTTCAAAGCACTCCGAAAGCAAAACGCCGTCGTCGCCTTTGAGACCGCCCTCTTTCAAGGCGTTGTTTATTATCACCGCCGCATAGTTGAAAGACGAGAAAAGGTTTTTGAAACTCTCCTGCATGGACGTATAGTCGTTTTCGGAGACGATGAGAAAATCATAGACGTCCTGCAACGTTTTGCCGGCTTCTTTTATGCCGCCGAGACGGCGCGTGGAGTTTATTTCGCCTATCTTCGCAGAGAATTTCGAAATCATATCGATAAGGCGCAAATCTTCAAAAGTTGGCATATATATTGACCTTTTTATATTTTGCGGCCCGGCATCTTGCCGGGCCGCAATTAATTATTTGAGTTCGTCGAACGGATTTACCAATCCGTTATAGCCGGGAGCAATCACCGGCGACATGTTCTTGTATTCCTTTACGCCCGTGCCTGCGGGAATGAGTTTGCCTATTATGACGTTCTCTTTGAGGCCTATGAGCGGATCTACCTTGTTCTTTATGGCGGCGTCGGTGAGCACTCTCGCCGTTTCCTGGAAGGACGCCGCAGAAAGGAACGAATCGGTGGAGAGCGCGGCTTTGGTTATGCCGAGCAACACGCGCTTCTGTAACGCGGGCGTGCCGCCGTTTTCTATCGCCTTTCTGTTCTCCTCTTCTACGGTGAACATATCCACCGTCTCTCCGGGCAGAAGCGAAGTCGAGCCGGCGTTCTCTATTCTTACCTTTCTGAGCATCTGGCGCACGATTATTTCCACGTGCTTGTCGTTTATATCAACGCCCTGAGAGCGATAAACCGACTGAACCTGTTCGAGAATGTAGTCCTGAACGCCCTTGACGCCCGAAACTCTCAATATATCCTGAGGATATACGGAACCTGCGTTGAGCACCGTGCCAGGCTCCACTTTGTCGCCTTCCTTGACGTGAAGTTCGGCGTTGAAAGGAAGTTTATATTCCTTTTTAAGCTCCTTGGTTACGGGATCGCGGACGGCTATTACTTTTTCGCCCTCTTTGTCGTCGATATGCGCAACGCCAGACACTTCGCAAAGAGTTGCGCAACCTTTGGGTTTGCGCGCCTCGAAGAGTTCTTCGACTCTGGGAAGACCTTGGGTTATATCGCCCGTTGCCGCTATACCGCCGGTGTGGAAAGTACGCATCGTGAGCTGAGTACCCGGTTCGCCTATGGACTGTGCCGCTATTACGCCGACCGCTTCGCCCGGCATTACCGGAGTGTTCGTGGCCATGTTCTTGCCGTAGCACTTTGCGCATACGCCGTAACGCGAGTTGCAAGTGAATATCGAACGTATGGAAACCTGTTCTACGCCCGCCGCGATTATCTGCCTGGCTATCGCGTCGGTTACGAAGCCGTTCTGAGCGATTATCACGTTCCCGGCCGCGTCCTTGACGTCCTCGGCCACGAATCTGCCCTGAATTCTGTCTTCGAGGCCTTCGATGACCTCGCCGTTGGGGCCTATTATCGCCTTTACGACTATGCCGCGCGGCTTTTTGCTGCCGGCCATGCAATCCTCTTCGCGCACTATTACGTCCTGCGAGACGTCGACAAGGCGCCTCGTAAGATATCCCGAGTCCGCCGTTTTAAGAGCGGTGTCGGCAAGACCTTTTCTGCCGCCGTGGGAGGATATGAAATATTCGAGAACGGAAAGTCCCTGTCTGAAACACGATTTAACGGGAACTTCTATCTTCTTGCCCTGAGGGTTTACCATGAGTCCGCGCATTCCCGAAAGCTGTTTCATCTGGTCGATGGAGCCGCGGGCGCCGGAATTTGCCATCATCCATATGGGATTGAACTTATCGAGCGATTTTTTGAGCTCTTCGGTAACCATGTCGGTAGCCTCGTCCCACGCGTCGATAACGGCGTTGTAACGCTCTTCTTCCCTCAAAAGACCGCGCTGATATTTCTTTTCGATATTGATGACCTTGCTCTCGGTTTCGGCAACTATCTGCTTCTTTGCCTCGGGTATGTGCATATCGAACACCGAAGTGGTTATCGCGCCTATCGTCGAGTATTTATAGCCGAGAGTTTTTATCTTGTCGAGGACGTCCGCCGCTCTGGGCGCGCCGCCCGTCTTGAAGCAACGCTCTACGATTTTTCCGAGCTGCTTCTTGCCTACCGCGACTGCGTCGCCGAGGAAATCGTATGAAATTTCGTATTTGATATAATCTTCTTTGTTTACGCGCTTTACGAATCCGAGGTCCTGAGGCATGTTGGAGTTGAATATTATTCTGCCGACAGTCGTCTTCTCTATGCCCTGAACGGTCTCGCCGCAATAAGGAGAGTTCTTATCGTCTATGATTATAGTGCGCCTTACGAGAATCTCATCCTGCATATGCACGAGTTTGAGCTGATAGGCTATCATTGCCTCGTCTTCGGAGATATATGCGTTCGAAACGTATTTTTCCGCGCCTTCGTCGCCCTCGGAGCACTCGTAATATCTGTCTCCGCTCCATTTGTAGAACTTGCCGTTCTCGCGGCGGATTATCGTCAGATAATAGGCGCCCATAACCATATCCTGCGAAGGCTGCATAACCGGCTTGCCGTCGGAAAGTTTGAGGATATTGTTCGATGAAAGCATGAGGTATCTGGCTTCGGCCTGAGCCTCTACGGAAAGAGGAACGTGCACCGCCATCTGGTCGCCGTCGAAGTCCGCGTTGAATGCGGTACATACGAGAGGATGAATCTTTATCGCTCTGCCCTCTATCAATACGGGCTCAAAGGCCTGAATAGAGAGTCTGTGCAACGTGGGCGCACGGTTCAAGAGCACGGGATGCTCCTTTATAACCTCTTCGAGAACGTCCCAAACGAGAGGTTTCGCCTTCTCGACGGTACGTTTTGCGCTCTTTATGTTGTGGCATTGACCGCTCTCGACAAGTTTTTTCATGACGAAAGGCTTGAAGAGTTCGATTGCCATTTCTTTGGGAAGTCCGCATTGGTACAGTTTGAGTTCGGGACCTACAACTATAACCGAACGTCCGGAATAATCCACACGTTTGCCGAGTAGGTTCTGACGGAATCTGCCCTGCTTGCCGCGGAGCATTCCCGAGAGGGATTTGAGCTCGCGGTTGGTGGGGCCGGAGAGCGCCTTGCCGCGTCTGCCGTTATCGATGAGCGCGTCGACCGCCTCCTGCAACATGCGTTTTTCGTTCTTGACTATCATCTCGGGCGCGCCGAGTTCTATCATCCTTTTAAGACGGTTGTTTCTGTTTATTACGCGTCTGTATAAGTCGTTCAGATCGGACGAGGCAAATCTGCCGCCGTCGAGCTGAACCATGGGACGAAGATCGGGAGGAAGCACGGGCAAAACGGTTAAAATCATCCATTCGGGACGGTTGCCGCTCTTTCTGAACGCTTCGAGAATTTCTATTCTCTTCACGGCTTTTACTTTTTTCTGGCTGGCGTTGCCCGTATCTATGATTTTTCTCGCCTCTTCGCACTCTTTATCGAGGTCGACGGCCATAAGAAGCTCTCTTATCGCTTCGGCGCCCATGCCTACTTTGAGACCGGTTACGGAGCTGTCGCCGTATTTTTCCTCGATGTCTCTCAAATCCTTGTCGTTTATTACCTGTTTGTATTCGAGAATGGGAACGCTGCCGGGATCGAGCACTACGTATGCGGCGAAATAGATTACCTGTTCCAATGCCTTGGGGCTCATATCGAGTATGAGGCCTATTCTGGAAGGAACGCCGCGGAAATACCAGATATGGGATACGGGAGCGGCAAGCTCGATATGTCCCATTCTCTCCCTTCTTACCTTTGCGCGCGTTACTTCGACGCCGCACTTTTCGCAAGTTATGCCTTTATAGCGTATTCTCTTGTACTTGCCGCAATGACATTCCCAATCCTTCATCGGTCCGAAAATACGCTCGCAGAACAAGCCGTCTTTTTCGGGCTTTTGCGTTCTGTAATTTATTGTCTCGGGCTTGGTTACTTCGCCCTTGGAAAGTTCCCTGATTTTTTCGGGGGAAGCTACGCTGATTTTAATAGAGTTGAAATCGTTTAACTCGAACATATGTTACCTCCCTTACTCCTTGTCCTTTCCGTCGTCGTCTTCGTCGAAAAGAGTGAATTTATCGCCCAAATCGTCGTCGTCGAAATCGAGATCGTCATCGTCGTTTTCGCCGCCGAACAGCTCTTTGCTCGTAAAATCATCCTCGTCGTTATCGAATATCGAGATAGGTTCGAGGTCTATATCCGCTTCCTCGCCGCCTTCTTTGACGATTTCGAGTTCCTCTACGGGTTTTGCGTCCTCTCTTTCCTGCTCTTCTCTTGCGCGCGCCGAAGGTATTGCGTCGTCATCGTCGTCAAGCTCGCGTATTACGAGCTCTTCGCCGTTTTCCGTAAGCACTTTGACGTCGAGCGCGAGCGACTGCAATTCTTTCAGAAGCACTTTGAACGCTTCGGGAATACCGGGTTCCGAGATATTATTGCCTTTTACTATGCTCTCGTAAGTCTTTACGCGGCCTACGATATCGTCCGACTTGACAGTTAAAATTTCCTGCAATATATGCGCCGCGCCGTATGCTTCGAGCGCCCAGACCTCCATTTCGCCGAAACGCTGTCCGCCGAATTGGGCTTTGCCGCCGAGAGGCTGCTGTGTTACGAGGCTGTAAGGGCCTATCGAACGCGCGTGAATCTTGTCGTCGACGAGGTGGATAAGTTTTATCATATACTGTACGCCGACGGTAACCCTGTTTTCGAAGGGCTCGCCCGTTCTTCCGTCGTACACCTGAATTTTGCCGTCTACCTTGCCTTCGGGGTTCAGTATATTGTTTTCCTGGAAGAGCTTTTTGATGTCCTGCTCGGTTGCGCCGTCGAATACCGGCGTGGCAATCTTCCAGCCGAGCTGTTTGCACACAAGTCCGAGGTGAACTTCAAGCACCTGACCTATGTTCATACGCGAGGGAACGCCGAGAGGGTTTAACACTATCTGCAAGGGCGTGCCGTCCGCAAGGAAAGGCATATCGGCCTGAGGCAACACGCGCGAGATAACGCCCTTGTTGCCGTGGCGGCCCGCCATCTTGTCGCCCACCTGAATCTTACGCTTCTGCGCTATATATACGCGCACGAGTTTGGACACGCCGGGAGAAAGCTCGTCTTTGTTTTCGCGGGTGAATACTTTTACGTCCACGACTATGCCGCCCTCGCCGTGCGGAACCTTTAAAGACGTATCTCTGACCTCTCTCGCTTTCTCGCCGAATATGGCTCTTAAAAGTCTCTCTTCGGGAGTGAGCTCGGTTTCGCCCTTAGGCGTAACTTTGCCGACGAGGATATCGCCCGTCTGCACTTCCGCGCCTATTCTTATGATGCCGTCGGCGTCGAGATCTTTCAAGGCGTCCTCGGAGACGTTGGGGATATCCCTCGTTATCTCTTCGGCGCCGAGTTTGGTGTCGCGCGCCTCGGTTTCGTGTTCTTCGATGTGAATAGACGTGAACACGTCGTCCTGCACGAGTTTTTCGGAGATGAGAATGGCGTCCTCATAGTTGTAGCCTTCCCACTCCATATAGCCTATCAATATGTTCTTGCCGAGCGCGAGTTCGCCGTTGTTCGTGGCGGGGCCGTCGGCTATGATTTCGCCCGCCTCGACTCTGTCGCCCGTGTTGATTATCGGGCGCTGATTGAGGCAAGTGCACTGGTTGGAGCGCTCGAACTTTTTGAGTTTGTATTCGGTTATGAGGCCGTTGTCCTCCTGTATTTTGATACAGTCGGAAGCGACGCCTACCGCCACGCCCGCATTTTTCGCATGAACCATAACGCCGCTGTCGCGCGCGATTGCGGCCTCTATGCCCGTTGCGACTATCGCCGATTCCGTCTTCATGAGAGGCACCGCCTGACGTTGCATGTTGGAGCCCATGAGCGCACGGTTCGTATCGTCGTTTTCAAGGAAAGGTATGAGCGCCGTGGCAACCGAAACAAGCTGCTTGGGGCTGACGTCCATATAATCCATTTTCTCGGGAGGATACTGAGTTATGAGGTCGCGATGACGGCAACCTATGTGAGCGTTTACGAAATGATTGTTCTCGTCGAGCGGCTCGTTGGCCTGCGCGACGATATATCTGTCCTCTTCGTCCGCCGTAAGATAATCCACGTGATCGGTTACCGTGGGAACGCCGTTTTCATCCTTTTCAACCTTTCTGTACGGGCTCATTATAAAGCCGTATTCGTTTACTTTGGAGAACGTCGCGAGCGAGGAGATAAGGCCTATGTTCTGGCCTTCGGGAGTTTCTATGGGGCAAAGTCTGCCGTAGTGCGAGTGGTGAACGTCGCGCACTTCGAACGTGGCTCTGTCGCGGTTGAGGCCGCCGGGGCCGAGCGCGGAGAGCTTCCTCTTATGGGTGAGCTCTGCGGCCGGGTTCGTCTGGTCCATGAACTGCGAGAGCTGCGAGGAGCCGAAAAATTCGCGTATTACCGCGGAGACGGGACGGACGTTTACCAATCCCGAGGGAGTTACGTCCATTGCGTCCTGAGTGGCCATGCGCTCTTTTATGAGCTTTTCGAGCCTCGCTATGCCTATGCGGAGCTGATTTTGCAAAAGTTCGCCGACGGAGCGCACGCGACGGTTGCCGAGGTGGTCGATATTGTCTATCGTGCCGATGCCGTACTGCAAATCTATATTCGTGGAAATGGAAGCGACGATATCGTCGACCGTGATATGCTTGTGGTCGAGTTTTTCGATTACGGGCTTGATTTCCTTCTTCTCTTCCGGATCGAGTTCGGTTTTATCGGACGCAAGCAGTTCGCAGAACTTCTTGCAAGCCTCCACGAACTTCACCCGCGTATCTTTCCTCTTTTCCCTGTTCTTTTTGTCCTCGGGCTTCTCGTCGTCGGTTTCGGGGGTTTCCGCCGTATAATATATGGCGTTTATCTCGTCGACGTATTTTTCGGCGACGTCCTCGGCTTTCGCGCTCTTGCACTCTTCCGCGAGTCTGAGAACAAACTTATAGTTGGGATAATATACGGTGGGAAGCAATCCGAAGAGCTTATGGGGCTTATCGGAGAGCGATTTCCAATTGACCGTGTTGTTTGCGATTATCTTATGCTTTATCTCGCCCTGTTCGGGATCTGAAACGAGCACGTAGACCTCGTTTATGCCGCTGTCCTGCATGGCGACCGCCTGCGCCTCGGTTACCGTTTCGCCGGCGTGAGCCATAATTTCGCCCGTTTCTTCGTTTATTACGTCCTCGGCAAGTTTGCAGCCGGGAAGTCTGTAAGCGAGATTGAGTTTTTTGTTGAACTTATATCTGCCCACTTTTACCACGTCGTAACGACGGGGATCGAAAAAGAGGTTGTTGAGATGCTGTTTTACGGAAGCCTCGGTGGGAACTTCGCCCGGACGCAATCTTCTGTAAAGCTCGACAAGGCCGTCGCTCTCGGATTTGGTGGTATCTTTCGCGATCGTGTTTTCTATCATCTTGTCGTTGCCGAACAGATCCATAAGCGCTCTGTCCGAACCGAAGCCGAGGGCTCTCAAAAGCACCGTTGCGCATATCTTGCGCTTTCTGTCGACGTGCACCCACAGAACGCCCTGCGCGTCCTGTTCGAGTTCGAGCCATGCGCCGCGGTTGGGGATTACGGTGGTATCGAATATTTCCTTGCCCGATTTGTCGCGGGTGGAATTGTTATAAACGCCCGGCGAGCGGACAAGCTGAGATACTATTACGCGCTCGGCGCCGTTTATTATGAACGAGCCCGATTCCGTCATGAGCGGGAACTCGCCCATGAACACGTCCTGATCGACGATGTCGCCTCTTACCTTATTTACAAGGCGCACCTTTACGTGCATGGGAAGAGCGTATGTTGCGTCGCGGTTGCGGCACTCTTTTTCGTCGTACTTGGGCTTATCATCGAACCAATGGTTCAAAAAATAGAGCTCGTAGTGATCGGAGTAATCGGTAATGGGCATAAAATCCTCGAATACCTCGGATATGCCTTCCTTGATAAACGCGTCATAGCTCGCCTTCTGAATTTCCACGAGATCGGGGATATCGATGACTTCGTTTATTTTGCCGAATTTACGCCTCTCGGTTTTGCCATACTTGTGAACAGGTAAATTCATTAAGAACTCCTTTTGGCTGTTTAGCCGTATATATTTTCACATTTCGGCGATTACCCGTATATATCTTTTCACCGGGAAGAATGCGAATGTTCGTTACTTTTTTACGGCGGGATTTTTCAAACCCGCAAACCGTCCGGACCGATTTTTTTCGTCATATATAATTTTTTTCGTTCCGGCTCTTTACAAAATCGATAATATGTTGTATAATCAAACGGTAAAAATTGCTTGATTTTGGCGTTTTTGAGCGCTTTTTTGCTTTGTATCGAGAGAGGAAAAAGCAAAATGCGGACAAAAAGCCATTTTAATACATTTTGTTATTATAGCTTGTCTGCAAATTAAAGTCAAGCGTTTTTGTGTTTTTTATGAGAATTGACAAATTTCTTAAAGTTTCGAGAATTTTGAAAAGACGCACGCTTGCCGAGGAGGCCTGCGACAAGGGCAAAGTGTTCGTCAACGGGAAAGCGGTCAAGCCCGGACATCGCATAAAAGAGGGCGACGAAGTCGAGATAAACTTCGCGGGCGGTTCGCTGAAATTCAGAATAAAACTCGTTAAAGAAACGGTTAAAAAGGACGAAGCCTCGTCTATGTACGAGATAATCTGACGGAGTTTAAAGTGGAATCGCTGCACGTTCATTTCAAACCCAAAAATTTCATAATGCTGTTTATTGCGGGCGTTATAAACGCCGTGGGCGTAACTCTTCTTTTACTGCCTTCGAACTTTTACGACAGCGGCATCTCCGGCGTTTCCATGTTGATTATTCAACTGTTGCCCGGCAGCGTGCGCAATTACGTGCAATTGTGGATACCGCTCATCGTCCTCAATCTGCCCGTATTCATATTCGCAATGAAAAAACAGGGCATCGAATTTACTCTGTATTCGATATTTGCGATTATGGTCTATTCTCTCGCCTCGCTCGTCTTTCAGGAAGTAATACCAAGGTTCATCCCGGGGTTCTTCGAAAACGGTTCGCCCATAGGCGGCGGCGAAAGCGGAAACAGGATAATATGCGCCGTATTCGGCGGACTGCTTTCGGGTATCGGCAGCGGAATGGCTATACGCTACGGTGGAACAATGGACGGAATGGAAAGTCTCGCCGTAATGTTTGCCAAAAAAATCAATCTCTCGGTCGGTAACTTCGTTTTAATTTTCAACATTTTCCTTTACACATTGATCGGCGTTCTGGCGTTCGCGGGGGTTATTCCGAATAACGGCGCTTCCGACTTCACTCCCGCGCTTTACTCCATTGTCGCTTATTTTGTGGCGAGCAAAGCGGTCGACTTTATCTCCGACGGTCTCGACCAGGCCAAGGGCGCATTTATAATTACTTCGAAATACAACACTGTGTGCCACGCGCTCTCCGAGGAATTCGGACGGGGACTTACGGTTATGGACGGCAGAGGATATTACTCGCAGTCCGAAAAACAGGTAATCTACTGCGTTATAAACCGCTTTCAGGTTGCCAAGCTCAGAGAGGTAGTATCCAGAAACGATCCGCTCGCGTTCGTTACTCTTATGGACATAACGGACGTCATAGGCACGAGCATAAAGTATTCGCGCGTAAACGAAAAATTCTTGAAACAACGCAAGCAAGTCAACGACGCTTTCAACAATCAGGAGACGTCGCAAGATAAAACGGTGAAAAAATTCGACAACTATGATAACGGCGAAGAACCTTAAAGTGAGCGCCATTATAGCCGCCGCGGGAAGGGGCGAACGCGCGGGATTTCCGCGCAACAAGCTGCTCTTCCCTCTGCACGGCGAGCCGGCGCTGTATCACACTTTCGAAAAATTCAATATCCCGGAAGTCGACGAGGTGATAGTTACCTCGTCCAAAGTCGATTTCGACGAAATAGAAACTTTGGCAAAACCTTTCGGCTACAAAGTGGTTTTAGGCGGAAAAACGCGCACGGAAAGCGTTAAAAACGCTCTCTCGGAAGTTACGGGAGACATCGTGCTCGTGCATGACGGCGCCAGACCTTACGTGAGCCGGGAGCTCATTTTGAACTGTATCGACGGCGTTGAAAGATTCGGAAGCGCAGTGTGCGGATTGCACTGCACCGACACGCTTGCCTTTTCCAATTACGGCATGATAACGGGCATGCCCGACAGAAACTCCCTCTACCGCTTGCAAACGCCTCAGGGATTTTATACGGACGATTTAAGGCACGCTTACGAGCTTTCGGGAGACAAAATCTACACCGACGACTCATCCGTTTACGGAGAATACATAACCTTTCCGCGTATTCTGCCCGGAGACGAAAAGAACAGAAAACTTACCTTTTCGGAGGATTTCGAAAACGACTATCCTCCCGTGGCGGTTACGGGTTGCGAGAGAGTCGGGCACGGCGCGGACGTGCACGCTTTCGGAGCGGGAAATCATATTACGCTTGCCGGTGTAAAAATCAAGACAGACTACGCCTTTGTGGCGCACAGCGACGGAGACGTTATACTTCATTCTCTTATGGACGCTCTGCTCTCGGCGGCCGGGCTCGAAGATATAGGGCATTATTTTCCCGTGAACGACGACGCATATAAGGGCGCGGACAGTTCGCTTTTGCTCGCAAAAGTCATAGGTGAAGTAAAAAAAGCGGGATATGCGCCCGTAAACATATCTGTTACCGTGCAAGCGGAAAAGCCGAAACTTGCAAAATACATAGACGCAATGAGACAAAAGCTGTCCGAGCTCGTTTCTGTGCCCCTGTCGGGCGTGGCCATTTCGGCGGGAACTTGCGAAGGCCTCGGATTCGTGGGCAAAGGTCTCGGAATATCGGCACAGTCCACGGTGCTTTTGAAAAAGGTTTCAAATGGCTAAGAGCATTACTCAGTTCGTGTGCGCGGAATGTGGTTTTACGAGCCCGAAATGGCTCGGGAGATGTCCCACGTGCGGTAAATTCAATACGCTTGCGGAGGAAATCGTAAAGAGCGCGGAAACGGCGGGCGGCGAACGAAAGCCGCGCGCCAAAAAGAGCAAACCGCTTTCCGAAATCACGTTCGAAAACCGCAACCGCACTTCCTCCGGAATATCGGAGTTCGACAACGTGCTCGGCGGCGGTATTGTGGCCGGTTCGCTCGTGTTGCTCGGCGGCGATCCCGGCATAGGCAAATCCACGCTGTTGACGCAGATTGCCGCCCATCTTTCCGAAACCGGAAAAGTTTTGTATTTCTCCGCGGAAGAAAGCTGTTCTCAGGTTAAAATGAGGGCGCAAAGGCTGCATCTCAATTCCGGAAACATGCTCATCGTGAACGAAACGTGCATAGACGAACTCGAACCGGAGCTCGACGGAGTGGAATTTTGCGTTATCGACTCAATACAAGCCGTATATACGGAAGACCTCTCCTCCGCGGCCGGCTCCGTAGGGCAAGTGAGAGAGTGCGCCGCAAAGCTCATGCGCATAGCAAAGAGCCGAGGCATAACTTTCTTTATCGTGGGGCACGTTACCAAAGAGGGCGCGCTTGCCGGTCCGAAAGTGCTCGAACACATTATGGACACCGTGCTGTATTTCGAGGGCGAAAATCAGGAAAATTTCAGAATACTGCGCGCCGTTAAAAACAGATTCGGCAACGTTTCCGAAGTGGGTGTGTTCGAGATGACCGGCGAGGGCATCGTGGCGGTTACCGATTATTCGGGAGTTTTCCTCTCCGAGAGCCGCGGCGAAGAACCCGGTTCGGCGGTTACGCCGGCGCAGACGGGCGCAAGGTGCATGAACGTCGAAATTCAGACTTTGGTTGCCAAAACTTCCTTCGGTCAACCGAGAAGAATGCCTCTCGGCATAGATTACAACAAACTCAATCTGCTTATCGCGGTGCTCGAAAAGAGATGCGGTTTGGGGCTGAACGCTTACGACGTTTACGTCAACGCCATGGGCGGAATGAAACTCAACGAGCCGGCGTGCGACCTTGCAATATGCGCGGCGCTCTCCTCCGCCTATTTCGGCAAACCGATAGACAAATATACCGCAGTGTTCGGCGAAGTCGGCTTGACCGGCGAAGTAAGAGCCGTAAGTTATTGCGAAAAAAGAGTGGCAGAGTGCGTTAAAATGGGCTTCAAAAAAGTTCTGCTGCCCGCGAAAAATATGAAATCGGTAGTAAAATACGCCGATAAGATATCGATTGTTCCGGTGCTGTACGTCAATACAATGATAAAGAACCTATTCAAAACCGAAAATTGACGCCTCGCGCGCGATATACCATATTATATATAATAAATATAAAGCCGCGGAGAACTTTTGCGAGTTCTCCGCGGCTTAATTTATTTGCCGGAAAAATCAAGGCGGCGGGCTTTTGCCGCCGCCTTTTATTTTTGTCAGGCCTTATAGTCTCCGTTGGCCGTCAATCTATCCGTTCCGTAAGACGCTATGACGTTGCCGCCGTACGTGATATCGAACGAAGCGGATACGGAATAATTTGTTTTGACTTTGTTGTATATAGTCGTATCGCTGTAAGTTACTTTCAATTGCATATCCGTGAAGGAAGCCTTGTTCGTACCGGAACACGATGCGCCGATGCCGTTATTTGCGCTATAACCTATGGTCGCTTCCGAAAGCGCGACACCGTTAAGAAGATCCTTATCTCCAGCGAGTTTGACGGTGATTTCGGCGGTAAACGTGTACTCGTTACGTCCGAATTTTGCTGTGTTCGTACTCGAACCGTTGAAACTTACCTGCGCCCACAACGCGTGAAGTTCATAGGGCTCGTCGTTGCAATTGTACGTAAACTGAGCTTTGAGGTTGTCGACGTCGGCCTTTTTCCAACTTCCGTCCGCCGCTTTATACCACCAGCCGAGGAAGTCCGCGGACATCGAAGTGAGCTTGGGAGCCACATATCCCTCTCCGGCGGATGCAAGCGAATACGTATCGTTGAACGTGAGCGATTTTTTATAGATCTTTGACGAATAATCCTTATGCGTTACGGTTGAAGTTTCGGCGCCGTCGAATCCGTACTCGCTGTAAAGATTCAAGCGGATTGTGTTGTCCGTCCAGCGAACGTAATACGAAGCGTTTTCGCGCACGACTATCGTTTGTACGCGGTTTGCATGCAACGAAGTGGAATCGTTATCGTATATGCCCGCGAAATCATAGCCGCTGACACGGAGAGAGGCAAACGCCGTTTCGAGATTTACGGAAGTATCGTAAGTATAGCTGTGTTCGGAATACCACTTGCCGTTCTCTGTTTTCCAACCCGCAACCTCTATTTCGCTGTAAATCTTTATCTGATAAGACTTCGGCGTATAGATAGCCACTATTTCGGTATCGCCCGTTACATGAATAATATCTTCCCGAATGGGCTGACCGCCTTTGTAGCCCCATATGCCGTCGTAACCCGTTTTGTTGGGAACGGGAACGGTGGAAAGATCGAGGTCGCCCTCCTCCATGAAGCCCTTTCTTATCGTTTTGGTTTCGCCGTTAACGGTATATTCGAACGTTACGGTGAACGCGAACTCCTGCCATACCGCGGTGAGAACGAGATCTTCCTTACTGTCGATATGGTCGATAAAATGATATATTTTGCCGTCGGCGTCTTTGTAGCCGTTCAACATCATTTTTTCGTCGAACACCTCTCCCTCCGGAAGTACGAAGTGATTGTTTTCCTTGCCGTATTCTGCGTTGGTATAAATTGTTTCGTAATACCAATAATCCCCGTCGGCGTTCCAGCCGTCAACCTCGTGCTCGCTCTTTAAAATTATCTTGCGGGAATAAGGCGCGTACCTGGCCCGCACTACGGTGTTGCCTCTGACGGTGTTTCCGCCGCCCACAACTTCCCAACCGACGAAATCATAGCCTTCGCAGGCAAGCATTGCCTCTTGCTCTTTGCCGAGATTGAGTTTCTCCGCGTCAAGCTCTATTTCGTCGCCGTAATGTTTGCCGTCCAACGTGAGAACGGTTATGTCTTCGCCGTCGACGTCCACGACGTATTTTACCGTGTAGGGAATCTGTTCCCATACTATGGTAAGAGTTATGTCGCGTTCCATCTTCATTGCTTTAAGCTGTTCGGGAGTGTATATTATCGGAGCTTCCTCGGAATATTCGCTGAATCCGGCTATTCTCCAACCCTCGAATATCGCGTCGTAACGCAAGTCGAGAGAGCTGCCGTATTCCACCGACAGCGTGCGGCGGTACTTGCCAAGCATTTCTACATAGTTGCCGTCAAGTTTATACTTGCTGTATATATAAACGGTGTATCTCTCGGGTTTGAAATCCGCATAGAGATTCGCGAGCCCGTCGAAAGACGAGAAATCGTATTCCTGCCATTCGAGCGTATAATGAGAAATTTCATCGCTTTGGGCCTTTACGTCGGGATACAATTTATCCAACTCGGAATATATTCTGTGCGTCGTCTTGTCGTACAGCACCGTTACGGAAGTTAAATACTCGTATGAGCTGTTTGCAATGCCCGTGCTGATATAGTAATTTATTGTGCCTATACCCGAGTTGCCCTTCAACGCCGAGGCCTCGGAACTGTTGCCGTTGAACGCAAGTTCGAGGTATTTGCCGCCCGAAGGAGCGGTGAGCGTCTCCCAATCGTTGTTGGCGAGAATTGTCTCTTTATCGCTTCCGTTGAGCCACTTGGAGAAGTTTACGGAAGGTTCGGTTGAATACAGATCCGCAGCCGTTGCGGCAACGTTGCCGTCCGCGGGAGTGTTGGTCCACTCGTTCTTGGGATTGCCGTAATAGAGCGCGCCGTCAACGTTGAGGTCTATATATATACTGCCTGTAAGCGTTATTCTCAGACTTGTATTCAGGTCAAGGCTGTTTATAACGTATCTCGTCTCGCCGTCGACCTTTTCCTCGTCCGCGCCGAACGAAATGCTTATATCGCCGAGGGACATCGTCTTGTCGGAGAGAAGTCCGGAGCCGTTGAGAACTATATTCCACTTGTTTGCGGCGTCGTCGAAAGCGAACATTTTGAGATAGGTCGCAAGCTGTGCGCCGTAGTCCTGCTTCAACGTTACTTTCTCTTCCTTCGACTGATCGGTCTTTGCGAACTCGTCGGTTATTACCGAGCCGAGATTGAGCAAGAAACCTATCTGATTAAGAGCGTCCGACGAGAACGCTTCCGACGTCATGGCGCGGTAAATAGTCTCGCCTCCGGAAACGCGCTTCATATAAATCATTCCGCCCTTTATGGTTATGTCTGCAACGCCGTCGTCGTTTATGAGAGTAACAAGGCCGATAGCCTTTGTCTTGGGATAGGTTATCCTGAGATTGAGGGCTATATCGTTCGTATCCTTATCTATGGTTACGGAGATGGCGTTCAAAGTTATTTTGAGGTCCGCCACGTCATAGTTGAGCGCGAAATGCAGAACGCCGTTAAGATTTATCTGACCGTTTATATAGAACACATTGTTCAAAGCGTATTCTTTGCGGGCGGCCGCCGGTTCGCCGGATATTATCTCGGAAGTTTTGACCTCGTGAGTAGCGGAATTGACGAGCGCTTTAAGAAGCGTATCGACGTTGCCGAAGTTATAATATCCGGAGAGATCTTTCGGCAAGGAGACTTCGCCGTAGCTTATCGCGGCGGACATATCGAATTTATCTTCGTAATTATTGCCCGTGCGCACGTTTGCAAGGCTCAACCCCGTAAGACGGCTGCTCGTTTGGTTTTCGCTCGGCGAATACGTCTCTTTGTCGAGAGTGAACACGAGATCGTCGTAGCCCTCGCCGAATACGGTTGCGCCGTTGAGTTTTAAGGAGAGTCCGTCTTTGAGCGATATGCTCTTTATATAGCCTTTTGCGGCATGTTCGCCCTTTTCGCCCAACTGAGGAGCGGCGCCCACTTTTTCTTCGGCGGAAGTTACGGCGTCGACGATTTTGTCGAGCACCGACTGCAAGCCGCCGGGAACGAATTGCTCTATAAGGCTCGAACCGAGCGAAGCAAACTGATCTTTGGTGTAAGGCAACCATCTGTCGACGAGAAGCTGGTCGATAATATCCGCAACGCTTGCGATGGCGGAGTTCAGATCCTCGGAATAATTATCCGATTGCAGAGAACCCACGTCGAGCATAGCCGCTCCGGCGGCAACAACAGTCATTATCTCGTTGACGGGAGCATATATCTTCAAGGGCTCGTGTTTAAGAACGTTGCCGTTCTCGTCTTTATCGCCATCCGCTATGCGCGAAATCGAGAGATATATATCGAGGCCGTCGTCCTTTCCGAATGAGCCGTCGGTAGTGCTCGTCTTACCGTCTTTCACCGCGGGATTGCCGTCGAACACATATGCGTCCACAAGCACGCTGTCCTTGCCGGCGAGCTTGGATTTGAGTTGAAGATTGAGGTGTGCATACATATCGGGCGAGATATAGAAGTTTACGTTCTCGCGCTTGCCGTCCTTGTTGACCGTTCCGGCGTCGATGTGTATGGGATATCCGGAAGGTCCCTCTTTGTATTCGAACAATCCGGTTATGTCGTATTTAACCCCGCCTACGGACGAATATGCCGCGTCCGCAGTGGTGAGCGAAGCGTTAAGGGATATCGTGAACGTGTGCTTTGCGAGCATCTCCGCGCTCGCGGCCACGAAGTCGAGGGCTTCGGATATGTCTTTCGCCGTAAGAAGTTCGCTGCTCTCCGCCGTTGCGGGAACTTCACATTCGACGAACGTCTCGTTTACGAGCACGTTGTTGAGCGCGAGCGTTACGGCGGGCGTTATCATGTTTACGTTGAGCCCCATTCCCACAACCGCTTTTTCGCCCTCGAAGAGTTGCAAATCGAGCGTGCCGAGAGATACGCCTATGAGCGATTTTTCGCCCTCCGGCTTATAGAGCGCAATTCCGCTTATGAGCGAGAATATATCTGAGCTCGCCTCCTTATCGACGCCCGTAAGCGCGCCTATTATATCGGAAGCGCCCAACGCTATCTTTTCGCCGAGTCCCAATTTTGCGAGAATTTCCGAGAAATCGGCCGCCTCGTTCAAGGGATCGTTTTCCATGACGGTATTCACAACGCCGACTATTCTGTTGTAGAGTTCGGTTACGGCGTTCTGCAAGACGGTAATGTCGTCGCTTCCGTCGGCAAAGTCGAGCGTGAGACCTACGTCGGCATAGACGAACGTCAGTTTGCCGGCCTTGAAACTTGCGTAAACATCATGTTCTCCGCCGCCCAGATTGAGCCTTGCGTTCAGAGCGAACGAAATGCCGTCGGACCAATCGAGCGTAAGATTGTCTATCGCCGCCGAAGCGCCGAAGTTTTCATACACAAACGATACGGCGCCGCTCAACGATACGCGTTTTTCATTTATTATACGCGCCGCGCCCGCAAGCACCGGCGTGATTTTCGCGCCGTCGAGATAATAGGTTCCCGTTGCGGAAGGCAGAACGCCTTCCGACGCATATGCGCCTATTGCTATTTCGGCGTCGACGGATAAGCTATCCGAAGCGTAACCTATTTTTGCGCCGAGAAGTTTGCCTTCATAGCCTCCGACGAGCTCTGCGGAGAGCGCGCCGTAGCTTATGCCGAGATTGCCCGCCTCGCTCTTCGCGAACGAAAGTCCGTTGACGATATCGGCGACGTTCAGAGCGTCCTCCGGCAAAAGTGATTTCAAAGTTTCAGCCGAGAGCGAGTCTATTTCGGGAAGTTTATCCTCTTCGGCCGCGTTTTCGTTCAGCTGTGCGGCAACGGCGTTATACACCGCGAGCGCGGCGTCGATAAAGCCGTCGAAATCGCTCTCGGCGAGTTTTACGCCGACATTGTCGTATACGACGGCAACGCCGTCCGTGCCGTAAGAAATGTATACTGAATGGAGCTTACCGCCGAAGTCTACCGAGATATCGGCAAACAATCCGAGGCCGTCCGCCCAACTTACGGAAAGTTCGTTGACCGTAACGGAGAGCTGTTTTCCCTTTATATCGAGAACCGCGCCGCCCGAAAGAGTTACGCCCTTCGAAACCACGACGTCCTTCGCGCCTTCGAGAAGATCCGCAAGTTCTTCCGCGGAGAAATACTCCGTATCGGAAGGAAGCGCTTCGGGCGCGGAATATTTTCCGACCGTAACGTCTTCGAGCGCAACGCTTATCTTCCCGGCGGTATACGTCGCGTCAAGTTCGGCTATCGAATCGTTTACGCCGAGCGAAAGAACGAGCGAAAGATCCCCGAGGCTCAATCTTATTCTGCCGTTTCCGTCTCCGGAAATTCCGAGCGAATTGATAATCGAGAATATGTCCTTATCTGCCGCCGAGCCGAGAAGAGAAGCTATATCTTCGAGCTTTTCTATGACGGGAAGTTTTTCCGTTCCGGAAGCGGCGTTCACTTCGCCCGCAACGGCCCCGTAAAGATCGAGCGCCGCGCCGATGAATTCGTCGAAGTTCGCCTTTTCAAGCGTCGCCCCGATGTTGTCGTATATTACAGCGACTTTCTCTCCGTCATAGGAAATAATCGCCCTGTGCTCGGTTCCTTCCAAATCGAAGGAGAGAGTTGCGCTTATATTCAGACCGTCCGCCCAGCTTACGGATATGTTTTCGATATTGAGTTTCAGAGAAACCTTACCGAACGTTATGCCGAGTTTGCCGGAGATATTTACGCCGCCCTCGTTGACAGCCTCGATAATTTTCTTTGCGACGGGCAGAATGTCTTTCGCGCTGCCGTATTCCGCTTCGTCGAACGAGAAGGGAGCCGCGGCTTCGAGCGCAATATCTGCGCCGAGCGCCGAGAGGGTTATTCTGCCTCCCGGATATGCTCCCGAGCCCTCTTCTATCGTGGCGTTTATCATGCCCGGATCGAAATCTATTCCGAGCGCCGAAAGAATGTTCGTGCCGTTTATTCTGAGATTTACGCCGTCGGTAAGGGTTATGTTGCCCGCGAACGCGCCGTCCGCAAGCACGGTGTTCAATATGCCGCCGATATCGAGCCCTTCGAGGAGTTTCATTATCTCCGATCTTATGTCCTTATCTCCCGAGCCTATAAGCGAACTTATGAGTTCGTAAGCCTCGTTCACGTCGGCTTTGAGTTTTATGGGCTCGCCGCCTTCCGAGGAGAGCGCGAGATAAAGCGCCTCGTCCGCATAGATGAGGGAGAGATTCTTTGCGGAAGTCTCGTCTCCCTTCAACACAAGCCTCAAATCGGCTTTAACGGCAAGATCTTTGAGATTTACAACGGCCGTGCCGTCTACATATATATCGGAATTTTTGTAGCTTATGTCTATGCCCAGCGCCTCGGCGGATATGAGAGGCATTATGCGCGAACCTATTTCAAGGTCGACATACTCTGATTTTTCGATATCCGTGAGGGGCTCGGGCATTTCGTCCGTAAAGCAAAGTTCGGCTTCGAGCGAAGAACCGAGAAGATCGAGAGCCGTGGAAACGGTTCCGAGAGTTATCGTATCTCCGATATTGAAAGTAAATCCGAGAGGGATTTTAAATCCGAAGAGTTCTATTACGGAATCGAGCGACGCGCTCGCGCCGTCTTCGGCGACTTCGAATACGCCCCCGCCGAGCTGAGACAACAGTTCGTCGGTATCGAGCACCGACTTCTTATCCCCTTCCCCGTCTTCTGAAACCGCGGAGACGGACGAGAGTTCGCCAAGGTCTGCTTTTGCCTTTACGCCGTCGCCGTAAGATATATACAATATCTTCTTATCGTTCTCGGCGGTGAGATAAACGCCTATGTTGCCCAACTGAACGCGCACGTCGTCGGCGCCGAGATTGAGATATACAAGGCCTTTGAGAGGCTGACCGTCTATATTGACGTCGACAGCAAACCGCGCCTCGCCTTCGAGCACGCTCGAAAAAGCGTTGCTCAGACAGCTTGCGGCGGTAACGGAGACCTCTTCTTCCTCAACGGGCACAAACGAAGCCTCGTAGTCCTTGAAATAATCTTCGTAATAGCTGTTTTGCGCCGAAGCCTCGTCGTAGGAATAATAAGTTGTGCTCGAAGCGTTGCAGCCTGCGGGCACTCCCATTACGGCCGTGTAGGACTCGGAGTTATTGCTGCGGATAATGCGCCAATTATCGTCGAAAGTATACGTTATGGACACGCGGTCGAAAGTGGGAAGCTCGGTAAGGCCGCCCGTAACCGCCATCTGATACTTATAGTAATAAATCGCCGAGTTTTCTCCGGGATCGGTTGCCGGATTGAGCTTGAAAGTCTGGGAATACGTGCCGTTGCCGTTGTCCTTTACTTCCGAACAGCTCAAAATGGTATTCTCGTTGATTATGTAAACGGAAAATTCGTTGGGAATACATCCGCGCTTTTTTCTGTATTCCTCTTTCGTCATGCCGGAAGGTTTGCCCGTGGACCACTTCGTATCCATGCCGTTCCACGTTTCCTTGCCGCCCGCCGGATCGCGCCAGAGAACGACGTCGTCGTGCACGCAGAACTGCTTCGCGCTGTTTACCATCGAACTCGTGGTTATGTCGGCGGAGACAAGCACGCCGTCATAATACTGCTTGTATGTAGCTATCTGCTGACTTATTATCGTGCTCACCGTGCCGTGCATCTCGGACGACCAATAGGGCTGGTTCGAAAGCACGTAATTCATGTAGCCGATATTCTCCAAACCCGAATGATCGGTGGGTTTGGAGCCGTCGGTAGGCGTCTCGTAATAGGCGGTATAGTACTGCCCCGTCGCCTCGCCGAAATCCTTCTGTCTGAAAAAGCCGAGACCTACTATCGAAACGGCGACGATTACGACGGCTCCCAAAACCGTAGAAGCCTTTATAATGCGACGCTTGTGTTTGAGCGCAAGAGGTTTGCGCCTCGAAACATGCGTTACGCCCTCGCCGCTCTTTTTCGTCTTTTTATAATTGAGACCGGCGCGGCGGTTTTCATTCATTTTGAGTTTGCGCCTTTTGTGCTGTCTGAAACCGGCGCTTCTGACAACGTTGAGATCTTCTTCGATCACAAGATCGTTGCCCTTGATTTTACGTTTCCTCTTCATTGAAAAGTTTATTCCTTCGGCCTCACGGTATCGCGCGTGCGCGCCCGTTGCCATATAATATATAATTTCAAAAATACAGTCCGAGTATAGTGCTTTTATGACAAAATGTCAAGTTTGTAATATAAAAATATGATAATCGATGGAAAAAATTACAAAAATACCGCAAAAATCGGCCTTTTTGGCCCTTAAAAGCGCAATTGAGTATTTTTTTACTTATTTAAATAAAAAATTTTGTAATATTTTTATATGACAAAGTCATTCTCCGCGTGCAATGCGCGCTTGCCCGGAATTTGCGCGGGATAAATTTTCGGCGGCTTCTGGCAATCCGACGGTCGGCGCGGTTTGCTCGTTCGCATAGAATAACCAACTTTATGCATAAATGTATTTTTATCTCTCCGACGTTGCAAACGGAAGCAAAAAGGTTGACAGACAAGCGATTTTTTATTAGAATGGAATGAATAATATTTATGCGCCCGGACGCAGACTCAAAAGGCGTTCTCTGCGCTCAGAGAGAACGGAAGGAGTATTTATGAAGATGAAAGGCGCCGACATACTTATCAACTGCCTTGCGGAGCAGGGCGTAGATACGATATTCGGCTATCCCGGCGGCACAGTGCTCGACATTTACGACGCACTTTACCGCAACGGAAAAATCAAACACGTTTTAACCGCTCACGAACAGGGAGCCGCGCACGCCGCGGACGGCTATGCAAGGGTTACGGGCAAAGTCGGCGTATGTTTCGCCACGTCCGGCCCCGGCGCAACCAATCTCGTTACGGGCATCGCGACGGCGTATATGGACAGCGTTCCGCTCGTGGCCATAACGGGCAACGTGGGAATCAATTTCCTCGGCAGAGATTCGTTTCAGGAAATCGACATATGCGGAATAACCATTCCGATAACCAAGCACAACTTTATCGTCAAGGACGTTAAAGACCTTGCCGACACCGTGAGAAAGGCCTTTTACATAGCAAACAGCGGCAGAAAAGGTCCGGTGCTCGTGGATATATTGAAAAACGTGCAGGTGGCGGAATGTGAATATACGCCGCAAAAACCCGTCGTTTACTCTCCTCCCGCAGTTCCGGCGGACAGTCTTGCCGGGATTGCGAAAGTAATAAACGAATGTAAAAAGCCGCTCATTATAGCGGGCGGCGGAGTTATCGCCGCGAACGCTTCGCCTTTAATGATGCAATTGGCGAGAAAGCTCGACTGTCCGGTGGCGTACACGCTCATGGGCAAGGGAAGTATTCCGGAGGACGACAAACTCTGCCTCGGAATGATAGGCATGCACGGAACGCTCGCCGCGGCAAAATCGCTCATAAACTGCGATACGGTCATAGCGCTCGGTTCGAGATTTTCGGACAGAGTTGCGCTTAACCGCGACAAATTCGCCGAAAACAAGACGGTTATCCACATAGACGTCGACAATGCGGAAATCGACAAAAACGTTACCTCCACTCTTCACGTTATGGCAGACGTCTGCGAGGCGCTGAAAACGCTTATGCCCTTGACGGAAGACAAAAAGCGCACGGATTGGCAAGTGAAAGTGGCCGCATTCAAAAAGGAAAACGCCGCAAAAAAGAACTCGTCGATAAGGTCCTACGCAATAATCGAATGTGCTTCGAGGCTTGCGCCCGAAAACGCCACGCTCGTAACGGACGTGGGACAGCATCAGATGTGGGCGGCGCAGATATACAAAGTAAACACGCCGAGAAAGTTCTGCTCTTCGGGCGGGCTCGGCACTATGGGCTACGGTATGGGCGCGGCGATAGGCGCGGCCAAGGGCAGCGGCGCTCCCTCCGTTCTCATAACAGGCGACGGTTGCTTCGGAATGAATATGAACGAACTCATGACCGCGGTAGCTCAGAAAACGCCCCTCGTCATTCTGCTCATGGACAACCGGGTGCTCGGAATGGTAAGGCAATGGCAGAAGATATTCTATTCGAGGCGGTTCTCGCAGACAAATCTCGGCGACAGGAAAATAGATTACGTCAAATACGCCGAATGCGTCGGCGCGAAAGGCGTTTATCTCGGCGAGAACGACGACATAGAGGAAAAACTTTCCTACGCCTTCAAGACGGCGGTCGAAGAGAACGTGCCGGTGCTCGTTGATTGCATAATATCGCCCGACGAAAACGTTTTGCCGATGATAAAGCCCGGCGAGACATACGACAAACAGATAGAGCGCATGGAGGACAATTGATATGTCGGAGATAAAAAAATACACAATAGGCGCGCTGGTTTCCAACAAGAGCGGCGTTTTGACGAGAATTTCCGGGCTCTTCACGAGACGGGGCTACAATATCGACAGTTTATGCGTATGCGCAACCGAAGATCCCGACGTTTCGAGAATGACCATTATACTCAACGGCGACGAATATCTCCTCTACCAGATGATAAAACAGATGGATAAGTTGGAGGACGTGATAAAAGTAGGCTGTGCAAACGAACTCGATTGCGTTTACAGAGATTTGCTGCTCGTAAAGGTGAAGGCTTCGCCGGAAAAGCGCAGTCAGATTATAGAAATCAACGAGATATATAAGGCAAAGACGGTCGACCTCTCTCCGGACACGATGATTCTCGAAATTACCGGAGATCCGGAAAAGCTCGACGCGTTCTTAAAGGTGATAGAGCCCTACGGCATACTTGAAATGCAGCGCACGGGCGTAACCGTATTAGCGCGCGGAGCGCATACGCTCAAAGACCGCGATTGCTACGGCGACCATATCCTCAAATCGCATACGTAAAACTCAACATATGTTGCAAAACGACGAGGTTCGTAAAATGAAAAATATATTTTCCGAAAGCCCGGACATGAGCTCTCAACGCTCTCTTTTGAGAGCGCTCGGCTGGTCCGACAGTGAAATCTCAAAGCCGATAGTCGGCATAATATGCGCGCAGAGCGAAATAATTCCGGGACATATGCATCTCGACGCAATTGCCAAGGCCGCTTCCGAAGGCGTTATAGCGGCCGGCGGAAAGCCCGTTATAGTGCCTTCCATAGGCGTATGCGACGGCATAGCCATGGGGCACGGGGGAATGAAATACTCCCTCCCTTCGCGCGAAATCATAGCCGACGGCGCGGAAATCCTTCTGCGCGCGCACGCCATGCAGGCGGCAGTATTCATAGGCAACTGCGATAAGATAATCCCTGGCATGCTCATGGCGGCGGCAAGAGTAAATATTCCGTCGGTATTTGTCTCCGGCGGACCTATGCTCGCGGGAAGAGTGCGCAAAAAGAAAACCTCCCTTTCCACAATGTTCGAACAGGTGGGCGCGTACAACGCCGGCAAAATAAGCCGCGAAGAACTTCAAAACTTCGAGTGCAACGCTTGCCCTACCTGCGGCTCTTGCTCCGGAATGTTTACCGCGAACAGCTTGAACTGCCTTTGCGAGGCTCTCGGAATGGCGCTTCCCGGCAACGGAACTCTGCCTATGGTCTATTCGCAGAGACTCGCGCTCGCAAAAAACGCCGGCGAAAGAGTTATGGATTTGCTTGCAAAGAACATACGGCCTCTCGACATAATGACGGCCGCGGCGTTCAGAAACGCGGAAACCGTGGATATGGCGATAGGCGCTTCCACCAACACCGTTTTACATCTTCTGGCAATCGCCAACGAAGCCGGAGTGAAAGACGTTTCAATCGATATTATGAACGAAATATCCGAAAAGACGCCTAATCTTTGCAGACTTGCGCCGGCGGGCGAACACTATATCGAGGAATTGCACGAGGCCGGCGGAATTTCCGCCGTAATGAAAGAGCTTTACGACGCGGGGCTTTTAGACGGCGAAGTTATGACTGTAAGCGGTAAACCCTTGAAGGAAGTCATAAAGAACGCTTTCAACGCCGATCCCGAAATCATTCGTCCCATAGACAATCCCTACTCCGAACACGGCGGTCTGACCGTATTGAAGGGCAACCTCGCCACGGAAGGCGCCGTCGTCAAAAAATCGGCCGTCGCGCCCGAAATGCTCGTACATTGCGGACCGGCAAGGTGTTTCGACAGCGAGGAAGAGGCCATGCAAGCCATTTCTTCCGGTAAAATCGTAAAAGGCGACGTCGTGGTCATAAGATATGAAGGACCGGTTGGCGGTCCCGGCATGCGCGAGATGCTCACCCCCACTTCCGCCATCGTGGGCGCAGGATTGGGTTCGGACGTCGCGCTGATAACCGACGGAAGATTTTCCGGGGCGACGAGAGGCGCCGCCATAGGGCACGTCTGCCCCGAAGCTGCGGCCGGCGGCGTTATAGGCGTAATCCGCGACGGCGACATTATTGATATCGACATTCCCGCATGCAGGCTGAACGTAAGGCTCACTCCCGAAGAGATATCCCGAAGACTTAAAGACTTTACGCCGAAAGTAAAGGAAGCAAACGGATATCTCGGCCGTTACAGAATGAACGTAAGCTCCGCATCGCAAGGCGCGGTACTCAAAAAATATTAATATATATTGCTATTTTTATCAAAATTCATAAAACACCTGAGGTGAACGACATATGGGCATGACAATGTCTGAAAAAATTCTCGCCGCACATGCAGGGCTCGAAAGCGTTAAGAGCGGACGTCTGATAAGCGCGAAAGTCGATCTGGCGCTTGCAAACGACATCACCGGCCCGGTGGCGATAAAGGAATTCGGAAAATCGGGGACGAAAACCGTTGCGGACGCTTCGAAAATTGCGCTCGTAATGGATCACTTCGCGCCCAATAAAGACATAAAAAGCGCGCAACAATGCAAAACGTGTCGCGATTTCGCCGCCGAACAGGGCATTGAAAACTTTTTCGACGTGGGCGCTATGGGTATAGAGCACGCCTTGCTTCCGGAGCGCGGGCTCGTGGGTGCGGGCGATCTCGTTATCGGCGCAGACAGCCATACGTGCACTTACGGCGCGCTGGGCGCCTTTTCCACGGGCGTGGGCTCCACCGATCTGGCCGCCGCAATGATAAGCGGCGAATGTTGGTTTAAAGTGCCCGCCGCAATAAAGATAGTTCTTCACGGCAAACCGACGCGGTACGTAACCGGCAAGGACGTAATTTTACATATCATAGGTCTTATAGGCGTGGACGGCGCACTTTACAAGTCAATGGAATTCGTCGGCGACGGAGTGAAAAATCTCGGCATAGACGACAGATTTACGATATGCAACATGGCAATCGAAGCGGGCGCAAAAAACGGGATTTTCCCCGTGGATGAAACGGCTTTGCAATATATGAAAGGACGGTTTGTCCGCGAACCGCGCATATATGCCGCCGACGATGACGCGGAATACGAAAAAGTCATAGATATAGACCTATCGTCGTTAAAACCCACCGTATCCTTCCCCCACCTCCCCGAAAACGTCAGAACGTGCAACGAATGGGGCGACATAAAAATCGATCAGGTTATAATCGGCTCTTGCACGAACGGACGCATTTCGGATATGCGGGCGGCGGCCGAAATTTTAAAGGGCAGAAAGGTCGCCGAAAACGTGCGTTGCATAATAATTCCCGCAACCAATCGGGTGTATTTGCAGATGATACGCGAGGGAATAGCCGAAACGTTTATAGAGGCGGGCGCGGTCGTCTCCACTCCCACTTGCGGACCTTGTCTCGGCGGACATATGGGAATTCTCGCCGAAAACGAAAGAGCCGTCTCCACTACCAACCGCAATTTCGTCGGCAGAATGGGACATTCGTCTTCTGAAATTTATCTCGCTTCGCCGTATATAGCTGCGGCAAGCGCGATTGCCGGAAAACTTGCAAGCCCGGAGGATATCTTAAAATGAAAATCAGCGGAAACGTATTCAAATACGGCGACAACGTAGACACGGACGTAATAATACCCGCCCGTTATCTCAACACGGTATCGGAAAAAGAACTCGCAAGCCATTGCATGGAGGACATAGACGCGAATTTCGTAAAAGAAGTAAAGCCGGGCGACATAATTGTCGCGGGAGAGAACTTCGGCTGCGGCTCTTCGCGCGAGCATGCTCCGCTGGCGATAAAGGCAAGCGGCGTTTCATTGGTAATAGCCGAGTCGTTCGCAAGGATATTCTATCGGAATTCCATCAACATCGGGCTTTCGATACTCGAATGTCCCGCCGCCGCCAAAGCCGTCAAGGCCGGAGACAAACTTATCTGCGACCTCGACAGCGGCGTCATATGCGACGTTTCAACGGGCGAAAAGTTTCAGTCGGAACCGTTTCCGCCGTTCATAAGCGAAATAATAGCGGACGGCGGGCTCATTCCCCACTTATCCAAAAAAGGTGAATTATGAAATTCGATATAGCTGTGCTCGACGGCGACGGCATAGGTCCCGAAATATGCGCCGCGGCAATAGACGTATTAAATAAAATAGGTCAAAAATATCAACATATATTTAATTTTAAGCATTACGATATAGGCGGCGCGGCAATTGACAAGTTCGGAGAACCCCTTCCCGAGAGCACAGTGAAAGGCTGTCTTGAAAGCGACAGCGTGCTTTTGGGCGCCGTCGGCGGATACAAGTGGGATAATCTCCCGGGCGATAAGCGCCCCGAAAAAGGCTTGCTCGGAATACGCAAGGCTATGGGGCTATATTCGAATATCCGCCCCGCCAAACTCTGGAAAAGTCTCGCGGGGGCTTCCCCTCTTAAACCGAAACTCGTCGAAAACGGCGTCGACATAATAATTGTGCGCGAACTGACGGGAGGAATTTACTTCGGCAAGAGGGAGCACGGAACGAAAGACGGCGAAGAATACGCCGAGGACACCGAGACTTATTCCGTAAAGGAAATAGAGCGCATTGCCGCAATAGCCTTGGAGCTCGCTTCCAAGCGTTCGAAAAGGCTCGTATCCGTCGATAAAGCCAACGTGCTCGAAACATCGAGGTTGTGGCGCAGAACGGTGCACGCATACGCCGCGGAGAATTATCCCGACATAACGGTTGAGGACGTGCTCGTCGATAATATGGCGATGCAGTTGGTGAAGAATCCCGCGCAGTTCGACGTTGTGGTTACTTCGAATATGTTCGGAGACATTCTCTCCGACGAGGCGGCGCAGATAACCGGTTCGATAGGCATGCTTGCCTCCTCCTCTCTCGGAGACGGGAAAAGAGGCCTTTACGAGCCCATTCACGGCTCGGCGCCCGATATCGCCGGCAAAGACATATGCAACCCCCTTGCGACGGTGCTCGCCGCTTCAATGATGCTGAGAGACAGCTTCGGGCTTACAGACGAATCGAAAGAAATCGAAAACGCCGTGCAGAAGATGCTCGACAAAGGTTATCGCACGGCAGATATATACGAAGAAGGCGCAATAAAAGTAGGTTGCAGAAAAGCGGCCGAACTCATATGCGGTGAAATATGATAGAAGAAAATGTGCAAAACCTCTTTAAAGAGGTGCCGGAATATAACTCTTACGGTGAAAACGTTATAGTCGTCGCCGCCGTAAAAACACGGTCCGTCGCCGATATAAACAGCGCAATAGCCGCGGGCATCAAATATATAGGCGACAATCACGTGCAAGAGTTCAGAGATAAATATCCGTTTATCGAAGGCAATCCGCAAAGGCACTTTATCGGCAGACTGCAAACCAACAAAATCAAATATCTGCTCGGGAAATGCGATTTGTACCACTCCTTGGACAGATTTCCGCTCGCCGAAGCGCTTTCCGAAAAAAGCGCGAGCCGCGGACTCGTTTCGGAGGCGCTCATTGAGATTAACGCCGGCGGCGAAGAGAGCAAAGGCGGTTTTTCTTTCGAAGAAACCGAGGAAGCCGTCGGGCGCATATGCGCTCTGCCCGCGCTCAGAATTTCCGGCATAATGGCTATGCTTCCGCAGAGCGACGACGTAAATTATCTGAAAGAACTCGCGCTCAGAGTTCGGGAGACATACGACGGGCTCAAAAAAACCTACGGCGATTTCAGATACCTCTCTATGGGCATGAGCGGAGATTGGAAGCTGTGCGTGGAGTGCGGAAGCAATATGATACGTATCGGAACGGCCATATTCGGAGAGCGCATATATCCTCAAAAATAAATCAATACAACAAAAAAGCGACGGTCAAACTACCGCCGCTTTTTAAATCGTGTGCCGTTGCAAGCCCATTTGTCAGAAAGAGAGAATTCACTTCGTGCCTGGCGTGGGTGTCCATAGGCCCGCGTGTAATATTGTATGTAGCATATTGTGCCCTAACTTATATGCGGTTGCGAGCCACATTCAATTTAGTACTGAGAGACTTTTTGTATACTCTACATTGCTTTAAAGTTAAATCTACAAAGTAATTCCACCGGCATAGCCGGTGGATATCTTTTATGTCTTGAAAATTTCTTCATACGTTGCTTTTAAAATATCTTTGATTAAAATTATCTCATCGGGATAAAGATGCCTTTGCCCCACCTCTATCTTGGCAATCGCGCTCCGTGTTATGTCGCAACCGCGTACTTGCAACTTTACCGCAAGCGTCTCTTGAGTCATACCCGCTCTCTCGCGCAATCGCCTTATATTATTTCCGACTTTTCTCTCAATAGTTATATTCATAATTAGAATTGCACTTATTTAAGGACAAAATGCTTGACATTATTATATTTGTAATATATAATAATTTTGCACTTATATAGGTGCAATTTCATTGAATTTTAAGGTTTAGTATGTCAAAAAATAAAAAATTCGTACCCGTTAGCGGGATAATATTTTCGGTGTTTACCGGACTTCTTGTGATAATTATGTTTATTGGACTTATGTTTTCATGCAATCCGTCCGCAGACGACGATAAAGAAAAAGAGGTGAATTATGGCTCTTATAGAGTGTCCGAATTGCGGTAAAAAAATAAGCGACAGCACAGTAATCTGCATTCATTGTAAATTCAACTTAAAAAAGGCAAAAACCGAAGAAAAAATTAAAAAGTCATTTTCTAATATCCCGAAAAATTTGCAAAAGCAATACGAATATGAATTTTGCTGTTCAAATAAAACTTTTAGAAAAATATATAAATCAAGATTAAATTACAGATTGTCCGCCATAGCGGTTTCAATAGGCGGATTTTGCGCGCTGATATTAATGATTAGCTTGCAAATCGCAAATATCTCCAAAAGGAATTTAATAGATTTCAAGTCTCCTTGGGCGATAGTCCTAACGTTTTCGATGGCTTTACTTTTATTGATAGAGTTTATTAGCTTTGTTATATTGCTCTTGTTGCGACGTAAACTACGAAATGATAACGTCATATATTACACTGAATTTTCAAAATGGCTTAGCAAAAATAAGCAATTGGAACTTAACTGTATTTTCGACGAGAAAGAAAAAAAGCTTTATAAAATTTTATACCCAAGAGGAGATAATTAAATTATGGCTTTAGTAAAGTGTCCCGAATGCGGAAATGATATTTCAACAAATGCAAAAACTTGTCCACATTGCGGCACTGCAATAAGAATTTGCCCCGAATGCGGAGCAGTTTACGCAGGTATGCAGCAAACATGCACAAATTGCGGATATGTATTTGATAAAACTACTGCTCAACCATTAGATGGCGACAACGCCCCGAGCGAGTTAATTGAAAATCAATGGCTCGCCCGCGCTACAGCAGACAAAAAAATAGCAACAGCGCTGAAGTATGTAGGTAAAGCGTTGAATGCTTTAGACACAATAATAATCATTTTGATAGGTCTGCTATTTATATTGTGGGCAAACAAAGAACCCGCCAACCGCGTTTTCGATGCAAACTCTACGCTTACCAACATCAAAATATGTGTCGCTTGTGGGTGTATAGTTTATATTATAGACGCCGTGCGCAATTACGCAGGTGAAAAAATAATGCAAATTCGTTTTTCAAATTGGTTAGCAGTGAACAATATCGACGTCAAGGAATATTTAAGACTGCACTGCAACGATTTGGCAGACGAAAAAGAACAGGAAAACTTTTCACTCATAACATACGGCGAATATTTAAAAGGTAATCAAACCGAGAAAAATTATTTTTACATAACATTGATTATAAAAATAATTATAGTTGTAACGGCCGCGATACTTGCCGGCACATGTATAACGGAAAACATTAAAATAGCAATGGACTTCATCTATTGGGAACAATCTATGGACTACTCAAAACTCAATTATGTGCTTATCGCATTTGCGGCTGTAGCTATGCTCGCAAGTTTTATAGTCGACATTATTATGTCGTCAGTTCAAGATAAAAGAATGGGCACTTGGTTTGAAGAGGTAATAGATATCCATACAGACGAAAATACCCAAAACGATTGACATGCAGATATCCCATACCAATGATATGCACCCCAAAAGTTTTAAATTTTTGGGGTGCATATCATTACAGACGGTTATCTTTTGAACAATAAAAAAGACCTTATTTGCGTAATAAGGTCTTAATGTTTAATATTTATTGTTGTTTGATTATTCTATTTTCCTCGTTCCGGTTGAAGTTGTATTTTTAACTCGGATTTGAGGTGTAATCACATACCTAAATTGATTTTATTCTCCTTTAAAGGGAAGAAGCGCCGCTATTCTCGCGCGCTTGATCGCCTTAGAGAGCTCGCGCTGATGTTTTGCGCATGTGCCGCTCATTCTGCGGGGAAGCATCTTTCCGCTCTCGGTTACGAACTTTTTGAGGCGGGTTATATCCTTATAGTCGATAACTTCCACTTTCTCCTGACAGAATACGCACACCTTTTTGCGGGGCACTCTCTTATAGGTCTTTTTTGCCGGCGCGCTCGCCGCGCTATTGGAAGCCGCAACGGGTGCGGCGGGTGTTTTATTCTCTTCCATAATATTCTCCTTTTAATAAACTCAGAAAGGGATATCGCCGTCGTCGTCAAAGGGTTGAAGCTGAGGCTTTTTCGCGCCGCCGCGGCCTGAGCTCTGGGCGGGCAAATCCGATTCATACCCCTCTTCCGAGGAGTTCCCCGAACGCGGAGTAAGAAATTCCACATCCTGCGCCACTATGTCCGTGGCCGTGCGCCTTACGCCCTGATTGTCGTCGTAAGTTCTCATTTCTATCGAACCGGATACGGCAACCTTGTTGCCCTTTCTCGCATATCTCGCTATCGTTTCACCGAGACCGCGCCATGCTACAACGTTGAAAAAATCCGTCTTTCTCTCGCCGTCCGCTCCGGAATACTGCCTGTTTACCGCAATGGAGAAACGGCATATCTTTACGCCTCCGGACGTTTCGGTGAGTTCGGGATCGCGCGTTAAATTCCCAATCAAAAATACTTTGTTCATAATCTTTTATCCTTATGTTTACGCTTTTGCGGTTATCATACGTCTGAGAACTTCTGCGGAGAGACCGGCAATACGGTCAAGCTCTTTGACCGCCGCCCCTTCCGCTTCGAAAGTCATTACCACGTAATAACCGTCGCTCTTATAATCGATGGGATAGGCGAGCTTTTTTACGCCCAACTTCTCGACGGATGCGACAGTGCCGTTCGCGGACGTTACTATATCCTCGAACCTCTTCTGGATTGCGTCTTTAACCTCGTCGGCAACGGCGCTGTCCAAAATGTAAATCATCTCGTACGTTTTCATTATTTTCACCTCCCGGACTTAATCGGCATGCCACCTGCGGCATGCAAGGCATATAAAATAATACTTTATTTTAGTGCGCTTGTCAACTTTTTTTCGGATTATTTCGAAGTTCAAGCGCCGGGGAAAAGAGAATTGTACTTATCAATTATGTCGAGAAGCGCCGTTATCGCCTGAGGTATTGTCAAATCGCCGAGCGCAGTCTGCGAAGGTCCGTCGTCAATCTGTATGGGAACTTGTTTTTCGAGGTCGTTTGGATCTTCGAAATTAAGCACGCCCGCATTAGAGAGATTGCGCAAAGTCGAATACTCCATATTGGAGGTTATGTTGTCTATCATGTCGGTGATATTGTTGAGCGAATATGCGCGTTCGGTTATGTTTTCGCCGCCGTCGCCCGTGCGCTCTATTACGAGAAGTTTCCAAAGTTCGTTGGGCGCGCCGTATGTATAGTAAGTTATTCCCTCGGCTGTGCCAGACGCAAACTCCGCCTTGGTGAGTTTCCCGTTGTCGCTTCCGTCGTCGTTGTCCGTTTTGACGAGTTTGTATGCGCCGTCCGTTTCGACGTAGTAAAGATAACTTTCGTCGAAATCTATCTGTCCCGAGGACGCGCCGGACTGCACGGCCTCTTTCAGTTCGACGTTTTCGCCGTCGCCGTAAATAGTGTCGGCATACAGCTCGTTTATGGAAATCGCGGCGAGGTCTTCGGAAAGGCTGGAAACGGTGGAATTGGCTATCGCTTTCAAAACGGAATTGGGTTCGTCCTCGCCTATATTCATAAGACTGCCTATCTTTATTTCCTTGGTTACGCCGTCTATGCGCGCGGACACGTCGCCCACTTTAGTTCCCGAAACTTCGATTTCGTCGCCGCCGTCGGAATAGTAAACTCTCGTTATGTATTTTTCCGAGCCTCTCTGCGCACATTCGACGGTAACTTCCCTCTTCACATCGTCCACGGTGCACTGCGCGGTGTAGGTCAACGCCTCGCCCGGGCGCTGTTTAACGTCGGTCAAGCCGTATCCGAAATAGCTCATTATCACGCTTTCGGGATCGATATCGAGAATGGAGGAAATTTCGAGATTTTTGACTCTCTCTTCGATATTGACGTTGTCGTTGAGAAGTGCGCCGAGCGTTACGTCGCCCAAAATCTCCACTATCATGTCGTCGGGATTGTCTATAAGGTCCACGATCAAAACTCTGTTCAAAGGCTCGAAGGCATTTTCGCTCGAAGTTATCGTGCCTATCGTTACGGGATTGACGACCGTTTTTATGCCATCTTCGTAGTAATAATTTCCCGAATAGCCTGCGCAATCCGCATCGAACAGCGAATTATAAGAACAGCCTGCGTCGGCCGAAGTATCCTTGAACGCACCGCCTTCCTCCCTCGAAGTTACGAAATAATCGAACGTCCCGTCTGAAGATATGCCGTAATAATAGACGTATTTTTTGCCCGTATACTCGTCTTCGGTTATGTAACTTTTCAATTCTGCGGGCAGAGCCGCGCCGCCGGGAACCCTCGTATAATTGCCCGAGCCGTCGTCGGCATATTCGTCGGCATATAAGAAATAATCCCTGCCGCCCACGTTTACGTATTCGCACTCTGCGCCGCAGAGTATGAGATTTATAACGCCGTTTATGCCGTCGGTATTCTCGAAGTTTACGAGATTTGCCGGCTGGACGTCCATAACCAAGTCCTTTATGTAATCGGAAAGAGCCGAGAATTTTACGGCGCAAAGCTCATCCATATCGATTTCGACGTATTGCGCAACCGCGTCGTGCAGCTGGTCGGTTATGCCTCGCGTCGCGGGGAGAAGATTTTGTATCTGACCGAGCGTGAGATTATCCGTATCGGAAGCGAGGTTCATTACCTTTTTGAGCAAATCGAGAATATTCTTCGCTCCTCCGTTTTCCGGATCGGTATTGACCAGCTTGTTGTTGCCGTTTTCGTCCTTTCCGTTATCTACGCCGAACATCGAAAAAATACCGTCGAGATCGCTGTTGACGGCATAGAAGCCGACGCCGGTTATGGCGCCCGCAAGGATTATTATGCCGAGAAGCAATCCCAAAATAAACGAAAGAACGGAAAACCCTTTTTTCTTCTGTACGGGTTGTCTTGTCGCTTTTTTGTTTTCTTCCATAGATTACGTTCCTACTTACACAGAATATCAGTGTTTTTATTATATTACTTTTACTTTCAAAAATCAACGGAAATTATTTACATCGGAGGTTTTTTGGCAAATATACTTTCAACGCATAATCCAAAAGCGCGCTTTCGTCGTTCTTTACCGCGCCTATCGCGCAATCCGAGAGAATTTTTAAAAGAACATCCCCCGTAATTTCGGGCGGAAATCCCGCTTTTATGAGCGCGTCGCCCTTTATTTTGAGTTGCGAAAGCGTGAAAGGCGCACCCTCATCAAGCATTTCCGCATATACGGCTTTAAACTTCGAGACCGAAGGCGCTTCGCTCTCGTCGTCGCGGCAAGCGGAGAAATCCGCCTGTTTGAGCATAAGTATCTTGTCGAACAGAGAATAATTGGAAATTATGAATTTCTTCACCTTGTTCTTCCGCGCGTCGCCGCGAAAATCGTACATATGCACGGCCACGAGTACGGACGTTTCAACGGCGAGCTTTTTAGGTACTCTCAGCCTCTCGGCAATTTTCAGAACCAACTCCGCGCCCGATTTCTCATGACCTGCGAACCTGCCGCTCGCGTTAAAGCGTTCCGGTTTGCCGACGTCGTGCAAAAGCGCCGCGAGGCGTATTTCCGGCGGGGCGTACATGGCGCATCGCAACGAATGTTCCAAAACGTCGTAACGGTGAAAATCGGCGCGTTGGAGCATACCTCTTCCCGCGCTCAGCTCCGGAATTATTCTGTCGAGAACAGACGTGTCAGAAAGTATTTTAAGCCCGGCGTAGTGCCCGTATTTTACGCCGTATTTCAAATCGGCGGAGAGGAGCAATTTCAACTCGCCCCATATCCTTTCGGGCGATATGTCGTCTATGAGCGCGCTGTTCTCGCGCGCGGCGTTCAGACAGTCCGCGGAAGGCTCGAAACCCGTTTGCCCGGCGATGCGCGCAAGGCGCATAAGTCTCAATCCGTCCTCCCCGAAAACTTTCCCGCTGTCCGCAACCGCGGTCAGACGCTTGTTTTTGATATCTTCGACGCCGTTTAAAGGATCGACTATCTTATCCGCCGCGATATCGTAATAGACGGCGTTGCATTTGAAATCCCTGCGGCGCGCGTCGAGATTTATGTCCTCTGTGAAATATGTGTTGACCGGCACATGTTCGCCGCGGACATATTCGTCGGAGCGGAAACACGTGAATTCGTAATCCTTCCCCTCGGCGGTGAGTTTCAGCGCGCCCGTGTTCTTATAGGCGGCATGCACCGAAAACCCGAGCTCTTTTGCGCGCGCGGCAAAGTCCGCGGCGCTCGCCGGAGCGCAGATATCTATATCCGCCCGATCGCTTTTTAGACCGGCGAGATAATCGCGCACGCTTCCGCCTACCGCGTAAAGGGGATACGGGCAAGTTTCGGCGAGCTCTGTGAGTTTAAGTGGAAGAATTTCGCGCATTTCGGGCGCCTCCGCAAAAGCAGTCTTTGCCGTAAAGCAAAACTATTATAGCAAGTTTACAAATTATTTGCAATTCTTATTTGTTTGTATTATAATTGTTAAGGACTATACTCATGAAAACAGTAGGTTTTTGTTTTAATGTATTATATAATCACAAATCAATTGCATATGAAGGGCAAAGCCTCCGAAAAATTGCAGACGGTTAAAAAAGTTTTCGAGCGCGCGGGAAAACCTTTCGAATTGCTGTACACTTCGCACGCCGGACAAGCCAAAGAATATGCGGAAGCGATAACCTCCTCTGGCGGACGGCATACCGTTATAGCAATGGGCGGCGACGGCACTCTGCACGAAATATTAAACGGATTCAAGGACTTCGAGAACTGTTCTCTCGGGCTTATCCCGTTCGGAACCGGCAACGATTTCGCGGTTGCCGCGGGGATACCCTCCGACGTTAAGGCGGCCGCCGAAAAAATAGCCTTCCACGCACCTCAATATATCGACTTCATTCAGCTCTCCTCCGGGCTGCGCTCGATAAACGCGGTAGGCACCGGCCTCGACGTGGACGTTCTGAAACGCACTTACGCCGGCAAGGGCAAGGGAAAGTCAAAATACTTCCGCTCGCTCATCGCATGCCTCTTCAAATTCAAAAGTAAAAATTTCACGGTTGAATACGACGGCAAAAGCGAGCGGCATTTCGGGCTTATCGCCGCTATCGGCAACGGCTCGCAGATCGGCGGCGGAATACGTCTTTTCCCCGAAGCGAAAATAGACGACGGATATCTTGACCTTATAATCGTCGACTACATATCGAAACCGAAGCTCATACTCGCGCTCCTGAAACTTATGCGCGGAAAGGTAAACAAAGTAAAAGAGGCGAAAATCGCGCGCGTGAAAGAGGCAAAATTCATTCACGAGGACGAGAGCTTTACCATTCAGGCCGAGGGCGAACTCTATAACGACATTCCCATCGAGGCCGAAGTGGTTTCCGGAAAACTTAAATTTTATCTATGACGGACAAATTCCTCAAACGCATGGTAGACGGCTTGAAAGTGGCCGTGGTTGCCTGCGATCACAATCTGAAATCTATGTACGCCAACACTGCGTTCAAAAAGCTCTTTTCGGTTGAAAACGACAAGGGCAGTCTCGGCAAACTCACCAATTGCGCATATTCCGACGTTTGCGGCTCTTCGGAGGGTTGCAGAGGCTGCGCCGTGGCGGACGCGTTCGAGAGCGCCTTTTTATCGAACCGTGAAGTTTCGAGAAGAGTTTATCAGCGGGTGAAAAGCGACGGCGATATCCGCGACGTCTCTTATTCGCTCACCGTTTCGCCCCTCGGCGGCGGGCTGTGCATGGGTACGGTTGACGACGCCTACGAACTCGAAATCGCGCGCGAAATGCAGACGGCCAAAAACATACAGCAGAAACTTCTGCCCGTCGGGAAATGGGCGGGCGGAAAGAAATACGCCTACTCATACATACCATGCCGAGATATCGGAGGAGACCTTCCGGACGTTTACACGGTGGACGGTAAGGCGTGCGGCGTTATAGCCGACGTGTCCGGCAAGGGCGTTGCGGCGGGAATGTTGTCCGCGTTCGTTAAAGCGGCTTACGACAAGACAACGCCTTCGCCCGCGGAAGCTATCACAAAACTCAACGAAAAATTCCGCTCCCTCAACCTCGACGAAAAGAACTACGTTACCGTTGCGGCGGTGCGAATAGACGACGACAGCATAACCTATTCCATGGCCGGACACAACGTGCCGATACTTCTCAAAACCGAGGGCGGCGTAACGAGAATAATGCTCAAATCTCCGCCCGTTTCGAATTGGTTCGAAAGGCCCAATTACTTCAACGACACGATACCGTACAAAAGCGGAGATATACTCGTGCTTTTAACCGACGGAGTTACAGAATGTCGCAACGACAGAGGCGAAATGTTCGGCGTGGACGGAGCCATAAAGACCCTCAGCTATTCCAAAACGGCCGACGATTTCATAAAAAACCTCGAAAACTCGCTGCGCTCTTTCAGTCCCACTCCTCTCAACGACGACATAACCGCGGTTGCGTTTGACCTATGACAAAACCCCGTTCGCACATTCCGTGCGAACGGGGTTATTTTTTATCTTTACTGCTCTTTGGGAAGATTTTGAAGATATTCGTGCATAGCCGCGGCAACGCGTTTTGAAGTTTCCACGGCCTCGACAACGGTCTTCGCGCCGCGAACGACGTCGCCGGACGCGAACAGCCCGGGACGGGTGGTCTCGCCGTTCTCGCTTATCTTCGCAAGGCCGCGCTCGTTGACTTCGAGCCCGTAAGTATCCGAGAGAATGAGTTTCGAAGGGCGCTGGGAAACGCATATCATAACCGAATCCGCGCGCATGAGTTCGGGCTTATCGGAAGTGGATATTACCTTGTGATTTTCGTCGCAGACGGTATCGGCAAACATTACGCCGTCGTCGGTTATCTCCACGGGCGCCTTGTTGTATATGAATTGCGCGCCCTCTATCTCCGCATATTCCGCCTCTTCCTTGCTCGCCGAATATCTGTCGCTTCTGACGACGATTTTAACATCTTTTACGCCCTTTCTGAGCCCCGTGCGTGCAACGTCCATGGCAACGTTTCCGGCGCCTATAACTATCATGCTCTTGCCGAGGTCGTAACTGTCGGGGCTTTCGAGATAATGAACGCCGTAATGCACGTGTCCGAGAGTTTCGCCCTTGACGTTCAAGGGAATGGGCCACGTTACGCCCGTGCCTATCGATATAGCCTTGAAACCGTCGCGGAAAAGCTCTTCAACGCCGAACGCCTTGCCTATGGTTATATTCGGTCTTATCTTTATGCCCAGCTTGCGCATCAATACTTCATAGCGATCGACTATGGTCTTGGGCAGACGGAATTCGGGAATACCGAACCTCAGAACTCCGCCTATTTTGGATTTCGATTCGAAAACGGTTACGTCGTAACCGAGCTGAGCCATCTTGATCGATATGGTTATTCCCGCGGGGCCCGCGCCCACAACCGCCACTTTTATGCCGTTGGGTTCGGCCTTTTCGAGTTCGAGGCTGTCGAGATAATTCGACGACACGAAATTTTCGACCGTGGAAATTTCGACCGGTTCGCCTTTTAACCCGCGCACGCAATGTCCCTGACATTGATTGCCGTGATTGCAGACTATTGAACATACCACCGAAAGGGGATTGTTCTCGAAAACCATTTTGCCGGCCGCTTTTATGTCCCCGGCGAGGAATGTGGAAATCATGTCGGGAATGGGTGTCGAAATGGGACAGCCGGTTCTGCAAAGAGGTTTCTTGCAATTTAAGCATCTCTTCGCCTCGGCTATAACGTTATGTGCCATATATTTTCATCTTCTCCTTATCAAAAACGATTTTTGCCCTTACCCGGGCCGTATCAAGCCTTAATTTTATTATAAGGCGGCTTTGATGTCCTCTATCATTGCGGCGTATTCTTCGTCGGTAAGATAGGTTTTGCCGGGATTCATTGTAAAAGTGCCGCCCCACTCGTCGCCGTCTTTGTACTTGGGGCAAAGATGCATATGCAGATGACAGCCGGTGTCGCCGTAAGCGCCGTAATTGAGTTTATCGGGCTTGAATACCTTGTGAATGGCCTTGGCCGCGCGGTTTACGTCCGCAAAAAACGCGTTTCTGTCCTCTTCCGAAATATCCACTATTTCCGAGACGTGATCTTTATAAGCTACGATACAGCGACCTCTTTTGGATTGTTCTTTGAATAAAATAAGCGAACTGACGGACAAATCGCAGATATAAATCCCGAATTTTTCAAGCAGTTCGCCGCGCATACAGTAGCCGCAGTTGCAATCTTTCATAACTTTCCCCTCTTTGAATTTTTATCGCTAATAATTATAACACGCCTTTTTTTATTTTGCAATACCCCTTTACTTTATTTTTAAAGCAAAAGCCGCGGACATATGCCCGCGGCCGTCTTTTATCTCGATTTGAGAACTTTTTCGAATTCGGCGCCGTAAAAATGTTCGTCCGAGGTGTTCCTTATGCAATCGGCTACGAACTCTCCCGCCGCCCGGCAGCTTTCGTCGAGCGAGCCGCCGTTCAGATACGTCGCGGCAAATACCGAGGCGAATATATCCCCCGTTCCGTGCAGCCGCTTGGGCAAAAGCTCTGACAAGACGTAGCGTATTTCGCCGCCGTCGTATATAGCCTCGCCTATTTTGCCTTCCAGCTCCACGCCCGTTATGATTATCGCGCCTTTCGTATATTTTTTCATCTCGCCCATGGCCGTTTCTATATAGCTCTTATCGTATTTTTCCATGTAATCGAGCCCCGTCATATAGCATACTTCCGTAATATTGGGCACTATGACGTCGGCAAGACGAACGAGATCTCTCATGGCGAGCACGTAATTTCCGTCGAAACCGCCGTATAGTTTCCCGTTGTCGCCGAAAGCCGGATCTATTATCCTGACGGCGCCGGGAGCGGAAAAATCCGAAAAACATTTCTCCGCAAGATTCATGAGCTCTTTCTTGCCGAGATAGCCCAGAAGAAACGCGTCGAATTTAAAGCCGTTTTCCCTCCAATAACCGAATATATTCGGTATCTCCGGCGTTATATCGAGGTATGACCAGCTTTTGAACATCGTGTGATTGGAGAGCACGGCGGTAGGCAGCACGCACGTCTCCACGCCGTAAGCCGAAAGAACGGGCAACGCAACCGTGAGCGAACACTGCCCGACGCAACTTAAATCCTGCATGGTAAGAATTCTTTTATTCATAAAAAATATCCCCGTCTGTGTATTACGGGGATATTATAACCTCTCGTTGGTATTATTTATATAACCAGAATAATTATTTTTTATAATATCAGATTTTTTCGGACAGACGGCAAATCAACTCAACTGTTCTTTTTTATCTTTTCGGCGGCCGCGGCGCGGCTGTCTACGCCGAGTTTCAGATATATCGAGCTTATATAATTGCGGGAAGTGCCGTCGGAAAGTTTCAGCGCCGAAGCTATCTGTCTGTTCGTAAAGCCGTCGGCAAGCATGAGCGCTATTTCCACTTCCCTGTCAGACATGCCGAAAGATTTTTTAAGTTTCGCACGTCTGTCCGAAGAGACCATAGCCGCCGCGTCCGTTATTTTGCGGGCTATTTTCGCGGGGAGAATGGTATCGCCGGCATAGGCGTTTCTGACTGCGTCGATAAGCGCGGTGGAGCCGATATCCTTCAAAAGATAACCGCTCGCGCCGTTGTTGATGGCGCTCAGAATATAGTCGCTGTCGTCGAACGTGGTGAGAATGACGATTTTTATGTTTTCGTCTGTTTCTTTTATTCGCTTTGTCGCCACAACTCCGTTCATATTGGGCATTCTTATATCCATAAGAACCACGTCGGGCGGATTGGTTTTGCATTGCTCGACGGCCATCGTGCCGTCAAGCGCTATGCCGCAAACTTCTATGTCTCCGGCCGTCTGCAACACCGATTTTATGCCCTCGGCAAGTATCATCTGGTCGTCCACGAGCAAAACTTTTATCATAACTCCTCCTTTGCCTCGCAATCTTTTAAAGGCAAAACTATTTTTACTTCGAAGCCCTCGTCCTTTTCGCTTCTCAAAGTACATCTCCCGCCGAGAGCCGCCGCTTTATCCATCATTGTTTTAAGGCCGAATCCCGGCGTTATATCGCCCTGAACGCCCGTGCCGTTATCGGAGATAAACAAGCTCATGCGTTCGCCGTCCTTTCTGAACTCCACGTAAAAGGCCGTGGCCTTGCCGTGGCGGATTCCGTTTGCGAGACATTCTTTGAGACTGTTCGACAAGAACCTGTAAACTTCCTCGTCGGCCTCCGATTCGGCTATATCGTATCGCACTTTTATATCGGTGCCGTCGATGGTTTGAGATATAATGTTTTCGAGTTCCGTTTTGACGGACTTTACTTCATTTCTGCCCGCGAGAAGATGTACGCTTTCGCGCATCTGTTCGAGGGCGTTGCGAGCCTGAATGTTGGCGGATATTATCCTGCTTTTCGCCTCTTCCGGATCGGAATCTATAAGCAGTTTGGCCGCTTCGGTCTGCATTATAACGGTCGTCATGGAGTGCCCGGCGTTATCGTGGATATCCTTGGCTATTCTGTTTCTCTCCTCGTATACCGCCGTTTTGGAGAGTTCCTCGTACACCTCTTTCAACTGCGCGCGGCTCTCGTCCGCCTCTTTCAGCGCCGCCGAAAGCTCGACGTTCGTGCGGTAAAACTTTATGAGAAACTGTACTATTACGAAATCTATCGCAAGCACGAGCAAGCCGAACAGCGCGCCGCTCAGAATTTCCACGACGCTGTTGAATATGGAGGCGTTCTCGTGGGTGAACACCCAACCGACGATAAACGAGACCGTGAAAAGCACGCAACTTACGCCGAAGAGGACGGCTTTATCCCTGAATCTGTCTATGGAAATATATATCTGCGTCAGAACTATGCAATAAAGCGCGGCGAGGAATGAATTGCCGGTCAGAATACAGATGGCGAGCAAGAGCGCGGAATCCACGCCGTAAAATACCATCTTGGCGACGAAGCTGGTTACTTTGAAGGCGTTTATTGCTTCGAGCACCGCAAGCGCTATACAGCATACGCCGAGAATAATGAGGCTGTACAGAAGTTTCGTGCCCACGTACATGCCCGCCGCCTGTGCATACACGAACGCCTCGATGACAACGAGCATTATCACGAGCGCAACTTTGATATATTCCACTATTTTTTTGGGATTGACTCTGAGTTTCATGGCGCGAACGGCAAAATCGTATTTTTTTGCAAACTTTTAAAAATATACTTAAAAATATTTTACCATAAAATAAAAAAAGTGTATAATGTTTTAGACTACTTTTTTAAAAAGGCGGCCTTTATGTCTGCGATTTTCAACGATATAGTCAAAAACATATCCTCGATAATAACTTTCGATTCTTCGCAATCGGCGCCGTCCGAAGGCGCGCCTTTCGGCGAAGGCGCGAAAAAAGCGCTGGACTATTTTCTCGCGCTTGCCGAACACCTCGGCTTCGAGACGGTAAATTACGACGGATATGCCGGAGAGGCGTCGTTCGGCAAAGGCGAAGAATTCGCCGTGCTTGCGCATCTCGACGTAGTGCCCGCGGGCGGCGGCTGGACGCACGATCCCTTCGGCGGCGAAATAGACTATGAACGCGGAAGAATATGGGGCAGAGGCGCCATGGACGACAAGGGCCCGGCCATAATTGCGCTTTTTGCAATGAAAGCGCTTGCGGACGAAGGTTTCAAACCGCGCCGCAAAATCAAACTCATCGTCGGCTGTAACGAGGAAAACGGCTGGGAATGTATCGAATACTATAAAACGCACGCGCATATGCCGGACGAAGGCTTTTCGCCCGACGCGGATTTCCCCGTAATTTACGCCGAAAAAGGCATACTGCATATCAAACTGACTTTCCCCGTGAACGGAGATTATTCCTCTTTGAAAGGCGGAGAAAGAGCGAATATGGTCTGCGATTACTGCGAGGCCGAAGCCCCTATGAAAAGCGATTTCGTGCAAACCGAAAGTCTCGAATATCGCGACGGCAAAATTATTTCGCACGGGAAATCGGCGCACGGTTCAACGCCCGAACACGGAGTTAACGCCATTCCGCCCGTTTTATCATATCTCGGGCTGGCGGACGAAATAACCCTTCCCCTCTTATCCGTCGCGGATAAACTCTGTTCATTCGAAGACGAAACGGGCAAGCTCACGTTCTCGCCCAACGTCATAAAGGGCGGCGACGGATTTGTGGAAATAGTCTGCGACATACGCTATCCGGCTACCGCGAAAAAAGAGGACGTGCTGAAAGTAATAGAAGACGGCGGCATAAAATACGATATATTGCATGAGCAATCTCCTCTGTTCAACGAAAAAGACGGCAATCTCGTAAAAACGCTCTGCGAGGTATACAACGAGGTTACCGGCAAAAACGCCGTTCCCGTGGCGATAGGCGGCGGAACTTATGCCCGCGCGCTCAAAAACGGAGCGGCTTTCGGGCCGGAAGAAGAGGGCGACGAAAACACCGTTCATCAAGCGAACGAATATATATCTTTCGAAAAAATACAAACTTGCTTTAAAATTTATAAACTCGCTTTGAAAAAACTTACCTGTTGAAATATCGGCGGTGATTTACTATGGATGAGCAGACAACCGTTTCGGAAGAACAGAATTCCGAAACAAGAAAAAAGAGCCTTGCATGGCGTATATTGAAACCAATCGTTATAATTCTTATCGTGCTCATAATTATCGTGGGCGGGGCGCTCGGCGGATTGCAGATAGGCTTTGTCGTCGCCGACAACACCGCAACGGTATATTTGCCCGATTACGAAATGATGGATTTGGACGAAATATTGGCGAAGGAAATCCTCACCGAGGAAGATTACGATATTCTCTATAAACAGACCGGGCTTACCAAAATAGGCGTTGACCGCGCGAGAGAAAAGGGAACCGCCGTCGGTCAAGCGGGATATCGCAGAATAACCGCCATACAGCAGGAATACTTCAACAAAGACAGAAAAATAGTACATAACTACTTCTCCCCCTTTATCTGCACCGATCATGTTACGGATTACGCAACGCCGATATTCCTCGAAGACGGCGACCTGCTCGTAACCTCTTCCACCCACTTTTCCGGTTGGCGCATAGGCCACGCCGCCATAGTTGCGGACGGCGAAAACAAGATGATTTTTCAGGCTACTCAGGTGGGCAGCGAAAACGGATACATAGATATCGTAAACTTCATGAACCGATTGGACTTCATGGTACTGAGAATAAAGCCGGAAGTCTTTTCTAAGACGCAGGTAAACGGCGAATACGTCATAGACGACGCCTACAAAAGCGCTTTGAGCGATATTATCGGATATATAACCACAGACCTCAAAGACTCCGTTTACAGCATATTTACCGGCGTTTTTACGAGCAAGGACGAGTGTGAAAAGACTATGTGTTCTCACCTTTTATGGTACGGATTCAAGTATTTCGACGCTGACAACGGCAAAGAAAACAGAGGAATAGATATCGACAGCAACGGCGGGCCGTTGGTTATGCCTCAGGATATAGCCAATTCGCCTTATGTGGAGCTCGTACAGACTTTCGGTTTCAATCCCGACAAACTGTGGAAGTAAACAAAACGATTGAAAAATAATTGACAAAGAAAATTATATCTTATATAATATGTTAGCCGTTTGGGACGAGCGCGGATTTCTCGAAACAGCACTGTGCGCTGTTTTGCCGCGCGAGATAAGTGAAGCGCATTCGCAAAGCGTAAGCGGCGACCGAAGCAACCGCCTTCCTTACGGTTGCCGAGAGGTCTGCGGAACCTAAGAAAATTTAATATATGCGCTGTTAGCTCAATTGGATAGAGCGTTGGTCTACGGAACCAAAGGCGAAAACTCCGTAAAATTGAATATGCACCCTTAGCTCAATTGGATAGAGCGTTGGTCTACGGAACCAAAGGCTGGGGATTCGAGCTCCTCAGGGTGCGCCAAAAATGGTCAAAATCACACGATTTTGGCTATTTTTTCGCCCTTTTTTGGTGTCTTGCGGAACGGCAAGCCTTCGTTCTAACAAAAATTCGAAAATTTTGTTAGAACAGATTCCTCTTTTTCGTCCGTCTTAAAATCGGCTCGAAAATGCTCCAAACGGCACTTTTCTAACATTTTTTCTAACAAAATGTATTTTGCCCGTGCAGAACAGACGGCGATTTTGATATTTGGCAATCGTTGAATTGCTATAAAAATCTATCCCTATATATAATGAAAGCGGCGTCGATTTCGGCGCCGCTTCGTTACATTTGAATGGGTTTTTTCTTTTGCGTTTGCTCCTTATACGCGATATAATCTTCGAGCTTTTCGATTCCGAGTTCCTGCATTTCTTTGATCGCCGCCGCGAATATATCCATGTCGGGAGCCTGTTCTTTCGGCTGTTGCGGCTCGTCGTAGACCGAAGCGATCGTCTTTGCCGCCTTGATCTTCGCGCTGAAATCGAGGTGCGAATACACGTCGGCGGTCGTGCTGAAATTGGAGTGTCCGAGCCATTCCTGAATTTCTTTCATTTGTACCCCGCTCGCAAGCATATTGCTCGCGCAGCTATGACGGAGATCGTGGAGCCGGATATGTTTCAAGCCGTTCTTTTTCAGTAAGTCCGCAAATTCTTTCGTCATGTGGTCGGGATAGATGATTTTGCCGTTTTCCTCTACGCAAACGTAGTCGAGGTAGCGGGTGTCGTAGGTATCGCCGTAAAACTGTTTGTTCTCCTCGATTTTCTCGCGGTGCCGAAGCAGAGCTTCCTCTATCGCGGGGATGAGCGGGAGCGTTCGGTTGCTCGTTTTCGTTTTGAGCTGGTCGGTAAGATAGACCTTTCTGTCCACGACGAGCATTTTATGGTTTATGCTTATGAGTTTATGGTCGAAGTCAACGGCGCTCCACCGCAAGCCCAAAACCTCGCTCCGACGAAAACCGTAGTACGCCGCAAGCAAGAACGGGATTTCGAGTTTATGACCGCGAATCGCCTCAAACAGTTTTTTCATTTCGTTTTTGTCGTAAAACGATATGGCGTACTTATCTCTCCGTATCGGCTCCAAGAAGTCGAAAGGATTGTCGGGGATCAGTTTGTTTTTGTACGCTTGCCGAAGCGCGGGACGGAGAACATTATTGTAGTGTTTTAAGGACGTGTTGCCCACGCCGCGGACGGTCTTGCAGTAATCGTAGAATTCCTTCAATTCGGTTTCCGTTATGTCGATAAGCCGAAGTTTGCGCCTGTTGAAATACTCTCGGAAAACCTTGACGTAATGGACCTTGTAGTTGTAGAACGTTTCGGGCGCGAGTTTGTCCTTTATGCTGTCGATATACTTTTCGCAATAATCGGCAAAGAGCATGGTCGCTTCCGATTTATCCACCCTGTCGGGGGATTTACGACGGTCGATTTTTTCGCGGGATTCCTGTTGCTGTTGCTCGAATTCTTCCATAGCCTTATCCAAAATATCTTTGGCGGCTTTGCGGTTCCCGCGCTCTTTCAAGCCCGTGCTTATCCATTTATGTTTCGGCTTGCCGGCTTCGTCGGTATAAGTGATTACACCGTACAAATACCCGTTTTTTACCTGAATGGAGCCTTTCATGCGGCGTTCTCCCTGTTGAGATATTCGATTACGTTAACCTTTGGAATCTTGTATTCGCGGCCGACCTTGCGCGCCTTTATCTCTCCGCTTTTCACGAGTTTATAGGCGAGCACTTGCCCGATCTGCAACATCTCCATAAGTTGTTCGACGCTCACGATGTCGGGATAGTTCTCGAACATAACGCTCATAAGCAAGCCTCCCCGACGGTGGGAACGTCTATTTCATATTGAAGATCGGAAATGAGATTGTCGAGCAGGTTTTCAAAGTCGCTGACCTCGACGTTTTGCAGATTGCCATACCCGTCGAGCATATAAATATCGGCGTCGTAGGTATCGCCTATAAAGCAGCGCAAACGGGAAAGGTCGGTGGCGTTCTCCTTGACGATATATTCCAGAAGTTCGTCGTCAACGAAGTCGTAGCCCGTGATTTTGTCCGTGAGATAGGAATCTCGGTGTTCGTTGTCGAAGTCGGCGCAGGCGTTCCAGATTTCGGCATAGTTTTTGCTCATATCGAAGCCGTCCAGATTGCTTTTCATATCGGAGAGCTGTTCGACGAAAAGAGCCTTTTCGCAGTCCTCGCCGGCAGCGAGGAATTCTCCGAAGTAGAACGCCGCGACGGTATCGTTATCGAGCCGTATATTCCGACCTTGCGTATCGGTAAAAACGACGGGTTTTTCCGATAGATTTTTGATATAGACAAAATCGGAAAACCACTTGCCGAAGTAGTCGTTTTTCATATCGAAAAAGCCGTCGTCGCACTCATACCATAGCGGGAGTTCGTCATAACGAAAGTTCTCGCGGTTGAATTTCCCGACGTATTCCTTGAATTCTTCTTCGCTGTCTATGTATTCGAGTTCTTCGATGATCTCCTTGCCGTAATGGGAAAGGTACATATCGCCGTTGAATTCGACGCTTGAAAGAATTTTGCCGTTTGGAAGCACAACGGCTATTTGTCCTCTTGTCATAGTTCCTCCTAACTTGCGTTTTTATATGTAAAAAGCGGCAATTCGTACAGTAGCTGTTCGTCCGTCTTGTATCGCTCCTTGAAAACTTTTTCCTTCCACGGCAGCCCGTATATCTCGCCGAACAGCGCGACAAGCACGTTTACGGCTATGCTGTTGCCGGCTTGAATGTAAATCTCGCCCTCGGACACGTTGGTGTAAGGAACGGCTTTCTTGCCTTGCCGCTCGTAACGGAATCGGCATTTGTAAAAGTCCTTGTCCTCGAAGCCCATAAGCCGTAACGATTCGTTTGGCATTAGGTGGCGTATGCACTTCTTCCGCGGTTCGCGGTCGTCAAGGATATAGTTGCCTTGTTTGGTAGTCAGGCAGTCGAAAATGCCCTCTATGGAAAGCACTTGATTCGTTTGCTTGAAATGGCTGTTTTTGATCCTACCGAGTTCCATTATGCAATGCGTTCGATCGTAGTATTTCGCATACGGCTTTATGTCGTCCATAGACTTCGTGAAGTAGCGGTCAGGCACTTTCTTTTGCAAGACGTGTTTCAGCCGTATTCCCGAATCGTAGCCGTGCGGGAATGAAAAGCGAATGTCTATGTCCTTGCGGATGGCGACGACGAAAATGCGCACTCTGTTCTGCGGTAAATTGAAATATTTTGCGTTGAGAATGGCGGCGTGTACGCCGTAACCGAGCGAGCAAAGCGTATGATAGAATTTTCGGTAATTGCGTATATGCTTTTGATTGATTACGGCAGCGACATTTTCCCATACGACGATTTTCGGTTTCGTTTCCGCGATAAGCCGAACGTAATGCCACATCAGGCTCGAACGGGTGCCGGAGCCTTCTTCGCCGCCCTTGCCCAACCCCGAAACGGAGAAGTCCTGACAAGGGGTTCCGCCGACGATCAGGTCGAGATCGCGGGGAAGTTTATCGTAGTCGATAGCGGACAAATCGCCGAGATTTTTACTTCGGTCAATGCCGTGTATGGCGCAGTAAGAGCGGATCGCCGCATTGTCTATCTCGCTGAAAAAGACGAGTTCATACGGTATTCCGAGAAGCGTCAAAGCCTTTTCGGGCGCGCCGATCCCCGTGCAGACGGTAGCAAGTTTCAACATCAGCCCATACACTCCGTTTCGTCGGTAAATTTCTCGTTGTAGCCCAAAGAGCAGTCGAAGAACGGATCGGGATATAAGTCGCGGCTTTCGTAGTTGAATACGCCTTTATTGTCGTACTGTAAGGTTTCCTCGAAGCCGTCGTCGTCATTCTTGCCGTATGCGAGCAAACGCTTGATTTTCAGGTCCTTGCAGACGCTTTGAAAGACTTCGCTGTTCGGTGTAAGGAAGTAGTCGTTCAAGCCGAATTCCGCCTTGAAATAGATTTTTACGGCGGATAATCCGTGTTCGTTATCTTCCGCGTCTATATGGTAAGCGTACCCGTTGCGGAAAAAGGTATCGGTAATGCTGTTTCGGTGCAGATAGCTTTCCGCCGACAAGAATTTTGCGGCGAATTCTTCCTTGTTTTCCGTCGGCAAGATGGCTTGCAGTTCACATTCGGCGGGTAAATAATCGTCCATAATTCCTCCTTGATTACATTTGGGCAGCACCTTTGGAAAATTTGAAAACCTTCGGCGGCTGCATACTCATCGCGTCGCGTATGAGTTTTTCTCCGTAGGTCTGCGTTCCGCGAAAACTATCCCATTTCTCACGGTAAAGGCCGCTTTTACGGAAAATGCGGTCGATCTGGTCGAAGTCGTTCGTCCACCAAGCGAGGATCGAGCAGAGAGCGAAGTCGGCGTTGCTGTGCGAGGGATAATCGCTTGTATCGCCGCTGTATAAACGGCTGAATTTCGAGGCTTGCTTGCTGCGGTTTATGGCTTCGATAAGCGCTTCGTCCGATTTCGTGCTTTGAATATAGATCGGCTCATAGACCTTTCGCGTGCCTATGAATTTGCGGTTGATTTCCCCGATTGTATCGGCGCAGTCTTTCAGTTCCGTAGTGTCCGAAAGCAGGTCGCCCGTCATGCAGATAAAGCGATAACTGTCGTACATTTCCAACCCCATATCATCATTTCGTTTGAGCGCGTCCTTCGGGAGCGCACCCTTGACGAGGATATGTACGCCCGTCCCGCTGACGGAGCGTTCGGCGAAAGTATCGGGGAATAATTCGAGCAGCCGCTTCGCTTCCGGGGAGAGGATTTCGCCCGTGTCCTTATCGACGGCGTGGTCGATGTCGATAAAAGTAATGCCTTCCGTCAAAGCAAAGGTAAGCCCCTCGTAACGGTATCGCTTGCAATAGTTTTTCGCTTTCTCGAAGCTCGCCCAAGTTTCGGGCGCGTTGCTCTTTGCGAATTTCCCGTCAACGGGGCTGATGATCACCTTTTTGCGTTTGCCGTCTTTGGCCGTATATGTGCGGTAGCAAGCCCATTGATCGAGAGCTTGCATTTCCTTTGGAATGTTGTTGAAGTTCATAGTCATCCTTATAAGCCCATAACGCCCAGAATTCGGCTTGAAAGTCTGACCGCAGGGCGAATGTCGCCGAAGTAGTCAAGATCGGCGTCACGGGTGTTTTCCCGCCCGATTCCGAGCATATAACAGGCTTTATGAAAAGTGAGTTCGCCCATAAAGTCGCTGACCGTTTGCGACGAGCGGATCCCGTCCTCGTTCAGAATTCGGACGACGAGCGCCGCCGTTTCCAAGCGGTCGGCTGCGTTTAGCAGGTGGGCGTTATTGACCTTGACGGACAATTCGCCGAAGATAAGAGTAAGAGGAACGTCGTTTTCGGTCGTGTACGTTACGACGGCGGCATTGCGTTCATAGCCCCTGTTCGGCAGCGCGGCGAGCCGTTTCAGATTCCTGCACGATAAGCCGAAAGACAGCCCTCCGAGCAGGAGAAAAACGACGGAAATTACGAGCAGTACGACCGTAAGCCTTCTGCCGCATTTAGCACGACGGCGGGCCGCAATCGGCTCGCCGTCAGACTTCTCTATGAAATTGTTCTTCTTGCGCATACCCTCACATGGCGGTGCCGAAGCCCGATTTATCGTACAGCGTAACGTATTCCGCGATTTTTTCAAGCGCCTTTTTATAGCTGTCCGTTTGTTGTACGGCGTCGAACATTTCCTTGACTTCGTCGAGCCTGTCCTGCGCTTGCATAAGCTGTTTCGCCTTGCCGAGAACGGCAAAAATGTTTCCGTCCGGTCCTTTGGAATCGAATACGACAAGGGCCTCTTGCCGCAGAATTTCCTTGCGCTGTTCCCGAATAAGCTCCTGTAATTCCTCGTCGCTCACGTCGTCGGGAACGTCCGTCACGGGGCCGCAGTCGCAGCCGAGCATTTGCCCGCCGCACCGCGGACAGCGTTCGATGTCGCAGTTCGGCAGGTGTTGTTCTCCGTAGTGTTTGCCGCAGTCCCCGCAAACGCCGCCTTTGTCGCCGAAGTACCAATCGCCCTCGTCGCCGACCTTTATGGGGTTATACAATTCTCCGCGTATCAGAAGTTTGCTCATGCCGCTTTTGCCTCCGTGAACGCTCCGACTTCCGCAAGGCGTTTCAAGCCTATTTTGTGATATTCGGGGCTGATTTCAAAGCCGATGAAGTTCCTTCCGAGTTCTTTGCTTGCGACGGCCGTTGTGCCGCTTCCCATAAAGGGATCGAGGACGAGATAGCCTTCTTTCGAGCTGTTCTCCACGAGGTTTCGGATAATGGGCAGCGGTTTTATCGTGGGGTGTCCGTAAAGCCGTTTGTCCCTTGCGTTTATGGGCAATTCGTAAACGGTGGTAGCCGATTTGTACGAAAGCGGCTGACAGTACGCTCCGCGACGGAAGTAAAGGCAGTATTCCTTGTCTGACAAATACTTGTTGCAAAACAGCGGCGTGGCGTTCGTCTTATGCCAAACGATAATGTCCATTTTGCATTTGTTTTTCGTCACGAAAAAGTCTATGTATTGCGGAATCTGCGCACCGTTGCACCAGATATAGATGTTCGGTATGCGCATTACTTCCCACATGGCTTTGAGATACACTTCTTCGATTCCGACCGTGAGATTGCCGAGTTGCAGTTCGTCGTTCATCGGCTGTATGCTTCGGGCGAGTTCGCTGTTCCCGCCGGCGCGGGTGGATTTGATAAAGTACGGCGGATCCGTCACGATAAGGTCAACGAGCATATTTTGTTTGAGCATAAGCTCTATGCCTTTCAGACAGTCCATATTGTAGATGTTGTTGATTTCGAGCATAGCACCTCACATTTGAGCCGTGCGCTTTTTACAGTCGTCGGCGTATTCGTATATGATATAGTTGGCGTCGTCCATATTGCCGATATTGAAGTCCTCCAAGTCGAGCATAAAGTCCCAGAGCTCCCGAAGCAAATTTTTACTTCCTTTATAGAGGATTTTGCTCGTTTCCTCGTCGATGTTCTCAAAGGTAATGTAGTCATTCATATATTCGTAAAACCGAATTTTGCTCGCCTGATTGTAAATTGATTCCTTTGATTTCGAGAGCGTAAGTTCCTTGAATTCTTCTTGCTCCTTGTTGACCTTTTTGATAAGTCGGTCGCTGTAATACTTCATTGAAGAACGCCCGCCTTTTTGCGTATTTCGGCATTGTATTCGGCGACGCTTTGTTCCGACCAAAAGCCGTAACAGTCTTTGGGCGGTTCGATAAAGCCCATACGCTTGTATTCTTTCGCCAAGTCCTCCTTGACGTCGTGCAGTACGGGTTCTTCGTCGGCGCACAGGTCAAAGTATCTCCACACGCCGTCCTGACCGAAAACGTACATATATTCTCCCCACGATTCGAGCGCGTCCTGCGGCGTCAGGAAGCGCGCCCGCGTATCTTCCGCTTTCTCTTTGCGGTCGCGGGTGTAAGCCACACAGACGTCATCCTGCCGCTCGTTGTATTCAAACGAGTGCGGCCGCGAGGGATCGGGATCGATTTTTTCCGCGAGCACGGAGAGGTCGCCGAGCGCGATCAATTTATCAACCTTTTCTGCGTCCGAGTAGTGATCGACGAGCAGAGCGCCGTTGTATGTCAGATAGCCGTCCGAATGGCAGTAAATACCGAAGTATCTGCCGTCGGGCGTTTCTTTACAAATAAAGCTCCGCGTACTCATTACATGGATTCCTCCCCGTCGATATATTCGTAAGTGCCGGTTTTGGCATTGAAGCGAAAATCGGTTTCGCCGCCCCAAAGGGCGAAGTAGGTTTCGTAGGCGCCTCTGCTTTGATCGTCGTAAGGTCCGCCCTCGATGACCTTGCCGTTTTTGAACAGATAGAATCCCGTATGGAATCCCACGTCCTCGTCGGCGTATTCGTACTCAAATTCGCAGCCGGGGTTTTGTTCGGATAAGGCGCACAGCAGTTCGGGGATGCTGCCCCAAGCGGTATTGAAATACACTTCGGGTTTGTCGTAGTCGTTGACCTGCGTGTCGCAAGCGTTCCATTTCGTGCCCCAATTCTTTACGCACCAATCGTACCAATCCTTTGCGCCGTATTTTGCGTAATTGTCGAGCGCGCGCTTGCCGTAGGCATAGGCTTCGGCTTTGTTTGAAAACAGCAGTTTTTCGTCGGGATAGTCCTTGTAGCGCAAGACTTCCGCCATGCTTTCCGCTTGCTCGGCTTCCGTCAGATAGAAGTCGCGCCCGAACGCCTCCGTGAACAGCTTCGAGTATTTGAGATAGGCGTCACAGTCGTTCATCATGGCGTTGACGTAAAGTTTGGCGCAACGTTCCGTAACGGTGCCGGCGACGACGTTCAGTTCTTCGGGCATAGGCTTGATTTTGTTGAAATCGAAGTCGTAGCCGAAGTCGTTATCTTTGTTTTCGACCAAGAGGGAGTGAAAGACGTCAAGCGCCTTTTCTCCCCGAATGATTAAGTGATTGCATACCCAATTCGGCATGATAGTCCTCCTTGAAAAATCGTATTTTACATAGCGTAACCGCGTTCGAGTTTCGCGGCGAGTTTGTCGAACAGCGGGTGGAATTCGGGTTCGACGTATTGCTTCATATCGTCGAACAGTTCGTTCATATCCCCGTTTTGGAAAAAACCGCCGCAGGAATCCATGATTTCGCCGTCCATGCCCTCAATGAAGAATTCGTACCAGCTGCCGTTGAGATAGTCGTTGTAGGTTTCGATCTCCGCCCGAAGTTCCGCTTTGAGCGTTTCCTCGTCTGGAAGATAGCCGTACCATTTCTGCGCTTGCTCTTTCGTGCAGTAGATAAAGCCGAGTTGTCCCGAATCCCACGGATCGGCAAAGTCCGTCGTGGAAAGGTAAATGCCCGAATGATCGAGCATATACACGGGAAGAATGACGTGGATGTTCTTTGCTTCTTCGCTTTCCCAGAAGTCGGACGGTTCTTTATACTTCGGGGTGTCCGAGAGATTGTATCTTCGGTGCCAGCCGAGCATAGTTCCCAAGTGGTCGCAGTCGGTTCGCGGATGCGGCGGGTTATAGTCGGGTTCGACGTGGAGAGTGATTCCGTCTTTTTTTACTTCCATGCCCACCTCACATTTCCATTTCGTCTTTTTGGAGCTGCGCGCCCGCGCCCGACGAAAAGAAATCGGGAAGTTCGCGGAAGCCGTAGCTGTCAACGAAAAACGCCGTTCTTGCTCCGTTTTTGACGAGTACGATAACGTCGCTGACGGACAGGCTGTGTCCCACAAAGTCCTTCGGGTGGTCGATATTGAAACGCTCGTAAATATCTTCGAGCGATTCGCCGCCGTAACCGTCGGTGTAGATCATATCGTAGTCCTCGACCGAGAGCCGATGCCCGCTGCGTTCGATCCGCTTGTACGGCTCGAACAGAAATTTTTCCATAGCCGGTTTGAGCTGATAGATCGAGAAAGCGTTCCCGCCGTCGCCGTATTCCATTTTGAGCTTGTCGAGGTCGTAATTCGCATACTGTTCGACGAGCCTGTCCGCCCTTGCCAGAGTGTAAGCGGCGGTATAATCGAATTCGTTGTCGGGGATATATTCGCGCTTGTCGTAGTGGTAATTCTGCGCCTTTGCGTGCCAGCCGTTTTCGTAGGGAATTCTGACCTTCTGCCCGTCGTCGCAGTAGAGTTCGACCGCGACGATCGGCGCGGCGTACTTGCGGATTTTATCCGCGCTTTCGCGGAAGTCGAGTTCGTAGAGGTCGCCTTTGAGAACGTCGTTTTCAAAGCCCGTAAGCTCCACCGCATAGGCGATGATGTTTTCGGGTTCCTGTTCGTCATAGTAGAGCCAAGTATCGTAAGCAGGAGAGCCTTTCAGATAGGCGTCTTTTTCCTTGATACAATGCGTTCCCTGCGGGCGGCTCATCCACAAAAACCGCTTGTCCGCATATTCCTTTTCGTTTGCGGATTCGGTAAGAATTTCCTTGTCGATATTGAAATCTTCGCGGTAGTTCTCGGTGTTATGGAGCATTATTTCGTTGAGCACGGAAAGGACGTCGCAGTTGATGAATTTACGCATAGGCACCTCACATAACCGATTGTCTTTTCGGCTTGTAGTTCTGAAAGCCCGTTTCGATATGGTATAAAAATTCATAGGAGCTTTCGACGCTGTTTTCTTCCAGATATGTCGTAACCTTCTTCGCCTGTTCGGGCGTAAGGCTGATGCTTCTTCCGTCCGCGCCGGCACCGACGAAAACGGCCGCTCCGACGATTCCGTCGCCGTATTCGGGGCGGTAGAAATTCGGTTTCAGGCCGATAAGCAAGCCCTCGTCGTTGCAGAAGCCGAACACGTCGTCCATGTCGGGAAGATCGGCGGCGCAAATATCGCCGCCGACAATGTTTTGCAAGGCTTCCAAGCCTTTGTCGATCTCCATCGTTTTCGGCTTTTCGTAGGGAGCCTTCACGACGGCCGTGATTTTTTCGTTTTCCATTTACGCCTCCTTTTTCTTGCTCCGCTTGAATTGCGAATAGCTCTTGTAACGCAGAAGCTCGCGCTCGGAAGTAAAACACACTTCCTGAATGGCGATGCCGAGCATTTGCTTTACGATCCGTCTGTCGTCGGGAGCGAGGCGAACGGTGGAATCGCGCATTGCGCGGAGTTTTTGCAGAAGTTCGTCCTTCGACGTGTAGTCGATTGCCTCGATAATGGGTACGATCTCGCCGTTAATCACATTGCCACCTCCGCTTTCTTTCTTCGGGCGGGAGCCGTCTTGACCGTTGTCTTTTCCGTTTCCCGTGCTTCGACGGCTTCGGGAGCGGGCGCGCTTTTCTGCTTTTCCGCTTCCTTCTGCGCCTGTTCGTAGAGTTCGTTGCTCACGGCGCCTTCGGCGGCGTTGATGATCCTTTGGGAAATGGAACGGATAACGCCGACGTTCTCGGCAAATTTGGAAATGCTCTTGTCGCTCATCCCCTCGAAATCGGGAGCGATCAGCGCGGTTTCGGCGATGCGCAGCCTTTTCGAGATCGTGTATGCGACGGCCGACGCTTCCACGCTGCGGATGTTGTCCATATCCGCGGGGGTAAGCCCCTGCGAAAACTGACGGTTGCGCATAACGACGTTTGCTGTTGCGACCTGCCTTATGAGCGTTGTGAGAGCTTCCTCTTTGGAGAGGTCGGAGCGCAGCGAAATGGTCTTATTGAGCGTATCGAGTACGCCGTAACTTTCGTCCTCGGTGGGTTCGTGCGTCTTGAATTCAAAGCCCTTGACCGAGCCTTTGAGCGCTTCGGTAACGACGTCGTAGTGGTCGTATGCCGCTTTCTCGTCGGCGAAAACGTCCCTGACGGGTTCGCCGTCCGTCTGGGAAATATCGAACACGAAGCTGACCTCGTAGCCGGTAACGGTATCGAGCGTCTTTTCGGTCGTGTTGCCGTCCTTGTCCGTCGAAACTTGCGTTGCGAATTTGGGCGCGACGATGCGAATGGGTTTGGATTCGGGAATGACGTGGCGGCGCTTGTAGTTCCAAGCGTTCATTTTGTTGACGTTGGTCGCCTTCGGATTCTGCATGAGAACGAGCATTTGGTTGCGGAGCGAGTAGCGGCCGAGCGTAGGCATGGTCGCCATAAGCTCCTCGTATCTGCCTGTTTTCATCCATTCGAGGAATTCGGCGTCCGCCTGTTCGAGCATTTCTTCGGGCTTGAATTTGAGTTTCTGTTCCATTGATTTTATCTCCTTTGATTTTTTACATTTCCATATCGGATTTTTTGCGGTAAGAGGGATCGACGATCCCGTAAATATCGTCGGCGTAGTATGCACCCGTAAAAATGTTGTAGATTGCCGTGCATTTGATTCCGTCCGCCGTTTTGACGATATAAACGGGCTGTCTGCCGTCTATCCTGTCGATGATCTCGACCTCGCTTTTGTAAAGACGCTCGCCGTCAACCTCCTGACTGTGCAGATAAGCCATGACCTTTTGCATAAGCGCCTCCGTCAGTTAAACAAGTTCTCGAAGTACGGCGTGGCGACGATTCGGATATTCGTCCTCGATTCGGGCGACGAAATAAGAAAGGCGCAGCCGCGCTCGTTATGCACGATATTGTCGGCTTCGACGTCGTTGATCTGTCCCGCTTTTTCGTAGAGCGCGCAAAGGTCGTTCATGTCGTTCGGTGAAAGCGGGAAGATCAGGGAGTATTGCGAAACGTTGATGATAGCCATAGACTTTCTCGCCGTTTCGGGCGTTCCCGCAAAGTCCTTGATAGATTGCGTAATGACTATTTCCATACCGTTGTATTTTCTTATGCGCTTTGCGAGCTGGTACATAAAGTCAAGTGCAATCGGGTACTTGTCGTCGATAAAGAGGTGTGCCTCGTCCACGACGACGATGATCTTCCTGTCCGTTCCGTGCGCGGCGTTGTAGTCGCGGTTCTTGATGACCTCGTTCTCCAAGTATTTCAGTACGAGGAGCATTTGTGCGTTGGCGATCTGCCCGTTCTTGTTGGCGAGCAGTTTTTGGAAGTCGAAGCAGACAAAATTCTCGTCTGCGGAGAATTCCGACGCTCCGTTCCAGAGGTTGGAATTTCTGCCGCCCGATTTGAATTTTGCGACGTAGTTCTCGATAACTTTCAGACACGCCTTGTTGTAGTCGTCGGTCGTCGTTTCGAGTTTTTCGGAAATGAGCGCCGCCAGATCGTCGAATACGGGATAGTCGTTCGGCGTAAGCGAAGTGAGGTCCGTAAACGCCGTGATCCCCTTGCGCTCGTAAATCTCTATCGTCAATTTATTCAGCAGTTCCAAGCTGTCGGGGTTGATCCCCGTGAGGATCAGACGGTAAAATTCTTCGAGGAATTGCAAGTGCGAGAAAAAGCTGTTGTTGGAGCCGTCGTCGTTGCCGTCGTCCAGAGCGGAAATGATCTGAAACGGATTGAGTTTGCCGTGCTTGCTCGACGCCACATCGAGGACCTTCCCGTGCAGGTTTTTCGCAAGGTTCAGATATTCGCCTTCGGGATCGAGGACGAATATCTTTGCGTTGTCTGCCGATAAATGCGTGAGCAGGGTTTTTGCGGCATACGATTTCCCGCTGCCGCTTTTGCCGATCACCACCATGTTGGAGTTGACGTATTCGGAATTGCGCTTGAAAAAGTCCACAAAGGCGGGGAGCTTGTTCTCGCCGAGCAGGATTCCGTTTTCGTCGTCAATGGCATTGCTGACGAACGGGAAACAGGCGGCGATGGACGAAGCCTGTATTCCGCGGGAGAGTTTGACCGCATCGTAATCGGTAAGTTCGCTCGAAAGGTAGACGTCGGCTTGTCTGCCGAACATATCCGCCGCCGTAAAGCCGAGTTCCCGTATCTTGCGCTTGACCGCTTTTCGGTTGTCGCTCTTGCCTTTCTCGTCGTAAACCGTGATAATGAACGTCGTATCGAACAGCACCTCGTTGTCGTTTTGCAGCCGCATGAGGAGATTGGAGAGCGTTTCGACGTGGGTTGTCTTGTCTATGACCTTGCTCGCCTTGCCTTTCGCTTGCGTTGACAGTTCCATTATCGCGTTGTCTATCCGCTTCAAAGCCTTTGACTTTTCGACGGGCTGTAATTTCATGACTACCTTTGTGCCGGGCAAGTCGAACAGTTCTTCTCCCCAAGCGTTCGGCACTTTGAGCGGATAGCCCGTTATGACGAAATGGGAGAGTTGGTAGTCGTCCTGCACCGTACTCATCAGGCGGAACGCCACTTTCTTCGGAGCGGCGAGTTTTCTCTCGACCGGCTCCGTGCGTTTTCCGAGCGCGATAAATTCCGCGAGTTCGTTGCCCGAAAGAATTTTCGCCTCGATGCTGCCCGAAAGGAGCGTGCTTTTCATGACCGACAGCGTAGACAAAAGGCTCGACCGATTCTTGTCCGTGACCGTGAGATAATAGCAGCTGTATCTGACCGTCTGACGGGAATTGAGGGTGTCCACGAGTTCTAACCTATCCTCGATAATGTCCACCCGCGCACGATATTCGTCAACGGACAATGCGCCGTTTTCGCAAGCGTCGGCAAGGGCGACGAGCCTATCGAGATCGGATTGGATATGCTTGTCGAAGTCGAGGGTTTTTTCGAGTTTTACGATTGCCGCTTGCTGTCCCGCGCCTACGCTCGTGAGGGCGTTCGTGAGAACGCCGTCTATGAGGAAATTTTGCTTGTTTGCGCCGAGCAAGCGGAATTCGATGGGCTTGACTTCGAGAACGCCCGTATAGTTGCCGTCCTTATGTACGATCAGGTTGCCGTCGATTCTTTCGTATGGAGTTATGCTTTGCACGTTCGCCGCGTCCTTGCCTTCCGCCGTGTATTTCTTTCTGCCGAACAGGTGCTTGACCATGTAGAGCGCGCTCACATAAACGCGCCCTTCGCCGACGGGAATAAACAGGGGGATGAACACGCAGACGATTCCGAGCGCGATCAGGTACTTATATACGAGGTTGCTTGAAACCGCCAGCGCGACGAGGACAAGGGCGATAATGCCGAGCACGATGTCGAGTACGGTAATGCCCTTGTAGAAGCTGGTTTTTACTTTTGTGTTACGGGGAATCAATCTCATTTCTTTTTCTCCTTGTCTGACTTATCTTCCTTTTCAATGAGCCGTCTTACTTCGGCGCGGTTTACGACCGTTTCGCCTTTGAGTACGTTCCTGACGCGCGGACCGAAGTTCTTGCCGGCGACGATAACGCCGCCTTGTATCAGGTCTTTCAGTACGCCCACGGGGAGCGTGGCGAGCCTCGTTACGCCCTTTACGGCAGAGCCGAAAGTAACGCCTTGTTTTTCCTTTGCTTCGCTGACGGCAGAGCCTTCTTCGGCCGTAGCCGTTGTTCCCTCCGCAGTTTCTTCGCCGGTCGTGTCGTCTTTGACTTCGGCAGCCGCGGCGTCCGTTACGGTCGAATCGGTATCGCTCGACGCGGATTCACTTGCAGACTTGCCCTCGTCGGTAACGGTTTCGGTTTTATCCTTTTCCGCTGCGGCGTCTTTGACGTCTGTTCCCTCACCGCCAGAGCCTCCGCCGGAACCGCCGCCGTCCGAGCCGTCGCCACCCGATCCACCGCCGCCGTCATCGTTGTCGTCGTCGCCTTTCAAGCTCGACGTCTGGTTGCGGGTGGAGTGAATAGTTGCCGAGAGGTTTTCGGAAAGCGTTGCGCCGTGCTTGCGGTTGGCGAGGAAGTCCGTTCCGCCTATGACCATTCCGGCAGCACCAGCCGCGACGTGTCCGACGGTCCTCATCATGTGCATACCCGTGGAGATATTGCCGAGCATTTGCTGGGCCTCCTGCGCGCCGGCGTTCGAGCCCGTAAGTTGGGAAATGACCATGTTCGCTTTCGTTATTGCAAACGCACCGCCCAAGACGAACAGCAGTTGTACGATTCCGTCCTTGAACGAGTTGCCGAAGAAAGAGATTTGCGACAGTTGCGGCACGATCAGGAAGAAGATATTCATTGAGAGGATTATGCCGTATGCGCCCAAAACTTTTGAAACGAGCATTTCACGCCAGATTCGGAATCTTCCGCCCTCGTCAAGAGGGATCGTTGCGACCGACGCGGGAGATACGATATAAAGCAGGATTATATCGAAAATTCTCTGCACAAACATGACCGCCGAAATGACGAACATGATAAGAATGACCAAGCCGCCCGCTATGCCGACGAAGAAGTTCATATCGCCGAGATTGTAATAGTCCTTGACGACCGAAAGATTGTTGTAGTCGAGCTGTCCCGTAATGAACATCCGCTCGATTTCCGCCCGCGAGCCCGACGGTCCGATATAGGCGTCGTGTCCGCTCGTTACGAGTATCTGCCCGCCGATCAGAGAGTTGGGATTGCCGTCGAGCATTGCGCCCGTCATACTTGCGTGTATCGCTTGCATAACGACGTTTGCGAGCATGATTCCCGCTATGAGCAGGAACGGTATGAGCAAGAACAGAATAAAACTTTGCAAGGCTTTGACGAGGATCTGTCCTTTCGTCCGCTTGTGCTGCGGGTCCGCCATTTCGCTTTTGATGATTGCGATTATGACGAAAACCGTGAGGAGAATCACGCCCACCAAAAACACGCCGAGAAAGGCGTTCCGTATCTCATTCGAGAGAATGAAATGCGTCAGAATGTCTTGCTGTTCTCCGCCGACGGCGACCGTTTCGATTCCCGCAAGTTTACAGAATACGTCCCGTATAAAGTCCAGAAGATAGCAGATAGACTTTTGCAGGATATAGAGCAGGTCGTAAACCCACCCGAATAACCAATCGCCCATGTGTGTTACCTCACGCTATCTGCGCCTTTACCCATTCTTCCAAAATAGGCATGGCTATCTTTAACGCGACGATAAGAATGAAGATTATGAGGAAGCCGATAATCGCCCCGATAAGGTCTTTCTTTGCCTTTTCACGGCTGTTCTGTTCGTCGGCTTTGGAAATCTTGATCCCCAAAAACACGCAGTAGATCGTCCCCACGGCGCCGACAATGGCAATGCAGGGCCATAAGAGCGCGTTGATGACTTCGAGTACGGGGGCGATAATGGGGGCGAAATCAACGCCCTTTGCCGCCAGCAACGTCGATATAAAATTCATTTTTTAACCTCCTTGTAGTTAGTTGTGGAAAGCGAAAACGGGTATCCCGTTTCTCGCCGGAAAGAGGGCGAAATTCGCAAAGTGAATCTCGCCCTTATCCTGTTCAAAAAAATAGCCCTTTTTTACCTTGTTTGAGGCAGTTTTCCAAAGTCGGTTTTTGCCTTATTTCATGCGTTTCGGGGCGTTTTCGGGCGGCTGTCAGGCCGCCTTATCGTTCTTGTTTTTCTTGCCGAATTTGCCTTTTCTGCGAAGCACGACGACGGCCGTGATTCCGCCCGCAAGGAGCAGGATTCCAAGCGCGATCAGAATGATCGCCGTGGCGTTCATGGAGTAAAGAATTTCAAAGGTGTATTCGGTCGTATTGCCGCAAGCGTCGGTAAGCACGACGCGGTAGCTGCCGTTTTCGGTCAGCTCGTCGCCGAGCTTATATTCGATCTCGCTGCCGTCCAGATACACTTTGACGTCGGCGGTTTCGGAGAGTTCATCCACCGTAACGCCGCCTTTGGTCTGCCCGCCGTTTTCCACACCACCGAGTACGGCTGCGGGAGCGGTATTATCCACGGTTACGGTAAAGGAGAAGTCCTTGCCTTTCACGACCGTAACGACGGTATATTCGCCGCTTTCGCCGAGCGAAAGAACGCCGTTTTCAAGGCGCATTTCCAAGCCGTTGACAAAGATTTTTTCGAGGTCCTTTACGTTCCCGAAATCGTGCGAGAATGTTCTCACAAGGGGCTTGATAACGGTAAAGGAGATGGTTTCGCTGTTGCCGAGTTCGTCGGTAATGACCGCCGTATAAGTTCCGTCCTCGGTGATGGTATCGCCGAAGTCGTAAGATACGGATTCGCCGTCTTTCGTAAGCGTGATCGTAAGGTCCTCGCCGGCGGTAAACGTTACTTCGTTCACGGGCAGGTTGTCGGTTACGGGAGCGGAGAAATCGACGTGCTTGTCGATGACAAAGGCCGCTTCCGTGATATTGTTCGCCTTGTCGGTTACGACGATCCGATAACTTCCGTCCGCGCTCAAAACAGTACCGCTTTCATATTCGCCGACGAGTTCGCCGTTGATATAGAGTTCGGTTTTCAAGCCGCTTTCGGGGATCGTTGCCGTAACGTCGGTATTGGTCGCACCGCCGTTTTCTGCGCCCTCGACGGAGAGTGCGGGAGCCGTCTTGTCGATGACGAAATCGTAAACGCTCTTGTAGCCGTCGCGGTTCTCGAATACGAGCCGATAAACGCCGTCCTCTTTCAACCTTTCGCCGGATTTGTATTCGACGGGTTCGCCGTCCTTCGTGAGAGTAACGGTAGCCTCGTCGGTCCAAGTGAAGCTGACGTCGGTATTCGTGTAGCCGCCGTTCTCCACGCCTTCGAGGATGCCGTCGGGCGCGGGTTGCTCGTAATCGAACGTCGCTTCGATAGCATCGATTCCCGTTCTGAAAGCGTCCGTAAGCACGACGCGGTAGCGCCCCGAAGTGCAGAAGTTATAGGTCAAAGTATCGGTCGAAATGGGAGTGCCGTAGTCGTCCGCCGTCAAGGGTTCCCAAGTGTCGCCGCCGTTCGTGGATTTGTAGATCGTAAGGCCGAGCAGACCGGAGTATTTGTCCTCGCTGTCCGTAATGTCGATGGTAAAGCGCTTGTCTGCCTTGTTTTCTTCGCCTTTGATTTTCGGAGCGTCGAGAGAGATATACAGCACGAAGTCCGAAGTTTCGCCGGCGTGATTCACGGCGCGGACTGTGTACTTTCCGCTTTCCTCAAACAGATAGCTTTGGTCGAGGTTCAGATACGCGAGCAGGCCGCCGTCCTCGTCATATACGCCAAACATAGCCATTTCGTCGAATTCGTCGGAGATCGTAACGGTCGCTTTGTCTTTCAGGCGGTATTCGCGGTCGAACACGACGGTGTTCTTCGCACCCTCGCCCACGGCGTATTCAATCGTGGGAACGTCGCGCACGACAATGAGATTGTAGGAACATTGATTGCCGTATGCGTCCTCGACGATAAGTTCGTGCCGACCTTCGGTTTCGTACACGAGGCCGCTGACGATCTCGCCGTCAACCATGAACGTAACGCCCTCGTGGAAAGCAATGGAATTCGCAAGGATCGTTTTGCCGTCCGAGTAGCGGTAAAGGTTCTGTTCGGAGCCTTCCTCGGCGTGGTCTTTTTGCCAATAGAAATAACTTTCGATGCCGACCTTCGCGTATTCGGCAATTACTTCGTCGAGCCTGTCCTGCGTGAAGTAAGCCACTTCCGCGTTAGGCTCGCCCGACTTTTTGTAGATAAAATAGGTGCCGTTCTGCGCGTTGGTAGCGTCCTTTTCGTCCATAGGAATACCCGTGTCCCAAGAATCGTTTTGCCAGATTCCCGTGCGGACGAAGCTCTTTTCGCGCTCGCAAGCAAAGGCGAAAGCGTTGTCGTAGTTCTCGAAAGAGAAAGGCGTTCCCTCGGCGTCGGTCGCTTCCCAGAATTCCTTTTGCAGGGTTCTCGTTACGACGTTGACCGCGGTCGATGCGAAGCTGCCCGTCCAGACGTTGCCCGCCGCGTCGGTGCATACGACCTCGTACTTGCCCGTGTCGATCGTATGGATGACGGAGTTCTTTGCGTAGGGCTTGCCGTTGACCGTAACCGTTTTCACGGGAGCGAATTTGTCGGGATTGCCGTCCGTCCAAGTGATCGTAACGTCGCCGTTCGTCGTTCCGTTCTCAACGTTGTTGAAAGTAAGGGGCTTGTTCGTGCGGTCGATAACGATTGTGTAATTGCCCGTGGAAAGTCCCGCGGCGTCAATCGCATAGAACGTGTACTTGCCTTCCTTGTAGTATTCGGTGCCGATGGAATAATCGACGAAGTTCGTTTCGCCGGGGAGTTTGACATAGGCGTTTTTCAGATTCGTGTCCGAAGAAGCGAAACGGATATGGGAGCCGTTCGTGTAACTGCCGTTGGAAACGGGCTTATCGTCGGAATAGAGCTGCGCGCTGGGTGCGCTGTGGTCGATAGTGATCGTGTAAATATCCGATTGATTGCCGCTTCGGTCGGTGGCATAGAAATTGTAGGTTCCCGTAGCCGTAAGCTGCGCCCCGCTCGTATAGGTAACGTAGCTCGACGTTCCCGGCTTCATAACGTAGATCGAGGAAACGCCCGAAACGGCGTCCGACGGAACGAAGCGGATATAGCTCGCGTTCGTAAACGTGCCGCTCGAAACGACGTTCGTTCCCGCGTAGAGCGTTCCCGTGGGCTTGCTCTTGTCGAGAGTGATGGTATAGTAAGCGGTCGAATTGCCCGCCTTATCGACGGCGTAGAACGTGTACACCCCCTCATCTGTCAACTGACTACCGCTCGTGTAGGTCGAATAATACGAGGAGCCGGGGAGTTTGACGTATGCCGAAGAAATGCCAGCCGTGCTGTCGCTGACGGAGAATTTGACATAGTTCGCTTTGGAATATGCGCCGCTCGAAACGGACGTCGTGCCGGAGTAAAGCGTTGCGCTCGGCGTTGCCGTATCATAGGTGATCTTCGATTCCGCCGAAATGTTGCCCGCCTTGTCTACGGCGCGGAACGTGTACGTTCCGTTCGTACCCGAAATGCTCGTGCCAGACGTATAGGACGTCCATGTGCTTGAATTCGGCTTCTTATATTGCAGGTAGGAAACGCCGCCCGCGTCGGTTGCCGTGTAGTAGAACGATTTGTTCGTGTAACCGCCGTTTGATACGGTGCTGCCGTTGGACGTGAATTTGCCCACGGGTGCTATCGTGTCCATATATACGCTCACGGTCGAATTCGTCGTTCCCAGATAGTCGCGGGCATAGAAGTACCACCAGCCGTTATTGCTGTCGGACGCGGGGATCGTATAGGACGTCGAATAAGTCGTGCTGTAACTGCTCGAATTCGGGCGCAGATAGCGGATAGCGTCGAAGTTCTTGTCCGACGCGGTATATACGACCTGCTTGTTCGTGTAGCTGCCGCTCGAAATGGTCGAATTGCCCGCTTTGAGGGTGTACGACGGAGAGGTCTTGTCTACCTCGAAACGGTAAGTGTAGGTATAGGTCGTATAGCTGTAAAAAATATTTTTCCTGTATCTCCCCTGATATTCGAGTTCGTATTCGCCGTCGCTGAGCGCGCCCGAATAGAGCGTCATGTTGGCGTTGCCGGAGAGCGTTTTGCTCGAATAGGTAGAGCCGTTCCTTTTGAGTTTGAACGAAAGGTGGTCGGAGATCTGATTGACCTCGATTTTAATGTACACATAGCTCCAATCGATCAGTTTGTCGTGGTACATAGTACCCGTGCCGCTCGTCGAGGAGCCGTGCATATAGATTTTGAAGTTGCTCGGACAGCCGCTCGTCGAGGAGCTGCCCGTTGAAGTTGTGCCGTAGGTAAGATATTTGGGCGTCGTGTATGTAGCGGCGTATGCCGTTTCCATTCCGCCGCTCCCGCCGAAGCCGAACGCGATTCCGCAAATCCCGCAGACCGCGAGAAGCGTAAGGCAAAGGGACAGTAAGATTTTCTTCAATGAAATAGCCTCCTGTAATTAAAATTTTGATTGTTGTTCTCCCGTCAATCTGGACATTTGGAACAGCCGCTTCGAGAGCGCGTCCAGATCGGCGATAAGGTGGCCGTAGTTGAGCGCGACGGCGTGCCGCATAGCTTCTTCCACGATGGTTTTGGCTTGATTGAAACAATGCCTGTCTATGAGTTGTAAGAGTTCGATTTGCTTGTTCTCGTCCAGAAGTTCGCAGGAAATAAGGCGTTCCGCGTCGGCTTTGATTTTGTCGAGAGCCGTGGAAATCTGTTGCTGTATCGCCGCTTCGCTGTTTCTTCTGCCCCCGACGGGACGCCTCGGCGGTAACACGATGCCGTTGCGTTTTTTCATATCGTAGAAAATCTTTTCTTCGTCGAAATAGCGTCCTTCCGAAAGCCGTTGGTCGGTCTTTTCGAGCGTGTAGGCGGTAGCCGCATACGAGGGCGTAAACTTCGCCCGTATGGGCTGAAAGCCGAATACCGTGATAATGGCGTTGCCCATGTTGCCGGGGCGGTTGAGCTGCGACAGTTCGGACGGATAAATGAGCGGGCGCTCCTTTATGGAAGCGTTGCTGTTGATGTCGTCCGCCTTGACCGTGTTGTAACCGACGTTTCGCGTGATTACGGAGAAGTTGCCGCCCCGCTTTGAAAATTCCTCCACGGTCTTGTAATCGCTCGTGCCGATAAAGGTCTGGATGTTCCTATTTGCTCCATAGGGATAGGACAAAAAGAAAAACGACGTAACCGTTTCAGTTACGCCGTTCGGCTATGTTTTTATTTAGTTTTTTGGGTTTTATATGGAAAGAATAGAGGCTTTCAGCCAATCCTGCTCCATACCCTGATTGTTACCCGTGGGAGATAATAACCGATTAACCCTCAAATCTACAAATTCTCGGAGTTCGTCATAACTCGAATCAAAATCGAGTTCCCCCTTTTTTGCTATGAATTGAAGTGCAGAAAGAATGGCATATTTTTTATATACTACGCTTTCATAATACGATAAAAGATAGTATAAGCAAATCGCATCGAAATACGAATACACCTTGTTCCACTTCCCTTCGTTCACGTTCGTTGTCCCCGGACTAAAAGATATTCGCACAAACGATGAGTTATACTGAAACAGATAAGCAAATCCCTCTAAATCCTCATTGCAGTCGTCCCGATATACATTGAAAATTTCCTCTTTTGAAAACTTGCTTGTCAGCTCCTCAAATCTGTCTTTCGCTTGGTCAAGTTTCAATTTAAGGTCATAATCCAATTTAGTGATCTTCCTATAAAGCGGAAGATTCACCACATTCGGTTTTATTCCCCCAATGTATCTCTCCCCAATTTTCATAAAACAAATATCTGACATTTCGTCATCGGTCAAGTTATATTTGTTCTGAAATTCTTTTGCGGCTTTCTTTATCTTTATAAACTCAAACACTTCTCGCCTCCCACAATATCTCTCGGCTACTCGTTAGTTTTGTCCTTAGTTTTGTCCCCCACTCTCACTCGTTCATCGTTTCTACGGCTTTTAATATTTCGTCTTCCGTTTCGTGCGAATTGATAATCTTCATTATTTCCTCGGCTCTATGCTCTGCCGCATCATGCCCTGATCTCAACCTTATAATCTTGATAATTTCAGAAATCCTGCGTTTTACATCCTCTGACATTCCTCTGTCCGTTGTAAGTTTGAGCAATAACGCTCTACTATGCGTCGGAACAGGTTTCATGTTTGCCAAAATGTCTGATAGCACCTCAAAAAGTTCGGCTTCCGTTTCGTGTGAGTTGATAATCTCCGTCAATTCCTCGGCTTTCTTTTCTGCCGCCTCATACCCGAAGCGCATCCTTATATTTTTTACGATCTCACAAAGTTTATCATGCGTTTCGCTCGATAGCCCCTTCTCTACGCAAGTTCGTATCATCAAAGCGCGCTCATGTGTCGGGATGGATTCTTTAATCTCCTTCAAGTAGGAAATCGCTTCAAGGATTTCTGCTTCCGTTTCACTTACGTTTATAATCTCCGCTAATTCCTCGGCTTTTCTGTCTGCCGCCGCACTCCCTTGCCTTTCTCTTGTATTTTTGATAATTTCGGAAGTTTGATATGCTATATTCTCGGACAAATTCCGATTCATAATAGCCTCCAATAATATCGCTCTCCCGTGCCCAAGACTTTGTTTTTGCGGCATAAAAATTAACCTCTTTCTATGTCAGTCGTTATTCGTGTCCATACACAGCAACAATATTCCTGCGACCACACTACAAAACAGTACCGTGCAAATTTTGAAGGCAAGTCCTATCGGCTCGTGATTCTCCAATCGACGACTAACCGTTACCGTCATCGGTATCGTCCACGCAAGAGGTATCAGGAAGCCGAAGCCCGAAACGACACAACCGATTATCATAAAAATCTTTATAGCCAAAGACATTTCATCTCTTTTAGCCGACCGCGCCTTATAATCTGCCGTGGGGCATCCACATTTAGGACATACTACGGCTTCATCATGTAATTCTGCTCCGCATTTTGTGCAATACTTCATATTCTTCTCCTACAAATACACTCTGTATAATTTCATCATACCAACCACAGCATCAACAAGGACAACCACGTCCCGCCGCCTGATATGAACTTAATCCACGCGAAAAGTCCTATTACTCCAAAAATCACACCGACAACGATACCCGCAATCGCAAAGCCCTTCCCGCGCTGTTTCTTTTTTGTGCAATTCACAAGTCCGATTACAGAATTGACGAAACCTGCAATCGCAAGAAACCCGAGGACATTGAAAATGGATATAACCGACACCAATGAAAGAATAAATCCAACAAGAGCGCAGACATTTATCCGAGCAGAAGGTTCTCCTGTCTTTTGCGGTTTTTCATACCTTACCGCACACCCACATTTAGGGCAAATGACCGCTTCATCAAAAAGTTCATTGCCGCATTTCTCACAATATTTCATATTATACTCCTTTCACTTCTTACGCTAACTTTACAACGGCTTTTGAGATGAGTCCGTTTCCTTCCGCAAGCGCAAAACATCGTACCCCGCCTGTATGAGTTCGACCTTTGTTATTTTGTTCTCTTTGAGATAACCGTTGATTTCCTCTAAAAGTTCTCTCGGTATCATAGTCTGAAAATTGCCGCACGTCGCCCTGCGCTTTTCTTTGTTTTTTTCTTCGTATCGGCGGTTCGCCTTTCTCTGCGGCGTGTCCTCTTTCCTTGTTACCATAAGAGCCTCCGTGAATCCTTCCTATTATA
>CANRAD010000008.1 GCA_947628505.1 uncultured Clostridia bacterium
CACCCCGCGGGGGTTCACGCTGGTGTAGCTCAACTGGCAGAGCAGCTGATTTGTAATCAGCAGGTTGTGGGTTCGATTCCAATCACCAGCTCCAAACAGCTACAAACCCCGCGACAAGCGCGGGGCAAATATAAATTACGGGCGGATTGCAGAGTGGCCAAATGCATCAGACTGTAAATCTGACGTCTCCGACTTCGGTGGTTCGAATCCACCTCCTCCCACCAAAAAGCAACCTAAATCGAACTACTTTCGGTTTGGGTTGATTTTTTGATTGTTGTCAACAATATACGCCAAACACATTTTTCTGATGTGCAAAAGGAACCACAATATTTAACATTGTAGACTGAATCAACTTTTAGTGTTTAAAGAAATTTTATTATACTTTCAAAATGGAAACTCATATTTTCCTCCCACTTAAATTATATGCGAAATTTTATTATAAATATATTTAATTTCTATTGTAATTTTACAACCACATTGAATGTTGGCTTAATATAAAAATTATGATAAAATAAAAGTAGGATAAGGTTTTATGGACGCCCATAGCAAGTGTGTTTAGATTTTAGAAAATGAGATTGAGTTATTGTCAGTCCTTACTAGAAGCCTCTCGACATTATGTTCGATTTTAAATAAAATGTGAGTATCAAATTCGCAAGAAATTCCACGCAAGGCAAACCATGATTTTTCTTATTGTTTTTTCGGTGATATTATTTATTCTTTTAGCGATATTTATCGGACTGCAAATCAATAAAAAACGATATGAGGCTTTTATTGCCGAAAACAGTTTATGTCTTCAATCGCTAAAAAAAATCAATTCGGATTTTACTTTTTCCCCTGATATAAACTATGATCAATCTTACACTTACGACAATGAAAATTTTTACGAGACCATAAGTTGCAAAGATTTTTTAATTTACCAATTACAATTTCAAGCCGGGGAAATATGTTCACAAATAAAAAAAATCAGCCGCAATAAAACCGAATACCAAAGATATATCGATCAAATAAACAAATTACAACTCGGAAATTTTTCCGCTCCTATAGGAAAACTGAAACATGATAAGTTACTGAAAACCGAAAAACGGCTTTGTCGGAGAGCAACGCTTCAAACACCTACCACGCAATTTATTCTCACGGTAAAGCTGTATTGTTCTAAAATAAACGGAGAAATATATGCGCACAAGTCGGAAACTTTTTCCTCCGAAATAATTTTAGCTTTAGTGAAACGTTTGAAAAATAAAATTGGAAATTACTATCGAGACCGCGAAATATGGGACGCAATTTGTCGTGTTGAGCGGGGAAAAGTATCAAACAGAATGAGATTTTCGATATATGCCCGTGATGGATACCGATGCCGGCACTGCGGCATCTCCCAGCGTTACGCCGCGCTTGAAATCGACCACATTATTCCAATCACAAAGGGCGGAAAAAGCACATATGATAATTTGCAGACGCTCTGTCATAAATGCAACGTAGAAAAAGGAGACAGATTTTAAAGCGGAAACTGTTCGTTTTACGTTATTACCGTAACACAGCAACAGGCACTGACAAAAAGTCAGTGCCTGTTGCTGTGTTTTAATGGCGATAAAATGAACGCCGCGCAGCTCGTCCGAGGAACCGAACGAGAAGACTTTAATTTTCAAGCTACCGCTCCTCTTCGGCGACGACGCCGTTGACAGAAAGCTGTTTTTTATGATATGATTGAAAACGTTAAAAATTATTAAGAGCGAGATTTTTTATAGATTGAAAGACGTAATAAGGAAGATAGGCAAATCAATGCGCGACAGTCTCTTCCCCTTATCGTACACTTGCGACCTTTGCGGGATAGAAACTTTCGACGGAAATCTCTGTCCGAACTGCCATAAGACAATAACGTTCAACGACAAACTCACCTGCCCGGTCTGCGGCAGACGGGTAAACTCTGCCGGCGTTTGCGCGGAATGTAAACATCTTCTTCCGCAATACAAAAAAGCCGTTTCGCCCATTGTTTACAAAGACGGCGGCGCGGCGCTTATAACAAAATTCAAACGCGGCGGGGCGTATCTTTGCGAATACTTTTCTTCTCTTATTGCCGATAAACTCGTCGGATTCCCCAAAATCGACTGTATCGTCTATGTTCCGATGACCGAAAAAGCGCTCAGAAAGCGCGGCTATAATCAAACGGCTCTGCTTGCGGAAAAACTTTCGGAAAAAATAAAAACTCCCGTCGTAAAAGACGGGGTTATCAAAATCAAAGAGACTTCGGAGCAGATAGGCCTCTCAATGAAAGAGCGTAAAGAAAACTTGAAAAGTTGTTTCAGAGTTTCGCAACCTTCGCTTATCAAAGGCAAGAGCGTTCTTGTGGTGGACGACGTTATGACTACCGGCGCCACGCTAAACGAAATCTGTTCGAAGTTGAAAAAAGCGCAAGCGCGGGCGGTGTACGCCGCGACGGTGGCCTCGGTGGAATTCAAATCTCCGTTATCCGCAAATCATTTTTCTTCCGACGGAACGGACGGAAAATCAACCCAGAAAGTGCTTCCGTTGCCTACGGAACTTTCCACGCCGAAATCAAACGAATGATTTTTTAAAATAACTTTAACGATATTCAATCCGAGCCCCGTTCCCTTTACCGGGCGGTTGTGCGTTTCTCCCACTCTGTAATATCTGTCCCATATATTCGGCATATCCTCTTCGGATATGCCGTTTCCCGTATCTTTAACGGAAAACTTTATGCGCGTGCCGTCCATGCTCTGTTTGAGACTTATAAACACGGTCTTGTCTTCGCCTGTATATCCCACGGCGTTCGAAAGCAGATTGTAAAATACCTGACCTATCTTCTCCTCGTCGGCGCATGTGTACAGATTTGCGTCTATATCAGTCATGAAAGTATATCCGTATCTCTCCTGCAAATATCCGAATTTATTTATGATGCCGTAAAGAAAATCGGTAATATTGAATACTTTGACATTCAATTTGCCGAGATTGGAATTTACCTTGGAAACGGACAGCACGTCGTTGACGAGTCCCGTAAGCCTGTCCGCCTCGTCAATTATTACTTGAAGATGGCGATTTCGTTTTTCGGGATCGTCGCCGGAAATTTCCTGAATCATCGAAGCATATGCTTTTATCATGGTAAGCGGCGTTTTCAAATCGTGCGTAACGTTTGCGAGTATTTCACGCTGAAAATCGCCGCTCTTTTTCACTTCGTCTTTCACCTGGTTCAAATTATCGGAGAGCTTGGCGAGTTCAACGTAATCGACGTTATGGAAATGAACGGAATAATCGCCCTCCGAAAGTTTTTCCGCGGAATCTATCATATCTTTGAGCCCGCGCGTCAACCTTAAAGAAAAGCCGTATGCGACGACAAAAGCAAAAATCAGAACGCCGACGCTGACCGATATGAGATATATCTGCATATAGCCCACAGTACGGCTTATTATATCGAGCGAATAACTCAACAAGACAAAATTCTCGGCGCCGTTCAATTCGACTTTAACGGCATAATTAACCCTGCCGCCCGAGCGATAAGTTATATATCTTTTCAGAGATTGCCCCGATAACTTATCTTTGAGCTCCGATATCCTTTCGTCGGACAAACCGCTCTCGTCGGACGGAATGACGACGAGACCGTCTTGGTTCACGACGTAAACGGTTATGCCCTCGCTCATATAGCGCGATAATCTGTCTTCGAGGTGCGCGTCGGAGCGCGATATCTCGTCCTGTACCTCTCCTCCGACGCTTATGATCCTGTCGCGCGCCTGATTTTCCAGCGTGGACGAAACGAGAATACAGAATACCGCGTCGATGAGGATTATAAGCAACACTCCGAGCAGACAAAAATAAGCCCACATTACGGTGTTGACTTTTTTGAGTTTACGCGGGCGAACGCCCGCCTTCTTTTCAGACTTCAAACTTATACCCTAATCCGCGAAGCGTTACTATGAATTTTCTGTATTGCTTTAAATTCGAGCGCAACATTTTTATGTGCGTATCCACCGTTCTGTCGTCGCCGTAAAAATCGAAGCCCCACACGTCCATAAGCAATTTTTCGCGCGTTAACGCTATGCCCTTGTTTTTTATAAGGTAAAACAAAATCTCGTATTCCTTGGGAGTGAGCTCGGCCTTTTCGCCGTCGACGTAAACGTTGCGCCCCGCCATGTCGACCGTCAGTCCCTCAAAAGTAATGACGTCGTTGGTCGGTTCCTCTTTGTATCTTTTCAAAACGGCGTGCACGCGGGCCATAACCTCTTTCGGGGAAAACGGCTTTGTTACATAGTCGTCCGCTCCTATTTCGAAGCCGAAAAGTTTATCGTACTCCTCTCCGCGGGCGGACAACATTATTACGGGAATGTTCTTGAACTTCTTGATTTCCTTGACGGCGGAAAACCCGTCAAGGCGAGGCAACATAACGTCCATAAGGATTATATCGAAATCGCTTTCCCTACACATTTTTACCGCCTGCATGCCGTCGGAAGCGCCGTATGCCTCGCCGCCCTCGAATTCCACATACTCTTTGAGCACGTTGCGTATCATTTCTTCATCGTCAACAATAAGTACTTTCATAACTGCCTCCAAATAATCAATACCCTCAAATACACGTCCGAAAACCGAACAGCCGATGAAATTCCTGTGAATATTCGTATTTGAATTCTATCACAAAAAGAGAGGTTAGTCAAATTTTAAATTTCAAGGGGCAAACGCGGGCAACCGCATTTGAAATTCGTCTCCGGAAATTTTTTCGGATTATTGCTCCAAACGGTTGACAACGCTTATTCGCGATGCTATAATACTGATATAAACAAATGTTTAAATACGCTTTTTCGGGTACTTTTACGGCGTATTTAGCAAAAAACGGGTTATTTCCGCCGGGCGTGCTCTCCTTTCCCCGGCGGAAGTTACGTTATAAGCAGAAGGTCGGTCTATGGTTGACGAGAACAAACTGAAAATTTTAACCGAGGCGGCAAAATACGACGTAAGCTGTTCCTCTTCCGGTTCGCGCAGAAAAAACGAAGGCGGGCTCGGCAACGCGTATTCCGGGGGAATTTGCCATTCGTTCACGCCCGACGGGCGGTGCATTTCGCTCTTGAAAATACTTATGAGCAACGAATGTCTTTACGAATGTGAATACTGCCCGAACAGACGTTCCGCGAATACGCCGCGCGCCAAGCTCACGCCGGACGAAATATGCGAGTTGACCATAAGTTTTTACAAGCGGAATTACATTGAAGGGCTATTTCTGTCTTCGGCGGTTTGCGATTCGCCGAACAGAACAATGGAGTTGCTCGTCGAAACGGTTACAAAGCTCAGAAGGGATTATAATTTTCACGGTTATATACATTTGAAAGGTATTCCTCATGCCGACGAAGAAATAGTTATGAAAGCCGCGAAAATCGTGGACAGAATGAGCTACAACATAGAGTTGCCGAGCGAAAAATCGCTTAAATTGCTTGCGCCGCAGAAGACTAAGCAAAGCCTTATCGAACCTATGAAGAGTTTGAAAAACGCCATTGAATACGAAAGGTCCGAAAAATCGTCAAGGAGAATTTTGCCCGCCGGACAAACCACGCAGATGATTATAGGCGCATCGCCCGAAAGCGACGGACAAATTCTGAAACTTACTCAGGCGCTTTACAGAAACATGAATCTGAAAAGAGTGTACTATTCATCCTATATTCCCGTCGTAAAATCGGAAAAACTGCCATCCGTCGGCGCGGGGCTGCTGCGCGAACACAGACTTTATCAGGCCGATTGGCTGATAAGGTTTTACGGATTCGACGTCGAAGAGATATGCGACGAAAGCGAAAACCTTTCGCCCGACTACGATCCGAAATGCGCATGGGCGCTCAGAAATATGCAGCTTTTTCCCGTTGAGATAAACAAAGCGCCGCTCGCAGTTCTTTTGCGCGTGCCCGGGATAGGAGCGAAAAGCGCATACAAGATATGCGAAGCGAGAAAATATTCCGAGCTCTCATTCGACGATCTTTCAAGGATGCGCGTCGTGTTGAAAAGAGCGAGACATTTTATAACGTGCAAAGGCAAATTTTACGGTTCGGATAACGCAATACAAATCAAAAGAGCGCTTTTGTTGGAAGGCATAAACGAGAAAGCCGAACAGCTCAGTATGTTTTCGGATCGCGCAACCGCCATTTCGGCGCTTACCGGTGAAATATGAAGATTTTTATTACGGACGGAAGTTGCGACGGCTTTTTTACCGCCGTATTCGACGCTTACAGACTGCCCGACGCGGCGATAACTTCCGACAATCGGATACAGCTCTCTTTCGACTGCGAGGTTGAACGCGTAAACGCCGACGGGGCAAAAAGCGAACGCGTCAAGCGCGGATTATCGAAATACGACCGCTCCGCAGTTGCCGATATATTGCTCGTTCTTAGAAGCGGAAACGGCGATAAAGAGCAAATCGCTTTCGAATACGTTAAAACAATCTTCGACAAAAAAACCTGCGTGAAAAAAGCGTTCAATATTCCCTCTGTGGAAATTTTCCGCGAAACACGCGACAAGGTAACTCTCGAAGCGCATAGAATGAAGGGCTTTCTGAGATTTACGGAATGTGCCGACGGAATGCTCTACGCCCCCTATTCTCCCGACAACGACATAACGGATATGCTCATGCCGCACTTTGCCGCAAGATTGAAAAATCAGATTTTCGTCATACACGACGTAAAAAGAAAAACGGCCGGAATATACAACCGGCAAAGATGGATTATCGGGCGCGTCGGAGAGGCGAAAATTTATATCTCCGAACAAGAAAAGACTTTTTCCGAACTATGGAAAAAATACTATGACTCGGTAAACATAGGCGAACGCCCGCACGAAAAACAGATGCGCGGATATATGCCGGCGAGATATTGGAAATTTTTGCCCGAAAAAAAGGACGGATAAAAAATTGCGGCGGGATTTTTCCCCGCCGCAATTTTTATTGTCGTTTTATTTTATAAAACCGAATTGATAATATCCCTCGGTTTTGTTGAATGTACCCGTGCCGGAATAGTTATTCACATAGACAAAATCGGAAAATCCTTCGAGGAACAGCGTATGCGCGCCCTTATCCAATGTAACTGTTATATATCCCTCTCCGTCGGTTGTGAGCTGTATTGCCTCGCCGCCGTCGATAAATAAGTTTACCGAGCGGTTTGCCACGGGGCTTCCGCCTTCGCCAACCGAAAGCCTTACCTCGTAAGTTTGCGGCGATTTGTCGTTTGCAATTTTTATGCGGTCGTAATCGCAATTATATTCGAGTACGCCGCCGTTCTGTTGACTTACGAACAAGATATAATCCTCCACTATTATATCCTCGCCGCCGAGTTCGCCGAGCTTCTCGCCCTGCGCAAACGAGGCGGAGACATAATTGTTCGTGGCGAGAAGCAACTTGTTTTCGGTATCCGCTCTGTCTAAAACGTCGCCGTTATCGAGTTTCACCTCGGTTACCCGACTGCCGTCGCCGCCCGCCGGATCGTATATGTAAGAGAAGCCGCTGCACTGAATAAAGCTGCCGCTGACTCTGTTTATTATAAGTCTGCCCGTCGTCTCGTCTTGCCCCGTGGTTGCAAGTCCTTTTTCTATTGCCGCATAGAGCTCCGAGGGCGAAACCTTTAAGACTTCCACCATGTTGCCGTGATTGAAAGCGTTCAATACGTCTCCTCGCGTAACCTTTGTTCCGTTATAATGCCAAGTGGGCAAACTCTGCGAAATGCCGCCTCCGTTTTCCACGGCTATTACGGGAAAATCGAGTTCTTCGTTTGCCGCGAACTGCCCGGCATAATATTTAAATGCGTCCGTAACGAAGTCGCCGTAAGCCGTTTCCACTGCTCGCGATTCAACATAATCATAACAGATATAGCCTCCCCAAAGAGGCGATTTCAATTCGCATAGCTGCTCGTTCAGAACTTCATTCTGACGTTCGGTTATTGCGCTTACAACCGCAGAAACCTCTTCGCCCTTTGCTTCGCCTTCTTCTGTAATTGTGTAATTTGCGGTCTCCGTATAGTTCAATACGTCGCCATGCGCTTCGAAGTTTACTCCCTCGCCGCTCTCGTTGAAATTTATCGTTATTTTCCCGAGATTTGCAAAATTTACTCCCGTTTGCACTACGGGAACGCCGTCCACCGACGTTTTTTCAACCGTATGGCTGTGGCCGTCTATTACGGCGGCAATTTTGCTCTTTTCATCGTCGGATAAGGATTTTATGAGTTTCTCGCTCGTACACGAAACCGCGGCAGAATTGTCTCCCATATGGCACACGAGCACTATTGCGTCGGCATCGTCTTTAATCGCCGCCATTTCGGATTTTGCGGCGGTAATTTCATCCTCGAACGTAATTCCTTGAAGCAACGTTGGATTTGTCGACGTGGCCGTTGATACGGTAGTCAAGCCTATAAAACCTATTTTGTAGTCCGCTCTTTCTATCACGACAGAACTTTGAAGAAAAGGCAAGCCGTCTTTTTTTACGTTTGCGGCAAGTATCGGGAAATCGGCTCTGTCCGCATTGTCGCCAAGCACGTCGGCGCCATAGTCGAACTCATGGTTACCTGCCGCCATAAGGTCGTAACCCGCCGCGTTCATTGCGGATATAACGTCGGCTCCGCGCGAAATCGACGCAAAAGAAGCGCCCTGAGTTGCGTCTCCCGCGTCCACGAGAACGGAATCGGGAGTTGAAGCCTTTATTTCGGCGGCCCGCACTATTCCGATAACTTTTTCGCCGTCGTCAATAAGCGAACCGTGCATATCGTTGGTTGTAAATATCGTTATCTCGGCGTTTTCTCGCGGCGTGAACGGCGCTTCCCGCTCCGCGGCGCACGCGCATACGCAAATTCCGAAAGTAAAAATTGACGCAAGCGCCGACGAGATGGCGCAAACTATTGATTTTTTCATTTTCATTCCTTGTAACATACGTTTACCGAACTTAATTTTAGCACTTTTATGGGCTTATCTCAAATAAATTCAACAATATTATCACTAATATTTAAAATCTCCGCGGGCATTTGCTTGCCTGCGGAGATAATCCGGTTATTTTCAAAGTTGCTTGACTATTTTCGCCAAAAAATCCGATAACACTTCGTGCTTATTTCCCAATTCGCCGGAATCGGCGGCTCTTGTGAGCTCGGGATCAATAGGCAGCTTCGCCACGGCGGGGATACCGTATTCAAGCGCAAGGGCGTCGACTCCGCTTTCGCCGAAAACGGGAATCTTTCTGCCGCAATCGGGACATGTTATATAGCTCATATTCTCAACTATCCCGAGAATGGGAACGTTCATCATCTGCGCCATATTCACGGCTTTCTGAACAATCATGCCGACGAGATCCTGCGGCGTGGTTACGATTATGATACCGTCGAGAGGAATACTCTGAAAAACGGTCAAGGGAACGTCTCCCGTGCCGGGCGGCATATCGATAAACATAATATCCACGCCCGTCCATATAACGTCCGTCCAGAATTGGAGAACCGTTCCGGAAATCAACGAACCGCGCCAAACCACGGGTTCGGATTCGTTTTCGAGAAGAACGTTCATGGAAATCAACTGTATTCCGCTCTGCGTTACAACCGGCAATATTCCGTTTTCGCTACCCATTGCACGTTCTTTCACGCCGAACATGCGCGGAATCGAAGGCCCGGTAACGTCGGCATCCATGATTGCGGTAACCAAGCCTTGCTCCTGCGCGGCCGCCGCAAGCAACGAGCACGTCATTGATTTTCCCACTCCGCCTTTGCCGCTGACTACCGCCACTACCTTTTTTATATCGCTCAACTCATGAGGCTTTTTCAAAAGACTTTCCGACGACCTCGAAGAGCATGTCTCTCCGCACGTCGAACAGTTATGAGTGCAATCCTTAGCCATATCTTCTTCCTTTTACGAATATCAGTCTTCATTTTATAGATTAAGCAAAAAAAAGTCAAGCTATTAATCTTTTTAGTTGCAAATTAAAAAATTTTCTGTTACAATGATTGCACTGTGCTAAGTGGGGAGTTTGCGGTGCCCTGTACCTGCAATCCGCAATAGCAGGACTGAATGTCTTTCCCGACGGAACAAGTGGAAGGCTGCGCCTTACAAGGGGTGTTGATAGCAAGGTCTTATGCAACTTCGGGCTGCGAACCGTGTCAGGATAGGGATATAGCAGCACTAAACAGTTTACGGGGTGTGCCATAAGGAAGCTTTGGAGGAGCTACCTATAAGGTTTCCGCTTCGGTTTGTTCCGGCAAAAAAGACTGCACAGCTTTTATGATTTTAAGGCCGGGCGCGTTAAGCGCCCGGCCATTAACTTTATTATAAATGTTTTCAGACGAATAATGTTTTTCCGTTTTTAAACTGCTTTCAAAAGTTCCCCAAATGCCCCGTAAAATTGAGGACGACGCAAGTTACGGAAAGCAACAAGAGATAAAGCGCAAACCATTTGTAATTGACCTTTCGCACGGCTTTCAACATAAGTTTTATGGCGAATATACCAACTATTGCCGAAGAAATAAAACCGAGGGCAATCGCCCAACCGTACTCTCCCCCGTTTGCAACAAAATCCGCCTGAACGGAGCCGCTTTTCAGTCCTTTGAAGAGTTCGAGCACAAACCCGCCGAGAATTACGGGAACAGACATAATGAAAGAAAACTTTGCGGTTTTATCGCTCTCGCCGCCGCATAAAAGCCCGGCGCATATAGTAGAACCGCTCCGCGAAACTCCCGGCAGAACAGCCACGGCTTGCATTACGCCCATAGCCGTTGCCTTTCGTATGTCGATTTCTCCGCAGCTCCCATTGATTTTACGCCGACGTTTAACTATGTATTCGGTTGAAACAAGCAGAGCCGCCGTAATCATGAAAAACGCGCCGAGCAAAACGCCTACATAATTGCTTTCCATTATGCGTTCTTCTATCAAATCCGCGGTAAAGAAGCCGACCAACGCCGCCGGAACGGAAGCCAGAACTAACAGCGCGAGAGTTTTAAACGGTTTTTTGAATATCGCAATGATATCTTTATAAAATACCGCGCACACGGCCGCGAGCGTACCGAAGTGCAAAATTAAGGACAAAAACAGCGCGTTCTGTGTACTTACGTTCAGAACGCGCTGAAAAAACGCTATATGCCCCGACGAGGAAACGGGCAGAAACTCCGTGAGCCCCTGAACTGTTCCCAATACGACGGATTGCCAAATTTCCATTTATTAGTTACCTGCGTCGAGAAGATCCTGATATCTTTCCTGGTATTTGATAACAGTTTCGTCCTTTTTGTACTGCGTCAATATCTGTGTTCTTCTCGTCGAAGAAACATTGGGTATATCGTTGTTCTTCACCCATTCGTAGAAAAGATTTTCGAACGTGCCGACTTTATCTATATTGCCAGCCCAATCGGGTTCGAATTCTTCGCCGCCGGGATTATTATCGCCGTCCGGTTCGCCCAATACATAGGTTACGTAAATGATATGCCAGCCGTAATCTCCCGCGCAGACGTTAAATGCGCCCGCTCCGCGAGAAATAGCTTCCTGCGCGGCATACGCGAATTCCTTGATATAATTCGTGGTGTCGCCGAGAGTTACTGTATATCCTATATATTCGGAAAGCACCGAAGTATCCGTTGTATAAGCAAATTGAAGTTCGTTTACCGCCGAAAGCGCCTTATATGAATCGCTTGCGTTCTCCCAATTGCGCACCGGCTTGCCGTTTTCGTCGAGAACGGTTCCGTCATAAAGCACAGTGGTTCTGTTCTCTTTCTGATTTGTCAGACCGAGCTCGACCTTGCCCTTTGCATATATGAAATTCGAATAATCGACTTCCTTATCTTCGAACTTCTTTTCGTCCTTGGTTTCTGCGGTGTAGAGGTTGTCGTTATCGTAAACTTTATAATAACTCTCGTTGCCGCTTTCGGGCGAATAGCCGTCTTCAAAGGAAACACCGTCTTTGCCCATAACGTAATCTACGTATCCTTTAAACTCTTTGAGCATATCGTCGATATCGAGGTAATTATAACCCAAATCGTATGTGCCGTTGTCAAGTTTGGTTACCGCGCCGTTGAAAGGATATCTGCCGTAATATTTTTCGAGTTGCTCGTATCTGTCGCTGTTTACGAGATTGTTCTCGAAGAAAAGATACGCTTCCTTGTCCGGTTGTTTGCCGTAATACTCTAAAAGATAAGCCGGATCGTCCGTAGCGCGGGCGTCGCCGTTTTTATCGGTTATCGTGCTGAAAGAATAGTCGGTAACTCCGTTGAACCATGCGGCTCGTCTGTCATACGTTGTTAAGTTCTTCAAAAGTTCGTTTCTGTGCGTGTAATAATCGGGAGTGATGTTTTTATCGTCGTCCACATCGTCCGAACGATATTTGTCAAGGAGCGCACTTTGCTTGCTGCTGTAAGGAAGGAGAATATTGTATACGAATCCGTATGTTCCCTCTCCGTTTGTATCGGGAGAATATAAGACAAACGAAGTATCGCTCATATTGTCCATCGCCGTTTTTATCTTATCGCTCGTTTTGGACGTATCGGATTCGTAATCGGCCGTCTGACTGCCCTTTATATCTTCATAAACCTTGTCGATATAGACGTACCGCTCGTCTCCTTTGAGCTTTTCTTCCATCTCTTTCTCGTACAGATCGTAATATTTTTCGATTACGCGCTGTTCGAGCTGTTTCGCGTATTCTTTTTCAATGTAATCGAGATTTCTGACATCGCCGATATCTTCCTTCTCGGGATCGACGAGATCGTTTGCGATGAGGTTGCTTACAAAACGGTTATAAGCGTTCAGACGCGTAACCTTTCTCGTTCCTTCCAACGCGTCGTTCTTGTAAGCGCCGCTCTCGGAAAGACGATAATCGTAAGATTTCCCGCTGTCCGCATAATGGGCCGAGCCGCCGGTATAGACGTTATAGTCCAAATCGCCTTCCGAAGTCGCGGGATAATAATCTTCGGTTTCGGTATCAACTCCGGTGGGCGCGGTTCTCGTTTCGTCGCCGGACTTATCGTCTTCGATTTTCAAAATCTGCTTTTCATATGAGTCTATGGCGGAATTGAGAGACGCTCTGACGCTGTATTCAGCTACCATTACGTCCACGCTGTCTTCGCCGAGAAGATATTCGAGCTTTTCGGAATAAGTTGTCTTTGAATTGTACTCTTCAAGCACGGTTGAAGGCGCGCTTGTGCCGGCCTTTTCGTTAAGGAGATACACAATCGCATATTGCGCGACGACGGCGGTGTTCACAAGGCTGTCCATCAACGAAACCATGACATCGTGGACGCTGCTCCCTTGCTGAACCTGAGCCTGCCCCACGTTGATATAATATGCAAGCAAATCCCTCTTTATGATCTCGGTATTATCGAGAGCGCTCGCATAAGTATCGATAAGCTCTTCGTCCTGTTGCGTAAGCCCGGACGCCTTTGAAATATTCACCGTCGCTATGACCTGCTCGTAATCCGACTGCGTATTTGTGGAAACAAGCGAGCAACCGCCGAGAGAAGCCGATAAAATTATCGATGCCGCAAGCAACGGAGCTACTAATCTTTTCTTCTTCATATCAAATTCCTTGAAAGGTTCAATTCAAAATCAAACACTATTATATAACATTTAAATCATTATATCAATTGATTTTAACCGCAACTTAGCGCAAATTTTAAAAATTTTGTCATTGCGTACATGGCTTTCGCGGGATTTTGCTCGGTTTCAAACACAATCAAAGGAGCGCGCGCCATCGAAAGTTTTACGTTTTTCTTGTATTTTTCAAGCGCAAGGGCGAGCCGATTATCGTTAAGTCCCGAAACGGAAGGCAATTCGAGAGAGTTCTCCGCTTCGCCGACGCATATCTTTTTAACGTTGAATTTCTGAGCGTATGACTTCAATACCGCTATCATCAAAAGATTGAAAACTTCATTCGGCAAGGCGCCGTAATTGTCTTCGACAGACGTGTAGACGCGCTTGTAATCGTCGACCGAACGTATTTCGGCAATCTGCTTATAGCAATCGAGCCTGCCCGCGCTGCTCTCGATATAACTTTCCGGAATATAGGCCGAAACGTTGATTTCGAGTTCGCAAGCGAGCTGCGCTTCGCCAGTAAGCTCCTCTTTAAGAAGTTTGGAATACAGCTCGTATCCGACTTTATCCATGTGCCCGTGTTGTTCCGCGCCGAGCACGTTTCCCGCGCCTCTGATTTCAAGGTCGCGCATGGCTATTTTAAAACCTGAGCCGAGTTCGGTAAAACGCATAATGGCTTTGAGCCTTTCGGTGGCCTCGCTCGTCAATACCTTTTCGGCTTTGAACGTAAAGTAAGCCTGAGCGAGGCGCGAACTTCTGCCCACTCTGCCGCGCAATTGATACAGCTGAGATATGCCGAGACGGTCGCTGTCTATGACGATGATAGTGTTGGCGTTCGGCAAGTCTATGCCGTTCTCGATTATTGTTGTTGTAACCAGCACGTTCTTTTCTCCGCGGTAGAATGAAAAGACGGAATTTTCAAGCGTTTCTCTCTCCATTCTTCCGTGGGCGTAACATACTTTCGCTTCCGGAACAATCTCCTGTATTCTGCCCGCAAAAGAAGCTATGGTTTCAACTCTGTTATAGAGAACGAAAACCTGTCCGTCGCGGGATATCTCGCGGATAATGGCGTCTCTTATGAGCGTTTCGGTTTCTTCCACGACATAAGTCTGAACCGGCAATCGCTTTTGCGGCGGAGTGTTTATAGTGCTTATATCTCGTATTCCGGCAAGGGACATGTGCAATGTCCGCGGTATAGGCGTCGCAGTCATTGTCAGACAGTCTATATCGCTTTTTATGTGTTTTATTTTTTCCTTGTGCTCCACGCCGAAGCGCTGTTCTTCGTCGAGAACCAGCAGTCCGAGGTCATAGAATTTTACGTCGTCCGAAAGCAAGCGGTGAGTGCCGATTATCAAATCAATATCGCCGTTTGCGAGAGCTTTTAAAGTTTCGGCCTGCTGCGCGGGCGTTTTGAACCGATTGAGTTTTTCCACGCGCACGCCGAATTCGCGAAATCTCTCCGTTGCAGTATTGAAATGCTGTTCGGAAAGAATAGTGCTCGGGCACATTATTGCGGCCTGTTTGCCGCCTAAAACGCACAGATAGACTGCGCGGAGAGCGACTTCCGTTTTGCCGTATCCGACGTCGCCGCAGAGCAATCTGTCCATCACCTTTTCCGAACACATATCGCGCTTTATCTCATCTATGGAGATAAGTTGGTCGGGAGTTTCTTCGTATTCGAAGGCATCTTCGAATTCCTGCATCATCGCTTCGTTTTCCGGAAAGGCAAATCCGCGTTTGGAACTGCGCTCGGCATACAGAGTTTTCAAATCGAAAGCAAGTTTTTTTATAGACTGCCGGACGCGTTCCTTCACTCTTTCGAAATCGGCTCCGCCTATTTTCGAAAGCGCGGGATTTGCATCTCCGACATATTTCGAAAGCACGTCCATCTGTTCGACGGGAACGTACAATCTGTCTCCCCCGCGGTATTCCACGGCGATATATTCCTTTATTCCCGCGGTCGTCTCTATCTTCTGCGTACCTGTAATTCTGCCTATTCCGTGCTTCTCGTGAACGCAGTAATCGCCTATCTCCGGCGCTACGAACATATCTCCGCGCTTCTTTCTAATGCGTTTCGCCGCAACGCGCGTGTATAAGTCTCCGCTGCCTATTATAACGAGTTTTGCCTCGTGAATTATCAAACCGTGTTCGAATTGTTCGGAAGAGACGGCGACGCCTCTGAGCGCTTCGAGCCGCTCCGGCACGGAACATACGGGTATGTATTCGTCGCTCAGATAATCGCCGAGTTTAATGCATCTCTCCGCGCTGCCGGCAAAGGCTATCACTCTGTATCCGTTCTGCAACCAATTTTTGATGTCGGAGACCAACTGTGCCGAGGAGTTTATGTATCCGGGAGCCGGCGTTGAAACAAATTTAAAGGTCTTCAAAGGGCTGAAAAATTGCGTAGACGAAGTGAAAGTCTGCAAACTCATGCGGCAAAACGCCGAAAAACAGCCTGTCAATCTCTCGGGAGAGAGCAACTGTTGCTCCGAAAACGAAAACGCTTCGCCTCCCTTTTTCAAATCAGCGACGCGTTCCAGATGCTCCTTGTAAGCTCCGTTCATTACGTCCGCAATCGATTTGCACTCGTCGAATATTATTTTGAAATCCGACGACAGCAAATCAAACAACGTGCACGCGCCGGAATACAAGGGCATTGCGAACGAAACGCCCGAAAACGGAACGCCTGCGGCAAGCCCGGAACAGAGTTCCTCGGCAATCTGTTTTGCCCTTTCGTAGGCTTTGACTTCGCGGTAATTTTTCAGTTCCGAAAAGACGCGCTTTTTTACCTCTTCCGCGTCATTCGCGTTAAAACACGCCTCGGTCGCGGAGACGATTTCGGCGGATTGTATTTCATCGAGCCTTTCCCCGCTGACGTAATCGTAAGGTCGGATTTTCTCCACCGTATCGCCGAAAAAGTCGACACGTATTGGGTTTTCGCTGTTTATCGGGAATATATCGAGTATATCTCCGCGTATGGCGAAACAGCCCTTGCTGTCGGCCGAATACTCTCGGGAATAGCCCATGGAGACAAGTCTGGAAGGCAGAGCCGAATAATCCGTCTCTTCTCCCACTTTCAGTTTTATATCGTCGACGCGCGACGGAACAAGTTGCATTGCCGCAACGACGTCGCAAACCACCAATTCGGCGCCGTTGAGCAATTCGTGAACAGCGCAGAGTCTGCGGTATATGGCGTCCTTTGAAAGCGCGTCTTTATAGAGAATGACTTCGTCTTTCGCCGTAAGAAGAACGCATTTCTTTCCCGAAAGCGTCGAAATGTTTTCATAAGCGCGGCGAGCCGCGACCGGATCGGCCGTTATATAAAGAACTCTGCCTTCGTCGAGCGACGCCATGAGAAATTTGTTGGGTTCGGATAAGCCGAAAACCGCCGTCGGCGTGCCGAGGCGGAGTTCCTGCTGTACGGCGGGATATTGCCCGCCGATATTACGGTAAGTGAAAAACGATTTATTCAAAATTTTACCATATGTTACGGTGCGGGAGCACCGATTGTCAAACGAAATCAGCCGTTATACAAGGTCATGACATAGTCGACGGAACGGCCTTTTACGAGTTCTATCGCCGCGTCGGCGGCGCGTGTGCAAGCAGATATAAAGAGTTCGTAATCCTCTTTTTTTACCTCTGAAAGCACATAGTTTATGAGCGGAATATTTACCTCTTCGTCTCTTATACCTATGCGTATGCGAACAAAATCCCGAACGCCCGTTTCCGCAATGACGGAGCGCATACCGTTATGCGTGCCCGCGCTGCCGGACGGACGGATACGGACTTTCCCCTTGGGTATATCGTAGTCGTCGTAAATGACCACGAGATTTTCCGGGGAAGCCTTATATTTTGCAAGAAGCTGTTTCACCGCTCTTCCGCTGTTGTTCATATATGTTACCGGGCGCGCAAGAATAATCTTTTCGCCGCCGACATACGCTTCGGCGACGTAAGCCTCGCACTCTTTCTTTGCAAACTTTACGCCGAGCTTGTCCGCGACGTCGCCGACGGCGATATATCCCATATTGTGAAATGTTCTGAGATATTTTTCCTCGGGATTTCCGAGCCCTACAATTATATACATATCTTCCTATTCAAAAAGCCGCAGAATGCTGCGGCTTTCGTTCAATCGTAAATTTTCGACATCGATTTATCGAGATATACGTTTTCAATGGCCGAAGCAAATATCGGAGCCGTTGAAATCATCTTGAAAATAGGCAACATCTTTTCCTGCGGAATATTTATTGTGTCGAGCATGGCAAGTTCGGTTATAGGCGAAGAAGCCAATCTCTCTATCGCGGGACCGGAGAGAACGCCGTGCGAACAGCAAGCGTAAATTTCTTTTGCGCCCGCCTCTTTAAGCGCCTTTGCACCCTGCACTATAGTGCCTGCCGTGTCTATCATATCGTCGACCATAAGGCAATTCTTGCCCTCGACCTCGCCGATTATGTTCATTACTTCCATGACGTTGGCCTTGGGACGGCGTTTATCTATTATCGCCATCTTGGCGTCCATTCTCGCCGCAACTTTTCTTGCGCGGGCGACGGAGCCTATATCGGGCGATACAACGACGAAATTTTCGTCGACTTTGGGTTTGAAATAATTATAGAGCGTAGGTCCGCCCACGAGGTTGTCCAAAGGAATATCGAAAAAGCCCTGAATCTGCATGCAGTGCAAGTCCATAGTAAGAACCCTGTCCGCGCCTGCACTCGTTATAAGGTTTGCAACGAGTTTTGCGGTTATGGGTTCGCGCGAACGCGCTTTTCTGTCTTGACGGGCATATCCGAAATAGGGTATAACCGCCGTGATTCTGCCTGCGCTGGCGCGTCTTGCGGCGTCTATCATGATAAGCAATTCCATCAGATTTGCGTTTACCGGATAGCTTGTGGACTGAACGAGGAACACGTCCGTACCGCGGATGGTCTCGTCAAAGCGAACGTAAATTTCGCCGTCCGAAAAATGAGTTACTTCCATAGCGCCGAGAGAAGTATTCAGGCGAGCCGCAATAGCTTCGGCGAGAGGTCTGTTGGAGTTGCCCGAAAATATCTTGATTTCGTTGCCGTGATTGATCATTTGGATTTTCCTCCGAGCTTTTGTATTTCAAAAGAGTTTTCCCTCTTTTTTCTCCTTTTCACTGCTTTTTCATTTTATTATTCCGACGCCTCAAAGTCAACTTAAAAACGAATTTTTCGAAATTGAAAAATAACTACACCTTTTTGACTTATTACGCAAGTTATTAACAATCTTTTTCGCGCTTACGCATATCGAAAAAAAATTTCGAAAGCACCTCGGCACATTCTTTTTCCATAACGCCGCCCTCGTATTCTATCCTGTGATTGACAAGATTCGACGAGGCGAGAGCTTCAGTCATGGCTCTGCCCTTTGCCTCATATGCTCCGAAATAAACTTTTTTTATCCTTGCGTTGAGCATAGCTCCCATGCACATGGGGCAAGGTTCGAGAGTTACATATATCTCGCACTCGGGAATACGCCAGCTTTTCAGCTTTTTGCACGCCTTTTCGATGGCCTCGATTTCAGCGTGCGCGGTAGCAATTTGTCTTTTCGTTCTGCGATTGTGTCCTCTCGCGATAATCTTACCGTCGAGAACGACAACGGCTCCTATGGGCACTTCGCCCTCTTCGGCGGCTTTTTCCGCGCACTTTAAAGCCGCTTTCATAAATTTGTCAACCATAATTCTCCGAAAATATTCTCAGCGCTTTATAGCACTTTTTGAGTTTGGAAAGTTTTTTTATCGGGTGAACGAGGTTATCCGCTCCGCATTCAAGCGTGAAAGCGGGAATGGCGAGTTTCTGAATACACCAATCCTTATAACCGCCGCAACTGCCGTATATTTTTTTTATTTTGTAGCCGGTGGCGAAGGCGAGAATCTCCGCCCCCTTTATATCGCCGCGGCCGCCGTATTCGTAATATATCTCCTCGCCTTTCGTGTGGAAACTCAAAGTTGTGAACGGGCGGACGCGGACGGTGAAATTCCTTATGGCCGCGGTTTCACATTCGGAAAACGGATAATCGCCTATGCAGTTTTCGCCGCCGCGGCGAGTGGTGTTCATTCTGCCCATTCCCCAATCGGCGTCGAAATTGCAGTTTATGTCCACGCCGCGGGCATTGGCTTTCCAGAGCGGCTTATTTCTCTGGCTTATCTCCGCGCCGTCCGGATTGAGAAGGGGAATAATCCACCCTCCGCCTCTTTTTATGCCTTTTTTAATGTGTTTTATGGCGAGGCGCGCCGTTATCCATTCGCGGCCGTGCACGGCATAGACGGCAATAAACTGCCTGCCTACGCGCTCGCCTATATGAAAAGCGAATATCTCTTTGCCGTTAAAAGAATAACCTATAACGCATTTTACGCCTTCATAGCTTTCGTAAAATCTCTTAACTTCATCGTATATCACACAAATAAAATATGAGTTTTTTATTTGTGATATTCGCCGCCGCTCATAATCATAAAGGCCCTGTAAACCTGTTCGAGAAGTATAACTCGCATAAGCTGATGAGGAAACGTCATTTCAGAGAACGACAGTTTAAAATCCGCCGAAGATTTTACTTCCGGGGCCAAACCGCAAGACGAACCTATCACGAAAGTTATCTCCTCTCCTCTGTCGGCAAGCGTTCCGAGCTTTTCGGAAAAGGCCTCGCTCGAAAGTTTTTCGCCCTCCACGCAAAGAGCTATGACATAGCCTTTGAGCGCTTTCATAACCGAAACGCTCTCGTCTTTCAACGTTCTGCCCTCCTCAATTTCGATAACGCTTACTTTCGCAAATCTCGAAAGGCGTTTAAGATACTCCGCCGCGGCGGATCTGAGGTATTCTTCTTTGAGTTTGCCCACGCAAACGATATTTATTTTCTGCATTTTACACTATGAAAAGAGATGAAATCCACACCGACGCAAGAATGACTATTCCGACCGAGGCAAAGACGAAAAATCCCAAAACTCCGCCTTTTACGCTTTTCGCATACTCCTTTTTGTCAAATATAAGCCACAATATTCCCGCCACGAGGAAAATCGCGCCGAGAACGGTCAACACAATCTCGGCTACGCCGCCAATCGCGAGGTTGCCCTCCTTGTCCGCCAAACCGCACGCGCTGAAAATTATTATGGCGGCGTTGTTCAGAAAGTGCATCAGAACGCAGGGAGTTACCGCGCCGGAGCGTTCGGCAAGATACGCAAACGCGCAACCGCATATGAGCTGATATATGGTCTGTTCGGGCGAGGCGTGAAAGAGAGAGAACATAGCGCCGGAAACAAATACGGCGATTATGCTCCCCATGCCTTGCTTCGCGCCTTGCAGAACTATTCCTCTGAAGAAAAATTCCTCGACAAAGGCGGGAATTACAGCTATAACGAAAACGGCGAGCACGACTTTTCCGCCCGAAAGATCCGGCAAACGGCTCGTGTTTGCACGATAGCCCAAACTTTTGAGCCAAGCGACGAACATCTCGTTCAGACGCATAAACGAGAACATAAGTCCGAATATTATCATAAGGGCGATAACGAAATATTTTGCCCCGCACTTTACCGGGAATACCTCTTTGAAGGAAACCTTTTTATAAAAAAGCATTCCGAAACAGCCCAAGAAAACGGCTATGGGCGCGGCAAGATACGAAATATAAATATACCCGTCCGATTCTTTCGGCAAAGCCATGGCGGAAGTTATTCCTCCGGCGATAAGAGACGCAACGAAAAACAATACCGTGCATACCGAAAATGTAAGCCCCGAAAAAGGCGGATTCAAACGCTCGTTAACCTGTTGCATACTCAGATTATACTATAAAATGAAAAATTAGTAAACATATTTTAATTTACTTTTACGAGCGTTTGTATTACAATATAAGAAAATTTTACGGTCGGCACAACCATGCGAAAAATCGATACAAAGACAATAGAGAACAAAATATACGAAATGGCCTTGCACGCGGGCGTCAATCTTACGCCCTCCTGCACGGCGGCGCTTGAAAACGCCTGCGAAAACGAAAGCGGCGCGGCGGCGAAATTCGGGCTGGAAACAATACTCAAAAACGCACGGACGGCAAATGAAATGCAGATGCCCGTCTGCCAGGACACGGGAATGGCGGTTATCATTATGGAGATAGGTCAGGAAGTTTGTTTAGAGGGCAAACTTTTACAGAAAGCCGTTGACGACGGCGTGTGCAGAGCCTATGCCGACGGATATTTCCGTAAATCGGTGTGCGATCCAATTACGAGGGCGAACACCGGCGACAACACTCCCGCCGTTCTGCATACCGAGATTGTCGCGGGCGACAAAATAAAGATAACTTATCTTCCGAAGGGCTTCGGCAGCGAAAATATGTCGCGACTGTATATGCTCAAACCCGCGCAAGGCGTTGAAGGGATAATCTCCTCGATTGTGGAAACCGTGCGGCTCGCCGGCTCCCGCCCCTGTCCTCCCGTCTATGTGGGCGTGGGAATCGGCGGTTCATTCGATACCTGCGCGTTCCTTGCGAAAAAGGCAATCGCAAGAGACGTCGGAACGCAAAACCCGCGCGAAGACATTGCCGGGATCGAACGCGAGGCGTTGAAGAGAATAAACGAACTCAATATAGGCTGTCAAGGCTTCCACGGCGACGCGACCGCTCTCGGCGTGAGCTGTGAATGGGCGCCCACGCATATAGCCGGATTGCCCGTTGCCGTAAACATTCAGTGCCACTGCGTGCGCTGTGAAAAGGAGGTTATATGAAAAAGCTGACTTTGCCCCTTTCGTCAAAGGATATTATGGGGTTAACCGCCGGCGAGAGCGTGCTTTTGTCGGGCGTTATTCTTACGGCGAGAGACTGCGCGCACAAGCGTATTTTCGAATACATAAAAGAGGGCAAACAACTGCCCTTTGAGATAAAGGGCTCGATAATTTACTATGCGGGCCCCTGCCCCGCGAAGCCCGGAATGGCTTCGGGGAGCTGCGGGCCTACCACTTCCGCGAGAATGGACAGCTTTGCCCCCGCGCTTCTGGATATGGGGCTGTGCGGAATGATCGGAAAAGGCGAAATGTCAAACGAGGTGCGCGAGGCGATAAAACGCAACACGGGCGTGTATTTTGCGGCAATCGGCGGCGCGGGAGCGATTTACGGCAACGCCATAAAAAAGAGCGAATGTATAGCTTTTGCGGATCTTCTAAGCGAGGCCGTCTATCGGCTCGAAGTTGAAGATTTCCCCGCCGTCGTGGCGTATGACTGCAAGGGTAATTCGATATATTAACGAGAAGCCGCCGACGGATTTTTCCGTCGGCGGCTTTTTTGTTTTGTTGTTTTGCAGTCTTATTCATACCGCATCCAATAGTAATATGTATATGTATATTTCAACTGCGTTGCATTTTGCGTTACATCGTCCGTGATTACGTCTTCTGCATTGCTCATATCACTGCCTTGTAAAACTTTCCAACCCGTAGTGTTTTCAAATATCACGCTTGTAAGTCTTTCACAACCATAGAATGCCCACTCGCCGATAGAAGTAACGCTTGCGGGTATGGTTATGCTTTCAAGGCTTGGGCAATCCTCGAATGCACTCTCGCCTATAACGGTAACGGTTTTGCCGCTGTATTTTGCGGGGATTATTATATTACTGTCTGTTGCAGTGCCTTTTTTGACTGAATAAGTATCGTCTTCCAAAAACGTAAATTCAAGCCCCGTTGTCAAAGGAGTGCCGCAATCGGCGCACTTGCTTTCACCCTTGTTTAGGCTATGGAAATTTTCGTTAATCGGCAAAACCAAATCTTGTTCGGTTATCTCTTTTTTGTATTTGTCAAAATATTTATTGCACTCGGAACATTTATAGTATGCGCGCACACCCTCTTCCGCACAAGTTGCGGGCACTTCCTTAACAAGTTCACCGTAAATGTGCGCTGACGGATCAATTTCTATTTCTTCATAAAATTGCTCTTTGCAACGTTCGCAGGTGCCGGATTTGCTTCCCTTATTTTGGCAGGTTGCGGGAATGTAAGTTTCATTTATATCGTGCCCAAGTGCGGGAATGGTTTGCTTTTCACTCAACCCGCATGAGCACGCCCTCATTTTTTCGCCCGCGGCAGTGCAGGTGGCCTCTTTTACGGTTTGCCAATTGCCGAAAGAATGTATGTGCGCCGTGCCTTCCCCGTAATTATTCCCGGAATTCGAACACGCCGCAAACCAAATGGCAAGGCACAACGCCGAAATTACGGATAAAAATACAACAATAAGTTTACGTCTCATTTGTATCTCCTTTTGTGCGGCAAAAAAATAAGGTGTGCTCCCGAAAGAGCACACCGCACGGTATCTCTTACGGTTACCACACCACACAATTTTCGATTTTTCTTATCAAAATAATTGAAAAGAGATACACAATGCCATATTGTGTATTTGATAAGAAAAAATGTATCGGACGGACTCCGTCCAATATGAAATTGTGTAATGTGGTACTTAAAATATATCACCATAGAAATAAAAAGTCAAGGAGTTGGGATTTATTGGCCGGAAATTGCCGTTTGAAAGGGTTTTGCGGCGCGAGCGGAATGAAAAGCGGCGGCAAGGAAGATAATTGGGCGCGCACTGTCCAAAATAAGTTGACAACCGCAGAGATTTAAAATATAATTTTATTGTTGTTTATGAATTGAAATCACGGAAATCGCAGTGCGCGCAACCGCGCGAGGATTTCGTGAAATAAATTATTTAATGGCTTTGACCGGGACAGACGGAAGCAAATACTCCTTTAAAGAGAGAAAAATCCGCGGGCTGAAAGATTTTTCAACGGAGTGCGGCCGGTATTCACCCGCGAGCCGAAGCGCGAAAGGCAACGAGTAGCGCTCTCCGCTCATCCTTGGCGTTACAAGGCAATAAGGCGGCTCTTGCCGCGAAATCAGGTGGTACCGCGGAAAATTTTTCGCCCTGTGCTGTTGGCACGGGGTTTTTATTTTTAAAAACAAGGAGTATTTATGGAAATCCACGAAAAAATAAAGGAAATCGAGGACAAAATTTCCGAAGCGCTCAAAAACGTTAAACTTTCCAAGCACTTGCAGGAAGTCAGAATGAAATTCCTCGGCAAGACGGGCGAAATTTCGGAGCTTATGAAGGGCATGCGCGACGTGCCCCCCGAAAAGCGCAGAGAAGTCGGACAGCAACTTAACGAATTCCGCGGACGCGCCGAGGAGAAATTCAACGCGCTCAACGAGGAGTTGAAGGCAAAGGAATTAAAGGAAAAAATCAAGGCGGAAGCCATAGACGTAACCATGCCCGGAAGAAAGCCGGAAAGCGGAGCGTTTCATCCCAATACGCTTATAAGAGACGAGCTCGTTTCGGTATTTGCCGGCATGGGATTCGAGGTGTTCGAAGGTCCCGAAATAGAGAACGACTACTATAACTTCACCGCTCTCAACACTCCGAAAGACCACCCCGCAAGGGATATGCAAGATACCTTTTATATAACGGGCGACCTCCTTTTGAGAACGCAGACCTCGGCGGGACAGATAAGGGTTATGGAAAACAAAAAACCGCCCATAAAAATTCTCTCGCCCGGAAAAGTTTACCGCAGCGACGACGACGCCACCCACTCTCCGATGTTCTCGCAGATGGAAGGGCTTGTGGTGGACAAGGGCATAACTCTTTGCGACCTTAAAGGAATGTTGGACGAGTTCGCGAGAAAGGTTTTCGGCGAGGGCGTAAAAACGAGGCTCCGCCCCTCCTACTTCCCCTTTACCGAGCCCTCTGTCGAGGTGGACGTCAGTTGCTTCGAATGCGGAGGCAAGGGTTGCAGACTGTGCAAGGGCACGGGCTGGATAGAAGTTTTGGGCGCGGGCATGGTGAACAGGCGCGTTCTGGAAGGATGCGGCGTGGATCCCGACGTTTACACCGGCTTTGCGTTCGGAATGGGCATAGAGAGAATAGCAATGCTCAAATACGGCATAAACAATATGAAACTCCTCTTCGAGGGAGACGTGAGATTTTTGAAACAGTTCAAGGGTTGAGGTGAAAGATGAAAGCTCCTTTAAGTTGGCTTAAAGATTATGTTGATATAGATATTTCCGCCGAAGAGCTCACGGAAAAACTTTTTTCGTGCGGATTTGAAGTTGAAGAACTCATTTATCCCGGCAAAGACATCTCCGGAGTTGTCGTCGGGGAAGTTATCGAATGCGAGCCCGTTGAGGGTACGCACCTGCACGTATGCAAAGTGGACTGCGGAGAGCGCGGCGTATTTCAGATATGCTGCGGCGCAGACAACGTTAAAAAGGGCATAAAGGCCCCCGTCGCGCTTGTGGGAGCTACCGTTTACGCAACGGCTAAGGACCACGTTACCGTAGAAGGCGTCATGACCATAAAAAAAGGCAAACTCCGCGGTATAGAAAGCGAGGGAATGTTGTGCTCGGGCGCGGAGATCGGCGTAAACGGGGATATGTTCGAAGGCGGCGATTACTGCGGGCTTTTGATTCTGCCCAAAGAGTTTGAAAACGGCGCGGACGTAAAACCGCTTTTGGGGCTCGACGATTGCGTGCTCGATATAGCCGTAACCGCAAACCGCCCGGACTGTCAGAGTATTCTCGGCATAGCCAGAGAAGTTGCCGCCGTTCTCAAAAAAGAGCTGAAAGAACCCGACTACTCCTATACTCCCGTCAAAGACTGCGAACCCGTAAGCATATCGGTTGAAGCTCCCGATCTCTGCCCCAGATATATCGGACATTGCGTTTCCGACGTTAAAATTGCCGTTTCACCGCTGTGGTTGAGAAAAAGACTCGCCCTATGCGGTCTGCGTTCAATAAACAATATTGTGGACATAACCAATTTTATATTGCTTGAAATGGGACAGCCGATGCACGCATTCGATTTAAGAACAATCGGCGGAAGAAAAATTATCGTGCGCAGAGCCGAAAAAGGCGAAAAAATCGTAACGCTCGACGAAAACGAATTCGAGCTCGACGGCGAAAACCTCGTCATATGCGACGCAAACAAACCGGTTGCTTTGGCGGGCATTATGGGCGGACTGAACAGCGAAATCAAAGACGATACGTCGGACGTATTGTTCGAAGCCGCAAAATTCGCAAGAGACAACATAAGAAAAACTTCGAGAGCGCTCGGGCAACATTCCGACAGCTCCGCGCTGTTTGAAAAGGGCGTTTACGAATATACTACCGAAAGAGCCATGAAGAGAGCTCTGCACCTCATAGAAGAACTCGGCTGCGGCAAAATCTGCACTATGCACACAGACGTCTGCGCGGCCGTAACCGAAGAAAAGAAATTGACTTGCAGCGTAAAGAAGATAAACGCCCTCCTCGGCATCGAAGTGCCCGCGGAAGAGATGAAAAATATTCTTTCGAGCCTCAACTTCAAAGTTTCCCTATCCAATGACACCCTTTCGCTCACCGTTCCCAAGTATCGCGAAGACATCGACGGATATCCCGACATAGCCGAGGAGATAATTAGATTTTACGGTTATTCGCATATCAACGGCACGTTCCTCCCCTCCGCTTCGATAACGAACGGCGGATATAACGAAGAACAGAAAACGGAAAACTCGTTAAAGCAAACTCTCAGTGCAAAAGGCTTGTATGAAATTTCGACCTATTCGTTCTATTCGCCCTCCGATTTTGACGCCTTGCATATTCCCGGGGACGACGCGCTGAGAAAGGCGATAAAAATTCTCAATCCCATAAGCGAAGAACTCTCGGTTATGCGCACCACTCTTGCTCCGTCAATGTTGCAGGTTATTACGCGCAATCTCAGACGCGGCAATCTCGAAGGCAAGGTTTACGAACTCGCAAAAGTATATCTTGCCGACGAAATACCCGTAAAGACATTCCCCGAAGAACGCAAAACGCTTTCTCTCGGCATTTGGGGCAAATACGACTTCTTCGACCTTAAAGGAATTATCGAAACGGTTGCGGAGAGCTTCAACGTCAAATTCAATTATGTTCCGTCGCAAAGGAGTTGGTTGCACCCCGGAATCACCGCGGAAATCTTGTGCGACGACATAAAAATAGGTTACCTCGGAATGATATCTCCGCAAATTTCCGCCGAACTCGCGCTCGAACGCGACGCATATATAGCGGAAATAGGCTATGACGAGCTCAAAAAGCACCGTAGGCCTTTCAGATACAAGCCTCTTCCCAAATACGCGGTGGAAACGAGAGATCTCGCTTTGGTATGCGACTGTGCAATTTCTTGCGGCGAGATAGAAAGGGAAATTTACGGCGCATGCAAATATGTTACCGACGTCAGACTGTTCGACGTCTATAAGGGCGGACAGATCGGCGAGGGCAAAAAGTCGATGGCGTTTACCGTTACGTTTACTCCCTCGGAAGAGGAAATAACAACCCGCATAGACGGATTCGTTAAGAAAATACTCGGAAATCTGAAATTCAAACTCGGCGTTGAATTGAGATAAACAAATCCGGATTTCCTGCGTTATAACAAAATTGCGGCGGGCGCGAATACGCGCCCGCCGCTTTACTGTTTTTTACCGTCCGGAACGAGCGCGCCGTTTGAACCCGCCCATGACGCTTGCAGATATGTATCCGGAATTTTGCCCGTTATAACGCTTTCGCAAACGAGCACTTCTATTGTCGAAGCGAGGTTTGTCGATTTCGACGGCAGTATTATCGAAATATCCGAGACGATTTCGAGATAGATGGAGTGTTTGGTTTGATTTATCCCGGCGCTCTCGAATTTCGAGACAAATCTGCACTCGACGTTGCTTATCGGAATTATCTTTATATTTATCTTATTGCCGAAACCGGCGAGCGCCTCTATGCCCGTGAGCGCGCCTATCGGCACCATTATGCCCTCTGCGCTCATTTTGGTCAGATTTTCCTGCGAAAGATATGCCGTGTCCCTCGCTATTCTGTTTATTTTCAGACTGTCGGTGGTTATCGAAGTTACGTTGCCTTCGGCGTCGCGTTCGATGGTTATAAGGTCTTCATAACGCATAACGTCGTTCAAAGTGTAATATATGGCGTCGTTGACGGCAACGGTGGTTATGGAACGAATCGTGGCCTCGCTTATCGAGATGAGAACGCGCGTTACGTTGCGCTGAAAATAGAAAATCACTCCCATTATAATGAGGCAGATTATCAAGACAAGAATCTTAAATCGTCTGAACTTTGCGTTTTTTGCCGGCATACAATATTGTATGTCAATTCCGCTTCGTTCTTGATTTAAAAATCAAAGCCATTAAAAATGCGAACACCACAGCCGCAGTAACGCCTGCGCTCGCCGCGGTAAGCGCGCCCGTAACGGCGTAAAACAATCCTTTTTCCGCGCCTTTCATTGCGCCGTTGGCAAGCAAATACCCGAAACCCGATATCGGCACGGTGGCGCCCGCCCCGGCAAATTCCACAAGCGGCTGATAGAGCCCTATAGACGTCAGAACCACTCCGGCAAGCATAAAATACACGAGTATTTTACCTGCCGTAAGGTCGGTATAATTTATGATAATCTGCGCAATCAAGCATATACCGCCGCCGACGGCGAACGCTTTTAAGTACGCAAGAAAAATCGATAGGATTTCGGCTTCCATATTTCCCCTTAATTTTCAAGTTGGACGGCATGACTTATGCACGGAATACTCTCTCCCTGTCCGGAAGAAACGGTTGAGAGCAACGCTCCCGTAGCGGCAAACAGCACTCTTCCGTAAAGCCCCGCGCTCATTTTCGTGAGAACGTATGAGTTCAGAACGGTTGCCGAGCAACCTGCGCCGCTTCCGCCCTGAAATTCGCTCTCTATGACTTTATATATTATCTCACCGCAATCGACGTGCTTTTCGGACACGTCGAAACCTTTTTCCCAAGTCAAATCTTTAAGTATACGGCTTCCGAGCGCGCCCAAATCCCCCGTTAAAATCAAATCGTAGTCTTCGGGAGAAGTTTCTGTGTCTTTAAAATGTCGTATGAGCGTATCGGCCGCCGCCGGAGCCATTGCCGCGCCCATATTGTTTACGTCGGTTACCCCGAAATCGCATACTCTTCCCATAGTGCCGTTTACTATTTTCACACCGCGGCCGCCCGAGGATATAAGATTTGCGCCGGCGCCCGTAACCGTCCACTGCGCCTGCGGCGGGCGCGTGCAACCGAGTTCGAGAGGATATCTGTACTGTCTTTCCGCCGAAGCGAAATGACTTCCTGTGGCCGCAACCGCGCTGTTTATATAGCCAGCGTTCACGAGCGCCGCGGCGAGCAACATGCTTTCGCTCATGGTCGAACATGCGGAATACACGCCCAAAAACGGAAAATTATAGTCTCTGGCGGCAAAACTTGCAGATATTATCTGATTGAGAAGGTCTCCCGAAAACAGTACGTCGACCTCGTTTTCCTTATACCCGCTCTTTTTGACGGCGAGCGAAATGGCCGTGGAGAGCATTTTACATTCGGCCTTTTCGTAAGTGCTCTCGCCGTACATATCGTCCGACAGCGCAATATCCGCATACGATCCGATTATGCCCTCGCTTTCTTTGCTGCCGCAGACTGCCGCAAAAGAAGTTATCCGGGGCGCGTTTTCAAAAAAAATGGTATTGCCTTTCTTATTCATAAAAACAGATATACGAGTCCGACTATAACGCCCGAAAATACGCCGAAAACAATTATGGCTCCCGCGACGGTAAACATTTTGGCCGCCATGCCGTATATCCACCCCTCCGTTTTAAACTCTATTGCCGGCGACGTTACGCTGTTGGCGAAACCCGTTATCGGAACTATCGAACCCGCGCCCGCATATCTGCCTATTCTGTCGTATACGCCCAAGCCCGTCAGAAGACAACCTATAAAAATCAGTATGACGGAAGTCGAGCCGGCAAGTTCGTCTCCCGAAAGCCCCGCATATCCGAGCATATATCTTATGAACTGCCCTATACAGCAGATAAATCCGCCCACGCCGAACGCGGCAAGACAATTCTTGAAATGTTTTGTGGGCGGATCCTGCGTTTTTACATATTCGAGATAATTTCTGTTATAGTTTTCACGTGTTCTGCCTGTCATTTTTAACCCCGTCGCCCTTTTGCGCTTTTATAAAAGTTTCGCGTTCGTTGCGTCTGGAAAGATCGACTTCCCGTCTCATTGATTGTACATCCTGTCGTTTATTCCGAGCGCGACTTTCTGAGGCATTATTTTAGACATGAATCTGTAAACCGTGTTCCTTGCGCCGCAAATCTTTATAACCGGAGGCTTGTCCTCTGTCAGAAGATTTGCTATTATTTCGGCTACGTCCGCGGGAGACATTCCGCTTTGTTCCATGTTCGCAAGCGCGGCGACGGCTTTATTGACGCTCTTAGAATAGTTGCCGCTCTCTTCGTCGTTGTATACTTTCCGCTTGAAAGTGAAACCCGTTGCCGTGCCGCCGGGCAAAACGCCCGTAACTTTTATTTTATAAGGTTTGAGTTCGCTGTACGCCGCACGGCAGAATATTTCAAGCGCGGCTTTCGACGCGGAATAAAAGCTGTCGAAACTTATTGGAAGGTCGCCGCCTATCGAGCCGACGAGAATTATTCTGCCGCCCTTCGACTTCATAAACGGAATAGTCGCCTGCACGGCTTTGAGCGCGCCGAAGAAATTGACCTCGAAAAGGTATTTATAGTCGCTTTCCTTGGCATATTCTATCGGCGCCGCCATGGAAAATCCGGCGCTGTAAATCAGAGCGCCGACGCCGTTTTTGCCGGCGGCTTTCTTTATTGCCGCTTCAAGTTCGTTGCCGCAACTTACGTCGGCGGAGATATTCGTTACTTTGAGATTTTTGCAAGGAGTGCGGGATATGTTAACTACGTTCCAACCGCGGTTTACGAGTCTTTGGCAAGTTTCGTATCCTATGCCGGAACTGCCGCCGACCACTATCGCCGTTTTTTTGTTTTTACTTTTTTCCATATCCATATGTTGCGGAAAAATCTTACAATTATTCAACCGAACGCAATATCAAGCACCATCATAATCACAAAACCCGCTATTATTCCCAAAGTGGCCTGAATTTTGCCCGATGAAAAGCTCTCGGGTATAAGTTCCGAACCTACTACCGCCAGCATGGCGCCCGCCGAAAACGAAAGCGCCCAAGGAAGTATTCCGCTCGCCGCAGACACGGCCACTGCGCCTATTATTCCCGCCGCTATTTCAACCGCGCCTGAAAGCTGCCCTATAAAAAAACTTTTGCCTCTCGACATGCCGTTCGCCCGCAGCGGGAAAGCAACGCACATGCCCTCCGGGAAATTCTGTATTCCTATACCTACGGCGAGCATTAGCGCCGCGACGAATTCGGTGGCGTTCCCCGCCGTTGCCGCGCCGCAAGCGACGCCCACAGCCAAGCCCTCCGGAATATTGTGCATGGTTACGGCTATGCACATCACGGCGGAGCCTCTCAATTTTGCGCTTTCCGAAAAAAAACGCAATTTGCCTATCAATATATCTGTTATTATTATGAGAAGTCCTCCCAAAACAAATCCCAAAGAGAGAACCGCCCATACGGGATCCGGCGAACATTCTATCGCCGGAAGAAGGAGCGAAAAAAAGGTCGAAGCAAGCATTATCCCCGCCGCGCTCGCCATCATAAACGAGAAAGCGGATTTGCCTACTTTTTTACATACAAAAACAAGCGCGGCGCCGGCCGCTGTCATAAAATACGTAAACGCAGTTGCAAGCAATGCAAGTTGCCACCCCGATAACGTCATTATCCATTGCACAAGTATTTCTCCGTGTAAAAAGCGTATATTTTATCATATGAATAAAATAATCGCGGCGTGAAGTTTCACGCCGCGCGTCCGAAAATATCGGTATATATTTAATTTTCTTCAATATCATTATCTTTTTTGGATTTGCCGCGTCTCGTAAAAAGCGACTTCAACCAGCCTTCTATCTTTTCCTGATACTTGAAAGAAAGAACGGCGAGCACCGCGCAGACTACAATTATCGCAATCCAGACCGGTATACCCCAACCGCTGAACGGAATTATGTCTCCGCCGAGCGTATAGCAATAGACTGCAACCACGGCGGGGCGCACGAGAATCATCGTTACAAGGAAAAACCAAAAATTCATTCTCGTGAGTCCGGCAATCATGCATAAAATATCGTCCGGGAAAAACGGAAGTATCTGCATTATCACGAACAGCACTTTGCCGCGTCTGCCAAGATAATCTGCGTACTTATCGGTGGTCTCTTTCCCCGCTATCCATTCCACTATTCTCCTGCCGCAAAATCTGCCGAGCACATAACATATCACCGCGCCTATGAGTACGCCTACGGAGGCGAGCACAACCGCAAGCCACAGCTCGTCTTTCCATATATAAACTCCCGGAAGATAGCAGACTGCGGCGGGCAATGGAAGAATTACAACCTGCAATATCTGCACAAGCACATATACAGCCATAGCCCAGCCGCCCGTGGAACGGATAATTTCGGTAAGTTTTTCCGCTTTCTCCGTATCGGTTTCAAGGTTGTTGAGCCCGGCCGCTATATTGACGGAGATAAACGCCGTATATACTATGGCGGCTATTGCCATCACTACCAGCGCGGTCTTCAAAAGAGCGTTCTTCTTTATGATGAAAAACAAAGCGCCAAGAGCTATGCCGACGCCGCCGGCGCAATACAGACATACACGCACGAGAAGGCTCCACCCCTCCATAAGGCAAGCCGTGCAAACTATGATATATACGCTGAAAACGCATATGAGCGAAAGCGATATTATCTTTGTTCTTAAACGCATTTTTACCTCAAAATCAAATACGTATCAATATTTGAGCGGAGAAAGATTTCGATATACCGTAAACACAACCGTATATCCGTTGGTAATCTCCGGAAGACTGCTGCTCACCAAACGGAAATTCGGATTAGCGTCGAGATTTTCGAAAAACGCGTCGGCGTCGCCCACGGCGTCGACTTTTGTTACGAGCACTTCCTCGCAATACGGGAGAAGCGTTTTGTACATCATCTGCCCGCCTATTACGTACACTTTTTCCCCTCTTCCCTCGCGTTTTGAAATCTCGGCGAAAAGTTCATCCAAAGAGCGCACGATAAGACAATCATCGCGGCTTTCGCCATCGGGATACAAAACTATGTTTTCTCTGTCCTTCAAAGGTTTTCCGCCGGGGAACGATTTAAGCGTATTGGAACCCATTACCACGACGTTTCCGATAGTGGTATCCCTGAAAAACCGCATATCCGCGGGTATGCGGAACATAAGTCCGTTATTCTTGCCTATACCCCAATTTCTGTCTGCATGAAGAATAGCCTTCATTTAAAACTCCGTTATTCCGCCACCGGAATCACATATTTTTTTGCATTGCATTTATAATCCGTGATTTTGAAACTGTCAACGGTGAATTTATAAAAATCGGTAACGCTCTCGTCAAGCTCGACTTTGGGAGCAGGATACCTGGGCATTTCTATGATTTCTTTCACCATATCTATATGTCTGTCGTATATATGGGCGTCCGCAATGACGTGCAACAGTTCTCCCGCCTTAAATCCGGACACCTGCGCAATCATCATCAAAAGCGCGGCATACTGCGAAACATTCCAATTGTTTGCCGTAAGCATATCGGCTGAACGCTGATTCAACACGGCATTCAAGGTGTCGCCCGATACGTTGAACGTCATGGAATATGCGCAAGGATAAAGATTCATCTCGTGCAAATCGGCAAAAGTGTATATATTCGTCATTATTCTGCGGCTTGCCGGATTGTTTTTCAAATCGTACAAAACCCTGTCGACCTGATCGAATTCGCCCTCTTTGTATTTGTGCTTCACTGCCAACTGATAGCCGTAGGCCTTGCCTATACTGCCGTTTTCATCGGCCCACTGATCCCATATCCTCGAATGTAAATCGCGTATATTATTGCTCTTTTTCTGCCATATCCATAATATTTCGTCCACGCAAGACCGGAAGGCCGTGCGGCGAATAGTAAGCAATGGAAATTCTTCCCTCAAATCATATCTGTTTACGATACCGAACTTCTTCACCGTATGAGCGGGTGTGCCGTCCGACCAACGCGGCCGCACTTCCCTGTCGGTATCCCAAACGCCGTTTTCAAGAATATCGCGCATGTTCGCGATAAATATTTCGTCCGCTTTACTCATATCCCTTTATTTCTCCTGTCTGTAATTATATATTAACGCGTAAGCGCAAGTCAATCAAAACGCGTCTTTCACGCTGCCGCGCCAACGGCGCTCTATTACTGCGAGCTTTACGGACGCGGGCAAAAATTTCATGAAAAAGCACACCGTCGCGTTGAGCGCTCCTATTATCTTGGTCTTCTTGTTTTTCCGCACGGCTTTAATGCTTTTTTCAACTACATACCGAGGCGATTTTGCCGCTCTGCGCGCCCAAAATCCCATAGAGCGGATATATTCGACGACGTCCGGGCGCGTGTATACCGAGCCGGGAAGCACGGCTGTAACGTTTACGCCTTTGCCCTTGTATTCGCGCCAAAGTGCAACGGAAAACTGCGTAAGCGCGCCTTTGCTCGCCGCATAAACGGCAAAATTCGGCATGGGTTGCAATCCGCATATGCTCGAAACGTTTATTATCTGCAACTTTTCCGCCCTGTTTGCGATTACAAAATTGCAAACGGATACCGCGCTTTCGAAACATGCGCGTATCTGGAACGTAAGTTTCTCTTCGTCGTATTCGGAAAAAGGTTTCTGAATATCCGCGCCGGCGGCGTTCACGAGCGTTGAAAATATCAGCCCTTCCGCCTCTTTATATAACTTTTTACGCGATTCGCCGTCGGCGAGATCGGCGGCGCAAAATTTTATGTCGACGGAAGGATATCGCTCAGAAAAATCGGCTTTAAGGTCATGAAGTTTTCGCACGTCCCTGCCCGTGAGAAACAAATTCTCGCCTCTTTCGGCAAAAGCTCGCGCAAATTCGCCACCTATAACTCCCGTAGCGCCCGTAATGAAGGCATATTTTTTTATATCCGAAGCGCTCATATTTCAATCGCCGAGTATATGAGGGTTCGCCTCGATTACGCCGGAAATGAATTCCAAAAAACTTTCTTCGCTCATATCTATCGGCTTGCCGCTCTGCAACGTTACGATATCGTTGAGCTTTTTCCAATAGTTATGATAAGTCAGTTTGCCGTTGACTTTCTTTGGACTCACCCGATACCAAAGCGTTACCTTCTCTCCCGTTTTGACGCTGGGACTTGCCTCAGAATTATTCTTGTTTTTTATCTGCAAAAGGAATTTTCCGTCTTTGGAACAAAAGTCGATTTCTCTGAGTATGCCGGAAACATACAAAAGTCCGTAACCGCGCGTTTCCCTTGCGATATACTCTTCCAACAAATAGCCCTGAACGCTTTCGGCAAGCATATAGTCGTTTCTGGCGGACAGTCCGGCCAAAGCGTCTTCACGGCTTATGCCTCTGACAAGCGAAATTATCTTTACCACCGACATATCGTCTGTTACGTTTTTGGGGATTGCCTTATAGTTGTATGCGGTACGGCGGCGCGTAAAATTATAAAGCTCTATCCATGCGTCCACATACTCCTTATAAGTGCGGAAATTAGCGCTTATGTGCGGGAAAAGAGTGTAATCGGAACTATCTACCGCCACTTTGAAAACGGCTTTCGCGTCGTCGATAAGATTGTTATCGATGAGAGAATCGGCGACGGAATCGAAGTAGTTTTCGACATCATGCGGCTCAACGCCGAAATTTCTAAGATTCATAAATACTCCTTTATGTTATTGTAGCATTAAACGGGAATTTTGGCAAGACATTTTTCAGGGGGGAGGTAAAGATAATTTTAATTTCAGTTACCGCATTTTTAATTGACGGCGAGATAAAAAAATAATATAATAATCCGGAAAGGAAAATCTTATTGAAATCAATCGAGGCGTAGCGCAGTTGCAAGCAACGGCGAGCACGGATTTCCCAAAACAACATAGTGCGCTGTTTTGCCGTGCGAGGTGAGCGAGCGCATTCGTGGCAACCGCCTTTCCCTTTACGGTTGCCGAGTTTGTAAGATAAAATTAAGATAAGTTATTTACGAGGCGTAGCGCAGTTGGTAGCGCGTATGGTTCGGGACCATAAGGTCGTGGGTTCGAATCCCGTCGCCTCGACCAAATTTAGCCCGTTTTTGAGCGATTTTCGCCCAAAAACGGGCTTTTTTCTGCTGTTTTTAAGTATTATTTGTTACTTTTATTTCTCATTTTGGGGCATAAATTGGGGCACAAATCGTCTACCAATTCAATTTAGCCCCCTCTTTCAAAAAAAACTCGTCGGATAGGTCGGTGTATGTATTTCCGAGTTTTCCGAGCGAATGTCCCACAAATATGTCTCTCGCTACGTCCGCAACGCCACACTCCTGACAGCGGGTGTAAAAAGTCGTCCTCAAATCATACAAACGCTTTTTGGGGAAAATCTTGTGAAATCTCTCCCTTATGCGGTTTACACCGTAAAATTTCAATTCATCTTTTCCCTCTAAATAGGGTTTGAGTTTTGCGATTATCGGTATCTTTTTGTACTCCGTTTTACTGCCTTTCCGCTTGCTGTTTACAGACCTTATGAACGCGCCTTCGATTTTTGCCGTTTCATATTCGTTGGGGCGAAGTCCTGTGTATAGTGCGACCGCAAACATCAATTGATAGGGCGTTCCCGCCGTATCCGACAACAGCTTTTGTTCTTCCTCTTTGGTGAGAGCCGTGCCGTGGCTTCTTTCGTAGCTCTTGCGGAATACCAGCTCGATGGGGTTTGAGGAAATCAGTCCGTGCTTTATCGCCATATTGAAAATTTGGTTGAGCATACAGAATATCTCGTCCGCCGTCTTGTTTTTACCTTGCTCGAACAGGCTGTCTATAAGCGTTTGGCACATATAGGGCGTTATGCTCTTTATGGGCGTATCTTTGAACCTTGTTTTCAAGTGGTTGTTGTACCTGTTCATTGCGTTTTTAAACGTTTCGGGTGCAACTTTGCGCTTATAGTAGGTCTCGAAAAAGTATTCGGCAAACCCCGTAAAAGATTTGGGAACGGTGTCGGTCTTATCTCGACCGTACTTCTCGACGTGGTTTAGTTTTTCAATGAATTTTTGCTTTGCTTCTTCAAGGTTGTTTGCCGATGCCGCTATGTTGTAACCGTTGCGGCGATAGCGGATTTCGTAATTCCAAGTATCAACGCCGCTTTTACGTTTGCGGACGTAGCAGGTGCAACCTTGCGTTCTAAATTCTTTCCTGAATGTTTTGGGCATCTTTGAAATCTCCTTATCGGAAAATTTCAAAGCTGTGCTCTCGGTTAACTTACTGTCTTTTTCGGGCACGGAAGTCAACGCTTTTAGCTTGTCCATCGAAATGGAATCTGCGGCGGCTTTCAATACAGCCATTGCCATCTCGTCGCTGCCTTCCGGTATCGCCCGTATGGTTTTCAAAATGTTAGATAATTCCTGTTCTGTCAATTCTCCTTGTTGTTTTATTTGTGAAGCGGTATGTTCTACCGCTTGAAATACAGTTACTATGTCCTCTCACCATATTCACAAAAGTTCCTCCTTAAAAATATTTTCACGCAAATCTCGGCTATTCTGCGCCTGCGATTTGCCGTGATTTTCGGCGGCTCTGCCGCCCTTTGCGCAATTTTTAAGCGCAAACAATTATATAATTGCGCAAATTCCCACCGCCGAGGCGCAGGTATACGCAAATTGTGTTGCGCTGCGCAAAAGCGTGGTTTTGCTTGCGCCGTCAATTATTACTCAGTTGTGATTCAGTTGTAAGATATACCGTAACAATATGTTAATACGATATATCACAGTTCGCTTGATTTGTCAATAGCTGGCGCGAAAATTTTTGAGGGTAGGTCAAACTTAAATATCAAAATGGGCTGTCGTCGAAGTAAAGCTCGTCATAGAGGTCGCCCTCAAACCTGCCATAGCGTTCCTGTTGCCGAAGGGTGGTATTCTTGATTAGAGAAAAGCTCTCGCCGCGGACTGCTCCATATTTTTTGGATACTTTGATATAGAAATCTTCCTGCAAGTCCGAATAGGAAGTCAACCCGCCGCGCGCCTTCCAAAACTCCGAATGGGAAAGCAAGGGGTCGTCTATTTCAATGCGTTGCCTATACATAGGCGTATTGTACTCATCGCGCAGTTGAAGTCTGTTGCCCGCTTCGCTTTTATCATTGCTCATGATCTTTTCTTGCCACACTTCCGTAATTGGTAGATAGTAGACAAAGAGATTACGTCTGTTCGGCTCGGTAACGATCACGGCGCAGATGATGTTCTCATGTGTGCGTAAGAAGCCTATTTTGTCTATGGCGTAGGCATAGCACTTACGGAAGTACACCTTTATTTCTTCTTCGTCGGGGAAGTCATCCCAAAACTCTCTGTTGCCGCCAAATTGCAGACACTCCAAGACAATGTTCTTGCCTCGGTTGTTGAATGTTGCATTCGTAGACTTCATCACTTCGTTCCACGCCTGTTCGGTTGTGGACATTTTCTTTAAGTATTCTACCTTGTACCGCTGTTCGCAGTCTTTGAGGTATTCGTCTATATTCACAAATTCGTTTTTCTTGTGTGCAATAACGGAAATGGTTGCGTGCTTGTCCCGTGGATACTTCTGTTTTGGCATTCCCATTTTGTTTTCATAATACTTGTAAATCTTGTTTCACCTCCTTTTGAGGGCAGAAAAAGCAGTCCTTTGTTCAAGGACTGCTTTTTGTTATAGTTTTCCCCTCCATATATAAGCCGCGGGAACGCCGAAAATATTAGTCATTACGAAAAAATTTTTTTATTTCTTCAAACTTTTGCCTGTATAGTATTTATAAAACTGCCTTATTCGTTTGTTTCTCCACTTGGCTAAGTAGGGATAAAACCTTTGCGTTAAAAATTCTTCCACACCTATGTTTAACCGCGACGTAATCTTTTCCACCGCCGAAAAGACGCTGGTATAGAGCTTATAAGATTCCCTTAAACCTATTTCCTTTCTGCGTTCCATCTCTTTGCATAGACGGATATATACCGCTCCTACAATAGGCGGTTGGTCGCCGTAGTAATCATAGTAATGTTTTCTATCTTCCTCGCTTGCTGTTTTAAGATACTCAGCTATCTCGCCGTCCATTTTGTCGTTGTCAAAATAGTAATAGGTAAGTATATGCCGGAACAGCTCGCCCACGCTGTAAAACCAGTGCAGGAACGGCATTAAGTCATTAAAGAGCGCACGGAGGACAAACTCCAACTCTACGTCGAGGAAGTAGGGCATCTCGCCGTCGTTTACAAATCTGTTCCAACAGTGCCAGACGATTTCCTCCCGCGTTCCCGTATTGAATACATAATCGTCCACAGAACAGTTTGCATGTTTCAGTTGTGTTGAGATATATCCCTGCGTAACGCCAAGCTCCTCGGCGGCTTCTTTCTGCGTTTTTCCGCTTGACATAATCTTTAAAATATCTCTGTCCTGTTGCGGCAAGTTGGCAAACAGAATTTCTCTGTCGCGCCGCTCGTCTGCAAGTACATTGAACGGTATGGACTTATCTATTCTGCGTTCCCGTTGCTTGGGTGTTAATTCGTCCTCGTCTTTGTCTGAAAACCGAACGGTATGGCGTTGGTACTTATGGGTATTGTTGTATTCCAATCTGTCCAGCTCAAACAGAGCTTCCCATTCCTGTTCGTTGACTTCAATGACGATATACGGTCTGCCGTTGATATAAGTATTGGGTGAATCCGATTCGGCGCAGGGATAGTAATACAAGAATTTACCCGCCGTTTTTGCTGGTTTTTTCTTTTTATTATAATGGTACGCCAATTTATCCATAGCGCTATTATAACAAATAAACCTGCCCGAACTCGGCATATATTAAAAATTTTTTAGATAAATTTTGAACTGAAATTCTTATTTTTCTTATGCAACAAAAGAGGGCATCTTTTTGATGCCTAAGCAGGATAAGGAAGGTGGTATATCCCCACCTTCGTCCCAAACAAGCGGGAAACCCGCTTTTTGGGAGAATCAAATTATCGACAATACAATTCGTTGATATTCGACAGAAAATATGTTATAATATAATTTAAGTTTTTATATTGGGAGAAATGAAAACATGAATAACTTGTGGATACTCACAGAAGAACGCCCTAAAAATTCTGTGATTTTAGCTATTTTACAGGAATACTGCAAACTGAAAAATAAAGAACTCAAAGTATCTGAAATCAAGATTTTGCCAAAAGCGTTGGATAGAAAATTTTTGTTTGAGTATCTCGTCGAAGGTGCGCACATAAATGATATATCCGAGATTAACATAAAGATAGTTAGCGGCTATTCAAGTTTTATGGATTATATGTTGGTTGATCAGGAAAAAGCTCCGGGAAATCATGCTCTTGACAATATTATATTCTTGTTGGAAGAAACAAAAACCAGTGATGCCGAATCTCGAAATACCGGGATTGGGCAAAGAGCATCGAAATTTGCATACGCAAACTATTATTGTCCCGACGTGCCGAAATATATGCTTTACAATGAGGAGGCGACTCCCGATGTGGGTAAAACCCCAACACAAACGAACACATTTGGGACAAACATGCTACTAACTCAAGGAGTAAGGTTTATTGGAAAAACAATGACGCCCTTTTGCGCATTCACCTCGATAGACGAGCTTATTGACTTTAAGGGTAAAATGCATTTGCCCAATAAAACTAATGTGCCGATTTTGATTAACAAAGTAGGCGATTCTAAGATTACCATTTCAGGACGTTTATCAAAGCCCAAAGATAAAGGAAATATCGGACACGATCCCAACATCGGGACGTTAACCTGCATAGCGAGTACATTAAGAAAACTTGGTTGGGACGGAAAAATTGTCATCACGAAACATGGGGTTTCTCAATCCTATGCGACTAAAAACAGTAACAATAAGTTTATTCGTATCTGCAAAATACTTGGTATAGAATTAGATGGAATAACCCTGCCAGCCAATATAGAGTTGCCTAAACATTATTGGCAATATGCTATGTCATCGGAAAAGGTAGCTTCGATTTTGTTGCATATCACCTGTCAATACGCAGGAATCCATGGAATATACGAAAATCATGCGGGTTGTGAGAGAAGTTATTTTAGGGAAGCGGATGGCTCTTTTACGACATTACATAAGAAGGATGCGGGAGGAGAAGATAATCTATTGCTTCCGGACGTAGTTCTTCGAAACGACGAAGCAAAAGAGATATATGTTGTTGAGGGAAAAATGTTTGATAAACTCGGACAAGGATTATCGGACATTTTGGGATACGATGCGATTGAGAATGAGCATATAAAACGAAGTTATCCAGATTATACAATCACAAGATGGGTATCTCTGTTCGGTGGGACAGAGAAAGAAATCCCCCATGAAAAAGTATTGATCTATTGCAATCTCTATGGTGATGTAATGATCAATCAAAACGCTCCCGATGGCGTTAAGGAGGCTTTCCGCAAAGTAAAATTATATTAATACTTGCGAAAGATCAATATATATTGGTGAATTTGATTCGCAACATAATCGAACGGATATCCGTAGGGGAACAGCTTTACGGTTTGATCTGCCCATATTTTCAAACCGCGGTAATATAGCCGAGGGATTTCGTTTAAAGTGGTTGCTATTTCCGCATGTAGCATATGTAAATCTTTTTTCTTGGGTTGCAAATCTTTGCAAAAAATGATGAAATACCCCTTCTCTTTCAAGAAATACAAAGATTTCTCTACAATGTTCTTTAACGTCATTAAAAAATCGTCGTGAGGCATGTTCCCTATATCCAACGCAGAGTCTGTAAAAGGAGTGGCACGATTACCATAAATTGCAACATCGGCTCCTGTTTTGGGCTTGGACATCATATTTGAGTATGGCGGGTCAATTAAAATAAGACCCGCTTTTTCATTTTTCAACAAGTTATTTATTTTATTTGCATCAGACAATAACTCATTGCAGTCCCCAATCAAACAAGGTTGAATTGGTAATTTTAACTCCGTCGCCGCCGCTTTATATGCATTAACGTAATCGGAGTTCAAATCTATACCTGCGCCACGTCGGTTACATAGACTTGCACCTAAAAGAGAACCGCCAACGCCCATAAAATAATCAAATACGATTTCATTCTCTTTTGTGAAGAATTCAATGATATCTCTCATTAGCTGCGGAGGCTTTGGGGTAGGGTGAATTCGCCTGATATTATGAGCAAAACTATCCGCGCCTTTTGTAGAGTATCGCGTATTAATAACAGAGCAAATATATTTTGTCCATTCTGCCCCTGCAAGATCATTGATCGTATTGTCCAAGCTGTATCGTCGTCCATCTGATAGTTCGATTGTTCGTTTGGCACTTCCTATAATACGAGCAGTATCTAGTTCAGCCTTCACCCAGTTGGGCAAACTTTCTTTCTCCGCATCGGAAAGATAATCGACCGCCAAAATGTCCATCTTTATCTCTTCACTCATAATAAGACCTCAATAATTAGTTACTAACACCTCAATAGTTTCAGCATCTTTATTCTTTCGTTGATAATTGCAATTAGAGTAATCGCTTTGAATAATATGAGTCTTATATTTCTGTGACCATTTTTTTAATATCTCATTTTCTGCGCCCTTATGTTTGATCATATTAGAAAGAGCAAACTTAACGCCTTGGTTGTTTGCGGCATCTAAATATTCGTACAGTGCATGTTCTTCTGCATCTTGCCAATCATGAAATCCGCGATTCCCGTCATTGTATGACCCATTCGTAATCAAGTAAGGCGGATCACAATAAATGAAATCCCTATCATTTAAGCCTATCAAAGAAATTTCTCTGAAATCTCGCGTGAAGAACTCCAGATTTTTCTGCTTCATTGCTTCCATAAAAAGAATAAGGTTTTTTCGCATTACGTCCGAGAATTGGCTTCTATTTCGACCGAACGGGTTGTTATACTCTAAGTTGCTGTTGAAACGAAACTGATAATTGAATGAGTAACACGAAAGAGTAAATAGGTCAATCGGATTCCTATTTTGATTATAAAAATCTCTAAACGCTTTGTATCCCGCCTCATTTTCTTTTGAAAGGGAATATTCATTAATTTTTTCTTCTATCCGCTTTAAAAGCAGATCTATATCTGCATAGCATAATGTCCTAACCATTTCTACAACGATATAATTTAGATCATTGCAGACGGTTTTGTTAGCAGTAACATTCGCAGATACATTAAAACCACCCGCGAACAAATCAATAAATGTATTTATGTTTTGCGGGAATAAAGGAATTATTTGCGGTAAAAGTTTATATTTGCCGCCTATATAATTCAAAGGGCTTTTTATGAAACGCTTTTTATCTATATTGTCAGCTATTTTTATCTGCATAGGCATTATAGCTGTTCTTTGATACTCACGCTCAAGCTTTTTCTTGGCGTAAAATATATACTCATTGTGAGGTTTATCATTTTGCCCAAGTTTACCTTTATATCTCGCATATGGTATGTCGTATTGTTTAATGCTACCGATAATGCAATGCTTGGACAGGATTTCTTTTATTTGATCGACACTCAATAATCCATCGTCACTATAACTTATAACTATATGTCTAAAATCTGCATTTTCAATAAGGTCATCGAATGCATCATAAACTTTTGTCTTAACGCAATAATTTGATTTCTCATGATTATATGGTCTTACGCCCGTTACGCCCGAAAGAATAGGCGCATCATACTTGGCTACCGTTTCCAGCAAATGATAATTCGGCAAATATTGTCTGTCGTTATAGGGCGGATCTATATATAAGATATCTCCGCTTATTTTTTTGATTAATTCATTTGCATCCTCATTATAGCAAATATTTCTTCTGCCATTATCGCTGACAGCTAGTTTATATAACTCAAACCGCTTAAACGCACGCTTATCCCATTGTTTTAGATAAGCGCCATATGTTCCCGTTATGTTGGAAACAAACGGAATCCCCTCAATTAAACACGCAAGCAAGTATTTGTACTCGTAGGCATCAATCCACTTTTTTGTTTTCCAATTCTCAATCGTTTGCCGAATGAAATCAATTCGCTCGGCATTCACATCAGTTAAGTACATTCTGCCGGCTTGTCCTTTGGGGGAATATGCTTCTGTTACAAATCCATTTATGAGGCAATAAGGAATCTCCTCTGATTCCAAATATGCAACCGGATCAGCTATACCGTGCTTTTTTAATGTATTAAACTGAGGCACGACGTTATTCTCTATTGTTGATGCAGTAAGCAAATAAGAAAAATACAATAGATCATTGCTGATTATTTGATAATACGGTTTGAAGTATCTTGAAACCGCTCCTGTGCCGGAAAAGATATCGCAAAAGATTTCATTTACGCCATCGCAGTTCTCGTCGATGACCTGCTTGATATTGTCTAAAAGATTGACTTTGCTTCCAATGAATCTCATGTTCCACATCCTATAACATCCATTTTGTTACATTGTATTAGGTGATAGAGCATTTGTCAAGCGATATTATTGCAAATACATTAAAAGTACATATTTTAAAAGAATCTGACGTTTTAAAACGCCAGATTCAAAAAATTGTTACAAAAACTGTTGATCTGTTTAACTTTTTTATTGCAATTACTAAACCTATTATAGCAGTCAATTAATAAATCAATCCTAAAGTATGAGCAGGTCTGGTTTTACAAAACTCGACGCAAATTATTTTATAATGCTATTTTTCATGCTCTTTTATGTAGCATTATTTATAGGATAGGAGTATATCAAAAGGCGGTAATTCATATGACTCATTTATATATTGTTAGATTAAAAGAAAATAGTTATTATGCAATTGGATATGTAAACCCAAATTCAATAGCAGAAATTGAAAAACTATTACATGAATTATATATTAAAAACATACAAATGAAAGAAAATAAATTTTTTAAAACATTCATTAATGAAACTTTTAAAAAATTTAATATACAATTAACTCCAATAGAAATAGATTATGTTTTTCGGTTCAAGTAATTAATCTTCGATTTCGAAAACTTCTTTTAATATTTGTGTAGCAAATTTATGATATTGGCTAGAAGTATAAGGAAATTTATCTTTAGAAAAATCAAATTGCCAATTTTTAAATTTTTCATCATAAAAATCAAAGTCTTTAATACCAAAATATTTCAATTGACGTGTTAAAGCTATAATAAATCCATTTATGGATATTACTGAAAGCAACTTAGAATCATTATCTTCCCAAAACTTTTTTAAATTTTTCTTTATAGCACCGAAATATACATTTATTATATTTACACAAAATTTAACATAATTATTTAAAGTTTGCTCATTTCCGCTCATCAAAAGATTTATATCACCGTCCCAATAGTTAATTAAACTGTCTCTACCTTCTGACACATCAACGGTGACTAAATAACGTAATGCAAATTTAACTATTGATGCTGTTTTTATTTTAGCCTTATCAAGAGAAGAAATTTGCAATAAATTGTAGAAGACATTGCACTTATTGAGCTTTTCAATTACGAACTGGGCAATACTTTCACTGTCAAGTGGATTTTTAATACGTTTAATCTGCAACAACACATTTTGTGGTACAGCTTTTGTGTTTGAATTTATATCCAAAAAAATTTCACTTTGTATTTTTGCTCTTTGCTCTACGCAAATATTTTTTGGAAAAATCAGTCCTGTGACCAATAAATGAAGTTTAGGTCTAAGCTCAGCAATCTTTCTCTCTTGCTTACTGTCTATTCCACTTTCATAATGAGCATAAACCCTATGCTGCCCATCGATTATGCATATGCTATTCATTTCTTTGGGAATTATCAGTTTACAATTTTCTTCAAAATTTAATATTTGATCTATTGATTGATAATTTCCAGCAGCATCTTGAAAAGTTACATTATCAGGTAAAGCAACAATAATGTTATTGTAAAAAGCTTCGCCTTTATTTTCCAAAAAATCTCTTATTTTTTTAATTTTATTTTTATCTATTAATCTTTGATAAAGCCAAATAGAATCACTCCAATTATCTTTCCTAAGAACATAGCATGTGCTTAATAAGTCCTCGGCGGACATCATAAACGAAACAAGCCTAACCCCATTAGTTATGCCGGTAAATTCGCGAGGATATATTATCGGTGCTTTAATTGTAGCGGAACCTGTTGAACTTGAAATTAATCCGATATCGCTATCTTGTAAATTAAGGAATCTGAATATTTCATATCTGGCCGTACGCTTAATGCAACCTACAACCCATTTAAAATAATTAAGTGTTTTAGGTTGCACAAATTTTAAATTATTATATAGATAAATGTCATTTTCATCTAAATTAAGTTCTTCTTTTGGTATATATAGGCAATATAATTTTAATCTTTCTAAATCAAATTCACTAAATAAATCTTTTTTATCAGGAAATTGCTCTTCTAAAAATTTTACGAATTCAGATAAATTGTGTTTTATTTCCCCAAAAGCTTCGTTTTTAGTTCTTATATGATCACGATTATTTGAGGAAATTGTATCTTCGCATAAAATCCAAATATTTTTATAAATAAAAAGTGAATCGACTTCAACCTTTCTATATCCAATTGTCGCTTCTTTTCCACCTGTTGCAACATAAATAAATCCTGCTTCAGTAAAAACATTCTTTATTTTATTCTTTAAAACGCGCTTTTCTCTTTTTTTTATTAAATCTGCTATTTGCTCTTCAGATAATATTTTTTTCTTATGTTTTCTTTTTTTCATACTTTTTCCTCCTCGCCAAAGCAAATTCTTTAGGCAATTTCGCGACAGCCATTTTTTTATCCGGTTTCATTACAGGTTCATCTTTCCTATATTTTACAACACCGTTTTCAGTGTCAATTAATCGTTTTTCAGCAATAGAAAAATATTCTTCTTTAATTTCACAACCTATAAAATGTCTTTTTTCTAATATTGCAGCCACCCCAGTTGTTCCGACCCCCATATAAGGATCCAAAACCACTCCGCCCTCAGGAGTCAAAGCTTTAATTAATCTTTGAGGGATTGAAACCGGAAACTGACAAGGATGTACAGTTTTTTCAATATGATTGGCTTTAACATTTGGTATTTCCCAAACATCTGAAGGGTTTTTGCCAAGTGGATTGCCACTTAGCTTACCCTTATTTTTACCTTTATAATAGCGCTTACCTGGATATTTCTGTGGGATTCGAACATCATCTAAATTAAATTCATAATCTTTGCCTTTTGTAAACCATAGAATGGTTTCGTGGCGTCCACTAAATCGCTTAGTACTATTTAAACCATGACCGAATGTCCATATAATCCTGTTCCTTAAAATTAAAGGGGCTTCATTGTTATTGCTTAATGAATTAAACAGTTCATACACAATATAATCTAAGGGAATTATCTGATCTTTTGTCACATGATAACCAGTTTGCCAACAAATACTTCCTCCTACTTTTAATACCCTATAAATATCACTTAATATTTCCTCATGATGCATTTTAAAAGCTTTTATATCATCTTTAGAGTCTTCATAAGCCTTTTTCATGCAATAAGGAGGAGAAGTAACAACTAAATCTACAGATTCGTCCGGCATGCTTTTTAATTTATCAGCGCAGTCGCCATTAAATAAATCAAAATTATTATGTATATATGAATCCATTTTTTCATATCCTTTTGTTTGGCTTAATATAATTATACAATATAAGTAATTTTTCAGCAAGTATTCACAATAAAAAATATTTTTATATGTCAAATAGATAAAAATTATTTTAAGAGCTACTATAAAATTACACCTTAACTACATCTATAAGATCACAAAAAACATTTTAACACTTCGAATAATGTTACTACTAAATTTAGTAATAAACCTCACGCCGCTCATGAGAGCGGCGTAGGTTTTAACCGATAGGGGCTTTGAAATTTTCCTTGATTTTTATTTTTTGATTGATTTTTTGGGGCAGAAATATTTGGGGCAGACGTGGGGCACGAAGTGCAAAAACGGCGTATTTTTAGCCAAAAATGATTAAAAACGGCTCATTTTTGAAGATTTTTAAAAGCCCTCAATAGCTTCAAATCCCGTCGCCTCGACCAAAGTTTCCCCGTGCAACTAAATTTTGCACGGGGAAACTTTTATTAAGTGATTATCGACGGGATTCGAGGGTGGAGACGCGAGCGAGAGCGAGCGGTTTGCGTTTAATAGCTCGTAAACGGTCAAGTTTGAAACGCAAACCAAACAGTGCAGTGCACTGTTTGTCGTGGCGCGCCGCCAAAGGCGCAAATCCCGTCGCCTCGACCAGCAAAGCCCGCAGGCACTTTTGTGCTTGCGGGCTTTGCTGTGTACAAGTGATAAGGTTTGAAATTGCGTCTTAATGCCCTCCAACCATACGCGCTATCGCGATTAGGGTTCCCGAAAATCGCAACGAAGCGAGATTTTTGGGGAAAGGAGCCGCAACGGAACAAAATACGCCCTTGCCGCTTGCGGGAAAGGCGGAAAACGCAGTTTGCGGCGACGCGGTTCGGAGCCATAAAGTGGTTATTATTACTCCATATTTTGCAAGATATACAGCAGGTGCGGCGTTTGTTATTTAAACGCCGCACCTGCCATTTTAAAATTAAATAATTCATTCTTTATCGGTTAGCAAGTCCTTTAAGAGCATACCATCGGCTGTTCGCCAACAAACTTTGCCATTACGGCTTCCGCCTGCAACAAACGCAGCGGCCGCCGAGCTACTCTCAAATACAATATCTTCCGTCAAACAACCATCGCAAAATTATCGTTAAAACGAGCAAGTAAACAATCTGGTATTCTTATTTCCTTGTCAAACCTGTACGGCAATTCAAGTCGCACAATACTTGTGTTCAACTGAATCATAACGCGAGAATCAATTATAGGTTGTCCTTCTGAATCTACACCCGTAATGCCCGTTGAATACATAATTAGCGGACCTATTGTTTGATAGCCCTTTGCCTTAATCCAATTCATTAACATTGTTATTTGCTTGTCCTGATTTAATAGCTCTTTTTCAGGAACTTTTCGTGAAAGAACATTTGTAAGTTTTAAAACTTTATTTTCTCTGAATTCTATCTTAGGCATTTCGTATCCTTTTTTTAATATTAAAATCTGCACGGGCTTTATTTATTTAGATTTTTTTAATATTATTGCAACAACAAACAATGTACCTGAAGCAACCAAACAAGCCGCCATTATATATAATAAGAATTTTAATTCTGTTATAGCGGCTACAATTATGATTACACCAGAAATTATAAATAATATTGACGCAATTATAGATAAAAGCGAAGATAGTTTCATTTCTTTGAGTTATGCACTAAACGCAAATTTTTAATCCACTCATTGCAATGCGCGGAACATTCCGGAGCAATTTTGCTCCCTTTCAACAGTAAATAACGACCATCTGTAATTTTGCAAACGGCGCGATATTTTTTCATTATACAATACAATATAACGTCGCCGCTTTGCTCCGTCTCGGCAGTTTTCGAATTAACCGAAAGTTCTTGAGCATTTTCTTTTTCAGACGAATATTTACCCTCGTCTTCAAGGCGTTTCCTTAAAGCCGAAAGGACTTCTCCCCTATACATAAAATGAAGAGTGCCCTGAACGCCGTTTTTACGTCCGAGAAGTTTTTTAGCCAATGCGCTCAAAGAGGTTATTTTACCGTTATAGCGTATTGTTCTGTCATTTGCAACAGTGCAGACAATTTCCGGATTATGAATATAGATTATTTCTTCGCCGTCTTTTATGCCGCACTTATAAAACGAAAACGGTGATTTTCTTTCCGAAACGAGTGCCACTTCATCGGCAATTTGTTGTTCCTTTTTCTCTTCAAATGTTTGAGGAAATATTTGCGCGGTCTCGGCGTAAATATTTCCTATGTCGTTTAATATTTCAACTGCTTCTTGTGCGGACATTGCAAAGAACTCGCGCACCCGCATTTTACCGTTGACGTTTTCCTTTGCCCGCAGCTCCGGTTTGAATTTATCGATGAGCTTATGTATGTTTTTATTTGAAATCTCAATTATTGTAACATTTTTTTAATTGAATGTAAAGTAATAAGGCAAAAAGATTAAAGCATAGTGCAAAACAAAAAATTAAACACTTCGGAAAAGATATTTTTTAATACAACGAAAAAGCCGATGGATGCTTATCGCAATCACCGACTTTAATCGTATTTGGCAATTAACTTTGCCATATTTGGCAACCTTTCTATAAAGTTTTATGAAAAAATTTAATATATTTTTTATTTTTTGTTTATCTGCGGGCGGCGGGTTGCCTTATGCAAAGGTTTCAAGGGAAGATGCAGTTTGCTCGGCGAAATCTTGGCGTTATCCACTACGATTACTTCCTGCGGAGGCACATCGGGAGTTATATAGAATGCAATTTCTCCTTTCTTCCACGTCTTTCCGTCGGGATCGAACCAATACACTTTCCTCCCGCGGCGACGGAACATTACGCCAACGACTTCTATACCGTCCTCGTCCTTTGTCTTTTCTTCGTAAGTCTCAACGTCGTCAAGCTCCCGCTTGGATAGTTCTTCAACTTCCGTCTCTGTAATAGTCTCTTCAGTCGGCTCTTCTTCGATAGTTTCTGCGGCAGCAACTTCACCGGTGGCGACTTCAACCTCGTCTATGGGCTGTTCCCCGGAAACTTCTTCCGCTTCCTCGACGGGATTTTCTTCGGGCGTTTCCGTTACGGTCTCTTTTTCGGCTTCCGTCTCTTCGACAGATTGCTCTTCCCCAGCCTCCTCTTCAACGGCGTTCTCTTCCGTCGGCTCTTCTTCGGCCAAAACTTCAACCTCTTTTACGGATTGCTCTTCGGAAACTTCTGCGGCGGCTTCCCCGGTGGCCTCTGCCGCAATCTCTTCAACAACTTCCTCGGCAGCGTCCCAAGAAGCGATTTGCCTCGGCGGCACGTTGACTACCTTAATTAGCCCCTCTTTTATTAACGTCTCGGCGTCCTCGTAAGGGAGATAGTAATCTTCCGCCATGCGCTCGATACGTTCTATTCCCCGCGAGCCCATCAATGCCGCTATAAGCTCCGCAGCATACCGCACGCGCCGTTCATTTTTTATGCGGTACATGCAAGGAGTATCGGCATAAACGGCGTAATCGGAGGCTTCAACCTTGTATTTTGTTCCCTGATAATCGGCGGGTTCGAGAGGCAAATAGATACAGAGAATGTTACCGCGATACCCGAATCGGGCAATGATTTTTCTTCCGAAACGAAAACTTTCGCGCTTCCAGCTCATGCGTGCCTTGACTTTTTTATAGGACAGAAGCTCGTTTTTGAGGGCGGCATACCAACTTTTCACCTTGTCGCCCGATTGAATGAGTTTTGCCTTAAAGCTCTTGTTGTAAAACACTCCGCCCTGCGCGAAAATCGCCGACGATACTTTTGTGTGCGTTTGTTCGGACAATTCCGCGGGAATTTCCGCGGACGTTTCCGCAAGCACTTCCGCGGATGTTTGCTCGGTTTGCTCCGCTTGTTCGGCGGGCGGTTGAACCTTTTGAGCCGGTTCTGAAACTTCGCCCTCGTTCTCGCGTTTACGTCGTCTGAGCGCCAAAACGGCTATAATTGCAAGCGCGATGACGGCAAGAGTGCATACTGCCGCGACTATGCAAATTGCAATCAGAATTCCGCCTTCCGGCCCGCTCATGAAGAACGTATTGTTAAATGAGTTCATTGCCGACATACTCTTACCTCACCTTCGCGCTTCTTTTTTTCATAATGATGACCGTCAAGACAATCATCGCCAAAACATCGGCGAACAAAACGCCCGTTGCGATGATTATAATGGGGAAATACGGCGTGTAGACACTTGTAAATACATAAGTCGAAAGTCCGTCCGTCTCAAAGACGACATAGTCGCCGTCGCGCGTGTATTCTATGCTTGCCGCTCTCGCCACGGTTTTCAGTTCAAAGTCTTTATCCCTGAACGCCTCGGGAATGAGAAGCCGCACAGTTACTTTGCCGTCTATGGGAACTTCAACGCCGTCTTTGCACATCTTCACGGCGTATTTTTCGGAAACTTCGTCATTCCCCCACGCCCAATAATTCCGTGCGACGTCCTCGATTTTTTCAACCACAAGCTCCAATGTGGGATCAAAACCGTCCTCGCTTTCTATTAAAACATCCGATAATTCGTCCGAACCGCTCCCATCCTCGGCGGGTGGCGCTGTCTGCGTTTGCGTTCTTAAAATGGTGAGAGTTGCCGTCTTGTCGGCAAACACTACTCCGTCGGGATCGCGGAACACGGCGGTAACCGTGTATATATTCGGCTCGGTCTGCCCGTTCCCCTCGTAAGCCACTGTTACATTGGTCGGCAACGTGCCCTCGATATAAATGCTGTGCGCTTCGCCATCGTATTTTACCGTTACGTCCTTAAAAGTGATTTCATTCAGATTGTGGCTGACTGGCAAAATCGTCAACAGCGCCGTTTTGTTGTCGATAGCATCATAGTTGACTTCGTCGCCCGTGAAGATTGCCGTTACGGTGTGTACGCCGATAGCTTTTTGTCCGTTGCCCTCATATCTCACGCTTACGTCGTTCGGGAGCGTGCCGTCTATAAATATACTGTGTTCCTGCGCATCGTAGATTACGGTGAAGTTCTCGAATAACACGCCGCTCATATCGTATGTGGCTTTTATTATCGCGAACATGAGGACGATATCCGCCTCCTCGCTGTTCGTCCACTTATAATTTTCGGGATGCCGGAGCGTGAGCGTTACGGGATATTCGCTGACGATTATTCCGCCCTCCTCCTCGACGGTGTAGTCGTCGGTGTCGGAAATGCCCGAAGTCTGTTTTGTGCCGTCATATACCTTGCTGTCAACCGTCGGCACGGCTACCGGCTTTTTTGCGACGGTATAGGTTATTTCGTTTTCTGCCAGATTGTAATTGCCGTTTGATGTGGTCGCCGTTGCCGTGTAAGTTCCTGCGTTCTGCGGCATATCCGCAACAAGTACAACGCCCGGAGTGTCGGATTCATACTTTATGATAAGTACAATTTCTTCCTCTATCCCGTCTATCTCTACGCCCGTTGCCTTCGCTGTAATCGTTTTGGGAGAGCCGTCATAGACAAGTCCCAAATAGCCGCTCCAAACAACGTTGACCGTTTTTGGATCTATATTGGCCTCAATCCGGGGAAGAGTTGCAATGTCTACGGTGTAGTTGCCCGCTTTTGTACCGCCGAGGGTTATTTTGGTTACGTTTATTATCTTACCCACGCCCACGTCGGCGCTATCAAATTGCGCGGCTATCGCAGCTATTTTCACATCGTCCGTGCCGACTTTGCCGTCGCTTATTTCGCCCGTTACCGTGGCGACATTGTTGCCGTCGTAAATTTTGCCAACCGCTGTAAGCCTTAAAACAAGAGTAGCTTTTTCTATCTTGCCCGTAATTGCGGAAAATTTTCCGAGTTCAACGGTATAGTTATCCGCCGCTGTGCCGCCGAGGGTTATTTGGGTTACGGTTACCGCTACGGAATCGCCCGCATCGGCGCTTTCGTAGGCGGCTGCATAGCTTAAAACATTTACCGCGTCCTCGTTGTCGTCCGAGCCCTTATAGCCGTCAAAAGTAAACGAAATATCCGGATTGTTCTTTTCACCGTCATAGGTTTTATCTTTAACGGTTGCGCTCAAAACAGCGAGCGTTGCCTTGTCGACGGTTAAATTTAACGTCCAGCTGCTTTTTGTGAAGTTGCCGCTTTTATCCTCCGCGATAAAGGTGTATGAGTCGGCGTTTTTATAGAAATCTACGTCGGGTGTGATAGTAACGCTGTAACTGCCGACAGAGAGTTTCAACGTTACGGTATGCTTTGCTCCGTCGTAGACGATATTACTTTCATTGGTGATATCCGTATTCTTTGTTCCGTAATCCGCATACCAATTTACGTTGGCCGTTGCTCTTTCGATTTCGAATGTGCCAGCGACCGTTCCGAGAGTGAAGTTGGAATTTCCGATATCCACGGTTATATCGCTACCCAAGCCGTATGTACCCGCGTTGACCTTGTCGGAGATAAATGTGAACGTGCTTTCTGTTACTTCTTCTTTAAGGCTTTGGGTTATATCGGATTCTACCGTTATTTTATCGCTCGTTACAACGGGAATCAACACTTCGCCCGAGTAGGTTTGGCTATTCGGGGAAAACGTTACGTCAACTTCCAGCGGACTTATAGTTGCGGTGAGAGTTTTTGAATACTCCGCGTCATAGTTGCCCGCTTTCGTGCCGCCGAGGGTTAAACTTTTTATGGTTATAGTTTTATTCTCGGCCGCATTTTTGTCTTCATAGGTTGCCACTATTTCGGCTATTTTTACATCGTCGCCGTCGACTTTGCCGGAATCCGAGCCTATGCTGCCTGTTACTGCCGCAACATCACTGCCGTCATAGGTCTTGCCATCTGTCGAAAGCGTTATTTTCAGCGCGGCCTTATTTATATTACCCGAAATTGCGGGAAGATTTTTAAGGTCAACCGTGTAGTTGCCCGCCGCCGAGCCGCCGAGAATTATTTCGGTTACGGTTACCGTTACGGAATCGCCCGCGTCGGCGCTTGCGTATTTTGCCTCGTATTCGGCAACGTTTATCGCGCTCTCGTCCTCCGTCTTTTATAGCCGCCAAAAGTAAACGAAATATCCGGATTGTTGTCTTTGCCGTCATAGATTTTCTCGGTTACGTCTGCGCTTAAAACGGTGAGAGTTGCCGCCTTGATTTCAAACCGAACGGGATCGGAGACGAGCTCGTTATAGTTTTTTTGGGACGTATCCTTTTTACTTTGTCGGGCGGGAACGGTCGCCTTTACCCAATAGGTGCCCGCATTAATCGGAAATTCCTCTAATGGCGACGAGGTGTCCGGTTCACCGTCTTTGTCATTGTAATAGGTCATCGTCGCTCTTTCATTATTAACACTGTCGAATTTAGCCGGCGCGGTCGGCTCTAAAGGAGTATGCTCTATCGTATCGCCGTAAGTCCACCCTTCCCCGTCGTTGGGAATGATAATTCCGTCGTTCGTCCACTCGTTTTTAGCCGTCGTTATATCAAATGTCAATTTTATCTGCAGTTCGTCGCTATCTTGCCATCTATACTTATCTTCGTCAGTGAGCTCGAGTACAACGTCATAAGTTCCGACTTCGGTGCCGCCATCATTGCTGACTATCGCAAATCCAAGTTTAGTGCTAATACTTGCCGTTAAAGGGTGCCCCGTGTACGTTTTGGAGGAAATTTCGGGCGTTTCGATAGGCGTTGTAATTGCGTTTTTGATTGCGGTTAAATTCAAGTGAATTGCGGGACGGACGGCGTAAGAATAGTTAACGTAGTAGTGCTGATTGTTGCCCGTAGGTTCTAAGGCATATGCGTTCGCCGCCCAATTGTCGTCGCCCGAGCGCGTCCAAACGGCAACTCCGCCCGAGTTGCGCAAAGCAGCGTCGGTCTTCCACAAACCCGTGCCGCTTGAATTGCACCCCGCTTCGGTTATCGAGGGCAGCCAAAGATAGTCGTTTTTCCATGCGTCATAGCCGGGTTTATCACTATAATCGTAGCTGATTTGTGTTGAAGAGTCTATCGCCCATTGTCCGCCCGTCGGCGTGCCGTACGCGTCGTTCGGAAGATAATTGTCAGTGCCGCAATATGCCTTTGCCGTTGCGCTATCAAATTCGGTTTCCTGATAGCTGACGTCCGCAGGTTTTACTATGTAATTTGTCAAACTGTTTGCTATACCGCTATCCATGGTAAATCGGGCATATGGACTGCTCGATTGCTGAGTTGCAGGAGTTATAGCGTCATTGTCCGAAGCCCAATTTCCGCCTGCGTTCAAAGCTATTACCCGAATAGTGCTCGATGAATACATATTATCGGGATAAAGGTGTTCGAGATTATTCAAAGCATTGTTCCTGCTCGCCCACTCTCTCGTCAGGGTTATACTGTCCACCGACTGCCAAAGGTCTAATATTACGTTGTCGTTTTTATCACGCGTGAGATAAACCACGTCCCACTTAATTCCGCCGAAAGTAACCTAAACGTTTTGCCCGTCGTTAAAACCGCGGAAGTCGGAGGAAGTCAACACATTGTTGTCCCTTGTCGCTTCTTTAAGGCTGCTGTATTTACCGTCGTCGCCCGTGAGCGCGCTATATAACGCTTTAACGTTTGCAGCGTTAAAACTGTTACTGCTGTCTTGATAAATTTCGCCTATATTCTTCCACGCGCTCTTTACATTTCCGTTTGCGGCGGTCAGATTCAAGTGCAGCGCAGGGCGAACGAAGTTCGGGTCAGTAGATGTAAGATTCGACCAGTCAGCGTGATTATTATCTTCATCGAGGACGCCGATAACAAATACAAAGAAGTAGTAATCGGTATTAGAATATTTCTCATCACTGCTATAACCGGAACGGAACCAAGTCCAATCTGTTCCTTGCGTTCCTGCGGAACTTCTTAATGAAAAATCGGTTTTCCATAATCCCGTGCCCGTAGCGCTACAGCCCGCTTCGGTTATCGAGGGAATCCATAAATAATCGTCTTTCCATGCGCCGTACTTCGCTTCGTCCACACGACTACCGTCTTTGCTGTTATAAAGATTGCCGTAATCAGCGTCAAACCAAACTCCTCCATCGGATGGCGTACCGTAGGCATCGTTTGGAAGATAATATTTGGTTTCACTTTTATACACTTGATTGCCTATATCTGCCGCAGTATTGCCGTCAAATTCGTGCTCTTGATAGCCGACTTCTGCGGGCGTGGCGATGTACTTTGTCAAACTGTTAGCTACGGTTGACATTGTAAAGCGGGCGTATTGATTATTGCTATCTTGCTCCTGTTTTGTGCCTAATTTATCTTTTGAGGTTAAACAATATCCGCCCGCATTCAAGGTTTCCACGCGTAATTTACTCGTGGAATACATATTTGCGGGATAAGTGTCATTAACGTCTGTGCGCTCGGCGTCCCAATCAAGGAAGCCTACCTTTTGTTTATTTATATTGTCGGCGGACTGCCATAAGTCGAGGATAACGTCGCCGTTGGTTGCCTTGGTGAGATACACCGCGTCCCACTTTTTGCCGCCGAACCAAACCGAGACATTGTTACTTCCGACGTTCTGCGTGCGGAAGTCGGCGGAAGTTTTGTTGCCGATTGCCGCCGATTGTACGCTTGCAAAAGTATCGGTGCCCGTGAGGGCTTTATACAGCTTTTTGAGGTTATCCTCGTTGAAGCCCTTGGTCGAGTCGTTGTAGATTTCGCCTATCGTCGTCCACGCGGTAGAACTTCTCTCCGCAAACGCAATTTCGCCCGGCGAAAACAGCAAAAACGCAACGGCTGTCAAAACGGCCATAACAGCCGCCAACGCCACGATAATTCTTTTTCTTGCCTTTGTCATCTTTTATCTCACCTACGCTTAAATAAGACGGACTTTTTATATGTTTTTTTCATGATTTATTATATCTCACATCCGTTTTTGTGGAAATGGTAAATACCGCTCTATATAAAATCTTAATAATTCTTAACAAATATTTCTATAACGCTGTTATCAGCTAACTTGCATAGAATTTTTTAATTTGATATAATTAATCGCGACAGATATGGAAATATGTATGAATTACACTGTTTACGGCAGAAAACTGCTGTTTATAGAGGACGATGAAAAATTAAAAAGGGAAATGGTAAGCTACTTTTCCCCCGCAAATACCGTTTTTACGGCGGCGGACGTAAATGATGCCGTAGATATTCTGACGAAAACGGGCAACATTGACGCTGTCGTTTTGGATTTGATACTCAAAAACAGCTTGGGAATGGAGCTTTTTAAGGCGTTCCCCGAATTGCCGCCCGTAATTATTCTGTCATCTTTGGACGGCGAGGACACAATACTTACGGGACTTACCTCGGGGGCGACCGATTATGTGATAAAGCCCTGTTCCATGCGGCTTTTGGAAACGCATATCGCGTTGCGGCTCTTGCCGAAAGCGGACGCAGTGGAAACTTTCGGGGCTTTTTCCGTTGACGCCAACACACGTACCGTAAAATATAAGAATATGCCCATTTCGCTTACGCCGTCCGAGTTCAATATCCTATTCTTTCTGATAAAAAACCGAGGCATGTATTTTACCGCGGACGAAATCTATGAAAAAATCTGGTGCGCGCCGAGTCTGCACACTACTACTATAAGGACGCACTTGTCGTCTCTTCGCAGAAAACTGAAAGCCGCCATGCCCGCAAGCGATATAATCCGAACCGAATTCAACAAGGGATACTGCTTTACGGGGGAAGTATTATGAAGAAAAATATCGCAAACGTTCTTATTTTGATAGGCGTGTTTCTTCTCTGCGTAACAATATCCCTTGTTTTTATTTTTGCCGGAAATAACGCCGTAAAAGATACGCCCGTTCGGAAAAAAGATATTTCCGGCTCTTCGGTAAACACCGTTTCCATTTCAGACATAAACGGTGTTATGAAAATGACGGCCGTCAACTATCTTCCGAATGAGTTTGCCGAGCCGAACAAGGTCGTATCGGGCGAAAACGAGGGCAAAAATCCCGCAAAACGGGGAACTTACCAATTTTATATAGACACCCTTGCCACAGATGAATGGTCTAAAAGCGAAAGTTTGAATAAACTTCTGAAGCCCGACGGGAATTGGCATCTGACTATGTACATTCCGCCCGTATTTGCCGCGTGCAGTGTGTTTGTGCGTTTGGAAAACAAAGAGTACGTCGGCACAATCGACAGATATAATATCGACTACTACGTCAACTACTCCTCTCCATCGGAGTTTGACGACAGCATTTCTCATCAGACGGCGACGAAGCCAATGTTTATCGATATTCCCATTTCTTCCGACGGCAAGTTATCGAAGGAATGTAAAGTTACAATACATTACGAGGCGGACAACGAGAACTTTGTGGGAATTTGGGGCCCTGTTTTAATCGGCGAGGACTCGGCAGTGCGCGGCATCGTTGCGCAAAACCGCTCGATTTTATTGAGCGGCGCCATAATCGGGGTTGCAACGCTGCTGTTGTTTCTTTTGATTTGCATTTTGAAGCGGTCTTTTTCCTTCATTCCGCAACTGTTATTTGCCACGGGAATTTTTTCCGCGCTGTTTTCAACTTATATGTTGTTCGGGTTTACGACCGTTCCGTACTTATTTTCGGCGATGCGGCGGTTTTCGGCGGGATTTCTACTGTTTGCATCTGCGCTGTATCTCCCTAAAAAAATCGGTAAATTACCCGTTTTATATGCGACGAGCGCAGTCGCAGCCGTTGCAACGGTGTTGGCGTTTATATCGTCTTTTTGCACGAGCGTATTGGCATATTCGGCAATATGTTACACATATATGGCTTTGGCGTTTATCTGTATTGTCGTTGTGTTCGCATTTACTGTACTCGACATATATAAAAACAAGCCTCTGGGACTGCGTTTGAACACCATAATTACAGGCGTTTCAGTCGCTATGGCTCTGTTTTCGGATAAGCCCGTCCCGTTTATTGCGCTTTCACCTGCGTTTTGGCTGTACCTTACGGAGCTTGTCATAACGTTTGTGTTGGGACTGCGCGAATTTATCTCTGCCGAAATACACAATCGCTATCTTACGACCAATCTGGAACAGGAAGTCGAGCGGCAAACTCAAAATTTGCAGAATATACTTGCCGAGAGGGATAATATCTTACTGTACGTCAGCCACGACATGAAAAAGACCGTAGTCGGAATGAACGAGTCTTTGACCGATTTGCGACAAAATCTGTCTGCCCCGAATTGATTTCAAAGGTAGATTATTTATTACAGAAAAGCGCGGAACTGAAAAAAGACTTCGTGGATTTGGGAAAGTACGGCAAGCAAAACTATGTTACCGAACAGTCCGAAGTGGTAAATCTGAGCGAAATCGTGCAAAATGTAACGGCCGATTTGCGCCCCGACTGCGAGGCAAACGGCATTATTCTTACGGTTACGGCGCCCGAAACATTGAATGTATACGCAAAGAAAATTGCCTTGGAAAGCGTTATACAAAATTTGGTTTTGAACGCAATCGAACACTCGTATTGTTCGAATTTGTATGTAACGGCCGTCAAACGCAAGGGAATATGCCGCCTCGATATTGTGGACGACGGAAAAGGAATTACAACCGATAAAGACGTGTTTGCGCCGTTCGTTTCGGGCAACCCCTCCGAAAATAATTCGGGGCTCGGTCTGTTTTTGGCAAAAAATGCAATCGAGACCATGCACGGGGAATTGACATATGAGCGCAAAGATAATTTGACAATCTTTTCCGCCACCCTCCCGCTTGCATAAGGTATTTTTGATTTATAAACTTTCCCCGAAAATCACTATTTGAACACTGTATTTTCCAATGAATTTATTTGCGCAAAATTATACGCCGCCCGGAAGAGCGGCGTAATTTTTAATCGATAAGCGCTTTAAAATTTTTGTTGGTTTTTATTTATATGTTGAATTTTTGCGATAAAAGTATTTGAAGCAGACGCGGTGGGACACAATGTTCTAAAACTTTATAAATGTTACCTGCGCGAAAGGGTTGATATCGTTAAATCCGCCCGACGTTTCGGTTTTGACGGAACGTCGGGCGGATAGTCGTATGGATTTTTATGTCTTTTCCGGGTTTTATTCGGAACGGAAATAGCTTTTACATTTAAGGCATAGTCGCGCCGTTTTCCACGAATGCGAGAGCGTAGCCTGCGCGGTATTCGCAATTCTTTACGAAATACGAAGACCGGACGCCGTTCAAATACAGCGATATCTCTCCCGGATCGTATGGACGCAGATTTCCTATGGACACGACGTATTCTCCCCTCCAAACCGCGGCGGAGCGTGAGGCGTTGCTGTCGTCGAACTCTTCCTCTATCAATTGCTTCCAAGAGGAATATTTTTCATAATTTACCTCTATCCCGGTGAGTTCATAGCGGGTAAGAACGTACACCGTTACGGTATCTTCGCTCCCGCTTTTCGCCAATTCGGGAAATTCAGCCGTTTGTTTGCAGCCGGCCGCGAACGCGAGGCTAATCGCCGAGGCTGTCAATATAATCAAAAACTTCTTTAACCGCATTTGCCATTACCTGCCCCGAAGAATTTTGCCGCACGTATTCCCGATAACTTTCAACCGTATAGCCTTTTACGTAATTTCCCGAGAGCGTCCACTCAACTCCGAGTCTGTCGAGAATAAGCGAAAAGGTCATATTCAAATCGTCGACATTGCCTATTGAGAAGGAAGTTTTGGGAGTAAATTGCGGCACATACTGCTGCACTATTTCCAAAATTATCGCCTCGTTGTTCCCCCAATTCCTCTTTGAGCCGTTTTGGGGATTTATAAAACTCGATAAAAGCTGATTTTCAACGGATATCTCCGAAGTTCCGTTTTTAAGCATGTCATACGCGTAAATCCAGAGATTATTTGCCGCCGGTCCTTTATAATCGGTGAGGATATCGTCGTACCAATCGCCGTATATGTCGGCATTGGAGAAAACAGCCGGCCTGCCGAGATCCGCCGCCCCGGCTTTATAGAGCTGATAGGTGGCCCAAGCGATTACCCACTGCTTAGACTGCAAGTCGTTTGTGCCGAGATTTGCAACCGCCTGTAACGCCGATTTGAGCGTTTCGGGGATATCCGCGCCGTCGGGAATTTGAGGCTTTTCGGGCTCCGGGGGAACAATCGGTCTGTCGTTCGGATCGGTGGGCGTCTGCCCGTCCTTCACATAACCGCAATAGACGTCTTCGTACAGAGAAGGAACATAATTTTCGCTCTCTTCCTTATAATCGCCATCCGCAAATCTCCAGATTTTAAACGTATAGCCGTTGCCCGGCCACGGCTCCCACCAGCGCGAATAGGCCTCGTTCGTCTTGTCGTCGTTGCCAGGGATTTGCATTAAGGCCTCGCTTACGGAGTCGGCGCGGCAAAACGTGCGGTAGCGCCCCGTGCCGTCAACATTCATGATATGCAAAGTAAACTGACCTATTTTTCTGACGCCCGTTACCGTAAGCGTCAAATCGCCGTTGACCGATATGGGATAAATCAATAAATCCGACAGCGAATCGCTGTCGTCCGCGCCGTCGCCCTGCGTGCCCGGCACTTCAACGCCGTTAGCAAAGAGCTTTGCGTTTGCGGCGGTATAGTCGCTGTCGCGGCGGATTACGAGGTTTAAAACCGTGCCTTTCAAAAACGCTGAATTACCCGCCAACACTTGCTCGGCGTCGGAAATTCCGTCGTTGTTGTTGTCTATAAGCGCGCGCAAAGTATATCCTTCGCCGCCCTCGTGAGTAACGGTTGCGTAGTCCTCCGCACCGTACGTATCCGCAACTACTCCCGTTATGGCTATCGCGGTGTTTTCAAGCGCTTCCACTATGTAAAACGAATGATATCCCGAGGCTTTGAGTTCCGATTCGTTCAAGCCCCATTCCGCAAGCGAAGAAACGGCCCGGTATTCCGCGCCGACGACTACCAATTTTACTTTCGTTGCGGAATTTTCACGATAACCGTCGTCGAGATATACTCCCACCAAAGACGTAAAGCCTATTTCGTTTTCGACGCGTTTCAACTCGTTGAGCTTATAACCTACGCCCTCGCCGAGAAACAGCTCGACGTTGTCGTTCGGGACGGCGCTGATTCTTACCGAACCGACTGACGCGGACACCGTATCCGAAACGGCTATTTCGCCGTCCGCCGTAATTATGGGGGACGTCTGCCTGTAACCCTCTTTCAAATCGACCGATATCGCAATATCTTCGTTTGAGTAGGCGGAGATTTCTCCGTTGACGGGAAACAGTCTCTCCTGTCCCTGAGTAAAGACTACGCCCTGAACGCCTTCGGACCAGCTGACTTCTATTTTGTGCGGTGCAGCAGACTGCTCCGCAGAACACGCAGCAAAAAGCCCCGTAACGGCGAAAAGCGCAGATGTTATCGCAATAAAGATACGTTTTTTCATAAATTTTCCTCTATACATTTATCTGTTTTTACACGGCGGCGGTTTTTACACGGCGGCGGCCTCGAAAACCCTCGAAAGCGGAACGAACAGCAGAGCAACGCTCATCGTCGCGCATATCAACTGCGGTATCATTACGTATAAAGAGGCGAGAAAGTAGCCGTAAGCCGCCTCCGCGGAATAGCCGAAGAACAGCGGACTTATCAAATCGTCCAAGAGAGTAAAAAACACCGTACAAACCGCGGCGAGAGCCGTAACCTGCGCGAGCTGCGCCGCCCGTGCGCTCTTTTTTGTCATCGGGCGCGAATTCTTGCCGAGAAAACCGAACAGCAGTGCAAACATGTTGTAATAAACGAGATAAAGAACTATCACATTTGGATAAAAGCCGAACAAAAGGCATCGCAAAAGTGAAAAACACGTTGCGGTGATCATTCCCGGAATTATGCCGAAAGCATAGCAAAAACACAGCAAAAAAACCGTTACGAGCTCAACTCCGGGAACGAAGCTGAAAGTGTATTGCAATGCAATCAGAAGCGCGACGAAAACTGCGCACAGAGCAACTCTTCTCGCTTTCATGTTCAATCCTTATTTTTCAAGGCGTTAAGAACTTTTGCAAATTCGATGGCGTCCTTCGTGTAGTAATCCGCGCCTATTTCCCTTGCCGTTTCTTCGTTTAAAACCGCGCCGCCGACAAAAATCTTCGAAGAACAGCCGACAGAGCGCAAGGCCTTTATAGTTTCTTCCATCGATATTACCGTCGTCGTCATGAGCGCAGAAAGACCTATCGCAAACGGCTTATGCCCGATATATGCCTCGACGACTTTTTCTTTCGGCACGTCTTTGCCGAGATCGAGAACGGAGTAACCGTGCGATTCCAGAACGACTTTGACTATATTCTTGCCTATATCGTGCACGTCGCCTTTCACCGTTGCGAGCACGACCAAACCGTCGCCGTCGCCGTTTTTGGGGAGCCGCTTGCCGATTACCTCGAATGCGGCTTTCGCCGCCTCCGCCGAAGAGACGAGCTGAGGCAAAAACAGCTTGCCGCTTTCGTATAATTTGCCGACGTCGTCCAACGCTTTTATGAGAACGCCGTCCACTATTTCCATAGGTTCCGAGCGTTGCAGTTCTTCCTCGCACAGCTCCGCTGCTCTCCCCTTTATCCCCTTTTTGACGCAGTCGTAAAGAGTTGAGGCCGACTTGTCCTCCCGCCTCGTCGCGGCGGTTGAATTTGCGGCGGCGGGCGTAAAATCTTTGTAGGCCTCTATATATCTTTCGGAATTTTCGTCTTCTCCCGAGAGCACGGCATAGGCGCGCACCGCGCCCGTCATCTCGCCGTCGAGAGGATTTAAAATGGGCATATTCAATCCGCACGTCATAGCCATTGCAAGGAAAGTTTTATTCAACAGCCCTCTGTTGGGCAAGCCGAACGAAACGTTGGATACGCCGAGCGCCGTTTTAACGCCGAGAGTTTTCACAAGGCGCAACGCTTCCACAGTTTCCTTTACGAGTTTCTGCTCGGCGGAAGCCGTCAAAACGAGGGTGTCTATCATTATTTTATGGCGGGGTATCCCGTAACTTTCGGCGCGCTCTACGATCCTTTTCGCTATTGAAAAGCGCTCTTCCGCCGTTTCCGGAACGCCGTTATCGTCCATTGTAAGCCCCAAAACCACCGCGCCGTATTTTTTCGCTATCGGGAACACGCTGTTCATAACGCGCTCTTCGCCGTTTACGCTGTTGATTATCGGTATGCCGTTATAATAGCGCGCGCCGGCCTCTATCGCCTCTTTGTCGGAGGAGTCTATCTGCAAGGGCAAATCGACGTATTCCTGCAACCTGCGCAGCACCTCCGCCATGACGCGCGGCTCGTCGATTTTAGGAATACCGACGTTAACGTCCAAAATATCCGCGCCCGCCTCCTGCTGTTTTACCGCTTCGTCTATAAGATAGTCGTAATCCTCGTTTAAAAGCGCCTCTTTGAGCTTCTTTTTGCCCGTGGGATTGAGCCTCTCGCCGCAGATTTTTACGCCCTCTATTCCGACGAGTTTCGTGGCCGAGTTTACTGCCGTCTTTTTTGCGACGGCGCGGCGGACAACTTCCCGTCCCGAATACTTTGAAATTGCATTGATAAATTCGGGAGTGGTTCCGCAACAGCCGCCGACGACGCCGACGCCCATTTCCACAAACTTGCCGATATAAAAATCGAACTCGTCAACTCCGAGCTCGTATACCGTTTTTCCGTTTTTTAAAACGGGCAGACCGCGGTTCGGCTCAACTATTACGGGAACGTCTGAGGCTGCAAGCAGACGCTTTACCACGCTCTCCATTTCCTTTGGACCGAGCGAGCAGTTTACGCCGAGCGCGTCTACGCCCAAACCCTCCAAAGTGTTTGCCACTATTTCGGGCGTGGAGCCTGTTAACGTCCTGCCAGAGGAGTCGAACGTCATGGTAACGTATATCGGTTTTTTCGAATGCTCTTTCAAGGCGAGCACGCAAGCCTTTGCCTCATACAAATCGGAAAACGTCTCCACGAAATATCCGTCGACAAGGTCTTTGGTTATTTCGGCGAGTTCCGCAAAAGCGGAATACGCCTCGTCGAAAGAGAGCGCGCCCAAGGGCTTTAACATTGCGCCCGTCGGCCCTATGTTGAAAAACACGCTTTTTTTTGCGGAGCGGGCGCTTTCTATGGCTTTCAACGCCACTTCCTTTACGGAAAATTCGCCGCGGTATTTAATTGCGTTCAATCCGAAGGTATTGGTTAAAATTATGTCCGCCGCCGCATAGGAACGGTGTATCTCCCTGATTTTTTCGGGAGCGGTAATATTGAAATCTTCCGGACAGCCGAAAAGCCCCTTTTCTTCGAGTTGCGTGCCCGTTGCGCCGTCCAAAACTATTACTTTTTCTCCGAGCCGTAACATGTTGCGCCCTCCTTTCTGTACGCGCACGACGAAGCGTTTATACAGCCGTCGCACGTCTTTTTTGCCGTCTTGCCGACGCCTATTATTCCCGCCATGGACTTTTGCGGCAACATAAGGTTGCTTCCGAGCAAGGTTACTCCTATTTTTTCGGGTTTCAACAAATCGAATATATACTTGATATCCGAAATGTCGCTGCCGCCGTATCCCGGACAGAAACGGTAAGTGAGATTTTTTCCCAGACTCATTTCGAATTCGTCGGCAAGCCGCTCCAGATACGCGCTCGCGCACGCGTCGAAAACGAGAGATTTCCGCATATCCGCTCTTTCGAGATACTTTATCTTTCTGTCAACTTCCGCGCCGAGGGTGCAAACGCACAAAATAACCGCGGAACACCCATTCAAGAACGAAGAATAGGGCTCTTTCTCCAAAAATGCGGGAACACGGTCGAAAATTTTATATTGATATTTGAACCCGTGAATTTTTTCGAGCTCGGCGAGGCACTCCGAAATAAGCCGACGGACGTTTTCGTCCGGCTCCGCTTTGCCGTAGCCGAGATAATTGCAAATGGATTTTCCGATATCAGAACAGTTCATTGAAAAAATTATTCAGCCTCTCGTAAATTTCAAACGCGGTATCGGCGCGGTTCATTATGTACAGATGGACGCCCGGCGCGCCCTTTGCTATCAAATCCATTATCTGGTATACGGCGTAATTTATGCCGGCTTCGCGGGTGAGAACGGGGTTATCCGAATAAATTTCGAGCATGTTCCTCAATTCTATGGGAATTGTACTGCCGCACATGCTCTTTATACGGGCTATGTTTTTCGGGTGGGTTATGGGCATTATCCCCGGAATTATCGGCGCAACTATTCCTATCCTGCGGGCTTCGCTCACAAGCCTGTAATAATAGGCGTTGTCGTAAAATATCTGGGTTATAAAGAACTTTGCGCCGCACTCCTCTTTCTTTTTGAGGTTTTCGAGGTCGGCGTACAGCGTCTGACATTCGGCGTGCCCCTCTGGGTAACAAGCCCCGCCCAAAGTGAAAGCGTATTTTTTCAAATACTCCTGCAAATCGGTGGCGTGTTTGAAATATTTGCAGTAGTTTTCCGCGTAATCCGAAGGCTTGTCGCCGCGCAACGCAAGCACGTTTTCAACGCCGAGCGCTTTGAGTTTTTCGGCAACGGCGTCAATCTCGTCGGGAGATGACGGCCCGCCCGTAACGTGCGCAAGGGGCTCTATTCCCTCCGATTTGATAAAACCGGCTATTTCGGCGGAGTTGCGGGCATTCGAGCCGCTCGCGCCGTAAGTTACGCTTATAAAATCCGGACTGAGCTTTTTGAGTTCTCTTATCGTTTCAAAAAGCTGTTCCGTTTCGGTTTCGGCTTTCTTCGGCGGAAACACCTCGAATGAAAGCGTTCTCTTTCTCTTTAAAATTTCATCGATTCTCATTGTCTTATCCTGTACACAGCAGTATATCACAAATTTTTTGTTATGCGATAATATTAAAAATTTATCGTTTGATATAGATTTTAACTATAATGAATAGTGAGAAATAAATTCTTTGAGGTGATATATGAAGCGCTCGGCGAGAACGCCCAATTTATTATCTTGAAGGCAAATATAACCTATTTCCATAAGTTCGTCGCTTTGCAGAGGAACCGACACTATTTCGTTGCCGTTCAAATCGGCGCTCAATATGCCCGAAGATATGGTATAGCCGTTCAATCCGATAAGCAGATTGAAAAGCGAAGCTCTGTCGGAAACGACGATGCTTTTGGGAGCGTCCTCCGTTATATGCGGCTCTTCGGCAAAATAAAAGGAATTGTTTATTCCCTGTTCGAAAGTGAGACGAGGATAGGGTTTCAAATCGTCCAGAGTAACGATTTTTTTTGCGGCGAGCGGGTTTTTGGCGCAGATAAATACGTGAGGGCGGGCAGTAAACAAAGAATTGAATTTCAAATCGGCTTTTTTCAATATGCCGAGAATGATATTTCGGTTGAATTCCGATAAAAATATTACGCCTATTTCGCTACGACGGGTGCGCACGTCCTCTATAATGTCGTTTGTGCGGGTTTCGCGGAGAGAAAATTCGTATTGGTCTTTGCCGTATTCCTTTACGAGCGAGACGAAAGCGTTTACCGCAAAGGCATAGTGCTGTGCGGATACGGAAAAAATTCTCTTGCGCGGAGAAGAATGTTTGTATTCGCTTTCGAGCAAATCGGCCTGTTCCACGACCTGACGGGCATAGGAGAGAAATCTGAATCCCTCTTCGGTAAGAACCGCGCCGCGGTTGTTTCTTTTAAAGATGGTTATGCCCATCTCGTTTTCGAGTTCCGCAACTGCGCTCGAAAGGCTCGGCTGGGATATATACAGTTTACGGGCCGCAAGATTTATCGAGCCCGATTGCGCTATCTGAATAACGTATTTCAATTGCTGTAACGTCATATTCATTCAACCTCCGCCGATTTTTTCAATCTGCCGAGCGCAAGAGAAAGCGTTGAGCGCGGACAAGCTATATTTATTCTTTCAAAGCCGCTTCCGCCCGCGCCGAAGATGTAGCCGTCGTCAAGCCATAATTTTGCCTTTTGCTCGACGAGGGCTTGAAGGGCTTCGTCGCTCAAACCGAGCTCGCGGCAGTCCAACCAGACGAGATACGTGCCCTCCGGCTCGATAAGTTTTATCTTGGGGATATCTTTGAGATAATCGCGCACGAACGCAAGATTTCCGGCAAGATACTCCTTTAAAGCGTTAAACCACTCGCCGCCCTTTTCATATGCCGCCGCACATGCCGCAAGCCCCATTGCGTTCGGTTCCCAATAGCCCGTTTTATCGAGCTCGTCCTCGAACTTTTTGCGTACCTCGGCGCTCGGAATATAGATATTTGATATCTGCAACCCGGCAAGATTGAACGATTTTGAGGGCGCGGTGCAGACGGCGCAACGCTCTTCGAACTCTTTTTTTACCGTGGGGAATACGATATGTCTATGGTCGCCGAAAGTAAAGTCCGAATGTATCTCATCGGAGATTACGAATACGCCGTGTTTCAAACATATATCGCCGAGACGTCCGAGTTCCTCGCTCGTCCATACTCTGCCGACGGGATTGTGGGGACTGCACAATATGAAGGCTTTTACATTGTCGACTATTATCTTATTTTCGAAATCTTCGAAATCTATATGATATTTGCCGTCTTGAAGTTTCAACTCGCTTACCACGAGCTTGCGGTTGTTTTTTGTTACGCTCGTTGCGAAAGGATAATATACGGGCTGACAGCAAATTACCCCATCGCCCTCGTTCGTAACCGCTTTTATGAGCGCGCAGATTGCAAATACCACGCCCGGAGTGCAGATAAATTTTTCGGGATCGGCTTTCCAGCCGTGGCGCTCGTCAAACCATTTCGCGACAATCGAAAAATAATCTTTTTTGGGCATCGTGTAGCCGAATATGCCGTGTTCGGCGCGTGATTTCAAGGCTTCTATGACCGCGGGAGCGGTAGGCATATCCATATCCGCAACCCAAAGGGGCAGAACGTCAGAAGGTCTGCCGCGTTCGACGGCAAAGTCGTATTTTAAACAGCTTGTGTTTCTTCTTTTTATTACCTTGTCGAAATCGTATTTCATTTATCGAATACCTGCTTCAAATCTTCAATCAAATCGCTTATGTTTTCAATGCCGACGGAAAGTCTCAAAAATCTGTCGTTTATGCCCCTCCTTTCGCGTTCCTCTTTGGGAACGTCGGCGTGGGTTTGCAACATGGGATAGGTTATGAGACTTTCCACGCCGCCCAGACTTTCGGCATATTGGAACACTTTGACGTCTTTTAAAATACGTTCGGCCAGCTCCTTGCTCTCGACCTCGACGGATATCATTCCGCCGAAACCCGTGGACTGCTTTTTGGATATTTCATAGCCCGCGTGGTCCTCAAAGCCCACGTAATATACCTTAACGACTTCATTTCTGCCGCGCAACCATCCGGCGATTTGTTCGGCGTTGGAGTTTATTCTGTCCATTCTCAAAGGCAATGTCTTTATGCCGCGCTCTATCAGAAAACACTCCCACGGCGCAAGGCATGCGCCCACCGTTTTATATAAGTAGCCGATACGCTCGGCAAGCTCTTCGGAATTTACCACGGCAAAGCCCGCAAGGGCGTCGTTATGTCCGCCGAGATACTTCGTGCCGCTGTGAACGACTATGTCCGCGCCGAGCTCTATGGGACGCTGGAAATAGGGCGTCAGAAATGTGTTGTCAACTATCAGAAGAAGTCCGTATCTCTTTGCGAGAGCGGAGAGCGCGGAAATATCCGAGACCATCATCAAGGGGTTGCTCGGCGTTTCGATATACAGCGCTTTCGTGCATGGCTTTATGAGAGACTCCACCTTTTTCAAATCGCCCGTATCGGTAAAGTCAAATGTCATTCCGTCGTGGGAATTGACGTTATTGAACAGCCTTAAACTGCCGCCGTACAAGTCCTCGGAGGCGATGATGTGCGAACCCGCGCCGAATAACTTCATTACCGTGGCGATTGCCGCCATGCCGGTCGAAAAGGCATATGCCGCAACGCCGCCCTCCAAAGCGGCGACAGTATTTTCCAGATGAGCGCGCGTAGGATTTGAAAGCCTGGAATAGCTGTATTCAGAAGGCACGCCCACTCCTTTATGCACGAACGTCGAGGATTGGCATACGGCCTGCGTAAGCGTTCCCCATTCGTCCTTTTTATTCCCGTCCGCATGCAGACAAAGCGTTTCGAATTTCATATTGTAACCTCTTTTAACCTCAACGAAAATATCTGTTTTCAACAACGCCGATATGGTTTCGCCGACGTCGGCAAATCACCGAAAGGACGAAACAATGACAATTAAACGACAGAAATTGATTGAATGTAGTTAAAATATAGTAAAAAATGATTTGAATGTCAACAAATTGACCTATGTTTTACGCGCGCCCGATAAAAAATCCGTTCACTCGGCAAGTCTGAAAAACGAAAATGCGCCGCTCTTTTGAGCGACGTATATTTCGTTTGCAATAACGGCTGAAAGTTCGTCGGGCGTTGCGTTCTCTGTGCCGCCCGGTCAGATAACGGATTCGCCGTTCATTGGCATGACTGTTAAGATTAACGCTGCCGAAACACCGTCCGGCAGAGGGTTTTCTTTGAGTTCTTCGGCCGAATAAACCATCACCATTAACGCGGCGTCCGAGTAATGAACGCCTCCGAAAATATCAGTAACGATAAATTGGTAGATATAAAAGCATCTGGTCGATTCGTCGCCTCCGAGCGGCTCCTCGGAAATTATGTATTCTTCGCCCGGCGACGGCGGCGGAATAGTAACTTCCTTTAAGGTGGGCTCGTAGTACTCCTCGTCGTCGTCATATATCTTCGAATACGGATAATACGCCTTTATTTCGTCCGTGGGTTTTAAGACAGTAAGCTCTTTATCGGACATGCCCGTAACGGGATCTATGCCGTTCCACGCGCCCAGAATTTTATAATAACCGCCGCCCTGGTAACTTTTGTCCCAGATAAACGCGAAACGCAAGTTGGTGCGTTCGCCGTTCAAGGATATGGGCGAAGTGAATATTATGTACTTATCCGTCGTTTCCACGGGCGTTACATAAAGTTTACAGCCGTTCAGCGCAAGCCAAACGCCTCTGAAATTGCTGCTATACGTAAGCGTTTCGGCGTTGTTGCTTTTAATGTCGTTATCCATACCGAATTCTGAATATTCAACGCTTACTCTTCCGTCCTCTTCCTCTCTCAGAATCTGTTCCGTAAGCACATACTCGACGGACAGAATATAGTTGCGAGAACGTTCGTCGAGTTGAATTTCAAAGGAGCCGTCTTCGGCCTCTTCTCCCGCGTTTAGGAATATAATCGGCTCGTCGGACATATTTTCGTATACGCTTTCGAGATACCGCTTATACGGCACAGATCGGCAAGCCTCGCTGTAATATTTTTCAAGTTGATTGCCGTCGAGACGCAACGGATAATAGAAAGAAAGTCCGTATGATTTGCTCTTCTCGCTGCCGTGCACGCTGTATACGACGGCGCGAGAGAGCGCCTGCTCCAATAAGTCCGAGCAGTTAATATCGACTGCGTTTTCCGCAAAATGGCGCAAATCGATAAGGTTACTGAAACCTTCATCCTGGGTTGTTCCACCGTACTTCTGAGAGCCGTGCGCGCTCCGCGCGATGGACTGTATGCCGTCGCCGCGGGTTACTTTGCCCTCCATTTCGCTCGCCATATTGTCGAATGCGGAGCGGACTGCGCCGAACCGGTCGAGGTCTACTACGGACAGCGTGGCGACGGATTGTTTGCCGCTCTTTTCACATTTAGCGTAATATCCGTCGCAGACGGCTTTCCCGAGCTCCCCTCCCGATATTGCGGAGTTGTCTTTTATCGCTTGCAAGAGCGCGCCGTAATCCCAGCCGCCGGAGGGTTCAATCTCCTCGGAAGCAAGCATATATCGCGCATACGGCGAGAGCATATACGCCGTTTCGTAGTTGGCCATAAGGCATGCGTCCAAACCGACCAACTCGAAGCGGCCGGTCATATTTTCGGAAACCGCGCCGAGAGCGGCGTCGATTTCGGCAAGGGAAAGCGCGTCGTAATCGTAATTTTCGTCGTTACAAACGCCGTTCAGACTTCCGCCGCCGTGGTCCCACATAATCGCGCACATCTTATTGGCGGGATAATTTTCAACGCAGTATAAAAGAAAGTCGCGCAGAGTGTCGCCCTCGCCCATATTGTCGAGGGGCAACCTCTCCAAAAGGGACAAAGAGCCGCTTTTTACTGCATAGCGGCAAAGCGCGTCGTCGGGGATATCGTGAGACCGCCATTTGCTCGCGCCACCCGTTTCGACTATCACGTTGACGTTTTCGGGGATATCCGCGGCAAGCAGTTCATCGAGGTTTTTCCCCGCTGCGCCCGTTTTGGTTTCGAGATTGGAGCCGCAAAGATAGATATATATGCTCCATTTTTCGACGGGCGTTTCCTGCGCGCCGCAACCGCCGAGAGCCGCCGCCAACAGCATAATAAGCGCGGCGACGAAGGCAATTAATCGTTTCATTTTTTATTCCTTTCTAAAGGAGAAGAAATTATCCGTAGCTGTGAGAATCGTAAATCCTTATATTATTTGCCTATAAGATTTGTTTACAGTTTATACCAAATTCCGACTATTGTCAACCGCAATAAATTCCGCGTTTGAAAATGTTGAAAATTATGCGCTTTCTTGTTTATGAATCCGCGCCGATCACATAATATATACGTTCACTGCGATACAGCTTTCCATAACGCACATCTAAGATGACAACCTCATATTTATATTTCGATTTTTCATGCATGCGGCAATTATAGTCGCTCTTCTCTCTTCTTTAAGTTTTCGACGCTATTAGACTATATATCTATATATATCTATTGTATCTATTGTATCTATTATATCTATCGAAGATGGCAGTTCACACTGTTTCCGTGCGGACTGCCATCTTTTTGCTTTATTTATATGAATTTTGATTTTTGCCGTGTCAAAGTTTTTATTAAAATAACTATTGATTATTGGAGGGAAAAATGAACAATCCTCAGATCCGTACATATTGCGAAAAAGATAAGGAGACAATATTAGCTTTTTTTGGTAAAGTGTTTTTCGAAAATAATAGAACACTAAATTTACATGGAAAAGATACAGATCTTTTGGATATTGAAAGGTCATATTGTACACAAGGTGAGTTTTGGATCCTTTCGTGCGGAAAAAATATTGTAGGAACTATAGCCTTGCGAAAATTGAGGGATTTCTATGAAATAAGAAGGTTTTTCATTTTGCAAAAATACAAGCACTTTGGCTATGGGCGGTTAATGTTATTTACTGTTATAAAATATGCCTTTATGAATGGAATCCCTAAATTAAAGATAGCGACTATGTATTCTGGCTTGGAGATTAATCATCTACTATCGAAATATCATTTTTACCCGATTGAAAATTATAATCATAGCTCAGCTGATTTGTTTTGGCAACTTGATCTAGATTCAAAAACCGTATATACTTTATTCTTTTCGCGGGCAGATCATATACTAAAGGAGAGTTTGATATTAAATCCAACAGAAAACTTCCCCTACTATGAAGACTTTAACACGGATAATTTTGAAGATATATATGTCAGTGAACGCTATAAATCTATAGAAGATATCGTAATTTTTGGAAAAAGAAATGAGTTGATTGACTTATACGATATTACCAAACAAATCTGGAAAACACATCTAAATGCTTATGACGTGGATTTAAAAACGATGTCCGGACTTAACGCCCATCTCATCTTCTTTTTATGTGTCGCTAATCCAGGCGACTCGGTCTTATTGTTGCCCGAAATTGCCGGCGGACATTATTCCACAGAAAATATGTTAAGAAAAATTGGGATGAATGTATTCCTGTTTCCCGTGGATTTCAATAGCCAATGTATTGATATTGAAAAAAGCACCAAACTCATTCATGAGATCTCTCCCAAATTTATTTTTATAGATCGAAGCGAAGGCATTAACTATGAGGACTTTAGCTGGTTGGCAGAATTTTCAGATTCTATAAAAGTTTTCGATGCGTCACAATATCTATCCCAAATATTGACAGGGTATTACCCGAATCCTTTTTTGCAAGGTTTCGATTATCTCCTGTCATCTCTACACAAAAACTATCCAGGTCCGCAAAAAAGTATTATTGCAGCGAAAAACAAAACCAATCTTTGGTCAAAATTTCTGGTTGAGTCAAAAACATTTATATCAAATACCCACCCGCAAAATATTTTCAAGTCGGTTGTTCCGTTGTTAAATAAGAAATTTCTAGATGAGTATTCAACAGACTCAATATCATTATCCAATGACCTGTATTATAAGTTGCTTCAGCTACATATTCCAGTCATTGAGCGTGATAAGAGATTCCTACCAACGCCTCATATTTGGATTAGACCTGCTACACAACGAAAAGCATATGAACTTTTCTTGAAATTGGAAGAAGCAGGCATATGTACAAATTATAGAAAACTGCCTTATAATCTCGGATTTGGATTACGTCTTGGGCTAAATGGAGCAATTCGCCAAGGACTCAAATCAACCCACATCTCTTTGTTAGCGAAGTACATTGCTGAAATATACAATGACACAATTTATAATTTGAAGCTATATAAAAAAATTCGTAAGTTTGTCCAAAGCATCATTGCAAAATCATAGGATAAAATTTAATGCAGTCGCAGACATCTTTATATTGCAGATTTTTCCGATTCATCGACTCGACTACGGCGTTCTCTATAGACCAATCTATTTTTATGGGAAGAGATTTTAACGCAATTTGCGCTTTACCAATAATAGCCAAATCTCCACTAGAAAAGCTCAATAGAAGCCTATAGAGACACTTTAATATCCTCGCACGCATGACACCGTATTGATTATCGAACCGACCATATATCTTTTCCGAATTATCTAGAGCTGTAATGATTTCACGTGTAACACATACATCTTCTTGCTTAGGATAATCACTGATGCAATAATCTAATATACGCAACTTCCCGATTAAAGAATCCGAAAATGCAATAAAAACATCAATGCGGTTTTTCTCTGCATCCTGCCTAAATCGCTTTACCTCTTGAATTAGATCCTCAAATTCCGCATCGCTAAAAATTGCTTTCAAGTCAACCAGTTTGACTGAGGCTGAGGCCTTTGACTTTAGTTTTTGATAATCGCTTGCTATTGCGGCTTCATATGCTACCTTTGCACATTTCGCAGGTTCTTCGACCACATCAAGATCCCCTCTTTTGAAAAACGAGGCGCAGACGCTATGATAGTGGCAAAAGCCTGCTTGAAAATATAAAAGCAAATAATAATTGCAGTTGCTTTTTGATGAAAAAATTTCTTTGAATTCTTTTTCTAACTGCTTTTTTTGATCGCTTGTCAGAGTCCCGCTTATCCAACACATTCTCAATTGGTCCGTAAAACATCGCTCGATGACAGATAAAATTAAGTCATCCTTATAACCACCTTTGTATAGTGTGATCAACTGCTGTCGGATGTCATTTAAAGAATCAATATTAAAGTTTCCGCGTTCACTCTCCATATGGTTTATCCAATACTGTCCATATAAGCGGAAACTAACTTCGTTACTGGCTAACAGGTCATTTATGTACAATTGAACTTTTTCCACAATTGCTTTTTCGCAGCTACCATGCAGGGCTTCTATAAGCTTAAATTCATAACTAATTTTATCGGGGCAGTCAAGGCAAAGTAGGCTTTCAAAACAAGAAATTGCCTTCGTAAAGTCATTCAAAATATAGTTCAAAAATCCTTCTTCATATAGAAATTCATGATTATTTCCATTCCGCTGATAAAATGCTTGTAGAGCATTGTATATTTTTATAAAATTTGCATGAGCAATTGCGGAAGAAAATAGATCCATGTGATTGCGAAAAGAATAGTTTGACCGTTCATGAACAGGCAAGTCAAGAAGATTAAGCCAAAGGATTTCTTCCCCGACAAAAGGCGAAAATATTTCTCTATACTTCATCAGTTTTTTATCTCGAAGTTCTTGTAAGGGGAACAAAGTAAAAAGAAACTCATCCGACGATACACAGCTGTTGAGTCTATAATAGGAAGAATTGATAGGGAAAACTTCAATTAAGTTCATTTTTGTCAGCTTTCGTAAAGCACCATTCAGTTTTAATAATTGTTTTCCTTGCAATTGAGATAATTTTTTGATTTCGTTTATGTTGCATATGTTATGATATCGAGACAAAACCGCAATGGTTAAAAGAATGTTTAAAACATAATTATCCTCGCGCAAAGCTTCCAATGACGCTCTAAACAAATTAGGCCGAGAAAGAGAAAAATTGTTGCTATGAAATTCTATTATTGAATCTGCAACATTATCTTGCCTTAATTTTTGCAAAACACTTTCGCCGTTTTCTTCGATAACCAATATACAACAATTTCTTTTACTGCAAATTTCTTTTATTCTTTCAATCGCCGACCCGTCCGCTTCATTAATATTATCAAATATCAAAATTTTATTGTTGACAGAGAGTAAAGGGATTTTGTTGATATGGTCTGATACAGCACATGCATCATTATAACAATCAATGTACTCATAGCCATTGACAAATTGTTCCTTGCTCAGCATAAAATTGCGAAGAATGTAATTAATTATAAAGTTAACGCTTTCACTTTTGCCTGAGTAAGGTTTCCCAAATATTAAAACGGAAATATGAGCAATTGTACCCTCACTATTGGCAAAAATATTATCCAAAACTCTCTTTTGCTCAGGAGTAGCACACTTTTTATAATGTAACCGGAATTTGACATAGAAAAAATTAACAATCGGTTGTCCCAATCGACAAATAACTATAAAATCACCTATAGAAAATAATCCGCATATCCAAAATATTGTACTTAAAATATATAATAAACTTGTTTGTTTAAATTGACCAACAACCGCAAGGACAAGTAACACTATGGCTAAAACGGTTATAATAGCGTCTAATATAATAGCAATGATTCTTACGGTATTAGATATAAAATTTTTTCTCGCAATGATCATAAACCTAAAAAACTCACAATAATCAATAGTTATTCAATTAAAATTTTTTAATATTTTTTGCCGATTATTTATAACAAATTTATGGCATCGGATACGAATTTTCAAAAAATTCCCGACATTCGATGACGACCACGGCAAAGAGGCAAATCGGCTATGCATCCAAAAACAACTTACACATAGAAAAACAAAACGAGTTATCTGTGCAAAAAATTAAGTCGCTTTATTGTTACGACGATGTAAAGTTAAATAATGTTACAAATTTTTTAAATTTTTACCAAAAAATTTATACAAAATCATACCAGACAAGCAAAAAGCGTTGCAAAAAGCAACGCTTTTTTGTTTAATCAAGAAATTACGTGTTTGCAGCGCGGAAATCTGTCCATCGGAGAACGGCTTCGCTTTGTACACCACATGTTTAGGGCGAAATATTAAAAGCCGACCTTTAACACAATACTGTCTTTTGTGTTTTTTTGGGATAAGTAGCATACAATCTTTTGCCCGTATGACACACGGGTATTTTGTTTGTGCAACCATTTCGGATTCTGAAATCGGCCGCTATATAGAAAACTTAGAATTAACTTTTTTCAAGGCTACATTTTATCGCCGACAAGTGATCAATACGGATTTTCAGAAATCGGGCATCATATAATTTTAGCTGTTACGAGATTCGTGAAATCCTCTTCCGCTATCTCGCTGTATACCACGCTTTCGGCGGCGTTTTTAACAAGTTTCAGTGAAATCAGATTTTCGGAATTTTGCGGATCGAACGCTTCTCCCGTGTATTTTATCTGCATAACGGCAGTTTCGTCGTCCTGAGAATATTCAACCGAAATATTTATCCTGAAACCATCGGAAAACCGAGGAAGAATAATCTGCACGCAGAGTTCCTCGAACACCGTTTGCAACTTGTTTATCGCCTTCTGCGACATCTGATTTCTTCGGCCGAATTCTTCCAGACCTGAGACAAGACCTATAAAGTCGAAATCAACCGACGTTATATCCACTTCGAACACTTTTATGTGTTTTATGAAGCGGATAGTCTTCTCGCGCACGGGACGCTCGAAAATTTCCTCCGGCGTGCCCTCTTCGTATATGCCGCCCTCATCCATATAAAACACGCGGTTGGCAATTTCGCGTGCAAATCGCATCTCATGGGTAACGATTATCATCGTCAGCCCGCGGCCGGCGAGCTCGCGGATAACTGCCTGAACCTCTCCTACCATAGTGGGATCGAGCGCGGACGTAGGCTCGTCAAAGAGAATTATATCCGGGTGCATAGCCAATGTGCGAGCGATGGCAACACGCTGTTTTTGCCCGCCGGAGAGTTCGTCGGGATAATTTAAAGCCTTATCCGCAAGCCCAACAGCGCGGAGAAGCTGCATTCCCTCTTCATACGCTTCCTCTTTGGATTTTTTCAAGAGATTCATCGGCGCGGCCATGATATTTTTTATTACGGTCATATGATTGAACAAATTGAAAGATTGGAAAACCATGCCCATCTTTTGCCGCACTTTGTTGATATTGCATTTTTTATCCGTAATGCAGATATCATCCACCCATATCTCACCGGACGTGGGTTTCTCCAAAAGATTCAAACAACGGATAAACGTTGATTTGCCCGTTCCGGAAGGGCCGATAACGGAAATCACGTCGCCGTCGTTTATCGTAACCGTTACGTCTTTTAAAGGCGTAACGTTCGAATATTCTTTTCTCAAATGTTCTATCCGAATCATTTCGCGTCTCCCTGCTTTTCTTTATCCGATTTTTTTGCGTTTTTCTTTTTTTCTTTGCGACGCGGATCGGTTTTCCGAATAATAAATCCGAGCAGTGCGGAAATGCCCCAAGTAAGCAGAAAGTATATTAAAGCCACCGCCATCAAAGGGAAAAACGCCTCGTATGTGTTGCTTCTTATTATGTCGCCCATTTTCGTGAGGTCGTTGACGGCAATATATCCGACGACCGACGTTGCCTTGATAAGACTTACGATTTCCGAAGAATACGCGGGCGCAAACATCTTCATTGCCTGCGGCAAAACTATTCGGAAAAATGTTTGATTGCGGCCGTATCCCAGCGCATACGCCGCCTCCGTCTGACCTTTGTCTACTCCGTTTACCGTAAGTTTGAGCTGTTCGTACACGAAAGCTCCGAATGTAAGGATAAATCCGATTATCGCCACGGCAAGGCCGCTTATATCCGTTCTGCCGAAAATGACATAGAACAATAGCATTAGAATTACCAACGTCGGCATTCCGGCAATGATTTTGGAATAGACTTTGGCAAATCCCCGAACTATCATCGAAAGAATCTTATATTTCGATCTCGACGCAAGATAAAGAAGAAAGCCGACTATCGTGCCGCCGACAATTGCGGAAAGGCTTATAATCAAAGTCGTGGCTATGCCTTCGAGAATAAGTTTCCATCTGCCTTCGCGGATGAAAGTCTTTTCGAAGCTCTCCGCAAAAGACGCGAAAAAGTTGCCGTCGCCGCTATATGAGACCATTACGACGTCCGCCGACATATATGGCTCGCTGAAATTTACGCTCTCCTTGCGTTCATCGGTCATATACAGTCCGGCGCAGAGCATATCGTATTTTTTGCTTGCAAGCCCAGCCAACCCCGCAGTGGAGAAAGAGCCGTTTTCATAAACGACTTTATAACCGTATTCCTTGCAAAAGAGATACAATACCTCTATTTCAAAACCAACGGGCTCGTTGTAATACATATATACAAAAGGCTTTCTCGTGAGATCGATGGAAACTTTTAAAGTTTTTGCACCGTCAAGGCTGCTCAAAGGAACTGTTGCCTGCGGCTCCGTTTCGCCATACCACTTGTCTATCAACGCATCGAGTTTCCCTTCCGTTTTAAGTTGTGAAAGAAAAGCGTTCATTTGCGCTTGAAGAGCGGCTCCCTCGTCGTTCTTTTGAAATCCGAAACCGATATCCACCGAATAGCCGGGAACCGGTATGCACGACAGTCCGCTTTCGGTGCGCTTAACGGCGTTGAAATTGGGGCGATCGAGCATTGTGCCGTCTATTTTTCCGAGTTTCAACGCCATAAGCACGTCGGCAAAATTCTTAAATTCCTTTATCGTGGCTTTCGGGAAACGTTCGCGCGAGAATTTATCGAACAAGGAACCTTCCGCCACTCCGAGATCGGCATATTCAAACCGCGAAAGCACGTCGGTATCTTCCGTCTCGGCTGAAATCGCTACGGCCGAGCTGCTTTCAGACTCTTCCGCCGAAGCCGTCGGCGCCCATGCGCATCCCATAATGCAGACAAGCGAGACAAGAGCCGCTATTACGGAACATATGAATATTTTCAACTTTGAATTTTTCATTTATCCTCCGGCGAACAAAAATCGTAACGCATAAAAACTTTGAATAAACCGACTTCAATCAACGGCAATACGCGGCAAGCGCAATCCAATCGATAAAACCGTTTTCAATATTATTTTTTTATATTATGTAGAATAACATTTTTTTACAGTTAAATCAACAAAATAGCAATTTTTGTATAGCAAAAATATGTCATGAAATTTTTTTGATTTTTTCCGTAACAAAATCATCGAAAATAATGTCTGAAAAAAGGAATACAATTGCGCCGTTATTTTCGTACGACGATAAAAACCGATACATTCCGGAAATAATTAGGAATTACACGAAGGAGAAATTATGGAATCAAACAGGACGGAAATCGAAAGGAAATTAAGTTTGCTCGATGAGTTCGTCGATTGTAAGGTAAAAAACGACAGTACGGGCGATTCATGGGGAATCAAAGACGGTGAAATAAATAATCAGGTAAAAAACAAAGACAGTTTGAAGCGCTCGTCTCTGAAATCGGTAAAGATTTGCAATTCCAAATTTATCGATTGTGCAATAACGGGCTCGGATTTTGACTCGGTCGGCTTTATCGATACCGATTTGGACGGCAATAATCTTATGTACTGCACTTTTAAATATTGCATATTCTGCGGCTCGGATAAAAAGATGAATTATAAAAACAACGATTTCAGCAGTTCCGAGTTTATCGACTGCAAATTCGTAAATGTTGTTTTTTCGTCCTCGGCGATATGCAACGGAAATTTTATAAATTGCGAATTTGAAAATTGCGACATAGTTGCGACAACTCTGGAAGATACGACTTTCGACGGGTGCCGTTTTAAAAACTGCGATATGCAAATGCTAAATATCGAATTCACTTATTTCAAAAACTGCAATCTTACAGACGTAATTTTTCCCTTTTATCAATTCCCCTTCATCATAGGCGCGTGCGAGATGTTGCGCGACGCTTCAAACAAATTATTTTTTTCCGCCGACGGAAAAATTGCCGACAAAGAGCAATACACAAACGTTATGGAAGGGCTTTTGTATTATTTTACGGATAAAAAATCATTTTTCCCCGCCGTTACGATTTGTTTGATACTTGAAAGACAAAGCGACGCATTCGGCTATCTGAAAAACGGTTTGACCGAAAATATAGCCGGACAAAATTTCAGAATGATAAGACATTTTTGCAAACTCGGCAAAAATTACAGTTTAATAGACGCTCATTACGCGCAGGAAATCATTAACAATATCGATTCCAATGTAATAGAATTCAAAAACCGTTCCGAAACCGAAAAAACAGCCGCGTACTACAAAATTCTGAACAGAATGATATTGAATACGACGGAAATAAGGCAAATTTTAATGTATGATTCCGGCAATAAGTACGTTCTGCAATTCAATATAGCCACAAATATTCCGGAACACAAAAAACGTAAAATCGTCAAGTTACAAAATAAGTTGCAGGCAATATTGGACAATTGCGGTCAGAATGCGGAATTAAAATTTATTGAGATACGCCATAACTCTCCTTGGGATTTATTCATTCAACTCGTATCGAGTGATCCTCTTACGGCGCTTTCCGTGTCTTTGGGAATTACGGGAATGTTGAGGGATTTCTGTGTGGGACTGAACAATTGGTGGATGAAAAGAAAGCACAAGGATTATTATCTCGAATTAATCAAGAACAAGTATCGCAACAAAGTTAGCGTAAGGGATAGAAATCTCATCGAAAAAATCAAAAGCGAGATTAAGTACGAGATATCGCAACTAAATTATTTGTCCATGAAAAACGGCAACATAAGTAAAGATATAGAGAACTGCACACAAAGAATTACCGGACTGATAGACGACGAATTTCCTGACGATTCGTTTCTCATATTCTCTACCAAATCATAATGCCCGACAAGTCATATTGCCAAAATATTATTTTTGCACATATCGCATTTTGGACCGGGAGTCAGCGGATATAAGATTTTGCAGATATCGTTATAAATCGTTTCAAGATATGAGTTGGTCGGCGGCAATCGATCTTCCAGAGGGGTATCCTCCATGGGGCGGAATACCGAAAGAACAGGTTGTACTTTAATTTTCTTTAACATATTTATTCCTTTATAAAGACTATCGGTCTTTTCCAAGCCGACCATTACCAAACTCCTCACATTTCCGTATCCGGGCCATACCTGAGTTGCTTTATTTAAAATATTAAAATAATAGCTACGTGAAAATTGACTTTTAGCCGGCATATATTTCGCGGCGCATTGTTCGTCGAATATTTCGATATTAAATGAAACGTCGGTTATTCCGGATTTTTGCAAAGTTATTAAATCGTCAGCTTTTTGCGGCAGGCTCATGAGCGTAATTTCCGTACTGCCTCGGCTTTGAATATATGTCGCCAACTGCGTTATCAAGTTAAGATTTATTTCCGAGACGACAGAACCTCCGCCGATCATTACGTGGCGCGGGTTTTTTGTTTTACCGAAATCATATGCTTGTTCCAGCTCTCGGATAGAATATTGTCCGCTATAAGGAACCATATTGCAGAAACGGCATCCCAGACCTTGGCTTTTGAATTGACAGCCTTTTGCCGGTGTGATTCTCAACCTGTCTGTGGAAATATAAAGCGATTTTCTTTCCGGATACTTATCTTTTTCGGTTATTTTTTCCGACTCGATTTCTATGTCGCTTACTTCTTTACCGTTGAAAAGCAAGCGCCCATTATTGCCTTTGCAATCAATTTCATAGGGGCTCAACTCAACATATTTGTTTTTAATCGGACTGTTTACATACATGTTGTACTTGCCAACTTTAAAATCAACGGCGTCAAACACAGCTTCTTTATATTTAAACTCATCATCGTATTTTAATCTGACGCCTTGATTAAGCAATGAAATTTTCAGTTTTAACACATCATCATTGGGGTTTTCATTGAATTTAACGTTATCCGAAATCCAAAGATCTCCGTCGGGACTGATCTGAGAAATTTTTCCTTTGAAAAGCGCGCGGAACAAGTAAGAATCGCCGTCTGTTTCGCACGAACTATCATAGCCGTCCAAATCCACTTCCGCACAGCTGTTTTTCAGTAATTCGAGCTTGTAATCGATATCGTCTCTGTTATGTCCGTCGGGAAAATAAAAATAGCAAGAATAATTTATTTCATCGTAGAAAGAAATATCGGTATTGGCAACGCCTTTGAAAGCGTTGTAATTCAGGTCCAAAATATTTTTTGCCGGTATTTTACGCTCTTTTCGTTTTTTATTCGGGTCGGTATTATTGTATTCATTTGAATATTTTTCGCTTATGTATTTATCCAAAATAAAACTCGAAGCCTGAAATCTCGGATTTATTTCAACAAGATGTGGTTCGTCGGCATATACAAGCATATCTATTCCGGCTATTCCATAATAGCCTAATTCACGTAATTTATTGGCAATTTTTACGGCCATTTTATTGATTTTTTCTTTTAATTCATATCCTAAATCCCTGAATGACACAAAATCCGCGCCGCGATAGAGAAGTTTGTTATCGTAATTTTCAATCAATTGCACGGAGGCGGGGAAAATAATGCTTTGCTTTTCGCAGACGATTATGTGCACATTAACGGATACGCTTTTATCAATATACGGAGAGACCAAAAACGTGGCGACTTGCTCTTTCAATTGAGCAATTAAACTCTTTTGGTTGTTTTCATCCGCAACATAAGTGGAATATCCGCCGCTTCCTCTTGTGCCTTGAACGACGATTTTATTTGTTGAAAAATATTGGGTTAATTTATTGAAATTGAGATTGGAACTTTTAACTTCAATATACGGAACGCAACTGACTATCTGTCCGAAAGTTTGTCGCACATAAAGTTTGTTATTAAGATTCAATAAAATATTTTCGTTATTTAAACATACGACTCTCTCACGTTCCCGAAGCGGTAAAAGGTAAGCAATAATCGGATTATAAAGCATAACAGCAGCATTTTTATCCGCGCGTATTAATTTTTCCGTTTCCTCCATGAGATAATTGTTGAAATCTTTGATATTGTGGTTTTGGCGTATTCCTTTAACTTCTTTACCGAATATAGATACTTTATATTTAACGCTGTCCTTTGAGTATTTTACGTCGGAATCTCTGGTTCCCGCCCAAATAAAATTCTTTTCTTTACCGAAACCAAACGGTTTTTTAATATTGAATTTGTAATGACTGTAGATGTCTTTTGATTTGATGCAACTCAAAATAACTTTTTCATAGTCTTTGAATTTTTTCGGATCGTTATTTTGCCGACGGCTGTATAAGATAACGGGATATAAAGCCAACAATCTGTTGAAAAGTTTGATGGGCATCAGTTTTTTCCATAGACGTTTTGCTCCTACCACAAAAAAAGACGAGAACAGACTGCACAGCTTGTTAATATGGTTAAGAACTTCTTCATAGGCATTTTCATTGTTCATTAATGAACCTACGTCGTAGTACCAATCTATACCCAATTTTTTGCTTATCGACTCTCGCAGTTTAAAACATTCTTTATATATTTCTTCAAAATGATTATGAAGTGTTTCTTTCTTTTTCCCGTTGGACTGAACAATAAAGATTATCACGCTGACGATTACAGTCAGAAGTGCTACGCAAACCGTAATAATGCTCAAAATTAAATATTGTTCGTCAAGTATAGAAAATCCCATAATTTCTCCTTCGTGTAATTCCTAATTATTTTCAGGATTATTTCCGGAAAGAAACGGTTTATAAGTTGAGGATTTGAGACGAAAAATAAAGCACAAAAATTCCCCGTTTGTCTTCTACAAACGGGGAATTTTAAATGGTTTTGTGAGCAAATGGCGTCATGTTCGCGATTTTTCGTTGTCTTTACTTATAAAAATACAATCCTCGCGGCTGACTGAAATGTGTAATATACGTGAATTTTAATATCCGATATTGATTTGTTTCGCAAACTGTGTTAAAATAAACGTAACTTTATAAAAAAGGAGACGTTATGAACGATAAATTTATATTGAACGACGGCGTTGAAATCCCTTCGATAGGGCTCGGAACCTGGCAATCTTCAAAAGAAGACGCCTACTCCTCTACGCTTGCCGCGATAGAATGCGGTTACCGTCATATAGATACCGCTTACGTATACGAAAACGAGGACGCCGTGGGCAAAGCCGTCAAAGAATGCGGCGTCAACAGAAAAGAAATTTTCATAACGACAAAACTGCCGTCGCACATAAAAAGTTACGACGGCGCCCGGGAATATCTTGCAAAATCGCTCGAAGCTCTCGCTCTCGACTATGTAGATTTATACCTCATCCATGCGCCCTGGCCTTGGTCCGACGTCGGGAAGGACTGCACTTCGGGAAATATAGAGGCATGGAAAGCCATGGCGGACATGAAAAGCGAAGGGCTTATACGCAGTATCGGCGTTTCCAACTTCAATGCCGAGCAAATTGACAGTCTGATAACATCCACCGGAATAGTTCCCTCCGCAAATCAGATAAGATTTTTTATAGGAAATACGCAAGAGCATATAACCGGATATTGCGAAAAAAAGAATATACTCATCGAGGCCTATTCGCCGCTTGCAACCGGTAAAATACTCGACAACGGAAAAATATCCGATATCGCCGCCAAATGCGGCGTTACGGTTGCGCAACTGTGCATAAAATACTGTCTGCAAAGAGGCGCGCTTCCCCTTCCCAAATCGGTTACGCCCGAAAGGATAAAGGCAAATCTCGAAATGAACTTTGAAATCCCGGAAGAAGATATGCGCACGCTGAACGGAATTTCCGGACTCTTCCCCAAACCCTATCGCTCATAAACCAAAATATCGCCGCAGGCAATGCCTGCGGCGAATTTTTTAAGTTGCGGGAGTTATCGCATAGCGCTTTATTACGAGATTCAAGTCGCCCGAAGTGAGTTCCGAAGTGTCGGTGAGCTGTACCTGAACGGTATCTCCCGCCGTTGCTTCGAAAATATAAGTCGCGCTCACATCGGTCTGGCCCTGAACTATATCTCTGCGCGTCGATTCGATCGGCACGGAATTTACCGCAAGCACAACGTCCGAGCCCGAGGCGGAAGTTGTGGCATAATCGAGATTATAAGAAATCTCGTACAACCCGCCCTCGGCGAGCGTTATTGTGTCGCCTGCAACGGTTATGCCCGTGGAGCCTTGCGGATAAATAGCGTTTGAAGCGAAATCAACGGTTGCGTCGTTTGTCGCAACGGGGTTATCCGCGACGAACAGATTCTGTAACGCCACCGGAACCACCGTTCCGGCTTCGCCCGCGGGACCGGCGGG
>CANRAD010000009.1 GCA_947628505.1 uncultured Clostridia bacterium
TTTCTCAAAACAGCGCAGTGCGCTGTTTTGCCGCGCGAGATGAGCTTGCGCATTCGCAAGGCGCAAGCGGTGCCCGAGACGGTTGTTATTCTCTGCAACCGCCGAGAAAGGTCGTTGCCGGATTTCAAAAATAAAGCAGTCCACATTGAGTGGACTGCTTTATTTTTTGTATATGCAGAGTATATATTTCAAGATTTATATAACCCAAGGCAAATCTGCATAAAATTTTCAATATGTATTTCGGATTAAGTTAAAATCATATGCCGTCATGTGAGTAAGCCGTCGAGATTTTCGTTAAAAATTTCACACAATTTGGCGAGAGTTTTAAAATCCGGCTCGCAAATTCTTTTTTCCCATGCGCTGACCGTCCGTTGGTCAACTCCTATAAGTTTTGCCAAATCCTTTTGTGTTAAGTTGTGTTGCATACGCAGAATTTTTAAATTTTCCGAAAATTTAATTTCAATCATCAATATATATTTTGACCAAAAATATTGGTAGAATGCTTGACGTACCAAAAAAATTGGTATATAATTTTTTCAATAAAAACTAAGGAGAATTATATATGCCTACATGTCAAAAATGTGCGTATTTTCATACGACAGACAATGTTGTTTTTAACAAATATTATTGCGAACTGTTTAAGAGATATGTGAGGAAGGATGATTCTTGCTCTTCTTTTGTTGCACGGCCTTCGGGTGGACGTGGTTGCTTTTTAACCTCGGCTTGCGTTGAATATCTCGGTAAAGCGGACGACTGCGAGGAGCTGACCGTGTTGCGTGTTTTCCGGGACAGTTATATGCGCAAAACCGAAGAGGGCAAAGCACTTGTCAAGGAATATTACGAAGTAGCGCCCAAAATAGTTGAGGCGATAGACGCCTCTCCCGACAGAGATAAATATTACAAATATATAAATCAAGTGGTCAACCATTGCGTTACTTTGATAGGAGAAAAGAAGTACGAGGAAACGCAACAAGAATATGTAAATATGGTGCAAAAACTCAAACACAAGTTGCTTTAAGTGTAATTGATTAAAATTGTTATCTGAACCCCCGGGCGTTATTTTGTAACGCCCGGGGGTTAACTTTCAACGCCGCAAAAGCTCGCCCCTATGTTGGGTAAGTTCCGCGCCGCCAACGCTCGTCTCATACCGCCGCAAGCCGCAAGAAATACTTTGTCCGCGCGGTGGGCTTTATCACAATGCTGTTCAGCGCGGAAGCGAACGCTGTTGCCGCCCGAAACTTTGCGCGGTTGACAAAAGGCGCAAGCAAGTTTTAAATGGTATAAATCACTTTAAAAGGGGCAAAAATTGCAATATGTGTACAGCATTGGATTTTAAAAACGGCGCGCATTATTTCGGGCGCAATCTCGATATGGAATTCAGTTACGGCGAAAGCGTGGCAATAACTCCGCGAAATTTTCCTTTCGAGTTTTACGGCGGAGAACGCTCCGCAAACCACTATGCCATGATAGGCGCGGCCACGGTAATGGACGGCTATCCCCTTTATTTCGACGCCGTCAACGAAAAGGGAGTTTGCGCCGCCGCGCTCAATTTCCCTTTTTGCGCGCATTATTTCGCCCCTCGCAACGACGGCAAGGACATCGCGCCACACGAGCTCATTCCGCGCGTCCTGAGCGTTGCCGAAAGCGTTGAGGACGTCGAAAAGCTCCTCGACGGCGCACGCGTCGCCGACGTAAATTTTCGCCCGGACGTCAAAAATACGCCGTTGCATTGGATATTTGCCGACGGCAAGCGCTGTATAGTCGTGGAAAGCGTTGAAGAGGGCTTGAAAATATACGACAACCCGCCGGGAATACTCACAAACAGTCCGCAATTCCCGGAACAGCTGTTCAAGCTCAACGATTATCAATATCTTACGTGCGAACCCATTGAAAACACCTTTTCGCCGCGCTTGAAACTGCTCGGTTACAGCCGCGGAATGGGCGCAATGGGGCTTCCGGGAGACCTCTCGTCCTCGTCGCGCTTTGTACGCGCCGCGTTCGTAAAGGAAAATTCGGTTTGCGGCTCCGAGCCGAGAGAGGCAATGGCGCAGTTTTTCCGTATCCTCGGCTCCGTAAGCCAACAGAAAGGCTGTGTGCACCTCGGTGAGGGCAAGTACGAATTTACCGTCTACACGAGCTGTTGCGACGTCGAGGGCGGCGTATATTACTATACGACGTATTCCGGAACATGCCTTTCGGCCGTGGACATGCACAGAGAGGACTTGAACTCCTCGCGCGTTATCGCCTATCCCATGGAAGTTACCAATAACGTAGTATTCGTAAATTGACGCGGTTTTTGTAAATTTTTTCCTTACTATTGCAAAATACGGCGATAAGTGATATAATTTATCGCGTACAATACGATGAGGGGAAAAATTTATGGAAGACGACGAGGAATATTCGTATAAGAGCTATTCCGCCGAATCCAAAGAGGAACTGAGCGGCAACGTTGCCGCCTTCAAGGATAACGAGGAAGTGTTCTCTTATGCCGCCTATGCGGACGCCTCGACGGTGGAAGAGGAGCACACAAACAGCTACGGCGATTTCATAATCGAGGAGTTTTCCGCCGAGACGAACGTATCCAGGATAACCAAGATAACCAAACTCCCGCAGAACGCGGTAACGTATGCGTTTGCGATAATCTATTTTATCGTCGGAATTCTGTGCATAACGATGACGCATCGCATAACGGAAGTGTTGCCGTATGTCGTGGGCGGAATGATGGTGATAATAGGCTTTGTGCGCTTTATTCTCGCGCTCTATCAGCACGAATACAGACACCTTAAAACCAACCGCACGGCCACTTCGCTCATAGTTACGGCGCTCGGGATAATGATAATAATCCAGCACGTTCTTCCGGAAAACGAATCGGCGATAACCTTTATCTCCATTGTATGGGGAATTTTGGGGCTATTCGAGGGCGCGCACGCGTTCAATCATGCGTTCAAGAGAATAGCAAACTCCGAGCGTTGCGTATATTATCTGATAAAGGGCATAATAGAGGTTGTGGTTGCGTTTATGTTGCTCTATGATCCGGGCAATCACGATACGCATCAGTTCCACATAATAGTTTTCGGCGCTCAACTGATATTCGACGCCGTAACCATGATACCTCAGATAAAATCGTTTCTCGCAATGAAATAAAATAAAAGGGGTGATCTGAAATGAAGGCCACCGGCTGGGACCTTATGAAACTTGCGCAGGCTTTCGATGGCGAGTTTTGTCTTTCGGATTTTTCGCCGGAAGAATTGGACGAGCTTTCGGGGCTGTTGGAAGAGGGCGATACCCCCGAGGATATCCGCCGAAAATACTTCGAGTTTTACGACGACATAAAGGACAGAACGCTCTCAAAGCACAAGTGGAGCGATTGAAAAAAGCAGACATTTTTGAATGTCTGCTTTTTTTTGTTAAATTAAAGGTTTTTATTGGCGTTACCGATAATAGTAATCACCGGGTCTGAGATTAACTGCGTTTTGCGCCGGATTACTCACATCGATCCGACCATTACTATTACTCTTCCAACCTTCAAGTTCAAGAAATGTTATGCTTTTAAGGCTTGTGCAATCCCAGAACGCATAATTGCCGATAGAAGTTACGCTTGCGGGTATGGTTATGCTTTCAAGGCTTGTGCACTCATAGAACGCATAATTGCAAATAGATTCAAGTTTAGAATTATTTCCGAAATTCACGCTTTTAAGGCTTGTGCAATCCCAGAACGCATAATTGCCGATAGAAGTTACGCTTGCTGGTATGGTTATGCTTTCAAGGCTTGTGCACTCATAGAACGCATAATTGCCGATAGAAGTTACGCTTGCTGGTATGGTTATGCTTTCAAGGCTTGTGCACTCATAGAACGCATCCTCGCCGATAGAAGTAACGCTTGCGGGTATGGTTATGCTTTCAAGGCTTGTGCAATAAGCGAACGTGCTCTTGCCGATAGATTCAAGTTTAGAATTATTTCCGAAATTCACGCTTTTAAGACTTGTGCAATAATCGAACGCTCTCTCGTCGATAGAAGTTACGCTTGCGGGTATGGTTATCGAGGTTATTTTATCATTATAACAAAGAGCGTATCCGAAGATTTCATAGTTTTTGCCGTTGAATTTATCGGGTAACTGCAATTTGGTTTTATTGCCGTTGTAACCTAACAGATATACTGTTTCGCCGTTCTCATAGAACAAGTAATCTCCCGACTTTTTTATTTTGCTTTCATAAGCGGCGTTGTCGTATACGTCCAATAATTCTGACACCCCTCTAAGGGAAATGGTCAAATCTGATAAATTTACAACTTCAACTAATTTTTTGCAATTATAGAACGCATAATTGTCGATAGAAGTTACGCTTGCGGGTATGGTTATGCTTGTAAGACTTGGGCAATAACCGAACGCGCTCTCGCAGATAGTTTCAAGTTTAGAATTATTCCCGAAATTCACGCTTTTAAGGCTTCTGCAATAATAGAACGCCTGCTTACTGATAGAGGTTACGCTGTCGGGTATGGTTACGCTTGTAAGACTTGTGCAATAACCGAACGCGCTCTCGCAGATAGTTTCAAGTTTAGAATTATTCCCGAAATTCACGCTTGTAAGTCTTTCACAACCATAGAATGCCCACTCGCCGATAGAAGTAACGCTTGCGGGTATGGTTATGCTTTCAAGGCTTGTGCAATAAGCGAACGCATGCTTACTGATAGAAGTTACGCTTGCTGGTATGGTTATGCTTTTAAGGCTTGTGCACCAGTCGAACGCATACTCGTCGATAGAAGTAAGTTTGCTGTTATTGCCGAAGTTTACGCTTTCAATGCTTGTGCAATAATAGAACGCCTGCTTACTGATAGAAGTTACGCTTGCTGGTATGGTTATGCTTTTAAGGCTTGTGCACTCATAGAACGCCCACTCGCCGATAGAGGTTACGGGTTTGCCGTCTATTTGAGAGGCTATAACGATATCCGTGGCGGTAGCCGTGCCCATTCCCGTGCAAACGTATGAATTCGTTTCGGAATCATATTCGTATGCCAACCCTTCGGTGGGCGGATGCGTATTGCCGCCATCCTTTTCGCCGCATGCGGACAGCGCAACGGCACAGCAGACAACTGCGATAACCGATAAAACAAAAATCAATAATTTTCTTTTCATCTTTTTCTCCTTGTATTCTTTTGCGGTTAAATTCTAACTCAAATGAGTTAAATTGTCAAGTGTATAGGGTTAATATTTTAACTCATTTTGGCTATACAATAAATACATATCGGAGAAAATTATGGATGTATGTAAAAGAATAGACGAGCTACGCAAACAGCGAGGGTGGTCGATAAACAATTTGGCGATGGAGGCAATGCTGACGCAATCGACCGTGAACAATCTCTTCGTGCGAAAAAGCGAACCGAAACTTTCAACGCTCCGCGCAATATGCAATGCGTTCGGCATAACTCTTGCGGAGTTTTTCGAGGAAGAATCTAAGGAACCCGTTTCCGAACGTCTGTTGATGAACGAAATCAAAAAGCTCTCCGTGGAACAAAAGCGCGCCTTTTACATCATTTTAAAATCCGTTAAATAAAACAAGTATCGTTAATTGCTTTACATTTTTATTTTCGGAAGCTATAATATATCCGACAATTCAATTCAGAGGCTATGACAAAGGACAACGCCTTTTTGTCTGTCGCTTTTAAGAGAGCCGCCGGAAGGTGCGAGGCGGCAAGCGGGCATAAAGGATATCGCCTTTCAGCTTATTTTCCGAACGGCAACTATTAAGAAAATACGGAAGCGCACCGTTAAAGGCGCGGCAAATGTAAGTTTGTTTTGGTGGTTTACAAGCGTATTTTTATTTTTACGTCCGGGGCAATGCGAAGTGCCGCGGATTTTTTTGCTCACTGGCTCCCGCCAGGCGGATTATACGTGAACCTTTTTCCGAATACTTTACGTTGCAAGCAGGGTTTCCCTGCGCCGCAATACACAGTTTGCAAACACTTTTGCCTGAGCGAGGGCGTAGCCCGCTGCCCTGCCGAGGGTTCCCGCTGGGAAACGGCAGAGCGAGGTGAATGCCTGCGATTAAATAATCGAGGGCGCCGAAAATCGCAGGCAGAGGGCGAGAAGCCCTCAAACTCACGGAAAATTAAAAGCACGGCTTGCTTTTAATTTTCGTGAACAAGGAGGTACTATGTATAAAAAAGTCGACACATCTTTGAATTTCGTTGAAAGAGAAAAGGAGATAATCGAATTCTGGAAGCGGAACGACGTCTTTGAAAAGAGCGTGAAAGAGCGCGAGGGCGGCGAGGAATTTTCCTTTTACGACGGCCCGCCCACGGCGAACGGCAAGCCGCATATAGGGCATATTTTAACGCGCGTAATGAAGGATATCATACCTCGCTATCAGACGATGAAGGGCAAGCACGTTTTGAGAAAGGCGGGCTGGGATACGCACGGACTGCCCGTGGAGCTCGAAGTGGAAAAATCGCTCGGGCTGGACGGCAAGCCGCAAATCGAAAGTTACGGCATAGAGCCCTTTATAAAGAGCTGTAAGCAGTCCGTATGGAAATATAAGCACGCGTGGGAGGATATGAGCGACCGCGTGGGCTATTGGGCGGACATGCAGAACCCGTATGTAACATACGACGACAAGTATATCGAGTCGGAATGGTGGGCGCTCAAAGAAATGCACAAAAAAGGTCTTCTTTATAAAGGCCATAAGATAGTGCCGTATTGCCCGCGTTGCGGCACCGCGCTCTCCTCGCACGAGGTGGCGCAGGGCTACAAGCTCGTCAAGGAAAATTCCGCCGTCGCGCGCTTTAAGGTAAAGGGGAGCCAAAACAGATATATCCTCGCGTGGACGACGACGCCGTGGACGTTGCCTTCCAACGTCGCGCTGTGCATGAACCCGGACGAGCCTTACGTCGAAATAGAGACGGACGCGGCGAGCTATATCCTCGCCGAGGCGCTTGCGGACAGATTTTTCGTCGATTACAAGGTGATAAAGCGCGCGCCCGGCAGGGAGTGGGAGGGCTTGGAATACGAGCCGCTCTTCCCCGAAACGGCTGCCGAAATAAAGCGCATATGCCCCGCGAACGACGTCAAAAAAGCGCACTATGTGGTTTGCGACGGCTATGTTACCATGGGCGACGGCACGGGCGTCGTGCACATTGCGCCCGCGTTCGGCGAGGACGACTATAAAGTGGGCAAGAAATACGGCTTGCCCGTCGTTCAGTTGATAAACGAGAGGGGCTGTTTCGACGAACGCTTCGCCCGTCTCAACGGGCTGTTCGCCAAGAAAGCCGATAAAGTAGTGCTCGAACTGCTTGAACAGAGCGGAAATCTCTTCAAGGTCATTCCCTTCGAGCACGACTATCCCCATTGCTGGCGTTGCGACACGCCCCTTTTGTACTATGCGAAATCGAGCTGGTTTATAGAGGTTACAAAGGTCAAGGACGAAATAATCGCCGCCAACCGCTCCGTCAATTGGATGCCCGACAACATAAAAGAGGGCAGAATGGGCAACTTCCTCGAAAACGTAATAGATTGGGGGCTCTCCCGCGACAGATATTGGGGCACGCCCTTGCCCGTTTGGATATGCCCCGATTGCGGCGAAACAGAGGTGATGGGCTCGAAAGAAGAGCTCAAAGAAAAGTGCAATATTACGGGCGACATAGAGCTTCACCGCCCGTATCTGGATAATCTCACGTGCAAATGCCCCAAGTGCGGCGGCAAGATGAAGCGCACGCCCGAAGTTATCGACTGCTGGTTCGATTCGGGCTCAATGCCCTTCGCACAGTATCACTATCCGTTCGAAAACAGGGATATCTTCGAAAAAACTTTCCCCGCGGACTTCATATCGGAAGCGGTTGACCAAACGCGCGGCTGGTTCTATACTCTGCTCGTTATAAACACCATACTGTTCGGCCGCGCGCCCTTCAAAAACTGCATAGTTTTGGGGCACGTCAACGATAAAAACGGCATAAAGATGTCCAAACACAAGGGCAACGTAGTCGATCCTTGGAGCGTTCTGGACAAGCAGGGCGCGGACGCCGTGCGCTGGTATTTCTACACGTCTTCGGCGCCGTGGCTGCCTTCGCGCTTTTACGAAGAGGCCGTTTCCGAGGCTCAGCGCAAATATATGGGCACGCTCTGGAACACGTATGCGTTTTTCTGTCTGTATGCGGAAATCGACGGCTTTAATCCTTGCGAACACCCGTTGAAGGATTGCTCGCTTTCGCTTATGGATAAGTGGATACTCTCTAAGCTCAACACGCTTATTTCAACGGTTGACGGGGGGCTTGCCGCCTATAACATAACCGACACTGCCCGCGCGTTGCAGGACTTTGTGGACGTACTCTCAAATTGGTATGTCCGCCGCGGCCGCGAGCGCTATTGGGGCAGCGAAATGACGTCGGACAAGGCGGCGGCATACGCCACGCTGTATCACGTGCTCGTAACGCTTTCGAAGCTCACCGCGCCTTTCACGCCGTTCGTCGCGGAAATGATTTATCAGAACCTCGTGCCGGCATTTTACAAAACCGCGCCGCAGTCCGTTCATCTGTGCGCCTTCCCCGAAGTTTGCGGGGAGTATATCGATAAGACGTTGGAGGACGGAATGGAAGAGGTGCTCGACGTGGTTATTCTCGGCAGAGCCGCGAGAAATTCCGGAAATCTCAAAAACCGTCAGCCGCTCTCGGAGATGGTCGTGGTGTCGCAAAGAAAGGTCGAACTCTCTCCCGACGAGATTTCGATAATCCTCGAAGAACTCAACGTCAAGAAATTCACTTTGGCCGACGACGCCGAAAAGTATATATCATATAAGCTCAAACCTCAGCTCAAAACCCTCGGCCCCAAATACGGCAAACGCCTCGGCGAAATCTCCTCGTTCCTCTCCTCGTGCAACGCGAAAGAGGTCGTGGACGCGGTAAAGGGCGGCGGAGCCTATATGCTCGGCGATATCGAACTCAAAGAAGAGGACTTGCAGATTTTCACGGAGAGCGCGGGCGGCTACGTCGCCGCGGACGACAACGGCATAACCGTGGCTTTGAACACCGTGCTCAGCGACGAGCTCATAGAGGAGGGGATAGAGCGCGAACTCGTCTCCAAAATCCAGAACATGCGGAAGGAGGCGGGCTTCGAGGTAACCGACCGCATAGAAGTTTACTACGCCGCCGCGGGCAAGTCGCTCGAAGTGCTCAAAAAGGGCGCGTTTGCGGGCGACGTGCTTGCGAACGTCATAACGGAAGGCGTTCACGCGGGCTTTACAAAGGAGCAGAACGTCAACGGCGAAAAGGTAACCTTAACGCTCGTAAAGGTATAAAAATATATAACGTTACGGCAAAATATAACTTTACTGCAAAATATAACGCCGCGGAGGGCATTAAGCCCTCCGCGGCGGTTTGTTTGGATATCGGTTATCCGAACCGTCATTGCGGGCAATGCGGCGGAGAAATTATTCGTCATCTCTGTGCCGATAATATAATGAATAGCTTTCGTTCAACGCTACCGCGCTGTTTGCGGCGGTTGTTTTGTTGACGTCTTTCGAAAGTATCGTGCCGTTTTTGCACTGCACGTTGCACTCTAAATTAGAGCCGCCCGAGCCGAAGCCCAAATCACCCTTTTGTATTTTTCCCCACTGATCCGTAGTGCCGTTGTAATTTACAGTGCCTTTATAGAGCTTGTGATATACCGGTTCCCCCGAAATGCCGTCGGGATATTCGAAATACGGGTTGAGAATATAACTGCCTATCTCTTCGAGCGAGGCGGGCAGTGTGAGACTTGCCGCGTTCAGCATATACATAAACGCACCGTCGCCTATGCCCGTTACGCCCTCTTCGACTTTTATGCTCTTTGCACTGCAACCGTAAAAAGCATGGCTCTCTATCCATTCAACCGTGCCGGGTATCACAAGGTCGGTAACAAGCTGTCCGCCCTCGTATAAATCGTGGGCGTATTTAAGGGGATTATAGTATACGTTCGCCTCATAGCCGTTGACATATATCTGCGCCCAATCGGCTACCGTGCCGTGCAGAATGACTTTTTTGAGCCCCGTGCAGGCGGCAAACGCGCCCGCGCCTATTTCGGTCAACACTTTCGGAATCTTTATTTCGGTGAGAGCTTCGCAACCGCGGAACAAGTCTTTTCCGAAAGAATCCAACTTGCTGTTTTCGGAAATTTCGGCAACTTGAAGCGACTTGCAGTCCTTGAAAGTTTCGGCACCCAACCATGTAAGATTATCGGGTATATCCACTCGCAAAAGCGATTCGCAACCTTCAAACGCGCTGGTGCCCAAAGAGCTTAGTTCGGGGCTTAAATTTATGCTTTTAAGCATAGTACAACCGTTAAACGCATCGCTGCCTATTTTAACCGTGCTTTCGGGCAATTCCAATTGCGTAAGCGCCGTGCAGTGCCAAAAGGCGGAATTTCCTATCTCGGTGAGCCCGTTGCCCTCTATTGTTACCTTAGTAAGTTTATCGCAATATTGAAACGCTTCTTTATTTATTATTTTCACGCTTTCGGGAATGGTTATGCTCTCTATGTCCGTTCTGCCGAATTTGGCAATTTCCACGACTTTATAGCCGCACCACTCGGAGGGCACAACAACGTCGGCTTTTTCGCCGCCCGCACGGAAGCCGTATATCTGTAAATTGTCTTCGTCGGAGTTTGCCGCATAATACATAAAATCGCACTCATAGCCGCAAAGTTTGCACCTTGTGGAACCCTCGTCGAACTCGTGGTCGCGCCGCGAACTGTCGTCCGCCTCTCCGCAGTATTCGCACACCTTGTAGTCGCGCCAGGGATTTATAACCGTCTGCGTAAAGCTGTGGGCGGAGGAATCGGCGGGAATGGTCAGATTTTGTTCGGATATCTCTTCTTTTTTGTCGTCGAAGTATTTACCGCAGGCACAATGGTAGTGGGCTTTTGTGCCCGTGCTCTTGCAAGTGGCCGGTTTCCCGTCGATAAGCGAGCCGTATGTATGCGCCGTCTCGTCTACGGCAATCTCCAACTCGGTAAGCGTTTTTTCGGTTTTCTCCTCGTCGAAGTATTTTTGACAGCCCTCGCAATAATAGTGCGCCTTTAACCCTTTCTGCGTGCATGTCGCGGGTTTTTCTTCAATAAGCTCGCCGTAAGTGTGCGTATGTCCGCCACCGCCGCCCGAACTGCCGCCCGAGCCGCCGTCGGGCACGCCGCACGCCGAAAGGCCTATGGCAAGGCACACTGTGCACAAAACGCCCAAAAGCGCAATTAAAAGTTTCTTCTTCATTTTTTCTCCTTTCGTGCGGCAAAAAAATAAGGTGTGCTCCCGAAAGAGCACACCGCACGGTATCTCTTACGGTTACCACACCAATTGCAACTAAAAAGCACGATTTTATCGTCAAAAAAGTATACAAGAGATACTCAATGCCATATTCTGTATACTTAATCGACATTTAGCGTAAAAAATATACACTAAAAAAACGCTGACCACCCTTTTGATAATTAAATACCAAAAGGGCATAAAAATAGCGTGCTCGATATTCAGTTGCAATTATGTGGTACTAAAAATATAACACTGTCCGACAAAAAAGTCAAGGAGTTTAAAAACACCCGATGGATTATGTCCGATTGCGAGCGTATTATTTATAATAAGGTCAAAAGCCGCGTTTCCAAAAGTAGCCATTGCTGCCGCTGTAACCTTTCAGATATGCGGCGTTTGTCTCGGGATCGTCAAGCGTGCCGCTCTCCCAGGCATACGGCTCTTCGGACATATCCTCCAACTTGCTCATCTGCCAGCCCTCGGCGTTTTCAAACGTAACTTTTGTAAGCGCGCTGCATTTGCCGAATGCTTCTTTGTGAATACGTTCAAGCGAGGCGGGGAAGGTTATTTCCGTAAGGCCCGTGCAATTGAAAAAAGACCAATCGCCTAACGATACAAGCGCGCTTCCCGCCTCAAAGCTCACCTTTTCTATGGTGTAACAGTCTGTAAACGTGTAGTCAAGTGAGGTTATCTCCGCGGGAATTACTATCTCCGTCGCCGGCTCGCCGTTTATGTAAAGGTTATGCAAAAAGTAAAGGGGATTTTGTCTGTAATCGGTAAAGTCGATTTTGCACCAAGCCGTCAGATCCTCTATATCCACCTTGATTTCTTGTTTTGATACCCCGTTCCAATTGAAAGTATTCATGGCAAACGACTTGACGTTTTTGCCTATTTTTATGGTTTCGAGGGCACTGCTACCCATAAACAGCTCACCATCGGTTTGTGCGCAGGCTTCGGCGTTCCATATAACGGTTTTAAGGTTTTTACAGTCGGCAAAGGCGGCGCGCCCTATCGAAGTTACCGTTTCGGGTATCGTAACGGTAGTCAGATTTGAGCCTCCGAATGCCCCGTCGCCGATTTCCGTTACGTTCGCGCCGAATGTTACGCTTTGAATGTGTGTATAGTGGTCGGCAAATTTTCTTTCTCCTATAACCGTAAGACTGTCGGGGAGAATTGCCTCGGTCAATCCCTCGGGCACGGCTATAATTTCCGTCTTTGCCTTGTTGTAGAGTATGCCGTTTTCGGTGGCGAACGTTTGGTTGTTGTCGCCCGCGACTATCGTTTTAAGTGCGGGACAATCCCTGAAAGCAATGTCCGGAAATTCGTTTACGCCGTTGCCTATATAGGCTTCTTCCAATTGTTCGTTATATCTTAACGCCATAGCGTTTACGGTCGTTACGCTGTCGGGCAGATAAATTTTTCGGGCGTTGCTGTTCATAATCGCAAGGCTTTCGATTTTCGTAACGGGCAGATTTCCGTACTTGCCGGGCACCAATATTTCGTTTGCCGACGCCGCACTGCCTATTCCCGAAAGGGAGTAGCCCACCGTTTTGTCGCCGTCCTTAATCTCTTTAAATTCCAGCCCGTTCGTGCAGGGAGTGTGGCATATCTTGCACTCGCTGTCCTCTATGACGTGCCCGCCCGTATAAGTCGTGTCGCGGTAAATTTTGTTGTGGCAGAGGTTGCACTCGCGCACGTCCTTGCCATTTCTTTGAACACAGGTTGCGGCTACGTCCGTCCGCCATTCCCCATAGGAGTGCGCGTCGGGGTTTTGGGGGATTTCCCTTGTCTCCTTATGCGCGCCGTCGAGCTTGCAAATCCTCGTCTCCACGCCCTTGTCGGTGCAGGTGGCGGGAGTGGTAATCTGCCATTCCCCCCAATCGTGCGTGTGGCCGTCAACGGCGCACGCCCCGTATCCGACGGCCGCAAAAGCGATGCTCGCAACTATCGGAATAATGAGTAATTTTCCCTTCATTTTTACCTCCGTATGCTTTTAAAAAATATTTTTTAGACAATTATTGTCTATAAATTACGACATAATTATATAGACAAAATCCGTCTAAGTCAAATAATTAAGACATAATTCGTCTAAAATTATTGTATGAAAGTTTTATTGGGAGAGCGGCTGCGTATGTTGAGATTGGAGCGAGGGCTCAACCAGACGCAGCTTGCCGACGGATTACAGACCACGCAACGGAAGATATCCTATTGGGAGATGGGTAAAACCGAGCCCGACATTGTTTCGATATTGAAAATTTGCGAATATTTCGATGTCTCGGCGGACTTTTTGTTGGGCAGAAAAGATTATTGATTGCCTCATAAAACAGCGAAAACGGTCATAGTTTAAACTATGACCGTTTTCGATTTCAAAAAGGGCGAAACGTGCGTTATTACCTCGATAGGGCTGGATAAGGGCGCGGCGGCGCGGCTGTATTCGCTCGGGCTGAAAGAGGGGGTAAAGGTGAGTATTCTGGCGTTTTCCGCATTTAAAAGCGCGGTGCTTATAGGTTTCGGCGCGGCGCGCGTCGGAATACGGCGCTCTCTCGCGCGCAAAATAGAGGCGCGCGCGTGAAAGTTGTGCTTGCGGGCAATCCCAACGCCGGCAAAACCACGCTTTTCAACGCCCTCACGAAAAGCCATCTGAGAACGGGAAATTTTCACGGCGTAACAACTTCTCCGGCGAGCAAAACAATCGGCGGGATAACCTATGCGGACGTGCCCGGCGCATATTCGTTTTCAACGTATTCCATGGAGGAAAAAAGCGCTTTAAACGAGGTTCAAAGCGCCGATTTGATTGTCAACGTCGTCGACGCCTTAACCCTCGAAAACAGCCTCTCCTTGACGCGGGAATTTTTGTCTCTCGACAAAAAAATGTTAATATATATTACGAAAACCCGAAAATTAAAGAGGCGTAAGGGGTGGTTGGACGCATACCGTCTTTCGCAGTATTTAGGCGTTCCCGTGTTGGATTGCACGCCCTCGGAGTTGGGCGAGATTATAAAGAGCGGAAAGATTCCCGATATCGCGGCGGACAAGAGCGTTCGCCTCTCGGACGCGTATTTTGCGGGCAACGTGGAGCTGACGTTCGCCGATAAACTTTTTTATAACAATATATTCTCGTTTTTATTCTTCGCGACGGTCATAACTCTGACTTTTTTCCTCGCCTTTCATCCCGCCATGCCGGGCGCGCTCATGAAAGACGCGGCGGAGGAACTTCTTTGCGTTAAACTCTGCAAAGCGATAACTTCCGGAATGAAGAATCCCGCTCTCATATCGCTCGTGGAGGACGGCATTTTCGGCGGCGCGGGCGGCGTGCTCTCGTTTTTACCGCAGATTGCGCTGTTGTATCTGGTTCTGTCCGTTCTCGACGAAAGCGGGATAACGTCCGCGCTCGCGTTCTGTACGGACGGCGTTTTCGAAAAGGCGGGGCTCTCCGGGCGCGCGGCGTTTTCGCTCGTCTCCGGGTTCGGCTGTACCGCGGCGGCCGTTGCCACAACTCGCGGATTTTCCACTCCGGCGGCGCAGAAGCGCACGATAGCCGTGCTTCCGTTCGTGCCGTGCGCGGCGAAGATGCCCGTTTTCCTCACGCTTTTGACGCCGTTTTTCGAGAACCCGTTCCCCGTTATCACGTGTTTTTACTTTGCGGGAACGGCTTTTTGTTTGGTCTGCGCGAGAATTCTCGGTCGCCGCGGCGAGGAAATGCTGTCGGAAGTTACTCCGATAAGTTTTCCGCCCTTTAAAAATTTACTCATAAAGTTGAAATTTTATTTGAAAGGGTTTATAATGAAAGTAGCGGGCACTGTAACGCTGTTTTGCATTGTAAGCTGGTTTTTTTCGCACTTTTCCTTTGCATTTTCCTATGTGTCCACAGAAAAGAGCATGCTTGCCGATTTTTCGCGGTTGATAGCGCCTCTGTTCGCGCCCATGGGCACGACGGATTGGAGAATAGCTTACGCCGCGCTGTGCGGCTTTATAGCCAAGGAAAACGTCGCGGCCACGATAGCCATGCTCTGCCCGCCGGGAGCCGGCGTCGATTTGCCGTGCGCGCTCGGGCTGTGCGCGTTTCTGCTCCTATGCCCGGCCTGCATTTCGGCTTTTTCGGCCTCGTGCAGAGAAGTCGGGTTTGTGTTCACCTTGAAGTGCGCCGCCGTACAGCTCGCTTTGGCGTTTGCGGGCGGATATATTACAAACGCCGCTTTTACATTGATATTATGAAAGTTTTTACGGTTAAAGAAGATTGTTCGCTCCGCGATTTTACCGACGCAAATTATCCGCAGGGCGGATTCTGTTTCAATCAGCTTTTGAAGGACAGAGAAATAAAGATTAACGGTTCGAGAACGGGTTCCGACGTGAAGTTGCACGCCGGCGACGAAGTGGCGTATTACACCACCCGCGCGCAGGAACGCGCTTTGAGCCATAAAATAGTGTACGAGGACGAAAACATAGTAGTTGCGGACAAGTACTCAGGCGTGTCGAGCGAAGGGCTGTATGCCGAAATCAACGCGCGCACGCCCGTAAAGGCCGTTCACCGTCTGGACAGAAACACTCAGGGGCTCATCGTGTTTGCGAAAACGCCGATAGCCGAGAGGGAGCTTTTAAAGGCGTTCAAAGAGCGCAGAGCGCATAAAACCTATCTTGCGCTGTGCAAAAATGCCTTCAAACAGCCCGAGGCGAAGATGACGGCCTATCTTATGAAAAACCCGCGCGACGCGTTCGTAACGGTATACGGCCGTCCCGTCGTCGGCGCACAGCGCATAATAACCGAATATCGCGTGGTAAAGGAAAAGGGCGATCTCGCGCTTGTGGAAATAGTGCTGCACACGGGCAAAACCCATCAGATACGCGCTCACATGGCGTATATAGGTTGTCCCGTCCTCGGCGACGGAAAATACGGCGACGGCGAGCTCAACGCCAAATACTCGGCGCGCAGACAGTGCCTCGTGGCGAAATATCTCCGTCTCGATATAGGCGGTCAACTCGGCTATCTCGGTTTAAAGACGTTTGAAAGCGGATTTACGCCCAAGCCGCCCAAAGCGGAAAAAACGCCGAAAAACTGAAAAAAATCCGCCGCGCAAAGGGCCTTTCCGGTCATTTTGCGGACGTATAACGGAATAATAAAAAACGCGCCAAGGGCACGTTTTTTGCATATATATTGATATTTTTTTCAGCGTTTGTCAATAGGAACGTATTCTCTTCTGTCTATAACGCACTCGTATGCGGGGCGTATTATTTTTCCGCCGCACACAATCTCTTCCATTCTGTGCGCCGACCAGCCGGCTATTCTCGCTATGGCAAAGAGCGGGGTGTAAAGCGCCTCGGGGAGGTTGAGCATGGAGTAGACGAAGCCCGAATAGAAGTCGACGTTGGGGTTCACGGGTTTATCGAGTTTTTTCTGCTCGCATATGAGCCTCGACGCCACGTCCGCAACCGTGTTGTAGAGCTCGAATTCTTCTTCGAGCCCCTTTTCCGCGGCGAGTTTGCCGGCGTAGAGTTTGAGCACTTCGGCTCTCGGATCGGATATGGTATAAATTGCGTGGCCTATGCCGTAAACCAATCCCGTTCTGTCGAAAGCCTTTTTATCGAGTATCTTTTTAACGTAATCGGTTATGTTCTGTTCGTTGCGTTTTTTGACGTTTTCCTTTATGTTTTCGAACATCTGCATAACTTTTATGTTTGCGCCGCCGTGTTTGGGGCCTTTGAGAGAGCCGAGCGAAGCCGCGGTGGAGGAATACGTGTCCGTGCCGGTCGACGTGGCGAGATGCGTGGTGAAAGTGGAGGCGTTGCCGCCGCCGTGATCGGCGTGCAGAATGAGCGCGACGTCGAGAACTTTGGCTTCGAGGTCGGTGAACGCCGAATCCTTTCTCAAAATATGCAGAATGTTCTGCGCGTGCGAATACTCCGCCACGGGCTTATGTATTACGAGCGAAGCGTCGTTGGTTTCGTAGTATCTGTATGCGCGGTAGGAATACGCCGCCATAAGCGGGAACGCCGCGATGAGCGAAAGGCACTGCCTTAAAACATTCGAAATGGAAACGTTGTCGGGATCGGGATCGTAGCTGTAAAGATTGAGAACGCATCTCGCAAGCATGTTCATCATATCTTTCGAGGGCGATTTCATAATTACGTCCCGCACGAAGTTGCGCGGAAGCACTCTGAATTCCGAGAGCATATCCGAAAACTGTGAAAGTTCGTCCGCCGTAGGGAGCTTTCCGAAGAGGAGAAGATAGACCGTCTCTTCGAAGCCGAAGCGGTTTTCCGCTATGCAGTTTTTGACTATGTCTTTAACGTTATATCCGCGATAGCACAGAACGCCGGGCACGGGCGTGCGCACGCCGTCGATAATCTTCCATGAATTGACTTCCGAAATTTCCGTCAGTCCGCACAAAACGCCCTTGCCGTTTTTGTCTCGCAATCCGCGCTTGACGTCGTACTTGTCGTACATGTACGGCTCGATATTGTTGTTTGACGAAGTCATTTTCGCAAGCTGCGATATTGTGTGCGAATATTTTACGATGAGGTTAGCTTCGTTGAAATCCAATTTGTCTCCTGTTGCGGCGCAAAACCGCGTATCGCCGACGTTTTATGCGCTCAAACGCGTCGGCTGTGCATAAAACGCTTTTATTTTTATAAATATTAATGGTAGCAATGATTTTAACATAAAACGTCCCGTTTGTCAACTTAGGTCGTTGACATAATGTGAAAATGGGATTAAAATAGGATAAAAGTTGCGTTTTCGCACCGCCGAAAGCGTTTATAATAAAAAGTGAGGAGAAAGATATGCAACAGGTCAAGCTGAAATCTGCTGCGAAACGGCTCGAATTTTCGCTTTCGGGCGAGATAGACGCCGCAACGAGCGAGGATTTTTACGCGCAGGTCATAGCCTGCTATGAACATGATAAAAAGGACATAGTTTTCGATTGCTCGGCGCTTACGTTTATCGACAGCACCACGCTCGGCACGTTTGTGAAAATCTATAAAAAACTCAAATCCGAGGGCTACGGCGTCGCGCTCGAAAGAGTGCGCCCCAACGTCAAGAAATTATTCGATATCTGTGCGCTCGATACGCTTATGGAGATACGTACATGAAAGAATTTTGCGTAAAATTCCGTCTTTCGGACAGCGAATACATGACCGCTTTGAGGCTGGTCGCCGGGGCCGTTTGTTCCGCCAACGACGTGGATATGGATACGCTCGAAGATTTTAAAGTATGCGTAACCGAAAGCGCCATAATGCTCAAAAACTGCGGTTTCGAAGCCGTCAGCGCCGTGTTCGGCTACGATAACGGCGTGTATTGCGCCGTGTCCGGAGAGGGCGGCGAACCTTGCGAGGGCGAAAACGAATTGTCGCTCGCGCTCATTTCCGCGCTCGTAGGCGAGTGCGATATCTCCCGTCGCGGAGAAATAATAGAAAAAGTAACGCTTAAAATATGACCGACGAAAGAGAGCTCGACGGGCTTTTCAGGGAATACAGAAAAACCCGCGACATAAAAATACGCAATCTGATAGTCGAGAAGTATCTGTACGTGGCCGAAATTCTCGCCAAAAAATTCGCGGGAAGGGGCGTCGAGTACGACGATTTGTTGCAGGTTGCTTCGGAGGCGCTTATCTCGGGAGTGGAAAAATTCGATCCCGATATGGGCAACCGTTTTACGACTTACATAACCCCCACGATAACCGGAGTAATTAAAAACTATTTCCGGGATTATTCCCGCGCGGTGCGCTTGCCGAGGAGACTCTATGCGGTTGCGGCGAAAGTGCGGGAAGAGGCCGACGCATATTTTAAGGAAAACGGCAAAAAGCCTACCGTAAAACAGCTTTCCGAGTCGCTCGGGCTGTCGGAAGAACTCATAATGGAGGCGCTCGAATGTCGCGCGCCCGTCAGTTTGGACGCAACTTCCGGCTCGGGAGACGGGGACGACAACGACGCTCCTTTGTACGACGTTATAAAGGACGACGAGGACGCTTTCGAGGCGTTCGAGGACAACGAGGCTCTGAGAGCCGAAATCGAAAAACTCGATCCAACCGAAAAAAAGGTCATATCGTTGAGATACATACAGGGCAAATCCCAATCGGAAACCGGCAAAATTCTCGGCGTGAGCCAGATGTTCATTTCGCGCGCCGAGAGAAAAATAGTCGAGAAATTAAAGGAAGCGCTGTTGTGATCACGTTTAAAGTTGACAATCTGAAAAGCATGAGCGCACAGCTCTCCGCGTTTGCGGAATTGCTTAAAACGGCCGCCGTCTGCGAGGACGATATATTTTTGAGCCGTCTTGTGTCGTCCGAACTCATTTCGAACGCCATAAGGCATGGCGGCGAAGAGGCGGAGTTCAGGTGCGAAATCTGCGTTGACAGAATAAATATAACCGTCCGCGCGAGCAGTTTCGAAGGCGTCGAACTCAATCCGCCGCCGCCGTCTGCGCTCGCCGAGAGCGGCAGAGGCTTTTATATAATAAACAGCGTAAGTCTGAACGGCATCGAGTGCGGGGAGGGCGGCACGCTTACGGTCGCGATAAAGAGAACGGACAAAAACTGAACATGGTCAAGCAAAAAGGGCTCCGACGTCTGTCGGAGCCCTTCGTTTATGCTTTTCAATTCATCAGATGAACTTCTTCGTAAAGTTTGTTCATAAGTCCGTCCGAAACGATATCTCTCACTCTCGCGAAGTATATGAATATCGCGGAGAAGAATTTGGAATTGTCGTCGCCTATTATATAATCGGGAATGGCCGAAAGATTGCCGGCGCGCCTTTCGAGGAATACCCTCGCAAATTCCACTTTTTCGTCGTTGGTCAGTTTCTTTATGAAGTTGTCGGTAGGCCCGTTGTATATTGTGTTTACGTTGTATACGATATTCTTCGTTTCGTAAACGGTGCCGTTTTCGTCCGTAGTAGTGGTAGTCGTAACCGTAGCGGATTGCGGCGCGGACGAGGGCTGGGATTGCGAATTATATGACGCGGGCTTGGGAGCGGGCTGAGGCTTGGGAGCGGGACGCTCGGGCGCCTTGTATTTATAGGGCTCGGGTTCGGGCTCCGGTTCCAGCTCGGGTTCGGGTTCCGGCTCGGCAGGTTGAGAGGCCGCAATCGCGGGAGCTGTTATGAGCTCTTCTTCGACTTTCTTTCTGCACGCTATGCAACGCCCTATATTTATTATGAGCGCGACTGCCGCGCAGAAGATGAACACATACAGCATGAGTCCTATGTTGCTCTTGTTTACGGCCGCCGTGATGGCGAGTGCTATAAGGAATATGAGTTCGAGGGAATATCTTATGAGATTGGCCGTGCGCATAAATCTCTTCGTGTTCTTCCCCAATCCGGCAAGATCGAGCAAATAGTTCGCAATAGCGAGGAGCGCGGCCGCCGCAAGGAATATCTCCATAAGCATGATAATCGGGCTTCCGGTATCGAACAACGTCTGCGGAGATGTGAACAGTCCGTAAACATAGTCGAGGCCGTATACGTTATTGAAAATCCCGAGGGACATTCCCGTGGACGCGGAGAAATCGGCAAACAGTTCCGCGAAAGCGGGAGCGATTTTCGTTATGGGGAATACCGCGAACACAACGGCCAGCGAGGAGAGCACAAGAAGTATAAACTTGACGAGCCCCGATTTGCCCTTGTACACGAACGCCTGCACGACGAGCGCCGCGAGCGTGCCGCCGAAGGCTATCACCGTGCTCAGATTCCATCCGAAGAACGCCCTCGCCGTCTCCGAAAAGCTCATAACCGTCATGTCCGACATAAGCATGAGCGACAGCACGACGAGAGATATGACCTCCATCACCGAAGCGGCCTTTACAGCCGCCGTGCTCGATTTCCCGGCTATCGAAATCGGCATAAGGCATATCACGGCCGCAACCGTCGTTATGCCGTAGAGCACAAGGAAAAGCGCGCCTATATCGAAAGGCGAGGTTCCGAAAAACGCAATGTTGTGAGAATAGATACCGCTGAATTTTTCGATAAGGGGCATGCTGTTTGCCTTGAACAGCACGCCGAAAGCTCCGATAAACTGAATTGCGCCCATATTGTCGAAATCGATCGCGCCCAGCGCTTTCGTTCCGAGGGGCAATACCAACCCTATAACAAGGCATATCACAGCGAGTATATAAGTGATAAGCGCGGGATACTTGCTATGGGTTTTCTCATTTTCCGCCATTTTTACATAATCTCCGTATATATTAATCGGTTCCGCATGAAGCGGCCGTCGAATACTTTTACACTGTTATTTTAATACACCTTACCGTCAATGTCAAGGATTAATCAACTTTTTTATTATTATTTTTTGCATTGGACGGGGCATATTAGGGGGGTAATCGTCTTTTTTGCGCATTTTCAACGTCGATTTCCGCGCGCGTTTACATATACATATATTATTATATTGGGCAATTTTCGCCCAAGCTATTGATTTTGTTCGGGTATTTTGATATAATTGTTTGGGTTAAAAATCATGGAAAACGTAAAAAATACTAAAAACAAGCATATATATGAGCATTTTTCTGCTGTAAAGTCTATCGGTCTCGAAGAAATGATATCGCGTCTGCCGCAGTCGGAGCGCGAAGAGATAATTTCGGAATACGACGCCGGAAATTTATCTGAGATATTCGCGGACAAGGGTTTGACGGCAACGGCTCTCGCCTTTCTCGAAAACGGCATGAACGTATCCGCCACGGCGAGAAAACTCTATATGCACAGAAATACGCTTATGTATAAGCTGAAAATCATCAGAAAGACGACGGGCCTCGATCTGAGGGATTTCGATATGGCGGTAACTTTCAGAATACTTTATATTTTATATAATGAAAAATAACGTCGCAAACGGAAGTATGTCATGGCTGAAAAGAGCAAGATAATAAAAGGCGTTGTCGCGGGAGTGGGCGCGCTCGCTATAATAGGAGGGGCTTTTGCCGGCGGCTACGTAACCCGACTTTTCACGCAGCCGGCTCTGCCGTCGTCGCTCGAATGGTTGCTCGGGAAAATAAGAGATAACTATTATTTCGATTACGACGAACAGGACCTTGCCGAACTTTCGTTCAAGGAGTTGGTTGCGAGCCTCGGCGACAGATATTCGGTATACTACACGGCCGAAGAATACAATTCCACCTCTCAGAGCAACGCCGGTTCGAGGAGCGGCTGGGGATTTTCGTACGCTTACGTCGACGGCGTCTGCATAACTTCGGTTACGGGCAATTCGCCGGCCCGCAAGGCGGGCGTCAGAGTGGGCGATATCGTCCTCTCCGGCGAACGCAACGGCGAAAGAACCGAGTTTCCTTCGAGGGATGCTTTCACCGAATTTCTCGATTCGTGCGAAGATGGAGAGGAGATAACCTTGGAAATTTCGGGCAAGCCGCCCGTAACGCTTGCGCCGTCCGCCTATACGGCGAGTTACGCCGCCATGTACACTTCGGAATATTGCTATGAGTTTACGGACGGCAGACTTGTGAAAAACTCCGCCGACGCCATAGATTATATGCCGGATAACACAGCATATATTACACTTTCGCAATTTTACGGCGCGGCCGCGGACGAGATGGGCAGGCTTATCGGGGAATTCGACGCGCTCGGCGCCCATTCGCTTATACTCGATCTGCGTGGCAACGGCGGAGGCTTCAACGACGTCATGTCGCAGATAGCCGGCAGATTCACTTCCGCGCTCGGCGGCTCGCGGACGGCCATGATACAGCGCAACAAGAGGGGGGCGGAAACCGTAACGCTTTGCAGTATGTATTATTCCTCGTTCCTTCCGAAGGGGACGGAAGTCTATATAATGGCCGATTCTTCCACCGCGAGCGCTTCGGAGGCGCTTATCGGCGTGCTCGTAAGCTACAATATATCATCTTATCCCCATATTTTCCTCTCCGATTACGGCTTGGGTGCCCCCGTGAAAACTTTCGGCAAGGGCATAATGCAGACGACATACGTCAACCCGCGCACTGGCGAGGCCGTAAAGTTGACAACGGCGGGCATCTTCTGGCCGAACGGAACGACCGTTCACGGCAGAGGCATATTGCCGGATGACGGCTGCAACGTCGTCAGCGCGTCCTCTTATGTCGCGCCGGGAGATGAGGAACTGCGTCAGGTAGTGGAGAAAATACTCTCCGAAAAGACGTAAATATCGATATATATATTGCAATTTTTCGCCGGCGCGGGCGGCTTTTGCCGCCCGCGCCTTTCATATCGGCCTTTTGACGGCTTTTATGCGGCGTACCGAAAAAGTTATCGTCATTTTGAAACCGTTTTCGGAGCGCTCGGTTTTCAGTTCGGGCTCGCCGTCCGTTTCGAAATATTCCTCTGCAACAGCCGCGAAATCTTTTAAAAACAGCTTTCTTTCGAGTTCCGTCATATCCTCTCTGTCGAAAGAGAGCATTTTTTTTGCGCCGTTCATATTTTTTCCCTCAGTTTGCGCTTTATGGCGCCGTTTATTCCGGAATATCCCTTCATCGCGTCGTAAACGCCGTCTTTTCTGCCCGTAAGTTTGTCCGCGGCGGCGAAAAACGCTTCGCAAGTGCGCTTCTTCCATCTGCCGAGGGGGATGGTGGCGTCTTCGGGTATAACCGCGAGCAGTTCGAGGCGCAAAAGCTCGGAAATCGTATACGGCGTGTCGATTTCTCCGGCCGAGGCCTGTCCTCCGTCGAATTTGTTGACGACAAGACCTATTTTCCGGAAACCGCCGTCCGCAAGCGCGGAGCGGCACGCGTCGGAACGCTTCACCGACGGCGCGTAGGGCTCGGTAACGATTATCGCCTCGTCGCAGGCGCCGGGGGCGAGCTTGTCGGAGAGGATAAAGTCGAAGAGCCCGCTTATTTCGTTCAGAGCCTTTTCGGCATAATTTCTGTTTTGCAACCCGAGAGAGGGCATAACGGCAAAATTTCTGCATTTGGGGTGCACGAGCACGGTCTGCTTTACGCGGCAAATGGCGCGCTCGCAGTCCGCGAGCGTGTAGACCTGCATGTCGGTAAGCCCCGCGACGAGCATGGCCGAGCCGCTCACGCTGTCTCCGTCGACCAAAAGAGTGCGCTCTCCGCGCCTTGCGAGAGCTATTCCCAGCCCCGCGCAGAACGTGGTAACGCCGGAGCCTCCTTTGAAACTGTCCACGTAAATTTTTCTCGCCATAAAGATTCCTCCTTGACGATACATTATAATAATAAAAGCGGCGCGTATTTGCACTTTTTTTGTAACAAAATATATTAATCGGAAATATAGCGGCATAGAATACGGATATGAAACTTGTAGAACAGTTGCTCTCCGCGCTCGGCGGGGATTGCTCCCGGAGTATCACGGTAATCCCGTCTTTCGGCTGCTACATATGCTCTGCGGAGCGGTTGGAAGAATTTTCGGCGGAGAGAATGTGCGTTTCGGCAAAGGGCCGGACGGTAACCGTCGAGGGCGAAAACCTCGAAGTCGGCGAGTATTTCGAGCGCGACATGTTTATCCGAGGGAAAGTCAAGGCGGTGAAAATTGACTGACTCGACGCGCGTTTCGGTGATTTCCACGGCCGAGAGCGCGCTTTTCAAGCTCCGCAGAGCGAATATACCCGTTTACGATTGCAGAAAAGAGGGCGTAAACTTCTCTTTCGGCGTAAAAGATAAAGACCTTAAAAAAGTTTTTGCAATTTTCTCCAAGCCGTGTTATAATATCCGTACGGAAAAACCGAGCTTGAAAAAGCGGTTTTTCGCCGCCGCGTTGCTCAGGATAGGACTCATAGTCGGCGCAATCGTCTTTACGGCGCTTGCGGCGATAGCCGACGGGCTCGTGCTCGATATCCGGGTTTCGGGCAGCGGCAGTTATCTCGAAAGCGAAATAATAAGCATAGTCCGCTCCGAGGGCGCGGAAAAATTCAAACCGTTTTCCGCTCTCAGAAAGTCGGCGGCCACGGGCAGAATACTCTCTCTGCCGCGCGTCGTGTTCTGCAACATCGAAAAGAGAGGCGCCGTTTTGACGGTAAACGTGGAGACGCAGAACGAGGAGAACGCTTCGCTGAAAAAGACGGGGCTCGTTGCGGACCGCGCGGGAAAGATAGCGCGCATATCTGTCGTTTGCGGCACGGCGCTCGTCTCCGAGGGCGATATCGTGAAAGCGGGCGACATTCTCATAGCGCCGTATTCCGAAAATGCCGACGGCGAGCGAACCGATTGCGCGGCCGTGGGATTCTGCTACATGGAATTTTCCGTGATTTACGAATATTTTGCGGAGGACGACGGGGAAAAGAGCCTTAAAGAGGCCTATGCCGCGGCGTTGATAGAGGAGAGTGAAATTCTTTCGCGCTCGCACGAGATAAAGCCCACCGAGGGCGGCGTGCTCATCGTAATAGAAACGGAGTATTTGCGTAAGTTAAGTATAAATATCTGAAAGATAAACGCGAGGACAAAAAAATAATCAAAAGAGTTAATGCCGGCGGTTCGGACAGATTGCAACGAATTCTCGGCGCATATGACGAAAATCTCAAAATAATAGAGCGCGAGCTCGGCGTCGAAGCGCGCGTGGACGGCGAGGATCTCGTCTTCCGCGGCGACGACGAGAGCGTGGAAAAGGCCGCCGTTGCGGCGGAAAACCTTCTTGCGCTCGAAAACGGCGGAGAGGCGATTTCGAAAAATCTCGTAACCTATTGCGCCGAACTCGCCCGCGAGGGCAAGGGCGAAGACATATTGAAGCTCGGCGGCGGCGCCGTGGCGGTAACCGCCCGCGGGAAGCCCGTGAAGTGCAAAACCGTGGGGCAGAGGCGGTATGTCGACGGAATAAAGAAGAACCAGATAACGTTCGGCGTCGGCCCGGCAGGCACGGGCAAGACGTATCTCGCCGTGTGCCTTGCGGTGCAGGCGATGAAAAAGAAGCTCGCGGACAAGATAATCTTGACGCGTCCCGCAGTTGAAGCGGGAGAGAAACTCGGTTTTCTCCCGGGCGATTTGCAGAACAAAGTTGATCCGTATCTCCGCCCGCTTTACGACGCCTTGCAGGAGATGCTGGGGCTCGAAACTTACGTCAAGTACATGGAGCGCGGCTCCATAGAAATAGCGCCGCTCGCGTACATGCGCGGCAGAACGCTTTCAAACGCTTTCATAATTCTCGACGAGGCGCAGAATACCACTCGCGAGCAGATGAAGATGTTTTTGACGCGCCTCGGCGACGGCTCGAAGATGGTCGTTACGGGCGACGTAACGCAGATAGACTTGCCGGACGGCAAAAAGAGCGGGCTGTTGCACGCGATTTCAGTGCTCGACGGCGTAGAGGGCGTGTCGATAATACGTTTGACGGATAAAGACGTCGTGCGCAATCCGTTGGTCATGAGAATAGTCAGGGCTTACGAGGCGGAGGCGTCGAGGAGGGATAAAGGTGGACAGGAGAAAACTGAGCAATAAAGAGATAGCGGTAAGCGTAGTGGCGTTTTTCTTAGGCACGGCGATGTGCGCCGCCACTCTCTTTCTCATGCTTATAATGAACGAGAGCGGAGAAATTTTAAGCTATGTGAGCGGCAACGTGAGCGAAATCATAACCGTCAGCGTTTCGATAGCAATTCTCGCGGGCATAACTTATTGTTATCTTTTCTTTGAAAACAAGGCGATTCTCTCGCGGTTTTCGCAGATTTTTACGCTGTTTCTTCTTTACAGCGTAACGATAGTTTTCTATTTCTTGATTTCCAAATACGTAGACGTAACCGCCCGTCCCGTAAGTTTTCTCGCCATGATGCTCGCAATGCTTTACAGGCGCAGAGACGCGATATTTTTCAATACCGTGTTCGCAATAATCTTTCTCATAGTGGACAGGCAGATAGGCAACGTAACCATAGCGGAGAGCTATGCTTGCTTTCTTTCGACGTTCTGCGCGGGCATAGTAGCAATCTTCCTCTTTATGAACATAAAGACGAGAATAGCGAGCGTCGCTGCGGCGTTCGTGCTGTTCATACCCGTAGTGATAGTCAATTCCGCGCTGCTTTTGCCTTCGGCAAATCTCTCGGCTAATTATGTTCTTTTCAAGCTCTTGTACAGCGCGCTCGACTGCGTGTTCTCCGTTCTGCTGTTCTTCTTCCTTCTGCCGGTATTCGAGATACTCTTCGCGAGATTGACGCCGTTCAGACTCAGGGAATTGACCTCGGACAACGCAAAGCTCATAAAGAAGCTCAAAGCCAACGCCCTCGGCACGTATAATCACTGCGTGGTAGTGGCGCAACTTGCGGAGGCTTGCGCCGGCGCCATAGGCGAAGATCCCGAATTGGCGCGCGCCGCGGCATATTACCACGACATAGGAAAACTTAAAAATCCCGAGATGTTCGGCGAAAACCAGAGCGATTACGATATCCATAAGGAACTCACGCCGGAACTCTCGGTGGACATAATCCGTTCCCACACTCGCGACGGCGCAAAACTCATACGCAAGAACCATCTGCCGGAATTTTTCGCGGACGTCGCGGTGGAACACCACGGCACGATGCCCATAAAATACTTTTACGCCAAGGCTCTGAAAATGAGCGACGGCGAACTTATGATGGGCAATTATTCCTACGCGGGGCCCACGCCCACCACAAAAATCGCGGCGATAATAATGATAGCCGACGCCTCGGAGGCGGCGACGAGATCGCTTTCCGAACGCACGCCCGAAAAAGTCGAGGCGCTCGTTAAGAACCTTATAGAGGAGAGAATGAACCTCGACCAATTCGACGATTGCGACATAACCATGAAGGAGTTGAGCATTATCACCCGCACGATAGTCAACCAGCTCACGGGAGTTTATCATTCCAGAGTGCAGTATCCCAAACTCGTAGTATCAAACCGGAAATAACGATATATGTTGAAAATTTATTGCGAAAAGTATGATTTTTCCGCGCTTGCCGCGGCGTTTGACGGCGAATATTTTGCCGATTGCGATCTCAGTCTGGAAATAGAAATAGTCGGCGGGGACGAGATAAGACAACTCAACGCCCGCACTCGCGGCGTGGACGCGGTAACGGACGTTTTAAGCTACCCCGCGCTCGACGGCATAAAGGGCAAAGAGATAAGATACGCCGATTTTCCTTTTGACGCGGACGGCGAGGGCGGCATATTTGCGGGAAGCATTGCGATATGCGAGGAGCGCGCGAGAGAGCAGGCGAAAGAATACGGACATTCTTTCGAACGCGAGATGAATTATCTCGCCGCGCACGGCGTGTGCCATATTCTCGGCTACGACCATATGAACGACGACGAGAAAGCCGAAATGCGCGAAAAAGAGGAAAGCGTGCTCGGAAAAATCAATTTGAAGAGGGATATCCAATGAGAAGCGGATTTGTGGCGGTCATAGGCAGGGCGAACGCGGGCAAAAGCACGCTCGTAAACGTCATCGTCGGCGAGAAGGTGTCCATAGTTTCTCCCAAGCCGCAGACGACGAGAAACTCCATTCTCGGCGTGCTCACCGCCGCCGACTATCAGATTGCGTTCGTGGATACTCCCGGGATATACAAGAGCTCCAACCGTCTGACGGATATAATGATGAAGACGACGGAGGACGTCTCAAAGGACGTGGATTTCATTCTCTACGTCCACGACGGCCACGGCGGCGTGTCCGACGAGGATATAAAACTTATGTCGCGCTATCTCAACGGAGACGTGCCCGCGGCGCTCGCTTATGCGAAAATCGACATTATGCCCAAAGAGCGCATAGCCGACGACGTTAAAAAACTGTACGAAAACGGCATACGTTGCAACATTTTCCCCGTTTCGGCGCGCAAGGGGACCAACATAAAAAAACTCGTCGCGTTTCTCGCGGAGAACATGCCGGAGAGTGAAAAAGTCATTCCCGACGATATAGTCTCCGACAAGAGCGAAAAATTCATGATAGCCGAGATAATGCGCGAAAAGATACTTTTGAAATTCAACGAAGAAGTGCCGCACGGCGTGGGCATAGTGGTAAATTCCTTTACCCGAAGGGATAACGGAACTTACGATATAAACGTCGACATAGTCTGCGAAAAGGCAAATCATAAGGCTATTCTCGTCGGCAAGGGCGGAAGCGCGATAAAAGAAGTTTCGTCTTTCGCGCGGGAAAGCATGGAAAAATTCCTCGGCGCGAAAGTGTTCCTCACCGCGTTCGTAAGGGTGGAAGATGATTGGAGAAACCGTCCGGGACTGATAAGGGAAATAGTTTTGTAGAATAAACGGGCGCGGACTGCACAAACTCCTTGTGGGATATCTATCCCTACGGAGTAATTTATGGAAAGAGACAAGGACGCGGCCGAGCTGGCCTGGAAGATGTTCGAAAAAACGGGCAACGTCAGCTATTATATGCTCTATAAACATCTTGAACGCAAATAATCGCGGATTGCGGGAGCGAAAAATGGATACGAAGGTGAACGCCGTAATGCTCAAAGCGACGGATTACGGCGAAAACGACAAAATACTTACCCTTCTGACCGCCGAGCGCGGCAAGATAACCGCCGGGATAAAGGGCGTTAAAAAAGCGGGCGCACGGCTCAAATTCGCCGCGCAGCCCTTTTGTTTTGCGGAATACGTGCTTGCGGGCAAGGGCGGCAGATACACCGTTACGGGTTGCTCCGAGTGCGAGAGCTTTTACGAGCTCAGAACGGATATATGCAAATTTTATGCGGCTTCCGCCGCGGCGGAAGCCGCGCTCGCGCTCACTTTCGAGGGCGACGAAAGCGCGGAAATTTTTGCCGAACTCGTAAAAACTCTCGGCGAAATGTGCGCGGGAGAGGAGCGCGGCGCGCTCGTGAATTTTCTCACTTATTCCCTTCAACGCGCAGGTTATGCCTTCAACCCGGAAAAATGTCCGCACTGCGGTAAAACGCTCGTCGGCGAAAACAGACTTCGATTCGATATGTCCACGGGCTCGTTTACGTGCGCCGATTGCGGCGACGGCCCCGGCGCGAGCAGAGCGACGTTCAACGTAATACGCAAAGTTTCCGGCAAGAGCTACGAAGAGGACTTTATAACCGCCGACGGCGAAAAGCGCGCTTTGCGGCTGATACGCGAGTACTTTTCCTACAAGACCGACAGCTCTTTCAAGGCGTTGTCCGAATACATAAGACTGATATGAAAAGGCGGAGAGCTCTCCGCTTTTTTTATGGGTTTTTAACGAAGAAGCGCGTCTTTGCGACGGCAGAGAGCGAACGCGGGGAAATTTTCTCGGTAAAATCGCCTTGTTTAGCCGCGCGGCGGTTGTTTTTCGGCGCCGGCGTTTGCGCTTTCGGCGGGCGTCGGAATGTTTTTGCGCGGGTTTTTGAATGTAAATTTACACAAATTGCCGCGGACGTATTGAAAATCGCCGTCGGACGTGATATAATATTCGAGATAAAATTTTTGGAGCGATTATGAAACAACAGAGCGTAGTAACGGAATTGAGAAAAAAAGTGTTCGAGGAAGTTGCGCGCGTGGCCTATGAATCGGAGCACGTTGCAAGCGATCTCGAAGAAATTCCCTATCTTATAACACCCGACGAAGTTCCCAGATACCGCGAGAGCATTTTCCGCGAAAGGCAAATAGCTTCCGAAAGGGTGCGCCTTGCCATGGGGCTGTCTTTGAGACCGGCGAACAAACCCGTGCACATAACTTCCGGCGTATCGCGCACGACGATAGCGGAGAAATATTACGAACCCCCGCTCATGCAGGTCATTCCGTCGGCGTGCGACAAATGCCCGGACAACGAGTACGTCGTAACCGACCAATGCCGCGGATGCGTGGCGCGTTCGTGCGTCAAGAACTGCCCTAAGGGCGCGGTTTCGATAGTGGACGGCAAATCCCATATAGACCAATCCAAGTGCATCAAGTGCGGCCGTTGCAAAGCCGCTTGTCCTTACGACGCAATCGCGCATCACGTGCGTCCGTGCGCGGAGGCTTGCGGAATAAAGGCGATTTCCTCCGACGAGTACGGCAGAGCGCACATAGATAACGAAAAATGCGTGGCGTGCGGACAGTGCATGTCGGCTTGTCCTTTCGGCGCCATTGCGGATAAATCCCAGATTTTCCAGCTCATACAGGCAATAAAACAGGGCGACGAAGTAGTGGCGGCGGTCGCGCCGGCCATAATAGGTCAGTTCGGCCCGAAAGTAACCCCCGGCAAGATGAAGAGCGCGTTGCTCGCGCTCGGCTTCAAGGACGTATACGAGGTCGCCGTCGGCGCCGACGTCGGCTGTATTTCCGAAGCGCATCACTATGTAAACGAAGTTTCCACGGGCAAACTTCCGTTCCTTTTCACGAGCTGCTGTCCGGCGTGGGCGGTGCTCGTAAAAACGCAGTTCCCCGATCTTGCGAGCGAGGTTTCGCAGGAACTGACGCCCATGGTTGCAACCGCGCGTTCGATAAAGGTAAACCGTCCCAACGCGCGCGTCGTATTCATAGGCCCCTGCGCGGCCAAGAAATTGGAGGCTTCCCGTCACGACGTGAAAAGCTACGTCGATTTCGTCATAACTTTCGAAGAACTCGGCGGAATGTTCGCCGCTAAAAATCTTGTCCTCGAAGAGCTCGAAGAACTGCCCGTAACGTTCAATGCCACGGGCGCGGGCAGGGGATACGCTTGCTCCGGCGGCGTGTCGAACGCCATAGAGAAGTGCATAAACGAGTACTACCCGGGAACGGAGGTAAAAATCGAGCATGCCGAAGGGCTTGCCGATTGCCGTAAGATACTTATGCTCGCAAAGGCGGGCAAATACAACGGCTACATGATAGAGGGCATGGGCTGTCCGGGCGGTTGCGTTGCGGGCGTAGGCACTATCATTCCGCCGGAAAAGGCGAAGATTGCCGTCGACATGACGGTCAAGGCGAGCGAGGAGCAGATTCCCCCGCGCGATCTCGAAGACCTCGCGGCAAAGCTCACTCAGATGGATTGAATGAAGCCCCGTTTCAAGCGGGGCTTTAAAAAACTTCGTATCAGTCAATAACCTAAGTGTGAAAAATATGTATGATACAGCAATAGTCGGCGGCGGCCCGGCGGGCGTCTCCGCGGCCATAAACGCAAAATTGCTCGGTTTGAATTTTATCTGGTTCGGAAGCGGCGAAACTTCCCAAAAGGTAAGCCGCGCCGAGCTCATAAAGAATTATCCGGGACTTCCCGACGTGCGCGGCGAAGAGCTCGCCGCGGCGCTTAAAAACCATGTCGCGAGCATGGATATATCGCTCACGGAAAAGGTGATAACGGGCATATACGATACGGGCGGCAAATTCTCGTTGCTTGCCGGAACGGAAGATTTCGAGGCGCGTTCCGTAATACTCTGCATAGGCGTGCAGACAGTCAAACCCATAGAGGGCGAAGAGCGCTTTCTCGGCCGCGGCGTAAGCTATTGCGCCACGTGCGACGGAATGCTTTATAAGGGCAAGAATATCGCCGTTTTGACTTACGACAAAAAATACGAGCGCGAAACGGAATACCTCTGCGGGCTTGCCGCAAACGCGACGGTTATGCCCTTTTACAAGGGATATTCAATGCCGTCCGCCGCCCGCGTCGTCTTGAAACGGCCGTTGAGATTCGAGGGCGATGAAAGGGTGAGAAGAGTGGTTTTTGACGACGGCAGTCTCGAAACGGACGGCGTGTTCGTGCTCAAAAACGCCATATCCCCCTCGGCGCTTATGCACGGATTGACCGTAGAGGACGGGCATATCCGCACAGACCGCGCCATGCGGACAGACATAGAGGGCGTCTTTGCCGCGGGCGACTGCACGGGCCGGCCCTATCAGTACGCAAAGTCCGTGGGCGAGGGCAACGTCGCCGCCCATTCCGCGGCGGAATATCTTTCGGAAAAACGCCGAACGTAAAAGTCGTTGCGGCGGCGCGCATGTTTATGCGCGCCGCTTTTAATTTTCCAAACCGCTTGCAATAGACGCGCCGAAGTGATAAAATAAAATTATGAAATTTCTGGAATATACCGTTCACACCACAAGCGACGGGAGCGAACTCGTCGCCGACATAATGTGGCGATACACGAACTACGGCGTTGCCATTTCCGACATAGCGGACGTAATAGCCTTACAGCAAAACAAGGCGATGTATTGGGACTATATAGACGAGGATGTGTTAAAGGAGCGCGGCGACGTGCTCGTAAAGGCCTTTATCCCTCTCGACGAAACGGAGAGCGTTCTGCCACGGATCCGCGCCGATTTGGAGGAATTGCAGGCGAACAGCGCGGGCGTTATTTGTTTGGGAACGCTTGAAACTTCCCGCCGCGAGGTGGAGGGCGACGATTGGGTGGAAATCTGGAAAAAGCATTTCCGCCCCATAAGTCTCGGTTGCGTTGTCGTCTGTCCGGAGTGGATAGATTATCGCGAAAAGCCCGGCGAAGCGGTTATAAAGCTCGATTCCAATATGGCGTTCGGCACGGGCGAACACGAGACGACGGCCATGTGCGTGAAGCTCTTGCAGGAGTATCTCACACCGGACAGCGTGTGCATAGACGTCGGTTGCGGAAGCGGCATTTTGGGGATATCGGCCGTAAAGCTGGGCGCGAAGTTCGCGTATCTTACCGATATAGACTACGTGGCGGTGGAGAGCGCAAAGCACAACGCGCTTATAAACGGCGTGGAGGACAGGATAACGGTTGCTCACGCCAATCTTTTGGACGACAGCAATATAAAGGGCGACATAATGCTCGCCAACATAACGGCGGAAATACTCGTCGGGCTGGCGCCGTCCATTCCGAAAAATCTCAAAAAAGGCGGCGCGCTCATTCTGAGCGGCATTATAGGCAGCAGATTGGATATGGTAACCGAGGCTTTTGCCGCGCAGAATTTAACGCTTGAAAAGAAGGTCGAAGAGGGCGAGTGGATAGCCCTTGCATTCAGAGCATGAGCGAGAGAAAAAGATTTTTTACCGAAAATTTGAATTATCCCGAAAATACGGAAGCCGTTTTGAGCGGCGAAGAGTTCGTTCACGCCGTAACCGTTCTGAGGGTTGAGCAGGGCTCCGAGATAGTTCTGCTCGACGGGAGCGGCAAAGAGTATTCGGCGATAGTCGCGGCCATGGGCAAAAACAGTCTTACGGCGCACATTCTGGGCGTGCAAGACGGCGACAGAGAGCCTTCGGCGGATATTTATCTGCTCTGCGGATTTCTCAAAAACGCCGATAAAAACGAATTTACAGTGCAAAAGGCCGTGGAACTCGGGGCGGGCAGAATAGCGTTTTTCGCTTCCCGCTATTCTTCGGCGTACATGAACGAAAACAAACTCGCGCGGCTCAATAAGATTTCGCGCGAGGCGGCAAAGCAGTGTCTGCGCTCGAAAGCCCCCGAAGTGGAATATTTTTCAACGCTCGGAGAGGCCTTGAAAAGCGCGGCGGACTATGAGAACAAAATTATCGCGTGCGAATTTTTGAAGAATTCGCACGCCGACATAAACGGCATAAGCGGTTCTGCGGCTTTGGTTGTGGGAAGCGAGGGCGGTTTCTCGGAAGAAGAGCTCCGCCTTGCGGAAAGCCTCGGCTTTTCGGGTATTACTCTCGGAAAAAGGATTTTGAGAGCGGAAACGGCGGCAATAGTCGTCTGCGCTCTCGCCGCAAACGCTCTGGGGGAACTCGGATGAAGGCCGTCGTATTCACGCTCGGCTGTAAAGTGAACGAGGTCGAGAGCGCTTCCGTCGTCGCGGCATTGGAAAACGCGGGCATGGAAGTTTACGATAAACTGTGCGAAGCGGATATCTACGTTCTGAACACGTGCGCGGTAACCCGCGAGGCGGAGAGGAAGAGCCGCCAGCTCGTCGCCCGCGCGCGCAAATTCAATCCTTCGGCGCCCATATATGTATGCGGTTGCGCTTGCGAAAAAGATAAGAACAGCTTTTTGAACAAGGGCGTGAAATTCGTCTGCGGCGCGCGCGACAAGGAGAAAATACTCTCCGCGATATCCGCCGATTTTTCGTGTCCCTTCGACGGGCTTCCCTATCCCAGACAGCTCAAAACGCGCGCGTTCGTGAAAATTCAGGACGGCTGCAATAATTTCTGTTCGTACTGCGTGATTCCGTATTTGCGCGGCCGCGAGCGTTCGCGCCCCGTTTCGGATATTCTGCGGGAAATTTCGGCCGTCGACTGCCCGGAAATAGTGCTCAACGGCATAAACATCTCCTCTTACAACGACGACGGCAGAGGGCTCAAAGATTTGCTCGCCGCGCTTGCGGACGAGGATAAGCGAATTCGCCTCGGCTCGTTGGAGTGTTCTGTGATAACTGAGGAATTTCTCGCCGCGGCCCGTCGGCTCAAAAATTTCGCGCCGCAGTTTCATCTGTCTTTGCAGAGCGGTTCCACGGCCGTTCTTAAAGCCATGAACAGACGTTACACCCGCGAACAGTATCTCGGAAAATGCGATTTGATATATTCGTATTTCCCGTCGGCCGCCATAACCACCGACATAATCTGCGGCTTTCCGTCGGAAACGGAGGAAGACTTCGGACAGAGTCTTTCGATGATAGAAGAGGCCGGATTTGCGCGAGTGCACGCCTTTTCGTTCTCGCCTCGCGAGGGAACGGCGGCTTTTGCGATGAAAAATCTGCCCGAAGACGTCAAATCGTCGAGACTTAAAAGGTTGCTTGCGGCGGCCGACCGTGCGGAAAAGAAATATATATCCGCATTTTTGGGCAAAACGCTCTCGTTTATCGCCGAAGAAGAGAAAGACGGCCACACCGTCGGATATACGGGCAACTACATAAAAATTTACGCGCCCGCGGCAATCGAAAAGGGCGTCGGGTATAATGTGAAACTGACGGAAGCGTATGCCGACGGCGCGCTTGCCGAAATTATAAGGAGTTGAAAAAATGCTTGATAAAGACTGTATTTTCTGCAAAATAATCCGCGGCGAAATTCCCGCGGAAAAAGTGTACGAGGACGACGACGCGATAGTGTTCAAGGATATCGAGCCCAAGGCTGCGGTTCACCTTCTCGCCGTTCCCAAAACGCATTTCGCGCTTTTGTCGGAAGCGGGGAAAGAGGGAAAAACCGCCATCGCGCGCATGCTGGAAAAAATTCCCGATATAGCCTTGCAAAACGGCTGTTCGGAAGGCTATCGCCTCGTGATAAATCAGGGCGAAGCGGCCGGTCAGACGGTTCGCCACCTTCACGTGCACATTCTCGGCGGAGAAAAACTCGGTTGGTGAGGTAAAATATGATATATACCGTAAAAAACGAATATCTTTCCGTCTCCGTCGATTCGTGCGGAGGCTGCATGACTTCCTTAATATATCTGCCTACGGGCGAGGAGAGGCTGTGGCAGGGCGGTGAAGCGTGGAAGAGCAGAGACGTCGTCATTTTTCCCGTCATAGGCCATGCGGGGAATTACGAAGCCCTCGGCAAAACCTATTCTCCCAAGTCGCACGGCGTGGCGAGACACGCCGAATTTGCGCTCGCCGACGTCGCTTCCGACAGAATAACGCTCGCCCTTTCCGCCAACGACGTAACGAGAGAGACCTATCCCTACGATTTCGACTTTGCAATAACGTACAAACTTTCCCAAAAGACGTTGGAGATAACCTACTTCGTGCGCTCGCAAAAGGGCGTAATTCCCTTCTACGTGGGCGGACATCCGGGGATGAAAGCTCCCGGAGGAGAGGCGTACATAGAGTTCGAGAACGTCGAGAATCCGTTGATGTATCCCGTCGGCGAGGGGAGAGCGGTTGCGCTCGACAACATAAAGTCGTTCGTGGCGAACAAGGCGTTTTTCGCAGAATGTAAAACGTTGCAGCTCGGTTCGCTCACGGGCGGGGCGATTTACGCGACCACCGGAGACGGTTACAGATACACGTATCTCTCCGATTGTCCGCTCTGGGCTTTCTGGTCTAACGAGGAGAGCGGGGATTACGTGTGCGTGGAACCGTGGTGGGGCATAAACGACTATCCCGCCGCGCCGCGCGAGATAACGTTGAAGCCGTTCATGAATTTCGCCGACGAGATGGGCAAATCTTTCTCTTACAGTCTTACGGTTGAAAAAATCTGAATATATATGCGCAAATTGCATTAAAAAACCGCCGCGGTTTTGCCGCGGCGGTTTTTTTAAGACGAGGCGATTTTTTTCGCCACGCGCTTTACTCTTTCCGCAAGACTCTGCGGCGCAAGCACTTTTACCGCTCCGCCGTAGCTTAAAATCTTTCTCACGAGTTCACCGTCGTCGGGGAGGGTTACCTCGGCGACGAATCCATCGCCGCGCGGCTCTATGTTGTCTATCCCCAGCCATTCCTCAGCGTCCGCAAGGGAGGCCTTTTCTATGGAGAGCGTAACGGGCACGAGTTTCTCCCTCGCATACGAAAAATCGAGGGGAATGTCCTCCCTTTTTACGTCGCGCTTGGTGAAAATCTCTCCCGTGAAGCTCGCCTTTTTTATTCTGCCTATTTTGAAAGTTCTGAACTCCTGCTTAGTGTGGCAGAAGGCGTAGACATACCAGACGTTCTGCTTGAATACGAGCACGTGCGGCTCGATAATCCTCACGGAATGTTCGCCCTCGCGGGATACGTAATCGACGGCAAGACACCGGCATTCGTTGACGGCTTGTTCGCACACCCGCATCTTTTCGGAGAACTTGTCCGCGTCTCCCCAGATTCCGCCGTCCACGATTATATTCCCGCAGACGGAGAGTTCCTTTCTTTCGCTTTTGAATTTGCTTTCGAGCTTTTCGCGCGCGGACGCGGCGTCCTCGCCGCCCACCTGACTTTCGAAGAGCGCGAGGGCGTTTACGGCCGCGGCATATTCCCCGCGGGTAAAATATCCCGACGGCAGACGGAACGTGTCCGCAATCGAAATCCCTCCGTATCGCCCGCGCTCCACGTCCACGGGCACGCCGCATACGTTCAGCTCTTCAACGTATCTGTATACGCTCCTTACCGAGATATCGTATCTCTCGGCTATTTCGCGCGCCGTAAGTTTGCGCTTGGACAGAAGTTGCGTCATGATTTTCAGCATTATTTGATATTTCATTATTTTTTACCGCTCCGAATAGTCCCGTCTTTTGCCGCATACAATAAACCGCGGCAAAAATTTCTTAAAAAATTTTATCATATATGACAGTATTTGTCAACAAATATGTATAAAATCAAAGGCGAAAACAAGGAGGAGAGGAAAATGACTTTCACCGCATACATTCAGAGACAGAAAAACATAATAAGAAGCCGGCACGAGGGCGAAATGCTGCTCGTGGAAAAGGGCGAAATCATAAACATTACAAACAGCGAGTTGCTGTTAAACGAGCTTGATTCGTTGAAAGGTCTGAACAAGCGCGAGAGGTGCGAATACGCGAAGAGAAGAGCATACGCCAACTGAAAAAGCGGCGGGTTTGAAGCCCGCCGCCGCATGTGCTCCGCGCGTGCGCGGAGTTATTACGCCGGAGTTTTCTCCGGCTTTTTTAAGTCAATCGTTGTTCTTTACGACTTTTTTCTCTATGAACGCCACGATTGCGTACATTCCTCCGGCGAGTATGCACAAGAGGAAAGTTGCCGCCATGACAAGGTCGAGTTTGAACACTTGCCCGCCGTAAGATATCAGATTGCCGAGCCCCGCGTGGGAGACTATGTATTCTCCCATTATGGAGCCTATCCACGACAAGCCCACGGCGACTTTGAGGGTGTTTATGAGCGCGGGCGTCGAGGCGGGGATAACGAGTTTTATGAGCGTCGTCGCCTTGCTCGCGCCCATGGCCTTGACGAGCAGCAGCTTCGTCTTGTCTACGGCTATGAATCCGGCGAGCGTATTCATTATGCAGACTATAACCGAGACGAGCACTGTCATAAAGATTATCGTTTCGTAGCCGGTGCCTATCCAGATTATGATAAGCGGGCCGAGCGCTATTTTGGGCAGAGCGTTCAGAACGACGATGTACGGTTCGAAAATTTTGCGCGCGGTTTCGCTCAGCCACAGCGCTATCGCCACGACGTATCCCAAAACCACCGCTATTGCGAATCCCGCCAGAGTTTCGGCGAGAGTTATGCCTATATCGTAGAACAGCGTGCCCTCGTTGTACAGGTCCGCGAGAGTGCGTATAACCCGCGAGGGGGAGCTGGTTATAAAGGGATCGACCACTTCGTAATAAGCTATCAATTCCCATATTCCCAGCACGGCCGCGAGTATGAGAAAGCGCGAGAGATTGACCGCTATTCTGTTTTTCAAGAGTTTATTCAAATACGCGCGATGTTCGCGCGAGTAATTTTTTTTCATCTTTGGAACTGCCTTTTATTTCAGATACCGAGTTCTTTCCTCAGCACTTCGAAAGTGGAGGCGAACAAGGGGTTTTCCCGCCTTTCGCGGGGAGTTTTGCCGAAAGCTATCTCGTGTTCCGCCACGACTTTTGCCGGCCGCGCCGAAAGCACGACCACTTTGTCGGACAGAGCTATGGCCTCGGATATATCGTGAGTAACCAAAAGCGCGGTCTTTTTTTCGCTCTTTATTATCGATTGAACGTCGTCGCACACTTCGAGGCGCGTCTGGTAGTCGAGGGCCGAAAACGGCTCGTCGAGGAGCACTATTTCCGGTTCTGCCGCGAGCGTTCTTATGAGCGCCGCTCTCTGCCGCATTCCTCCCGAGAGCTGCGAAGGGCTCTTTTTGAGAAATTCGCCCAAACCGTATTTTGTCGCGAGCGCAAGCGCTTTTTTACGCATTTCCGGCGTATTGCGCTTTTTTATTTCCAGCGGAAGAAATATGTTCTTTTCCACCGAACGCCATTCGAACAGCGCGTCTTTTTGCAACATATATCCGAATTCCGAGCTCTCGCAGACGATTTCGCCGGACGACGGGACGATAAGTCCCGCCGCAAGCGAAAGTATCGTCGATTTGCCGCAACCCGACGGGCCTATTACGGAGACGAACTGTCCTTTATCGACCGAGAAGGTAAGCCCCTGAACGGCCGCCGTTTCTCCGGACCGCGTGTGATAAGTATAAGAGACGTTGCGAAAACCGAGCATTATGCGTATATTTCCTCGTAGACTTTATCTGCCGTTTCGGTGAGAACGAGCGAAGAGAAGGGTATTCTTTGTTCGAGCTCGCCGGCCGATTCGATAACCGTGAGAAGACGCTCGTAGGCGCTCTCTTTCATGGCCATGTTTTTCACCCATGCGTCGATGCCCTTGTAGCTTTGGAGGGATTTTTCAACGCTCGATTGGGGCGTGCCGCGGAAGTATTTGGTTATATATCCGGCAACCGTTTCCACATCGTTTTCGTCTATGAATTTCACGGCCTTGGTTATCGCCCGCAAAAGTCCTTCTATCTTTTTGGGATTGTTTTTGATATAGCTCTCTTTGGCCATAAAGCAGGTGTAGGGTATTTCGCCGGATTTCTGGCCTACGGAAGCGACGATATGTCCCTTGCCGGCCGCCTCGAAATCCGAAGCAGTAGGCTCGAACATTGTGCAGTAGTCGGAAATTCCGTTTTCGAACGCCGCCGTCATCATGTTGAAAGCCACGTCGTAATTCAAAGTGGCGGTTATTCCGTCGGTTTTGAGCACATATTCGAAAGTCATTGCGGGAACGCCGCCCTCTCTGCCAGCGAGAATACTCTTGCCTTGGAGATTGTTCCAGGAAAAATCGGGTTCTTCGTCTCTCGAAACGAGGAAACTGCCGTCGCGTTTGGTGAGTTGCCCGAACACTTTGGGCGCGTCCTTACTGCCGCCCACGGCCACGTAAAGCGCGGCTTCCGGTCCGCAGAATCCCACGTCCGCGCCGCCCGAGAGCACCGCCGCCATTGTGGCGTCCGCGCCGCCGCCGTTCGTCAGTTCTATTTTGAAACCCTCGTCCTCGAAATATCCCAGCGCGTCCGCGAGATACATGGGCGCGTAGAATACCGAATGGGTAACTTCGTTTATTCTTATGACGTTCTCGTCTTTGGTGTTGCAGGCCGCCGCGGAGAACGGTACGACGATCGCGCAGATCGCCGCGGCGATAAAGTAAATCAGCTTGTTTTTCATCTTAAGCTCCTCAAAAAAATTTAATAATACATACTATGCTCCGCGGTTTGCGTTTGACAATTAACTTCGTTTTGTTTTATAATAGCTCTGTATTTTATTTTTGACGCGCTTGCGCTCGCTCGTGCGCGCGTTCGGAGTTCGCATAATGGAAAAAAGATACGATCCGAAAAATTTCGAAGACAGATTGTATAGAGAATGGGAGGAGACGGGCTGCTTCAAGGCCGTTCGCGACGATAAGAAAGTGCCGTTCACGATAGTGATGCCGCCCCCCAACATAACCGGTCAGCTTCATATGGGGCACGCCATGGACGACACGATGCAGGACACGGTCATCCGCTTTAAGAGGATGCAGGGTTACTGCGCTCTGTGGTTGCCCGGAACGGATCACGCTTCCATAGCCACCGAGGCCAAAATAGTCAGGGAAATGGCGGAGGAAGGTCTCACGAAGGAACAGCTCGGAAGAGAGGGCTTTTTGAAACGCGCGTGGGAATGGAAGGATAAATACGAACGCAGAATCTGCACTCAGATAAAGAAATTGGGCTCCTCGTGCGATTGGTCGAGGTTGACTTTTACGATGGACGAAAAATGCTCCCGCGCCGTGCGCGAGGTGTTCGTCAATCTGTACAACAAAAACCTCATATACAGAGGAGACAGGATAATAAATTGGTGCCCGACGTGCAGAACGGCTCTTTCGGACGCGGAAGTGGAATATGCCGAAGAAAACGGCAATCTGTGGCACATAAAATATCCGGTGGAGGGCACGGACGTCTCGCTCGTCGTAGCCACGACGCGCCCGGAGACGATGTTCGGCGACACCGCCGTGGCGGTCAATCCCGCCGACGCGCGCTATAAAAAATATATCGGCAAAAACGTTGTTCTGCCGGCGGTCGGCAGAGTTATTCCCATAGTCGGAGACGAACACGCCGACATGGAATTCGGCACGGGCGTAGTCAAGATAACGCCCGCCCACGATCCCAACGACTTCGAAGTCGGCCAAAGGCACAACCTTCCCGTAGTCAAAGTAATGAACGAAGACGGCTCTATGAACGGGAACGCCGGGAAATACGCAGGTCTCGACAGATACGAGTGCAGAAAACTTCTCCTCAAAGAGCTCGAAGAGAGCGGAGCGCTCGTAAAAGTTCAGCCCCACGCGCACAACGTCGGGCACTGCTACCGTTGCAATTCCACCGTCGAGCCCATGGTTTCCAAGCAGTGGTTCGTGAAGATGCAGCCCCTCGCTCGCCCCGCGATAAACGCCGTGATGGATAAAAAAGTAACGTTTGTTCCCGAAAGATTTGCCAAAACCTATTACAATTGGATGGAGAACGTAAAGGATTGGTGCATTTCGCGCCAGCTTTGGTGGGGACACAGAATACCCGTCTGGTACTGTTCGGATTGCGGCGCGGAGATATGCGAAAAAACCGATCCGAAAGTATGCCCTTCGTGCGGGAGCGCGCGCATAAAACAGGACGAGGACGTTCTCGATACGTGGTTCTCCTCGGCGCTGTGGCCTTTTTCCACGCTCGGATATCCCGAGGACACCTCCGATCTCGAATATTTCTATCCCACGGACGTGTTGGTGTGCGGTTACGATATAATCTTTTTCTGGGTTTCCCGAATGATTTTCTCGGGGCTCGAACATATGCGCAAAATTCCCTTCCGCGACGTGCTCATGCACGGCCTCGTGAGGGACGATAAGGGCAGAAAGATGTCCAAAAGCCTCGGCAACGGTGTCGATCCCCTCGAAGTCATAGATAAATACGGCGCCGACAGTCTGAGATTTTCCCTTCTTCAAGGAGTGGCGCCGGGCAACGATACGCGCTATTCCGACGCAAAGGTGGAGGCTTGTTCCAACTTTATGAACAAGATATGGAACGCAAGCCGCTTTGTAATAACGGGCGCCGAGGGCGTGAAAGTTCTGCCCGTCGGAGAGGTTAAATTATCGTCGGCGGACAAGTGGATAATTTCGAGATTGCAGTCCGTCATAAAAGACGTAACAATAACAATGAACAAATTCGAGCTGGGAGTGGCTTGTCAGATAATGTACGACTTCATGTGGTCGGATTTCTGCGATTGGTATATCGAGCTCTCCAAGCCCGCGCTTTACGGCGAGGACGAGACTAAAAAACAGGCGGTTATATCCGTGCTCGTATACGTGCTCGAAAATTCCCTTAAACTTCTGCACCCGTTTATACCTTTCATAACGGACGAGATATACAGAAGCGTGCCGGGAACGCAGGGCACGATAATGCTCGCGGAATTTCCCCGCTATAATTCGAAGCTCGCCTATAAAAAGGACGCGGCGGCGTTCGGCGGCGTAATGGAGACGATAAAGGCCGTGCGCGCGGTGAAAACCGACCTCGACTGTCCTCCTTCGAGAAAAGTTCACATATATTTCGCAACCGAGCAAAAGAGGCTCATATCCGCCAATAAAGACAGTATTTTAAAACTTGCCGGCGCAAAGGAAATAACTTTCGTTTCATCGCCCGCCGAAGCGGGAGAAAAGACGGTGGCCAAAGTGCTTTCCGTAGGCACGCTGTTCATTCCGATGGGCGATCTCGTCGATATCGAAAAGGAAAGGGAGAGGCTCAACAGGGAACTCGCGGAAGTAACCGCGGAGATAAGCCGCGCCGACGGCAAACTGCAAAACGCCGGTTTTGTTTCGAAAGCCCCCAAAAAGCTCGTGGACGAAGAGCGGGCCAAACTCAATAAATATATAGAGATGCGCGAAGAAATTCTCAAACGCATAGAAAATCTTTAAAGATATACTCTGATGTCAGGCAAGAAAAAGCGCCGTTCCGCCGCCGCGGCGAAAAAGAACGGCAGGATTTTAATAATAGGATGCGTGCTCCTCGCGGCTATAATAGCCGCGGCCGCAATTTTATACTTCGTCAAGCCCGGGCTTTACCACGAATACCTCGGCATAGGCGAACATTCCTTCGGGGAATGGCGGACGGAGCGCGCGGCCGATTGCTCCTCGTCGGGCGAGAGAGTGAGAACATGCAAATACTGCGATGAAACGCAGAGGGAAGTTATTCCCCCTACGAGCGAACATTCATTCGACGGAGAGGGGATTTGCTCCGTCTGCGGCTTCGACAGAGAGTTCAACGGCGCTTCCGAGGCGGCCGAAGAATCGGAATTTTCCGTGCACGTTATAAATCTCGGCGATAAAGCCGGCGACTGCATCTACATAAAGGCGGGAGAGACTGACGTTCTGATAGACGCCGGTTCCGAGGCGTCGAGCGCGCAACTGATATGCGATTATCTCTCTCCGCGCGTGGACGACGGCAAACTCGAATATGTGATAGCCACCCACGCCGACCGGGACCACATAGCCGCGTTTGCGGGCAGAACTTCCGGCGGTACGGGCACGGGAGTGCTCTACAAATACGACGTGGGCACTCTGATAAGATTCGATAACGTGGAAGAGGAAAAGGCGGGCAAAGAGAACGATACGAGCACCGATTACGGCAAATTCTGCGCCGCGGTAAAATACGCGCAGAACAAGGGCGCGGCGGTGTATACGGGCAGTCAGTGCTACGACGAGACGGATGGTGCGCAACGCACCTACGTCTTGAACGAGAGCCCCGTCATACGCATGAGCGTTCTCTACAATTACTACTATTACAACGTATCCGCCGACGAAAACAATCATTCCGTCGTAACGCTGTTCACGGTGGAAACCTCGTCGGGAGAAAAGAATTTTCTCTTTACGGGAGACTTGGAGGCGAGCGGCGAAAAGAAGCTGGCGGAGTATTATTCTAACCCCTCCAACAGCAAGTCCGAATACGACGTTCTGCCCGAGTCGGATTTTTACAAGGCCGGCCACCACGGCTCGAAAACTTCATCGTCGGCGCAACTCATGGATATGGTAAAGCCGAAATACGTGGCCGTGAGCTGTTGCGCTTTCGCTCCGCAGTATACCACCGCCAACGACAACACTTTCCCTTGTCTCGACTCGCTGGCGAACATAATGAAGTATACCGATAAGATATACGTAACCGCCGTCGCGGATACTCTGCCCGCTCTCGACTATAACGACAAAGGCGAGCTCGAATTCGCGAACAAGAAATATACGGGCAAGCCTTTAAACGGAGATATAGTGTTTTATCTTCGGGAAACCGGCGGAGCGGGAGAGGAGAAAACGTATTCTTTAAATCTTTACTGCTCGTCGGGGGATTTCACTCCGTTTCCCGAGACGCCGCAATTCGCGCAATACAGGCCGTCTCTTTCGGCTCTTTGAATTTATTTGCAAATTATTTTCGACAGTGATATAATAGAAAAGATATTATGAACAAGTTTGACTTTTCGGCGCGCCGTCTGATGATAGCGCGCCGCGCGGAAAAACCGAAATGCGTACACAAAAAGTGGGTGGATTTCCCCTCCGGCGCAAAGGCGTTGCTCACGGATCTGAGCCTCGCTCTGCAACTTGCCGTGCTCGCTTTTCTGTATGCGTTTTTCGCATATTATTTCAGCCCGTTTTTCTATGTCTCGATAGGCCTTACGGTTATCGCCGCCGCGCACGTGTTCGTGTGCGAGCGGGACATGCAGAGCAAATCGAGCTGGCTTTTTCTGTTCATCGTATCTTTCGGGTGTGGGTATATCGTATACATACTTGCGGACAAGCGCGTGTGTTACGGCTACGATAAGCGCAGATTTGCTGCAATCGCCGAGAGATATTCCCCCGTCGTTCCCGCGTATTCCGCCGAAGGCGCTTCCGGCGCCGTTCTGAACGACTGCGAATATATGTACAACGCCGGCGGGTTTGTTCCGTATACGGGAACGGACGTCAGATATTATAAGAGCGCGCGCGAGTTCTTCGACACCGTGATAGCGGCCATAGAAGAGGCGCAGAGCTTTATATTCCTCGAATTTTTCATAGTTGCCGAGGGCGTGCTCCTCGAAAGACTTATAGAAGTTCTGAAAAGAAAGGTGTCGGAGGGAGTGCGCGTAAAATTCCTTTACGACGACTGCGGCTGTCAGGGCGTGCTTACGGCGGAATCCAAAAAGAGGATAAAAGACGCGGGAGTCGACTTACGCCGTTTTGCGAGAATGTTCTCGCTTTTCAGTTTCGGGCTCAATTATCGCGATCACAGAAAGATAATCGTCATAGACGGCAAAACGGGCTTTGCGTGCGGTTGCAACATAGCCGACGAATGTACCAACGAGCGCAAGATGGAAGGTCTGTGGAAAGATACGGGCATACAGCTCGTCGGCGCCGCCGTGGACGGACTTTCAACGATATTTTTAAGGCAGTGGGAGTTTTCCACGCGCACGAAAGAGGATTTTTCCGAATACTTCGGAAAGTATGAAAGAACGGACAACAAATCCCTCGTCGTGCCGTATGCCGGCGGCCCCGAAATAGAGGAAACAATCTGCCGCGGGGTTTATGCGAACGTCATATCGGGAGCCCGCGAAAAACTCTATATAATGACGCCCTATCTCATTCCGGACGGCGATATGTTCGCGCAGTTGCAGGCAAAGGCGCGTTCGGGAGTGGACGTCAGAATAATTTTGCCCGCAGTGCCGGATTATCCGTTCATATACAGGGTTACGCAGTCTAACGCCGAAAGACTTATGAGAAGCGGCGTAAAAATATATTATAAGAGCCGTACTTTCGTCCATTCGAAGGTAATGCTCACCGAAAATTGCCTTACCGTGGGCTCGGTCAATATGGATATGCGCGCGTTCTACCTCGAATTCGATAACGGGGTGTACACCGACGATCCTTCGGCCATGGCCGAGGCGGAGAGCGATTTCAACGGGATTTTCTCCTCGGAAGAAGTGCAATCGCCCGCGAAGCACAATGTGTTCGGCAGGCTCGTGAACGCCGTTTTGAGGCTTGTCAGCCCGTTGATGTAATATGCTCGGATTCGTCGCGGAATACGAAGAGAGAGAAGAACTTATAGCCCTCGGGGCGAAGTGGGATTTTTCTTCGTGGCAGTGGAAAATAGAGAGAAAGGATTATCCCGCCTTTTCAAGATGGCTGCGCGGCGGAGTGATTTCAAACGAGTTGTATTTTCTCGAAAAGTCCGTCGTTTGCGCCGATTGCGGAAAGAAGTTCAGATGCGTCGCCGTGGGCGTGGGCGCATATATCGAGGACGGCATATCCCCCGTGTACGGCGAAAACGGCGTCAACGTATTCGCCGGCCTTGACCTTTTCGAGGGCGACGTCCTGAAAAAACTCGTAAAGGATTACGGGTTGAAGAAGAGATTTTTCGCGCCTTACGGCTTTTCGCGGCTGTTGAACGCTTGCCGCGCATGCGGAAAGATAATTGCGCCGGAGGAGATCGACGCGCAATTTTTCGATTCCGCGAACACGCGTATACTCCGTTACAAATCGCCCGAGGATATGTTTTTCAAAGGCGCCATAGCTTTCGGACTTCCGCTTTCGGAATACGGTGAGAACATTACGGAAATATCCGAAATATTCGCTTGAACGAACGCCCGTTGTTTTTTTCGGGCGTTTTGAAATATATTGCGGGCGCATTAACGAAAGTTAATTTATCTCTTTATTGCGTTGACTTTTGTCGGGACATATAATATAATATCTGTAAGATTTTACGGAGGCATAAAAATGGTTTTAGCGGATTGGATTGCGATAGGCGTGGCAATCGCAGTGCTCGCATTGGGAGCTCTGGCTGGTTTCGGCAGAGCGCTCAAATGGTTTACGGGCGGGATAATGGGTATATTGATATCCGTATTCGTCTGTTATCTTATAGGCGGTTTCTTCCTCGATATAGAGGGCATAAGGAATATGCTCGCCTCTCTCGCCGCAAATTGGAAACACATCGATTGGCTGTATAATATGCGCCTCGAAATAATCATTTACTATATAGTTCTCTTCCTGATATGTCAGATTGCGAGAATACTTATAGTCAAGATAATCGGCTGCGTGGTGGAGACGGACCTTCTTCCCCTCAAAATAATAAACAAAGTGGGCGGCGCGCTGTTCTTCTTCGGCGTCGGATTGCTCATAACTCTGCTTATATTCCAGATAATCTATTGGGTGGGCGGCTCCGCGCTTTACGATTTCTACGGCAAGCTCGCGGGAAGCGCGTTCGGATTGGACAAATTGCTTATGAACAATCCGCTCGTGAAATTCGTCGATTACATAAAGGGAATAGTGTACTGAAAATATTTAAATTATGTTGCGGCGGGCAATTTGAGTTGCCCGCCGCATATATTTATTTATATGGAAATTCTGTACTCCGAACTCAAACAAAAGGACGTAATAAACGTCGAAGACGGAAAGCACCTCGGAAAGGTGTGCGATATCGCGTTTACGTTTCCCGATGGGAAAGTAAAGGGCTTTACCGTAACGGGTTGCAAGGGCTTCAAACTTACCAGACAGGAAATCTTCGTGCCGCTCAAAAGCGTGTTGAAGATAGGCGAGGACGCCGTTTTGGTCAATTTCGGCGAACCGAAGCCCGCGCCGCCGCCCAAACCCTGTCCTCCGCCTTGCCCTCCGGATAACTGCCCGCCCTATCCGCCTCCCGGCGGCAGGAGAGGGACGGACGAATACGAATAGTCAGAATATATTTTCGAGCCTCAATCCGTAAGCGGAGGGCATATTCTTGACCACTTCTTTGAGAACTTCTATTTTGCCGAGCGCGAGTTCGAAGTTGTCGCTGTACAAAAGTCCGCATGCCTCGCTCAGCCAATAGTCCACGTACGATATGTCATTGTGCGGCAGAAAGATCTGCAACTTCGCCTTTCTGTCGTTCCACATCGTGCGCACGGCCGTCGCGTCCTCGCGGTTTGCGTCTTTGTCCTCGATTTTCATGTACAGCGAGTCGAGCGCTTGCGAAAATTCCGAAAACTGCTTTTCGACGTACCACTCCGAGAATATGAAAAACCCTATGCACAGCGCAACGGCCGCGAGGGTGTAAATTATGGATTTTACCAATTTCCGGGCACCTCTATATTGAGAATTTTGTATTTTCGGCCTCGGCTCTGGAAATAAACTCTGCCTTCGCCGTTGACGGTCATGGCAACCACGTCCTTCATTTTCGTGCCTTGGGTTTTGAGAAATTCGTTGAAACTTTCGCCGTCAAAACCGCACGCCGCGATATTCTTGCGGTCGGGTTTGCCGAGGTCAACGAGCGTTAAAGCGAGCGAATAAGAGGATTTTTCTGGTTTTTCGAGAGCGGAAAACGAGCCGTTCGCCTCGTAAAGCCCGTAGTATACGTCGTCGAGATTGAAATATCCCGCCGAACGCATGCTCTCGATGAGATCGCTCACGTTCAGATTGTTCTTTTTGAGCTGGTAAACGTCTATGCCGTCTTTGGTGATTACGAGCGACGGCTTCCCGCAGACGACGTCTTTGACCGGTCTGAACCAAAGGTCCAGAAGCCACACCGTCTGATGCAGTATAAATATGGTTACAATCGAAACTATGCCGTAGAGAATGGGTATAGACGAATCGGCCATGGGTATGCACGCCAGCTCGGCGATGAGCAGAGTTATGACGAATTCGAAGGGCTGCATTTCGCCTATCTGACTTTTGCCCATAAGTCTCATGACCAGCAGAAGAGTAACGAAAATAATGGTTGTTCTTACGAGTACGAGAGCCATAGTTCACCGTCCGCGCCCGCGGGCGCGTTTTTATTTAGTATCTTCAAATTTGCCGCCAATATTCTTGACTTATGGTCGGCGGTGTGCTATAATTTGCAAAAGGTAAAAGTATGGAAATAAGGGGCATGAGATTCGGTACGGAAGTAACCCGAAAACTTCTCGACCTTATCGGTTCGCCCGATAAAAAACTCGGAATAATTCACATAGCCGGCACAAACGGCAAGGGCTCGGTCGCGGAATACTTGTCGCGCATACTCGTCGCCGCCGGATATAAAACGGGCACGTTTTCGTCGCCGGACGTATTTTCCGAAAACGACGGAGTGAGGATAAACTGTCGGCCGATAAAAGCGGCGGACTATGAAAGAGCCTTAAAAAAAGCCGGAGAAGCCGCTCGGGGAACGAGGGCGACGGCTTTCGAAATACAGACGGCGGCCGTTTTGGAGCTGTTCGCCGCGGAGAAGTGCGCATACGCCGTCGTCGAGTGCGGGCTCGGCGGGCTTGCGGACGCCACGAACGCGATTGCCGAAAAAGAACTTGCGCTCATATCTTCGATAGGCTTGGAGCACACGGACGTTCTCGGCAACGACATAATTTCCATATGCCGGCACAAGGCGGGAATAATAAAGGATATAACCCGCGCGATAGTTTCGCCTCTGCAACCTGTTGAGGCCCGCGATTACTTCGCGGCGCTCGGCGCTTCGTTCGCGCCTCTCCCTAAGGACGTTACTGCGGTTCCCGGAGGTCAGACGTTTACCCTTTGCGGGGAAAAATACTCGATACGCCTTTTCGGCCCGGCCCAGCCGTATAACGCGTCGCTTGCGGCGTCGGCGGCTTTGAGGCTCGGCGTGAGCGCGCAAAAGATAAGAGAAGGACTTGCGGCGGCAGTACTGCCCGGCAGAACGGAAGTCATTGCAGAGGGCGGGAACGAATACGTTCTCGACGGCTGCCACAATCCGCCCGCCTTTGCGGAGTTCGCGCGGTTTTTGAAAGAGCGGTACGCGAACGTCAGACTTGAAATAGTCGTTGGTTTTTTGAAGGACAAGGACGTCTCGGGCTGTATGGAAAAACTTTCGGGACTGAACGCCGTTATAACGGCCGTAACTCCCGCGTGCGAGCGGGGAAGGGATAAATATTCTACCGCCGGAATGTGCCGCGAGGTATTCGGCGAAGTATACACGGCGGAGAGCGTTACGGAGGCTCTCCGCGGGAAGAGAGGAACGATAGTCGTGTGCGGATCGTTCACGCTTTTAAAGGAGGCGCGCCAATGGATAGAGAAAAAGTTATAAAGGCGATAGAGGATTTGCTTGCGGCGCTCGGCGAAAACGTCGAGACCGAGGGGCTTAAAGACACGCCGAGGCGCGTTGCCGACGCCTACGCCGAAATTCTTTCGGGCGAGGGCAAAACGGCGGAGGAGCATCTCTCCCGCACTTTTTCGAGCGCGGGCGGCGAGATGGTATTGGAGAAAGATATCGATTTTTCGTCCACTTGCGAGCATCATCTGATGCCCTTTTTCGGTAAAATAGCCATAGCCTACATTCCCGACGGCAAAGTGGTGGGCATTTCCAAGCTCGCCCGCACTGTGGAAGTCTTTTCCAAACGCCTTCAGATTCAGGAACGGCTTACAAACCAGATTGCCGAAGAGATAATGCGCTGTTTGAAGCCCAAGGGCGTTATGGTCATATGCGAAGCCGAACACACGTGCATGACTTGCCGCGGCGTCAGAAAGCCGGGTTCCAAAACCGTTACGTACTCCGTATCGGGCGATTTCCCCAAGGAAAAAAGGGACGAGGTTTTCAAACTTCTGAAATGACTATCGGCAAGCGTGAATTTAAGGACAATACCTACGTCATGGCAATAATCAATCTCACGCCGGACAGCTTTTACGCTCCCAGCCGCAAATCGCGCGATAACGTTTTGTACGCCGCGGAAAAGGCGGTGAACGAGGGCGCGGCGGTCATAGATATCGGCGCGCAGTCCACGCGGCCGGGCTATAAGGAGATAAGCGCGGAGGAGGAGATTGAGCGCTTTTGCGGCCCGCTCGCGGACATAAAACGCAACTTCGACGTTCCCGTTTCCGTAGACACCTATTTTTCGGCGTCGGCGCGCGCCGCGCTCGAAACGGGCGCGGATATGATAAACGACGTTTGGGGATTGACACACGACGCTGATATGGCGAAAGTCATAGCCGGATTCAACGCCTCGGTGTGTATTATGCACAACTCAAAAACTCCCGTTACGGGCGATTTATGGGAGAACGTGTTGGGTTTTTTAAGAAAATCCGCCGGACTCGCTCTCGCCGCGGGCATAGATAAAGACAAAATAATAGTGGACGGCGGCATAGGCTTTGCCAAGTCCCGCGAACAGAATTTCGAGCTTTTGAACGGCTATGAAAAGCTCTCCGTTCTCGGCTATCCCGCTCTTTTGGGATGCAGCCGCAAGTCAATGTTCGGCGGCTCCGTCGACGACCGCCTCGCGCCCACCCTTGGCGCAAGCGTGAGGGCGTATAAAAAGGGAGTGCTCTTCGTGCGCGTTCACGACGTCGCCCCCAACGTCCGCGCCATAAACGATTGCCGCAATTTCGGCTACGATCCTTACGATTGGGAGGCATATCTTGGATAAGATTTTAATACGCGGTCTGGAAATAAATGCGTGCCACGGCGTTCGTTCTTTCGAAAAAACCGATCCGCAGCCGTTTGTGTTCGACGCGGACGTGTACGTCGATTTCTATAAGGCTTCGCTCTCAGACGACTTGCGCGACACAGTCGATTATTCGGGAATATGTTCGCTTATACAGCAGGTAACTTTCTCCAATTCCTTCAATCTCATAGAAAAACTCGCATACGAATGCGCATATGCCGTTCTCGGCGCATATCCCGCGGTTTCGCGCATATCCTTGACGGCGTATAAACCCAACGCGCCGGTAAAGCAGAAGTTTTCGTCCGTGGGAGTATCCGTTGACGTTTCGAGGGAGATTGTTTATCTCTCTCTCGGTTCCAGCCTCGGCAACAGGCGCGCTTATATAGACAAAGCGCTCGGCAAACTCTCCCTTACGCGCGGCATATCCGTCAAAAAAGTTTCGTCATACATAAAAACCGCGCCCGAAGGCGGCGTCGCGGTCAACGAATTTCTCAATTGCGCGGCGGAAATAGAGACGTTTCTCTCCCCGAGAGCTCTTCTGAACCGTATACACGAGGTGGAGGCGGAGTGCGGCAGGGTGAGAGTTAAACGCTGGGAAGACAGGACGGTCGATATAGACATAATTTTCTTCGGCAAGCGCGAAATCGTCGAGGACGACCTTATAATCCCCCATCCGGCATACGCCTCGCGCGCGTTCGTCATAAACCCGCTCAAAGAAATCGCTCCCGAGTTCGTCTGCCCCGGAAGCGGCGTGAAGATAAAGGATATGAAAATCTGAAAATCCAAGCCCGCCGTAAAGCGGGCTTTTTTATGCGCTTTTATCGGAATTTCCGTTTGTCGACCGATACCGGCAGACTTTCAATTATTTGTGCAATGTGCACAAAAATTTTTAAACAATATATACAAATTGCAATAGATATGTTATAATGCCATACGCGAAAGTATGATTTTTTAAACGCGTTGCGCGCGTGGTCGCGTGCGCGGGGAGTATAAAGGTTTGGAAAAGATTGGCATAATAGATTTGGGCTCGAATTCCGCAAGGCTCGTCATAGTAAATCTGTTCGAAGACGGATACTTTATGGTCATGGACGAATTGAAAGAGAGCGTCCGTCTCGGTCAGGATATGGAAAAGGACGGGTTTTTAAAGCCGGCGCGCGTTGCCGAAACGATAAAAACTCTGAAAATGTTCAAAAAGCTGTGCGACGCGAGCGGCGTAACGCGCATAATAGCCGTTGCCACGGCGGCGGTTCGGCGCGCGAAAAATCAGCGCAGTTTTCTTGACGAAATACAGGCGAGTTGCGGCATAAAAATACGCGTTCTCACCGCCGAAGAAGAGGCGGTGCTCGTCTATCGCGGCGTTATAAACACAATGGACGTTCCCAAGGGCATAATACTCGAAATAGGCGGCGGTTCGACGAAAATCGTGTACTATAACAGGAGAAACATGCTCAACTACGTAACCTTGCCTTTCGGCGCGGTAACGCTTACGGGGATGTTTGCCGACGAATCCCTTCGCCCGGAAGAACAGGCGAAAAAGATCGAGGAGTTCTTCACCGAGCAGCTTTCGAAGGTGGAATGGCTCAAAGAAGTCGACGAGGACGTGCAGATGATAGGCGTCGGCGGCTCTTTCAGAAATCTGTTCAAAATAACCAAAATGGTGCGCAAATATCCCTTGGATACCGTGCACAATTACAATATGCTCGTAGAGGATTTCACACCCATTTACGATATGATAAAGGTGCTTGACCTCGATAAAAAGAAGAAGATAAAGGGGCTCTCCGCCGAGCGCGCGGACATTCTTCCCGCCGCGCTCGCCGTAATCAAGTCGTTTACGGACTATTTCAACATCGATAATTTCACGCTTTCCGGCGCCGGACTGAGAGAGGGCATAATGTTCAATCAGGCTCTCCCCATGACGCTCGAAAAGCCCATAGCCGACGTTCTGAATTATTCGCTTACCACGCTCGTAAAGTATTACGATTGCGATGAAAAGCATGTGGAACACGTGGTAAATCTGAGCATACAGCTCTTCAAACAGCTTCGCGTTCTGCATAAATTCCCCCGTCAGTATTTGAGAGTGCTCAAAGTTGCGGCAATGCTTCACGATTGCGGCATGCGCATAAAGTATTACAATCATCAGCGCCACAGCTGGTATATGATTCTCAATTCCACGCTGTACGGCGTTTCGCACAGGGACATAGTGCTTGCGGCGTTCACGGCTTGTTGCCATAAAAAGGAGGACATAAACCCCTATGATTGGGCGAGATATCGCGACCTCGTTTCGGACGAAGATCTCGAAATCGTCAAAAAGCTCGGGGTGATGCTCAGGATAGCCGAGAGCCTCGACAGGTCCGATTCGGGCTCGATAAAATCGATAAATTGCGATATATTGGGCGATTCGGTCATAATGAAAACGGAAATGGACGGCGACGCTTCTCTCGAAATACGCAACGCCATGACAGCGAGCGCCGAGTTCAGAAAATCATTCCACAAAAACCTCGAAATACTTTAATAAAAATGCCGTCCATAAAACGGGCGGCATTTATAGCTTTATATGAATTACGTGCTTGCGAGCGCCTCGCCGAGGCGCAGAGAGTTATTGAAACAAATTCTTCCCGAATTCGAAATAGTGCCCGCCGAGAGCGGAGAAGAGGTGAACATATCCCTTTTCCCCGAACAGATGGCTTGCGCTCTCGCGGAGAGAAAGTGCGACGAAGTGTTTGCAAAGCGTCCGGACTGCACGGTAATAGGCTGCGACACCGTCGTCGCGTTCAACGGCGAAACGCTCGGCAAACCCGCAGACCGCGACGACGCGACGCGCACTCTGAAAATGCTTTCCGGCAAAACGCATTTCGTCATAACGGCGGTGTGCGTGCGCAACAAATACAAAAAAGCGTGCGAATTCGATAAAACCGAAGTGCGTTTCAACGTGCTCTCGGACGAATTTATAAGAATTTACGTTGACGGCGGTTCCCCGCTCGACAAGGCCGGAAGTTACGGCATACAGGACGGAGGCCTTGTAAAAGAGTATTTCGGCAGTTATACAAACGTGGTGGGACTGCCCGTAACGCTTACGAAAAAATTACTTGAAAAAGTGAGTCTTGACGAATGAAAAGAATAGCAATTGATCTCGGTTCGAGCACGACGAAAATATATATGCCCGGTTGCGGCGTCGTCCTTACGGAAGCCACTTGCATTGCGGTGGAGGAATACGAAGAGCGCGGCGAAAAGCGTATCGAGGTAAAGGCGTGCGGCGATAAGGCGCGCGCGCTTTCGGGAAGGTCGGCGGTAAACACGCATATAGTTTATCCCGTGTCCGAAGGAGAGATAGTTCACGAGGCGCTCGCCGCGTGTCTCCTCGAATACTTTCTCTCGAAGATAGAGATAACAAGGCGCAAGGCGCGCCACACGGAAGTGATGTTCATAGTGCCGTGCGGGATTAAGAGGGAGAGCAAACTCAAATATAAACGCCTTGCCGACGAATGCGGCATAGAGATGGCGTATTTCACCCTCGTGCCGTTCGCCGCCGTGCTGGGACATAACGTTGCGATAAACGAGAGCACGCCGATGTTTTCTCTCGACATAGGCCATACCGTAACGAACATGGCCGCGCTCTCCAAGGACGGAATAATTTCCGGACTGAGCATAAATTTGGGCGGCGGGAACATAGACGTGCGTATTATAGACGATTTTGCGGAGAACGCGAATTTCAAAATGGGCGCGCTTACCGCCGAACGCGTCAAAAAAACGGTGGGCAGTCTTTTGCGCGACGACAACAAGATGACCGTCGCCGACGGCAGGGAAGTTTCCTCCGGCGCGCCGGCTTCCGTATCCGTCAATTCGGGCAGGATATATAAGATAATAACCGCTTGCGTGGATAAAATTCTGGAATATGTGCGCATAGTCCTTTCAAAACTTCCGGCGGAGGTCGCCTCGGGCGTCATGCGCGGCGGTATTTATCTTTCCGGCGGAATGATGAAACTCGACGGGCTTCCCGAATATATCGGCGAAAAGTTGCAGATACCCGTAAACATGCCGGAAGAGTCCGGCCTTGCGGCGGTGATAGGCGGCGGCGCGATTTTGTCCGACGACGAGATGCTCGAAAGGCTCGCAACCGTCGAGGAAGACGTCGTCTCGGAAGATTGAGAAAATATGAGGATATATTCTTCGGATATTTTGAGATAATGCGCGCGGATTTTTCTTGCAAAAATCCGCGCTGTTTTATATAATTGAAGCATGGATAAAAAGAACATAAGGAATTTCTGTATAATAGCGCATATAGACCACGGGAAGAGCACTCTTGCGGACAGGCTTATGGAGAGCACGGGGCAGGTTTCCGAGCGCGATATGGAGGAACAGCTCCTCGATTCAATGGATATCGAGCGCGAACGCGGCATAACCATAAAACTTGCGCCGGTGCGGATGTTCTATAAAGCTCTCGACGGCGAAGAATACGAATTCAATCTCATAGACACCCCGGGGCATGTCGACTTCACATACGAAGTTTCCCGTTCTCTGGCGGCGTGCGAAGGCGCGATACTCGTCGTCGATGCAACGCAGGGCGTCGAGGCGCAGACTCTCGCCAACGTATATCTCGCAATCGAAAACAACCTCGAAATTCTTCCGGTGATAAACAAGATAGATCTAGCGAGCGCCCGCCCCGAAGAGGCGAAAAAGGAGATAGAGGAAGTCATAGGCCTTGACGCTTCGTATGCTCCGCTCATCTCCGCGAAAGAGGGCATAAATATCCGCGAAGTGCTCGAAGACGCCATAAAATATTTTCCGGCGCCGTCGGGCGATGAGAACGCCCCCTTGAAGGCGCTCATATTCGACAGCTATTACGATAACTATAAGGGCGTAATTTTATTCGTCCGCATAAAAGAGGGCGCCGTTGCGCCGGGCGACAGGATAAAAACTTTCCGCTCCGACAAGATATACGAAGTGGTGGAAACGGGAGTGTTCGCCCCGGGGCTATTGCCGAAGAGCGGCTTGTCCGCGGGCGAAGTCGGCTATGTCGCCGCTTCGATAAAGTCTATTCAGGACGTCGCCGTCGGCGATACGCTCACCGGCGCCGACAACCCCGCCGCGGAGTCTCTCCCCGGCTACAAAAAAGTTCAGAGCGTGGTTTTTTGCGGGATATATCCGCTCGACGGCAGTAAATTCGGCGACCTCAAAGACGCGCTTTTGAAGTTGCAATTGAACGACGCTTCTCTGATATTCGAGGCGGATACGTCTCAGGCGCTCGGCTTCGGCTTCCGCTGCGGATTTCTGGGACTTCTGCACATGGAGATAATTCAGGAGCGTTTGGAGCGCGAATTCGGGCTGGACATCATAACCACCGCGCCTTCGGTAAGCTATAAAGTGATAAAGACGGACGGAACGGAGATGTTCGTCGACAACCCGTCGCATCTGCCGTCGGCTTCGGAGACGGAGCATATGGAAGAGCCCATAGTAAAGTGCGATATATATTCCCCTCCCGACTATCTCGGGCAGATAATGGATTTGTGCCGCGAAAAGAGGGGAACGTTTCTGCAAATGACGTACCTCGACAAAAGCCGCGTGCGTCTGGAATACAAACTGCCTTTGAACGAGATAATTTTCGACTTTTTCGATTCGGTCAAATCGCGCACGCGCGGTTATGCGAGCTTCGATTACGAGCTCATAGGCTACGAAAAGAGCAAGCTCGTGAAGCTCGATATCCTTTTGAACGGCGAGGTGTGCGACGCGCTCTCCATGATAGTGCACGAGGACAGCGCCTATCCGCGCGGAAGAACGCTGTGCGAAAATTTAAAGGAAGCCATTCCCCGCCAACTGTTCGAAGTACCGGTGCAGGCGGCGATAGGCGGCAAGATAATCGCCCGCGAAACGGTAAAGGCAATGAGAAAAGACGTGCTCGCCAAGTGCTACGGCGGAGACATAACCCGAAAGAAAAAATTGCTCGAAAAACAGAAAGAGGGCAAAAAGCGCATGAGAAGAATAGGCAACGTCGACGTTCCGAGCGAAGTTTTCATGCAGATTTTAAAGACGAACAAGGATTGATATGGGATTTTTTGCCGAAGTTTACAAGACGGTCAGAACAATACCCCGCGGCAAAGTGCTCTCCTACGGCGAAGTGGCCGCGCGCTGCGGCTCTCCGAGGGCTTCGCGGCAGGTCGGCTGGGCGTTACATTCCAATCCGGAACCGGGCGTCATACCTTGCCACAGGGTGGTTTTTTCCGACGGCAGCGTCAGCCCGGGTTTCGCTTTCGGAGGGCCGGGCGTTCAGAGGGCGCTTTTGGAGAGCGAGGGCGTCGTGTTCGGAGCAGACGGCCGCATAGACATGAAAAAATACCGTTGGGAGGGAGAATAAATGGCAGGAATATACGTACATATTCCCTTTTGCAAATCGAAGTGCCGTTATTGCGATTTCACATCTTTCCCCGATAAATTGTGCTTTGCCGAGAGCTATATGGCGTGCGTATACCGCGAAATGGCGATGCGCGGCGAGCAGTTGAAAAATTACTCGTTCGACACACTCTATATCGGCGGCGGCACGCCGTCCGTCGTCGACGAAAACTATATAGCCATGCTCGTGGCGGCGGCGAAAAAACATTTCAACCTTTCCGAAAACGCCGAAATAACCATCGAGATGAACCCCGGCACAGTGAGCGCGCGCAAGATAGACATGTATCTCCGTTGCGGAATAAACCGCTTTTCGGTCGGTCTGCAATCGGCGATAGACAGTCAGCTCTCCGAACTCGGAAGAACGCACACGCTCAACCAATTCGTAACTTGCGCAAAACTTCTCAAAGGCAGAAATTTCAACGTCGACGTGATGATAGGTCTGAAAGGCCAGACGCCGGACGACGTTTTAAAGACAATAGAGGTCGCCGCGGCGTTCGGGGCGAGCCATATTTCGATGTATGCGTTGACGCCGGAAGACGGCACGCCGATATACACGGACTATCTGAACGGCGAGTTGCCGGACGGCGACGAGGTCGCGGAAATGTACGCCGCGGGCGTAAAGAAACTTGCGGAACTCGGATTTGCGAGATACGAGGTCTCCAACTTTGCCAAAAAGGGCAGAGAGAGCAGGCACAATCTGAATTATTGGAGGCGCGGAGAATACATAGGCCTCGGCGTTTCCGCCTCTTCGTGCATAGGCAAACTGCGGTTTACGAACACCTTCGATTTGGACGAATATTTCAAGTGCATTCTCTCGGGACACTTTGCGGTTATAGACAGCGAAGAAACGGATAAAGAGACGGAGGAAGAGGAGTACATAATGCTCGCGCTCAGGACGACCGCAGGCATAGATTACGCGGACTACACGGCGCGCTTCGGCGGCGATTTCGCCGTCAAATATGCGGACGCAATAGAAAAAACGCGCCCTTATATGGACGTTTTGCCGGACCGTCTTAGGATAAAGGACGAATATCTGTACGTCCAGAATACCATCATAATAGAATATTTCGGGAAGTGAAATTTATGCAATTTGTTTATCGTTGCGCCACGGGCGCGCAATTGGACGAAATAGCGGATATTTACGCCGGCGCGCAGGCATACATGGAGGCCAACGGAAATCCGCAGTGGGCCAGGGGATTTCCGGACAGAACCGATCTTCGCGGCGGAATACTCGGCGGAATAATTTACGCCGTGTTCTGCGAAGGCGAGATGGCCGCGGCGTTTTCGGTGGTAAATCACGAGGGCAATTACGATGAAATAGAGGGCAAATGGCTTACGTCCGGCAATTATCTTGCCGTGCACAGACTTGCCGTGGCCGAAAAATTCCGCGGAAGCGGCGCCGCGAAATATATAATAAACGTCGCCGCGCCCGAGCTCGCGGCCGCCCGCGGCAGAGGCAGCATACGAATGGACACCCACGAAAAAAACAAGCCCATGCTCAACCTTTTAAGGGAGCAGGGCTTCACGGAATGCGGAATAGTCTACACCGCGCGCGACAACACCGCGCGCGTCGCATTCGAGAAATTGCTTTGAAAAACGCGGCGCTTCACGCGCCGCGTTTTCAGTTGAGTTTTGTCTTTTTGGAAGTCAGAACTTTGCCGTCCTCGCCGTCGAGAAGATACGAGGAGAGGTTGGAGTTTCTGTCGCATACGCCCACGTAGTAATAACAGCCGTCGTCGTACAGCAGGCGGATATATATCTCGGCCTTGAAATTTTCCCCGTCTGTCAGCGAGGCGAACAGCTCCTTGTCGTATTCCGCCGCGCATCTCAGGGCGGTTTTGCAGTCGATAATGTTTCCGTCGGCCACGTTCAGAGCGCGGTATGAAGTCTTTTTGTCGTCGGCGGTCAGCTCCACGTCTATGCCGTCCGAGGAAAACGCTTCGGCGGTGAAACTCAGATAATAATTGCCGTTCACCGATTGATAATTCATTTCTCCGCCGTAGCCGCAGGTTTGCACACATAGCTCCGTGGGATTTTGTGCAAGCTCCACGAAAATTTCCGCCAGAGCGCACTTTTCGCCGGGGAAACCGTCGGCGGAATATGGCTGTTCTTTTTCCGAACAATAGACGGTTATGTTGACGGTGTCGTCCTCGTAGATGTATATTTCCGTTCGCTTTTCGGAGACGAAATCATAGTAATCGACGGATTTTTTCGCGCAACCCGCCAGAGCGGGCAGTATCAACGCGGCGCATATCGCCGTAATCGCAAACTTTTTCATACAACAAATATATTCGCCGCAAAGAACAATATGAATATTATTTTATACATTTTAGTTGCATTTTTTCGGGCGCTATGATAAAATAGTATAAATTTTCTTATAACGCTTTAAGGTGCCGGATTTTGAAAAATATCGTCTTGAAAACTGCGTTGAAAACCTTTCTTGCGCTTTTGATAGCGTTGCTTTTGGCGTTCGGCGTGGCCAGCCTCGGCTTTCCTCAGCATATGGCTACGTTTTTCGAAAACGTCGGCAACTATTCTTTCGCAACGGGATACGCGAGTCTGAGATATACGTATACGGGCGACGTCTCCGATCTCGCCCGCTGCGTGGACGACAGCATCTATTGCGGCAACGACGACAACATTATAAGTTTCGGAGAGAAACTCGTCGGACATTCGGGATTCAAGAGCTACTGCGTTTCAAGAGACAACGGCTCGTCTCCCGAATCGATGTACAGGCAGTTTGTATACGGCAACATAGCAAAATCCAAATACAACAAAGGGGATAAGGACGCGGCCTTGGATTGCGCCGTGGAGGGAATGAACGGAATCGAGGGATTTCCCATAAACAATTCGGTGGCGCTTCTCGCCGTTCGCGTCGCGCAGAAAAAGGACGCCGAAACGGCGCGCAAACTCCTCGATACGGTCAACACCTACACCCCGCTTACGTCCGAAGAAGAATATTTCGGAAAAGTTATAAACGTTTTGAACAATCTACTTTCAGGAGCTTAAATATGAGTAACAAAATTGTAAAGGAAGCATTGACGTTCGACGACGTGTTGCTTATTCCGGCGGCGAGCGACGTTCTGCCGGCGACGGTAGATCTCAGGACAACGCTCTGCAAGGGAATAAATCTCAATATTCCCCTTATAAGCGCGGCAATGGACACCGTAACCGAGAGCAAACTCGCAATAGCCATGGCGCGCGAGGGCGGCATAGGAATAATACATAAAAACATGCCCATCGAGGAGCAGGCTTTGCAGGTCGATAAAGTCAAGAGAAGCGAGCACGGCGTAATAACCGATCCCTTCCATCTGACGCCGGAACAGCCCGTATCCGCCGCATGCGATCTCATGGCGAAATACAAGATAAGCGGCGTGCCCATAACGAGGGACGGCAAGCTCGTCGGCATACTTACAAACCGCGATTTGCGCTTTGAAACCGATTTCGCTCAGCCCATCGCGAACGTCATGACGAAGAATAACCTCGTAACGGCTCCGGAGGGAACTTCCCTCGAAGAGGCGCAGAAAATCCTCGGTAAACACAGAATAGAAAAACTTCCCATAGTCGATAAAGACGGCTATCTGAAAGGTCTTATAACCATAAAGGATATAGAAAAATCCATTCAATATCCCAACAGCGCGCGCGACAAAAACGGCAGACTTCTGGCGGGCGCGGCCATAGGCGCCTCTCCCGACGTCCTCGAAAGAGTCGCCGAACTTGTAAAATCGAAAGTCGATATAGTCGTTCTCGATTCCGCGCACGGACATTCCAAGGGAATAGTGAACGCGGTGGCAAAAGTCAAAAAGGCTTACCCCGGTTTGCCGCTCGTCGCTGGCAACGTGGTAACGGCGGAGGCCACTCGCGACCTCATAGAAGCGGGCGCCGACGTTGTGAAAGTCGGCATAGGCCCCGGCTCGATTTGCACCACGAGAATAGTCGCGGGCATAGGCATGCCCCAACTCACGGCCGTTATGGATTGCGCGGAAGAGGCGGATAAGTACGGCAAACGCGTAATTGCGGACGGCGGCATAAAGTATTCGGGCGACATAGTCAAGGCAATAGCCGCGGGAGGTTCCGCCGTTATGATAGGTTCGCTGTTCGCGGGCACCGCGGAGAGCCCCGGAGAGCTCGAAATATATCAGGGCAGAAGTTTTAAGAGCTATCGCGGAATGGGCTCCCTTCCCGCAATGGCCAAGGGCGGCAAGGAGAGATACTTCCAGACGGACGCCAAGAAATTCGTTCCCGAAGGCGTCGAGGGCAGAGTTCCCTATCGCGGCTTGCTTGCCGATACGATTTTCCAGCTCATGGGCGGTCTGCGCGCGGGCATGGGATATACGGGCAACGGCACCATCGAGGAACTCAGAAAGAACGGCAGATTCGTAAAGATGACGGCGGCTTCTCTCGCGGAGAGCCATCCCCACGATATCTCCATCACCAAAGAAGCTCCCAACTATTCACCCAAAGCGTAAGCGGCGCATACGCCGCGCGGGAGGCGCTCGCAAGGGCGCCCTCTTGTATGTTCGGCGCATAAGCCCGGCGTTCGTCTTTAAAAGGAAAAATATATGCAACATCAGAAAGTGCTTGTTCTCGACTTCGGAGGACAATATAATCAATTAATAGCAAGGCGCGTCCGCGAACTCGGCGTGTTCTGCGACCTTTTGCCTTCGGATATGTCCGTCGGAAAAATCCGCGAATACAATCCCATAGGCATAATATTCACTGGCGGGCCCAACAGCGTGTACGAAAAGGACAGCCCCCGCATCGATAAAGAGGTGTTTACGTTGGGCATACCCGTGCTCGGCATATGTTACGGCTGTCAGTTGACGGCTCATCTCCTCGGCGGGAAAGTGGAGAGCGCAACAACTTCCGAATACGGCAAAGCGGAGGTAACGTATTCGCCGTCGCCGCTTACCGAGGGCTTGCCCGAAAAGGCGGTGAGCTGGATGAGCCATACCGACAGAATAGTAAAGCTCCCCGAGGGCTTCGTAAAAATAGCCGAAAGCGAAAATTGCCCCTATGCGGCGTTCGGCAACGCCGAAAAAGGCATATACGGCGTTCAGTTTCACCCGGAAGTAAATCACACGCAGTACGGAATGCAGATACTCAAAAACTTTTTGTATAACGTCTGCGGCGCAACGGGCGATTGGACGATGTCGAATTTCGTCTCGAACAAGATTGCCGAGCTTAAAGCGAAGATAGGCGATAAAAAAGTGCTCTGCGCAATGTCGGGCGGCGTAGATTCCGCCGTTGCGGCAACGCTCATACATAAAGCCGTGGGCAACAGATTGACGTGCGTATTCGTCGACCACGGCCTCTTGCGCAAGTACGAGGCGGAAGAGGTGATGTCGGTATTTCGCGACGGCCTCAAAATGAACCTCATAAAGGCGGACGCGAGCGCAGTATTCCTTTCGAAGCTCAAAGGCGTAACCGATCCCGAGACGAAGCGCAAAATAATAGGCGAGGAGTTTATCCGCGCTTTCGAAGCCGAGAGCAAAAAGATAGGCAAAGTCGATTTTCTCGTTCAGGGCACTATTTATCCCGACGTAATCGAGAGCGGCAAAGGCAAATCCGCCGTCATAAAGAGCCATCACAACGTGGGCGGACTTCCCTCCGTAGTTGATTTCAAGGAGATAATAGAGCCCCTTCGCGATCTGTTCAAGGACGAGGTGAGAAAGGTGGGCTTCGAGCTGGGACTGCCCAAAAGCGTTGTCATGCGCCAGCCTTTCCCCGGCCCCGGGCTTGCGATAAGGATAATGGGCGAAGTAACCGAGGAAAAACTCGAAACCCTTCGCGACAGCGACTATATCCTGCGCGACGAAATAGCGAAAGCCGGGCTCGACGGGGAAATCTGGCAGTACTTCACCGTGATAACCAACAGTAAGACGGTGGGCGTTCAGGGCGATTTCCGCACTTACGAAAACGTTGTGGCCATTCGCGCGGTAACTTCGCTCGACGCGATGACGGCCGATTGGGCGAGGATACCTTACGACGTTCTCGCAACCGTCTCCAACCGCATAGTCAACGAAGTGAAGCACGTAAACCGCATAGTCTACGATATAACTTCGAAACCTCCCGCTACCATAGAGTGGGAATAAAATAAAATCAAAACCGAATAAAAAGCAACGACACAAGTGGCTCCCCGAGGGGAAGCGTAAATCTGATTACGGAACGCAGACGATTTACCCGCTTGTGTTTTTTTGCGCCTTATAAGGAGAAAAACATGAAAAACGTCAAACTCGGATATTTTTTGAAACACGCGCTTTTTGCGTTTATAACCGTCGTCATAACAGTGCACGCATTTGTTTTTTTCAGTCTGTATGTCGTAAACGGCTTGGACGTCGCGGCGATAAACGCGCAGGGAGGCGTTATGTCGTTCGGCGCTTTTTTGCCGGTGTGGGGCATAATTTTAATAGAATTTGCCTTCGCGTACACGCTTGAAATGTGCCTCGGCTCGCCGCTTTCCGTCAGGCTTGCCGCAAGGGTGTTCGAAAGGGGAAAAACTCATCCCGTGCTCTATGAATGTGCGATAATATGCGCCACCGTCGCGATTATGTGCCCTTCGATGAGCTTTATCGCCGCGTGCATATATTATCCCTATCAATTCGCAGAATTTAACTTTTTAACCCTTCTTGCCAATTGGCTTAAACTCGTATGCTTCAATTTTCCCTTTGCGCTGTTGTCGCAGTTGTTCTTCATACAGCCGCTCGTCAGACAGATTTTCAAATGGCTTTTCCCCGCGAAGAAGCGCGTATCGGCCGAAAAGTCCGAAAGCCCGAACGAAGACTTCCGGGATTGATTTTAAAGTTTCAAGACGCGCCGCGACGTTTTTTGTCGCGGCGCGTCTATTTTGAAATCCCCTCTTGATTTTTTCCCGCGCGCGTGTTAAAATAAATCGATAAGAGGCAAAAATGTGGGATTTGAAATCGCTCAGAAATTTTATAGACCCGCACAAGAATCCCGATAAGCAGTATTTTCTCGATTTGCTTGACGGCGATAAGCAGCGGGAATACGAGAACAAGCGAATAAGCGCGGTGATGTCGATGCTCAAAGCGCTGTATATAAGCGCGCTCAAAAAACGCATAGCCGCGTTGCGCGCGGAGAGGGAAGAGCTCACGAACGCCGACGATTACGACGCGGAAAAATACCGCCGCGTTCTCGGAATCAACGCCGAAATCTCCGTCGCAAAAAAGAAAATGGACGGATATAAGCCGTTTTTCGCCGAACCGTATTTCGCGAGAATGGACCTCACCGATCCCGAAGAGGGCTACAACAGCTATTATATAGGCAAAAAAGGCGACGCGGGGTTGGAAATCCTCGATTGGCGCGCGCCGCTCGCAAGAAAATATTATCAGAAGAGCCGGACGGCGTTTTCGATAAACAAATACGACTATAAACTTGTTCTTCGCCGCGCTCTGCGCACGATGAACGGCAAAGTGTTGGATATAAAAAACGAATATCTTTCGCTTTCGGATTATCTTACGCCGGAGGAAATAGGCGGCAGGGACGAAGAGCTCGTGTTCGATCCTTATTTAAAGGAAATTCTCAAAAGCCGCAAAGAAAAAGAAGAGATAACCGATATAATCGAGACCATACAGGAAAAGCAGTACGAGATAATAACCCTTCCCGAGCGCGACGAATTCGTGTTGCAGGGCGTTGCCGGCAGCGGCAAAACCATGATAATGCTGCACCGCCTTTCCTATATAATGTACAACAACGAGGGCGTCAAACCTTCCGACGTGCTCGTCATAACGCCCTCGGATTCTTTCAACGCGTTTATCGACGAGCTTTCGGCCGTGCTCGAACTCGAAAAAGTCAGAACGAGCACGCTCGATAACTACTTTATGTCCATGCTGTCGTCTGTGGGCGTGGATATCGCCGATAAATTCGATTGGAACATGCCGGTGAACGGGGAGTATTCCTCGTATATATATTCGGATAAATTCGTGTCGGACGTAAAAAAACGCCTCGGCAAGATTTACGACGGGGTGTTCGGAATGTTCGCTTCGTCGGACTGCGCCGAAACGGTGGGAGGAGTTGTCGCCGCCGCGGAGAGGCAGATCGCCTTATACGAAAAGATAAAGAACGCCGGCGTGCGCGTAAGGCGTTGCGTGCTCGGCGAGATAAAGGAAAAGCCGGACGGCGGGCTGTATTACACAAAACAGTTCAGATATATGTTCAATTGCGTGCTGGACGTGCGCGAGTTTTTGGAACTCGTCGCGAACGACGCGAGAATGGGCGATTACGCGTTCTTTTATCGGCAGTTCTTGTCGTTTTACAGATCGGTGAGATATCTGAGGCGCTATTCCGAAAAGATATGTCTTACGGCAGTGCGCGATCTCGGCGAACTGAAAACGGCCGCGGATAAAGAGATAACCGACCTCAAACGTTACAGAATGAAAACTTCCGACGGCGAGGCGTACACCTATGCCGAGGGTATAGAAAAACGCGAATTTCTTAAACGCGAGGCCGACGATATAGCGCGTTGCGTAAACGAAATATGCGAGGCTTTCGGCGTTTTATACGATTTTGCGGACGTGTTGAGAAGCGAGGACTATCTCGTTTCCATAGGCAGATGCGAAAACACCACCGACGTGTTGAGGTTCTTTTTCAGAGATATAGTCAGAAAGGCGAAGAACAGGCTCTCTATGCCCGTAAAACCGCTTTGCCGGTGCGACGCGTTCGCCCTTTGTCTGATTCTATGCGAACTCGGCTACAATCTTTCACCCAAGTTCTCGTTTATATTCGTGGACGAAGGTCAGGACGTCTCTTTCGCGGAGTATTCGGTATTGCGAAAGGTGAACGACAGAGCGGCATTCAACGTTTTCGGAGACCTCAAACAGAATATGACGTCCTTCCGCGGAATAACCGATTGGAGCGTTCTGGGACTGAAAATTTACGACCTCAACTTAAATTACCGCAACACCAACGAAATAGTCGATTATGTCTCCGAACATCTCGGAATAGAGATGAAATCGATAGGCCTTTGCGGCGGCAAAGTGGAGAGAGTGGAAAAGCGCGCCGTAACGGGTTGGCTGTCCTCCAAAAACGGCTTGAAAGCGCTGATATGTTCCGAAAAGAACATTGAGACGTATTCGAGAAAGAGCTATAATCTCCCCGGAAAGACGGGCAGAATTTCCAAAAGCAGAATAAATCTGCTTACGGTATACGAAAGCAAAGGACTTGAATTTACGGCCGTCGCCGTGGCCGACGGCGACCTCACCGTAAACGAAAAATATATAGCGTATACGCGCGCTTTGAAAGAGCTCGCCGTAATAAAATGACGCAGTGCGCATAAACAGCGCGTAAAAAGAGCCCGCGGGACTTCAAAGTCCCGCGGGCTTTCCGCTTTGAATTATCCGAGTTTTGCGAGCAAATCCTTCATATCGTATTTGCCGGCAGGCTTTCCGCATATCCATTTCGCCGCTTTAACCGCTCCGGCCGCGAATACCTTTTTGGAGCGCGCCGAGTGAGACAGCGTTATTATCTCGTCCTCGCCGGCGAAGATGACTTCGTGCTCGCCGACAATCGTGCCGCCGCGCACGGCGTGCAAGCCTATTTCCGCGCCGCGTTTGCCGGTGTTGCCCTCGCGGCCGTAAACGTATTCCTTGTCTTTGCCGAACGCCGAGTTCGCGCTTTCGGCAAGCATGAGCGCCGTGCCGGAGGGCGCGTCGGCTTTGAGACGGTGATGTTTTTCTATTATTTCGATATCGAAACTCTCCCCGAGCGTCTCCGCCGCGCTCTTCACGAGGTCGACGAGAAGATTTATGCCGAGCGAAAAGTTAGCCGTTTTGAACACGGGAAGGCGGGAGGAATACGCGTCTATGAGTTCGAGCTGTTTTTGAGAATAGCCGGTGGCCGCTATCACGACGGCTGCGCCGTTTTTTTGCGCCCATACGAGTTCCTTTTCGAGCGCCGCCGGCGACGAAAAGTCTATGATGACGTCAACTTTTTCCTTAACGTCGTCGAAAGAGGAATATACGGGTATTCCGCATATCTCGCCCGCCGACATATCCACGCCGCAAGCCGCCTCGATTTCATTGTCGGCGGCTATGATTTCGCGCACGTTCGCGCCCATTTTTCCGTTTATGCCGAGTATAAGCGCTTTAATCATTTTATGAGCCCCGCCCTTTGCATTTCCTTTTTCAGTTTGAGCTTATTGTCGTCGGAAAGTTCCGTGAGGGGAGAACGCGGCGTTCCGGCGTTGAAGCCGAGCATATTGTACGCCGCCTTTACGGGAATGGGGTTTACCTCCAAAAAGCAGGCGTCCTCCAAGGGCAGCAGAAAGTCCTGAACTTCGTTTGCCTCGTCAAGTCTGAATTCCTTGACGAGGGAATACATCTTCTTGACGAGCGCGGGCGCGATGTTTGAGGTAACCGATATCAGTCCGGCTCCGCCTATCGCGAGCATGGGAAGATTGAGGAAGTCCTCGCCCGAGTAGAGGTCGAGTTTTCCGCGTATCCGTCTCATCGTCTCCACGACTTGCGCCATATTTCCGCTCGCCTCTTTAATTCCGGCCATGTTGGGGATATCGGCGAGCCTCTCCGCGGTTTCCGGCAAAATGTTCACGGCCGTTCGCGAGGGGACGTTATAGGCTATAACGGGTATATGTACGGCGTCGCAGACGGCCTTATAGTAACAATACAGCCCTTCCTGTGTGCACTTATTGTAATAAGGCGTAACCACGAGCACGCCGTCCGCGCCGAGTTTTTCGGCTTTTACGCTTGCGGCCACGGCCTTTTTCGTGTCGTTGCTGCCCGTGCCTACTATTAATTTTATCCGACCTTTGAAGTGTTCCACCGCATAGCGGATAACGCTTTCCTTTTCTTCTTCGGTCATGGTTGCGGGCTCTCCCGTAGTTCCGAGGACCACAACGCCGTCCGTTCCGCCGGCAATCTGATATTCAATCATTCTGCCGAACTCTTCGAGATTGACGCCTTCTTCGGAAAAAGGAGTTGCGAGAGCAGTTATAATTCCGTTGCAAAAACCTGTCATAATTAACCCTTTACGCGCGGGCGCGCGCCTTTTTAGTTTATCCGTATCATTTTATGCCCTTGTGCGGCATGTTGTTAATCAGTCGAAATAGCCCTTAGCCGCGAGCAGTTCCGCGAGCAGCACGGCTCCCCCGGCGGCTCCGCGAAGAGTATTGTGGGAGAGACCTATGAACTTATAGTCGTAAACCGAATCTTCTCTGAGCCTCCCGGCGCAGACCGTCATACCGTTGCCCTCGTTTCTGTCGAGAGCGGGTTGAGGACGGTTGTCCTCTTCGAAATAGCGTATGAATTTCTCGGGCGCGGAGGGTAGGCGGAGCGCTTGCGGCTCGCCCGAATATTCGTCCCACGCTTTGAGAATTTCTTCTTTCGTCGGCTTTTTGTCGAATTTCACGAATACGGCGGCGGTATGCCCGTCCGATACGGGCACTCTCAGACATTGCGCCGTTATTGCGGGCGAATTTGCGGGAACTATTCCGCCGTTTTTGACTTCGCCCCATATTTTGAGAGGTTCCTTTTCACTCTTTTCTTCCTCGCCGCCTATATACGGAATGACGTTGTCGCATATTTCGGGCATCGTCTGAAAAGTTTTGCCGGCTCCCGATATCGCCTGATAGGTGCACACGGCAACCTCTTTTATGCCGAATTGTCTGAGCGGATGCAGAAGAGGCACGTAAGATTGAAGGGAACAATTGGATTTTACGGCGATAAAACCGCGCTTGGTTTTGAGGCGCTTTCTCTGGGATCCGATAACTTCGAGATGTCCGGAGTTGATTTCCGGAATTACCATCGGCACGTCGGGAGTAAATCTATGCGCGGAATTATTCGAAACTATCGGACATTCCGCCCTTGCGTATGCCTCTTCGAGCGCCTTGATTTTGTCCTTCGGCATATTCACGGCGCAGAAACAAAAGTCAGTCTCGGCCACTATCTTATCCATATCGGCTTCGGCGTCGAGAACGACTTTGTCCTTGAACTTTTCGGGCATGGGAGAGGAGAGTTGCCAGAGTTTTACCGCGTCTTTGTATTTTTTTCCGGCGGAATTTGCCGAAGCCGCGAGAACCGCGACATTGAATTGCGGGTGATTTTCGAGCAGACATAAAAATCTCTGCCCGACCATTCCCGTAGCGCCTATAACTCCAACGTTAAACTTTTTCATCGATGACCTCGCAATAAGAAACGAGCGGCAACGCGTCGCGTTGCCGTCAGCTCTTAAAAATAAAAGCGATTAGCGCAACACTTCGTAAAAGTGCCAGTCGCACGGGTGTTGACCTGTGCGCCCGACTCGGCGCGGGGAAGAGCCGAATCTCGGCGGAGGCGCCCTTTCGCCGCGGCGTATTTTCGGAATCTCCCCGGATTCCCCGCCGCGGGTACTTATGCCCGTCCGCTCCTCTAATAGCAGAGAAATAATAACATACCTTCCGCCGAAAGTAAAGAAATTTTATATTACTCCTCTCAAAATAATTGAAATATTCGGTATGATATGGTATTATAAGATAAATAAAAGCTGGTTATTCAAGGGAAATTGTATGGCTCTCGGTTTAAAAGGAATGCAGGGCAACGAAATTGCCGACGATTATATAAGAAAATACGCCCCCAAAGGACGGTGGAGAGATTCTTGGGAAGTCTTTAAAACCAACTTCTGGAAGTTCGTCGTTCTGAACATATTCGTTCTGATAACTTTCGTTCCGGGCATAGTCATAATCTATTTCCGCGGCGCATATATCGCCGGCCTCGGCTATATGTATCCGTTCAACGCCACGATAAATATTCCTCATTACGTCGATTTGCGCGGTCTGGCCGAACGGCTTACCCTTTCTGCCGATTTGCTGTTCTATTCGCTTTTGATAGCCGCCGGATTTATAGCTTCCGTTGGTATTTCGGGCGCCGCGTACTCCATAAGAAAGCTCATTCAGACGCACGGAGAATTCAGCGTAAAGAGCTTTTTCCACGGCGTGAGAGTCGGATATTTCAACACGCTTCTTCCCGTGGAGATATTCCTTGCAATGCTCTTTTCCGTCAAACTCGTGGGCGATTGGAAAGATTATACCTTTGCCATGGGCGGAAATACCGCCGGCGCGGTTACGGCTTACGTATTCATTATCATAGCCATAGTGCTTGTGGGCATCTACGCCGCGTGGACTTTCGCCGTGGGCGTAAGTTACAGAGTCAAATTCAGATATCTGTTCAAAAATTCTCTGGTGCTTTTGATAGGCACGCCCATTCAGACGATATTTATGGCGGGCTTCTCGCTCATTCCCGTATGGCTTTATCTTATGGGCGGATTCTTCACGATAATATCGTACATCGTATTCGTGTTCATAGGTTTCTCGTTTATACTTTTGTCGTGGTTGAGTTTCACGCAGTGGGCTTTCGATATGTTCATAACGCCCAACTTAAAGGCTCAGCAGGAGGCGGCGAAAGCAAAGAAGAGCGAAAAAGAGCTCGCCGCGGAGAAAGCGGAAGAGGAAAAGGCGCAGGCGCGCGAATTGCTCGCCGCAGGCAAGAGCGAGCTTATAGCAAGGCCCATCATGCCGGTTTCCGAGGCCGCTCCGTTGACGGCCATAGGCCTTACTTTCACCCGTTCCGAGATTTTAAACGCCGCAAAGGAGAGAGAGGAACTCGGGAAGGATATTTCGGCTTATGAGAACGAACACAAAGACGATCCCGTTTACGCCGAATACAACAAGATGTTTGCCGAACGCGAAAAGGCGCTTTCGGCCGAAGAAGGCAAGAAGGGCAAGAAAAAGAAGATAAGTTCGGATAACCTTCTGAAATGAAACAGCCCATGTATTCCGCCCTCGGCGGCGTATTCGAATATCTGAACTCAGACTGCGGCTATGAACAATGGTCGCAGTATTTAATTGAGAGATTAAAACGCCTCGGCGCCGGCGCGGAAGGTCTGGATATGGGTTGCGGCAACGGCTATTTTACCCGCGCGCTCTGGCGGGCGGGCTATCGCGTAAAGGGCATAGACATAAGTCCGCGCATGCTCTCCCAAGCCGTCATACTCGCGAGAGCGGAGGGCGTCGGCGCGGAATTTTTAGAGGGCGATATAACCAAACTAAAATTATCCGGCAAAGTCGGATTCGTCGTCGCCGTCAACGACTGCATAAATTACGTGCCGCACGATAAACTTTCCGCTTGTTTCAAAAGAGTGGCCGCGTGCCTCGTAAAGGGAGGCGCGTTCATATTCGACGTCAGCACTCCGTATAAACTTGAAAACATATTGGGCGACAACGTATTCTTCGACGACGACGAAAAGGTGAGCTATATATGGAGCAACCGTTTTTGCGGCGACAGGGTGGAGATGGATATAACCGTCTTTATCCGCGGCGAGGACGGCAGATACGCCCGCGAGGATGAAAGTCAGACGCAGTATGCGCACTCCGAAGAGGATATCGCGGCCGCGCTTGTAAAAGCGGGATTTTCCTTCGAAACGGAGGGCCACCTCGGCGGCGACAAACTCGAAAGAATAAATTTTCTGTGCAAGAAGCTATGAACAAACTCTACAAATCGCTTATTTACGAAAATCAGGTATCCCTTTCGGTGCTCGAAACCACCGCCCTCGTGCAGGACGCCATAAAAATCCACGGTCTGAACGACGTTTCGGCGGAAATATTGGGCGGATTTTTAACGGCGACGGCGTATATGGCGGGCTGTCTCAAAAGCCCCGAGGGCGCGGTGTCGATAACGGTAAAATCGGGCGACGGAAGCGCTACTTTGAGCGTTTCGGGCGATATAAACGGCAATATCCGCGGCTATATCGAGGGCGCCGAAGGCGGCTTGAAAGGCGGAACCATGACCGTAATAAAGGACGACGGATTTTTCCGCCCCTTTGTTGGAGTATGTGAGCTCAAAGCCCCCGACGTATCCGAAAATTTAATGCAGTATTTTCACCAAAGCGAACAGATACCCACGGCGGTCGCCATTCGCGTCAAGGTAAAAGACGGCGTATGCAAGGCGGCGGGCGGCGTTATAATGCAGCTTATGCCCGGCTGTTCGGAAGAAAATTCTTTGAAAGCCGAAAACCGCATGCAGGCTTTTTTGAACGTCGACGAACTTATCGGAAACGTCGGCGCCGACGGCATAATGCGCGACTTCGCGTCAGACGGCCCGTCCGGCGAGCCCTCGGCGTATCTCACGTTTCCGAGATACAAATGCAACTGTTCGCGCAAAAAGCTGGAAGCGGTGCTCCTTTCCGTCGGGAAAACGGAGCTGTACGATATTTTAAAAGAACAGGGCAAAGTGAGCGTGCATTGCCACTATTGCAACACGGATTATAATTTTTTCGAAAAAGACATAGAAAAACTCTTTTCCGGGGACTGACGATATGTCCAAGACAGTCGGTATAGATCTCAGCGGCGACAGGCTGATAGGCATAGCCGCCGACCTTGTAGACGAGCACAACTATATAAGAGCGTTGAAAATGCTCAACAAAAACGCCGAGATTTCGGGCAACGACGAGGATTCGTATATGCTTTACGCCGAAATATTCGACGATATCGGGCTGTACGAAAAGAGCGTGAACAATTGGTTCAGATACCTCGACATAACGCAGTCCGACGAGCTCGGCGAATGTTACGAAGGGCTCGCCGTGGACTATATGAATCTCGGCAACGACCATTTTTCGGCTTACTATTACAACAAACTTCTGCTTGAAACGGATGAGGTCGATTCGGAAATGCGCGAACAGATAATAAAGGATTTTCTCACGGTGGAGGACAATCCGTTGAAATTCGCGTGGCCGCCCGAAATCGCCGACGTCGGCGACATTATGCAAAAGGGAATTTCCCTCATGGCTGATGGCAAGTTCAAAGAGGCTTACGATACCTTCGGCGAAGTGGCGGAGGGCAATCCGAAATGGCCGTCCGCGCGCAACTATATGGCGATGTGCCTCATCGTGGACGACAAATCCGAAGAGGCCGAAGCGGAGTGCATGAAAGTGCTCGCCGCCCGTCCGGACGACGTTCAGGCGCTCGTCTCTCTCGCGGCGGTAAAAACGGAGGCCGGCAAAAAGGACGAGGCGGTAGCGCTCGCGAAAAAGCTCATCGCTCTCGACCTTAAAGACAACGATTCGATTTATAAGGCGGCCACCGTATGCTGCGAAAATTCCATGCACGAAGAGGCGTATTCTCTGTTCTGCAAGCTCGACGACATTAAATACGACCTCTCGTTGATGTTCTTCAAGGCGGTTTCCGCTTTCAATTGCGGAAAAGTCAGGGAGAGTTACGACCATTTCGACAGTTTGCTTACCGTCCATCCGGACGCCGTAACCGCCCGCTATTATTATTCCGTTGCCCGCTCACTCGAAGAAGAGGGCAAAAAGGCGGAAATTCCGTATTATTACCGTCTGCCGCAGGAGATAAGGCAGTCCTCGTTAAAGACCATTTCCGCGCTCATGAAGCTCAACTCCGCGGATTTTCGCAAGGCGCTTTCGGAAATAGACGTGTTTTCCCTCGTCTTGTGGTGTTTTGACGAAGACGCGCATATGTCGGAAGAGCTCAAAGCCCTCGCCGTTCACGTGGCGATAAGGGCGCGCTTCGAAGATTTTCTGCGCGACGCGCTCCTTAACGCATTTATAGCGGACAGAATAAAAATAGACGCGCTCGCGGAGATAGGCCGCCGCAACGAAGAAAACGCGTTCGGCGTCGTCGTGTGCAACGTCTATAAGAGGATAACGTTCAGAAAGCTCTTCGTCGGCAGAAAACGCCGGAAGAGTTTCGTCGAGGCATGTTCGAGGCTTATTTCGCATTTCTCGATAATAGACAACGCGCACGGCGAAAGGTTTTATCTCACCGCCGAGAGGATATACGGTCGGGCGGAACGCCTCGGAAATCTTGAAAAATTAAATGATACGGATATCCTCACTGCGCTCGTTTTCGCCGAATCAGGCGTGCGCGAAGCGGGCATAAACGACGGAAATCTGTGCGCGTTTTTCGACGTGGACGAGGGAAAACTTTCCAAATACAGGAGTCTCATATGAAATTGTATGATTTCGACGGTATGTTCGACGAAAAACTCTCCCGATACATTTCGGAAAATTCGGGAAAACACAAGGAGAGCGAGTGGGAGGACATAATCCCCGCGCTCTACAAAAAATTCGGCGATACGTTTATTCCGAGCGTGGGCTGCACGCCCCGGGAATACTATTCGAAGATGTCCGACGACGAACTTATAAAGTGCCTTTCCGCGCACCTCAAAAAGGGCGTGCCCGTCTCGGAATTTCTCTGCAACGCGATAGAGGACAGAAAACTTCAGGAACGGCTCTTGCCCCTTCTCCGCGCTTCCGAGGACGAGCGCGATTATGCGATAAATCTTATCGGCTCCGACGAGCGCGCGTTCTCCGCATATATGGATTTTATCGAGGGAGACTACGACGAAGAACTGAAAAATCGTTGCGCCGATCTTATAAAGGAGAAGGCCGACGCGGTAACCGAGCGCGTTCTCGGAAACTATAAAAAGGGCGTGGAAAAGGAATTGATGCTTGAAATTCTCTCGCGTTCGGTAATTAAAAGAGACGAGATATTCGATATTCTTTTGAACGAATTCAGAGGCGATCCCGAAAACGTTCCCATGCATGCGGGCTATCTCGCGGCCTATGCCGACGAGCGCGCGCTTCCCTATCTGCTCGATAAAATCGACGAGGAGGGCATAACTTTCGTGGAGTATCAGGAACTCAAATACGCAATAGAAGCTCTCGGCGGCGAATACAACAAAGAGCGCGATTTTTCTTCCGATCCCTATTACAATATCATAAAAGAGCACAGCGTAAACGCGGCCGACATATTCGAGGCCTTCGGCGGCGGCAAAAACTGAAAGACGGCATTTACACGGGCGTTTAAAAACGATATCCTCCGGCAATAACTCTGCCGGAGGTATTTTTATGCAGGATATAACTTCAAAGGAACTCGAACTCATCTCCGACGCGTTGACGGCGGAGGGACTTATCTGCAAAAAAGCGCGCGCCTATTCCAAAACGCTCACCGACGCGGATCTGGCGCAGTGCATGACAAAAATTGCGGATGAACACGAACAGCGCTTCAACGTGCTTTTGAATCTTATAGGAGGCTGAGAGATGAAACTTACGAAAAGCGACGTAACGTTGAACGAAAAGGACGCGTTGCAGGATATGCTCGAATCCGAAAAGCAGCTCATGACGCTGTATACGACCGCGCTGTTCGAGGGCAGCACCAAAGCGATAAGAAAAAATTTTTCCGCAAATCTCCTCGGAGTTGCGGAAGACCAGTATTGCCTTTTCACGCAGATGTCCTCGCGCGGCTATTACGAGCCCCAACCGGCCAATAAGAACATGATAGACACCGCCAATCAAAACTATAAAAAGCAAAAGAACTCTTTAAAAGCGAGCGGTTGAATATCCGCCGGAAAACCCGTATGACGAGAAAAAGGCAACGGCGGCATTTTGCCGCCGTTGCCGTCTATTTCACCGAAATGAGTTTTTCTATAAGTCTGTAACCTTCGGGGATATATTCGCCCGTTTTGAGCGCCTCGCTCTCGGTGTATCGTTTTGCGCCGTTTCCGAGGTTTCCGACGTTGGAATATATAAGATACGGCACGGCGTCCGAAGTGTGCGTTTTGATGTTGCAGGGAGTGGGGTGGTCAGGGCAGACGAGCATAGCGAAGTCTTCGCCAGCTTTTTCAAACCTATCGAGGAGAGTTTTCACCACAACGGAATCTATTTGCTCTATCGAATAGACCTTGTGCGCGTAATCGCCGTGATGTCCGCATTCGTCGGGGGCTTCCATGTGTATATACACATAGTCGAGGCCGCCGTCTGTGAGAGCGTTCGCCGCGGCTTCCGCTTTTGCGGCGAAATCGGTGTTGTAGTCGCCCGTTATGCCTTTGACTTCTATGAGCTTCATTCCGGCGAGAATACCTATGCCCTTGACGAGGTCCACCGCGGAAATAACTCCGCCCTTTAAACCTCTCAGCTTTTCGAAATTTCCGAGCGCGGGCTTAGTGCCCTCTCCCCAGAGCCATATGCTGTTCGCCGGCAGTTTGCCTTCGCTTATCCTCTTTAAGTTGACGGGATGATTTTTCAAAAGCTCGTAGCTCTTTTTCATAAATCCGAAATAAGCAGGGGCGTTTTCGCCCTTGGGAAGCCAATCGCCTATGCATTTATCGGAAATGTCGTGTGGAGGAGTGAGGATATGCCCCGTTTTCCCGTTTTTAACGACGAGGCAGTGTCGGTATGAAATTCCGGGATAAAAAGTATACTTCCCGTCGTCGAATTTTTCTTTGAGAAAAGATATCAGTTCTTCGGCTTCGGCGGTGGTTATTTCACCGGCCGAATAGTCGGTCATAATCTTTTTTTCATAGGGCTCGTCGTCGGAAAGCGTAACGAGATTGCATCTCAAAGTAACGTCCGTGGGCGCAAGCTCTATGCCCATCGAAACGGCTTCGAGCGGCGAACGCCCCGTATAGAAATTTTTCGGATTAAAGCCCATTACGGACATATTCGCAACGTCCGAACCGGGTTTGAGCTCGGGCGGCACGGTCTTTGCCAGCCCCACTTCCGAAAGCGGGGCGAGTTTGTCGAGATAGGGCGTGCGCGCGGCTTCGAGACAAGTTTTGCCGCCGAGAGCGGCTATTTTTCCGTCGGCCATACCGTCGCCGAGAACTACTACGTATTTCATATATTATCCTTTGGGTTGAGGTCCCAATCCACCGGCTCTTTGCCGTGCGAGACGAGATAAGAATTTGTCTTTGAAAAGTGTCCGCAGCCGAAAAACCCGTTGTACGCGGAAAGGGGAGAGGGGTGAGCGCATTGGAGAACGAGGTGTTTTCTCGCGTCTATGAGCGGGGCTTTGCTCCTCGCGTTTCCTCCCCAGAGTATGAACACGGTGTTTCGGGTGTTTTCGGAGATGAGCTTTATAACGCTGTCGGTAAACCACGCCCAACCGCACTTCGAGTGCGAATTGGCAAGGTGTTCGCGCACGGTTAAAGTGGTGTTCAAAAGCAGAACGCCGTTTTGCGCCCATTTCGTGAGGTCGCCGCAGTCCGGTTCGCGTATGCGCAAATCGTTCTCGATTTCCTTGAATATATTCACGAGCGAAGGGGGAAGAGGAACGCCTTTTTTGACCGAAAAGCAGAGCCCGTGCGCCTGATTGGGCTCGTGATAGGGATCTTGCCCCAATATTACGGCTTTAAGCTCATTCAAAGGCGTGTATCTGAAACAGTTGTACAGATCGTACATATCCGGATACACGGTGTAGTGCGAATATTCGTATATGAGGAATTCGCGTATTTTTTTATAGTTTTCGCTGTTGAAGAGCGGGGCGAGCAATTCGTCCCAACCGCCGCCGAGTGGCTTCATAACTTATACCCTAATTTGCGCTTTTAAAAATTTTTCCGAGGTTTTCCGAAAGATTTTTAAAACATATATTGAGATTTTCGATATATTGCACGGTAGTTGAACCGTTTCCCGCCATGTCGGATACGATTTTGAACGAGTAGCATTTTATGCCGTTTTCTTCGCAAACCTGTGCAATTGCGCCGAGCTCCATGTCTCTCAGATCCGCGCCGAGCACGGCGGTGAGCGTTGAAAAATCGTCCTTGCTGTCGTTGAATCTGTCTCCGGTTCCCACCCTTTTTGCGGGGAAGGCGTCTGAAAACGCCAACTTAATGTACGGGCTGTTCCGGTTGTTGAGCGTTCCTATAACTCCGCCGTTGAGTTGCGTAAGGTCGACGTCGTACTGCACCGCGTCGCGCACGCAGTATATTCCGCCCACTTCCACGCCGTCGTTCAGACCGCCGGCAACGCCCAGATTTATAACGGCTTCCGGTTTAAACGCGTCGCACGCGTACTGTGCGCCCATCGCCGCGTTGACTTTCCCAACGCCGCAGACGACTATCGCGGTCTTTTCTTTGAATAAACAACATTCGTAAACGCGCATAGTCGCGCTTTTTTTTATGAGCGAGACGTTATCGGCCGCTTTGAGAACGGGTTCGGCCTCGGACTGCATAGCTATCACGAAACATTTCATATTTTTTCGGTACATACGGCCAACACGCCGCGATCAATGTTATAAATTTCTATTTCTTCGCTCTGCCGCACGCCGTCGAGATATATCTCGCCTTTCACGAAGGCGAGCTTTCGCAAAGTTCCGGCGAGCGTGAGCCCGCGTTTTTTTATAAATGCCTCTCTCGCTGTCCAATGCGCGAGGAAGTCCCTTTCGGAGTTTATTTCCGATTTTTCGTCATCGGGAAACGATTTTTCTATAACGGGATGTCTTTTGCCGCGGCACAGCTCGATATCCACGCCTACGGGGCGCGAACTTACGGCTATAACCGCTCTGCCGTCGCTGTGCGAAATCGAAAAACAGAGGGGATTGCCATCAAGAAAGGGTTTGCCGACACCGGTTTTCAGAATTTCGGGCGCATGCCCCGTGCGTTCTTCAAGAATTTCGGAAAGTTTTCGATGGGCGTTGCTTTCGGAGGTAAAAAACAGTTCCGTCATAGCATAAGGCTTTCAACGTATTCGATTTGCTCCCGCGTAGCGAGGTTTTTTGTGAAAGCGCAGGCGCTTCCCGCCGCGGTTGCGTAGTTGAGCGCCGAAAAATAGTTGCCAGAATTGAGATATTCGTGAATGAATCCGGCAATCATCGAATCTCCCGCGCCCACGGAGTTGACAAGCTGTCCTCTCGCCGCGCGCACGTACATTGATTGCGAAGTTTCCGTAACCATGGCCGCTCCGGAGCTTCCCATCGAAACGATGACGTTGCGCGCTCCCATCTTCTGCAATCTTCTCGCGCAAGCGAATATACCCTCTATGTCCGGCACCGTCGTCAAACCGAATATTTCGCACATTTCATATATATTCGGCTTAATCAAAAACGGACGGAATTTGAGAGTGTCCGTGAGCAGTCTGCCGCAGGCGTCGATGACTAAATTTACTCCGTCGGGGAGTTTGAGTTTTTTGAGCATAGAGGCGTAAATTCCGTCGTCGAGAGTGGAGGGCACGCTGCCGCACACTATCAGCCAATCGCCCTCTTTTATGAGGGCTTTCAGCTTTTTGACCAGCTTGTTTACGTCGCTTACGGATATCTCGGCTCCCGTGCCGTTTATATCCGTCTCGGTGTTGCTCTTTACTTTTACGTTTATACGGCTCTGACCGTCCACTTCGATGAAGTCGTAGTCGAGGCCGAGTTCGGTTACCTTGTCGCGTATATATTTGCCGGTAAATCCGGCCACGAATCCGAGCGCGAGAGTTTTGTCTCCGAGCTCTTTCAAAGCGAGGGATACGTTCAGCCCTTTTCCGCCGACGGCCAGCCGTTCGCCCACCGTCCGGTTTACTATTCCGCTTCTTACGTTATTCACTTTTACGTAATAATCCAGAGACGGATTAAAAGTAACCGTGTAAATCATATATCTATAATTTTAAACATTTGTGAAAAAATGTCAATAAAAAACAAAATAAACCGCTTGATTTTTTTGGAACAGGCAATGTATAATCGAATATGTAAAGACGTTTGCGCATTTTCGGAAAATTTTCGTCAACGTGCGAACGTCGGTATTTCGGGCGAGTTTCAGATTCGATTGCGTGCGGATTGCGGGAAAAGCATATCAAAGGTCCGGCTTTGTAAAAACGGAACTTAAATTCAAACGCAGAAAAAAATTCTGAAAAAGTCGTAGCTTTCCCCTCTTACAGAGCGGCAAGCATGGCTTGCGCCGCTTAATTTAAGCGGTCCGTAATCCGTTCGACTCCGTTTAGAACGGATTGCGTCATTCAAACGGATAATCCGCGTTCCGGTTTTGCCGCGCCGGAATACGGATAATCTCAGCGGCATGCGCCGATAACCCCCGTCCGTCGGGGAAGTCGGTCAAGTCAAAGGCGGAATAAGTATGTAGAAAGCCCGCGCGAAGCCCGTAAGACTCGGGTGCAAGTCCCGACTCGTCCACCAAAAGTTCTGCCGCATATTCGCGGCGCAATACGGTGTCAAACTCCGCTTGCCTCGGGTTATTTACGCCCGGTAAACTCCCCGTCGGCAATGCTCGTTTTCCTTGTCTTGCTTGCGTCTCTGCGGCAGAAAACGGGTGCGGATTTGACGCCTACTCGTCCACCAAAAGTTCTGCCGCATATTCGCGGCGCAATACGGTGTCAAACTCCGCTTGCCTCGGGTTATTTACG
>CANRAD010000010.1 GCA_947628505.1 uncultured Clostridia bacterium
TGGGATCCCGAGTCCTCTTTGAGCTTCACGCCGCAGGCCGACGGCCTCTATGTGGTCGGTGTCAAGGTCATCGACGAGACGGCTTTCAAGTCCATGCTTTGAAGAGTATGGCAAATCGGCGCCGACGGAAAGTCAGCGCCGATAAAATACCGCGCGACGGCGCGCGGATAAAGACAAATCGGTTTATAAGGTCTTTTAAAGACTGCGTGCAAATCGATTTACGGCAAAAAACGGCGGCGAGCTATTATGGCTCGCCGCCGTATCAGTTAATTGGTCGGAAATAATCTCGCCCGCGCGCGTTTAAACGCCGAGGAGCTGTTTTGCGGCCGCCTGCATTTTTTCAAGCGCGGTTTCCGCAGATTGTTTGTTGTTCGCCTTTACGGAGAAATATATTTTGAGCTTGGGCTCCGTGCCGGAAGGGCGAACGCATATGAAACTGCCGTTTTCGAGTTCGTAGTAAACGCAGTTCGTGAGAGGCGAGCCTATTTCGGAAGTCTTGCCGGTCTCAACGTCGGTCTTGATATTCTTGGAATAGTCGCGCACGGTCGTAACCTTGTAGATATCGAAAGAAGTCGCGGGATTTACTTTGAGGCTGTCGACGACTTTGTTCATATCGTCCATCGCGTGCAATCCCTTGAAAGGCACGGAGATATTGCAGTCGAGCACGTAGCCGTATTCGGCGTAAATTTCCTGCAATCTCTGATAAACCGTTTTGCCGACGGAAGTATAGTAGCATACCATTTCCGCGCAGAGCATTGAAGCCACCACGGCGTCCTTATCGCGCGCATGCGTGCCGCGAAGGTATCCGCAGCTCTCTTCGAATCCGAACACATAGGTGTGGGAGTGATCTTTCTCCCAGAGTTTTATTTTTTCGCCTATGAACTTGAAGCCCACGGGCACTTCGAAGAGTTCTACTCCGAACTTGTTGCATATGGCCTTTGCCATGCCGGTGGTAACGAACGATTTGACCACCGCGGCGTTCGCGGGCAGAGCGTTTTCCTCTTTAAGACGAGTGAGTATGTAGTCGAGGAGGAGAATACCCACCTGGTTGCCTGAAAGCGCCTCGAATTCGCCCTCCTTGTTTTTTACGGCCACGCCGAGTCTGTCGCTGTCGGGATCGGTTCCGAACACAACGGTCGCGCCTATCTTGTCGGCGAGCGCTATGCCCATGGAAAGGGTTTCCTTGAATTCGGGATTGGGAACTTCGACGGTGGAGAATGAGGTGTCCTTTTTGGTCTGCTCTTCGACAACCGTAGCGTTTATGCCTATCTTTTTAAGAATAGTGGTAACGGGGATATATCCGGAACCGTGCACGGGCGTATATACGAGTTTTAAGTCTTTGCCGTATTTTTTGATTGCTTTTTTGGAAATCGTGAGCTTTGTGAGCTCTTTATAGTACTGTTTATCCACTTTCGCGGGAACGGGTTTTATATATTTTTTAATCTGTTCCTCGGTGGGCGCGGGCGTTCCGAGATAATCGGTGATGCCCTTGATGTATTCAACCACGACGGCGGTGTCCTCGGGGCTCATCTGAGCGCCGTCCGCGCCGTAAACTTTATATCCGTTATATTGTTTGGGATTATGCGAAGCGGTAACCATTATGCCCGCGTAAGTGTTGAGATTTCTCACAGCGAACGAGAGCATGGGCACGGGATGCACGTCGTCGAAAAGATATGCCGTAATGCCGTTTGCCGCAAGCACTTCCGCCGCGGCGCGCGCGAATTCGTCGCTTTTGAGGCGCGTGTCGTAGGAAATAACCACGCCGCGGGATACGGCTTCCGCGCCCTGTTTCAATATGAACTGCGAAAGTCCCTGAGTTGCGCGTTTAACGGTGTAAACGTTCATCATGTTCGTGCCGTAGCCGATAATGCCGCGCATACCGGCTGTCCCGAACGCGAGTTCCGCGCCGAAACGATATTCGATATCTTCGTTGTTGCCCTTTAATTCGGAAAGCTCTTTTTTCGCTTCGGCGTTGAGCCGTTTGTCTCCGAGCCAGCTTTCATAGGTCTTTATGTAATCCATTTTTTCCTCCTTGATATACATATAACGGTTTTTATCACATTATACCTCAATTAATTATATAAAAAAATTTCCCCCTTGTAAAGGGGGATATGAAAAAAAATCCGCTTAAAGTTTGATTTTTTATTCGAAATCGCCTTTGAAAAACTGCTCGCGCGTTATAACGCTTTCTTTCGCCGGCTTTATTACGGTGTTTTTGTCCACGAAATATTTTATCTCTTCCCTGTCGTAATAATTTACGAGTTCGAAGCTCACCAATATGACGTAGCTTGCGGGTATGGTAAGCAGCAGGCCGACGCCGAAAGTCGTCAGAAAAGCCGTTATGTTGACGCTCATTATTATCAGCACGAGCACCACAAAGTTCGAGAACACGTTGAAAGTCTTCTTGTTTTTTCTCGAAAACGTGTACTTGAAGGAGTTTTGCTGTCCCATCTTGCCGCGTATCAAAGCGGGCAGCCAATCGCAAGTGAACGTCATTTTAAACGATATGGCAACCACGACTATGAGCATAAAGAAGAACACGCCGATAAGCAGAGGCAACACTTTCATGAACACGAGATAATACACGAACGCGAACATCGCCGCCACGATTATTATATCGTAGAGCACAGAGAGCGGCACGTAAATGAGGTTGTAAACGGCGGCTTCTCTGAGATTTTTTATGAGCGTTCCCATAAAGGGTGAATTGGCGCGGAGCGCCATTTTGTCGTTTATGACGGCTGCGGTTGCATAGTTGCCTATCCCGGCGAACCATTTTTCTATAATGTAAACGAGCAGCAGCAACAATCCGGCGAGCACGAGTTGAACCATTCTCGTCTGCAACAGATATATGAACTGCGTGTAGGCCTTTTCCACTTTATCGGAAATGCCTCTCAGCGCTTCCACGTCCCCGTCTATGAGTTTGGCGATGAAATCGCGCACGCCGTTCACGAGCGTGTTCAGCTCTTCCGAGGCGATGAGCGAACCGACGAACGGATAAACGCACGCGATCGCTATGCCCGAGAACACGAGCATTATGACGAGTCTGTATAAAAGCTGTTTATATGTAACGGAGAAATTGTCCACGAACACGTGGAAAGTGTGTTTGAATTTCATAAATTCCTCTCATCGGGATAAACGATTTTGGCGACGGACTTATTGCCGTTCACAACGAGATAGCAGTAGCTCTTGCGCGAATATCTCGAAAACGTTCCCGGGTTTATGACGAGAACTCCGCATATTTCGTGCTCAACGGCTCTGTGGGTATGCCCGTAGAGCGCCGCCGAACAGCCGAGTTCTTTCGCTCGTTCCACAATTTTATCTTCGGTGTATCTGACGGAATATCTGTGTCCGTGGCAAGCGAAGATTTTAACGTTTTCAACGGTCAGAACGAGTTCGTCCTCGCCGAGATTTTCGGGATCGCAGTTGCCGTTTACAACGTAGGTTTTATCGGGGAACGCCGAACTCAGATAACGCCCGTCCGCGGAGGTGTCGCCGAGATGGATAATCATATCACATTCCGAGAACACCCCGAAGAGTTCGTCGACGCCCCGTCTGTTTCCGTGGGTGTCCGAAATAACGGCTATCGTCTTCATATTTTGTTTCTGAGGTCCTGCAAAGCGCGGAAGCGGTGGGAAACGGAGTTTTTCTCCTCGTCGCTCGCCATTCCGAAGCTCTTTTTAAGGTCGTCGGAGAAGAAGAGCGAATCGTAGCCGAACCCGTTGGAACCTATTTCTTCATAGAGAATTCTTCCGTAAGTTCTTCCCTCGCCGAAATATGTATGACCGTCCGGCATGTAGAGGCATACGGCGCACTCGAAATGCGCGTGTCTGTCGTATACGTTCTCCATTCTCTTTAAAAGCAATTTTCTGTTTTCGGCCTCGCCCTCGCCGGAGAACCTTGCCGAATATATGCCGGGCGCGCCGTTAAGACCTTCCACGCACAGTCCGGAATCGTCGGCGAGCGAGGGCATTCCGTACATTTCGGCAATTGCCTTGGCCTTTATCTGCGCGTTTGCGCGGAAGTTTTTGCCCGTCTCTTCTATTTCGCCGTCGAACCCGAGGTCGTGCATCGAAACGATTTCCACGTCGTTGAAAATCTCTTTTATCTCGCGGATTTTGTTATTGTTGCCGCTCGCAACGGCTATTCTCTGTAATACCATAACAATATTATATAATAAATATTTGAAAATGTAAAGGGCTTAATCCCATTTTAACGTATGCAGTTGCCCTTTTAAATTAAAGCCGTCGAAACCGAGCTGTCTGAGCCCCTCGTAAACGGCAATGGCCACGGAATTGGAGAGGTTCAGACTGCGCGTGTCGGCAATCATCGGTATTCTCAGACAGTTTTCTTCGTGCGCTTTCAGGAGTTCTTCCGGCAGTCCCTTCGTTTCCTTGCCGAACACGAGGAAGTCCCCTTTCGAAAACTTCTCGTCGGAATACGTCTTGCGCGCTTTTGTGGAAAAGAAGAAAAAGCGCGAACGGGGGAAGGCCGCAAACAGCTCCCCGATACCGTCGTAGTAAAAAATCTCCACGTCTTTCCAATAGTCCAGACCGGCGCGTTTGAGCTGTCTGTCGTTGACTTCGAATCCCAGCGGCCGCACGAGATGCAGTCTGCACCCGGTCGCCGCGCAGGTCCTCGCGATATTCCCCGTATTCTGAGGTATTTCGGGCTCGACGAGCACAATATCGAACATTCGCATAACTCCTTATCGAAACGGTTTCGTTGCGGTTGTATTTCCCGCCGCTCGGTTATTTTACTTCAAAATTCAACAAATTGCAATTAATTATTGACAATGCGCGCGAATAACTGTTACAATATAAAAGGTGGAAATTTGCATTTCCGCCGAAAACCGGAGAGATGAATATGACGGCTTCACTTATGGCGTTAACGGCGAGCGACGCATTGACGATAGTCAATAATTTTCTTTTGCTGTTTGGCGGTATTGCGGCTTTTATAATCGGCATGAATATGATGGGCACCAACCTCGAAAAGGCGGCGGGCAGGCATATGCGCAGACTTATGGCCAAGGCCACCAAAAACCGCTTTTTGGGCGTAGGCACGGGCGCGGCTGTAACGGCTATCGTAACAAGTTCGTCTGCTACCACCGTCATGATAGTCGGCTTCGTAAACGTGGGATTGATGACGCTTACTCAGGCCGTATCCGTTATAATGGGCGCAAATATAGGCACCACAATAACGGCGTTTATAACCGCAATTTCCACAACGGGCGGTACGCTTGAAATAACTTCCGTGTTTGCATGTCTCGCCTTTGCCGGCGTATTGATGAATATGCTCGGCAAGAAAGATATAATAAAATACGTCGGACTTATTCTCGCCGGACTCGGACTTATATTTATAGGTATGAATACCATGTCCGTTTCTATGGGCGAGCTTATGGCGGAAAAAGTTATATCTCATGACGCGACAGGCGAGGCCATTCTCGTCGACAATCCGATAGCCTCGTTCGTAAAAGGAATGTTTTCGGCAATAGGCGGCAACGCAAACGGAAATCTTACATGGCAGATACCTGTTTTGTTCCTTTTGGGCGCTGTGCTTACCGGGCTTGTACAATCGTCCGCCGCGGTAACGGCAATAGTTATGTCGTTGGCTCGTGCGGAAGCGGTGGACTTACCTTTTGCGATGTTTGTAATTCTGGGCACCAACGTCGGCACATGCGTAACCGCTCTTTTGTCGTCGCTCGGCACGAATGTAAACGCGAGACGCACGGCTTTCGTACACTTTTCGTTCAATATTATAGGCGGCATAATCTTTATGATTCCGCTTGCATTTCCTTTTGTCAGCAACGGTATAGCAACCGTTTTACAATCCGTTACCGACGTAATTGCAATCCAGATTGCGCTGTTCCATATGTTCTTCAACATAGTAACAACGCTTATACTTTTGCCCTTCCAGAACATGCTCGTAAAGCTCGCCATGTTCGTCGTGCGCGATAAAAAAGGCGCCGCCGTTCAGGGTGTGGGAGAAGAGGACGAAACGCTCGACTACCGTCTCCTCAAAACTCCAGCCATAGCCATAGGTCAGGCGCGCAAGCAGATTGTCAAGATGGGCAACCTTGCCTTTGAAAACTATAAGCTCTCCCTCGAAATGCTCTTGTCGGGAGACTTGTCGAAAGCGGAGGACTTCGCGGAACGCGAAAAGCACATCAACGAATACAACCATTACATAAATTCTTATCTCGTAAAGCTCTCTTTGGAACCGCTGTCTCAGACGGACGAAAAGAAGCTGTCGTCGTTCTATCACGTAACCAGCGACCTCGAACGCATAGGCGATTATGCCGAAAACATAGTCGAGTATGCGCAGACGGCGGTAAAGGATAAAATAGTATTTTCCGAGCACGCTCTCGAAGAAATACGCGAAATGGATTCCCATCTCACAGAACTGTACAAGTATGTGAAGATGTCCTTCGAGCGCATAAATTTGAGCTATCTTCGGAATATCGACATAGAGGAGCAGGCGACCGACAAGCTGTGCGTGCAGATGCAGCAATCGCATCTGCGCCGTCTCACGGAGAACAGATGCACGGCGGAAGCGGGCGCGATTTTCCTGCAACTTGCAATAAACATGGAGCGCATAGGCGACCACATGAAGAATATCTCCAATTCGGTCAAAGACTACGCTCCTCCCGTAAAACAATAGCGGCTGTGCCCCGAAGCCGGCCCTCGCGCGGCCGAGTTTTCGACGCGCGGCGAAGAGTTCCGGATTGAAAAATATTTTTGTCCGCGGCCGCGTTCGGTTGACAAATTTTGCGGAAAAATATATAATGACAATATACAATGCGTGGCTGAAAAAGGCGTAAATCCAATTGGATTTACGCCTTTTTTTTGTTGTTTTACGGCTTGAAACCGCGCATTTCGGAGGGTTTAATGGAAGAAAAAGAAACAAATAAAATGTCGTCGCAACCCGTATGCGGGCTCATATGGAAAATGGGATTGCCCATGATAATTTCCATGGTATTGCAAGCCGTCTACAATATCGTGGACACCGCTTTCCTTATAAACATGGGCGAAAACGGCGTTGAAGGCAATCTCGCCCTTACGTTCGCCTTTCCCGTGCAGTTGCTCATAATCGCAGTCGGGGTGGGCACGGGCGTAGGCGTCAACGCGTTGCTTTCGAAGTCGCTCGGCGAGGGAAACGCGGAGAAATCCGAGAGAGCGGTGGGGAACGGCATTTTCCTCGGCATAATTATCTATATCGCGTTTTTGCTGTTCGGATTGTTCGGCGCGCGGCCGTTTATCGCCATGCAGGCGCAGGGCAATGAACTCGTAACGGATATGGGAGGGGAATATCTCTCTGTCTGCTGTTGTTTTTCCTTCGGAGCCGTGGGATTTGCGGTGTACGAACGCTTTTTGCAAAGCACGGGCAAGACGATGTGCTCAACAATAGCCCAGATAGCCGGCGCGGCGACGAATATAGTTCTCGATTACGTTTTTATCTATCCTTTGAAAATGGGGATAGCCGGCGCGGCATTGGCCACGGTCGCCGGCCAGATTTTGTCGCTTGTAACGGCAATGCTGTTCCATTATCTCTCGAACAAGGAACTGCACAATTCTTTGAAAGCAATCTTGCCGAGCGCCTCCGTGATAAGGAAAATTTATCATATCGGCTTTTCTGCGGCGCTTATGCAGGGGCTCCTTTCCGTTATGATGCTGGGTGTAAATCTCATTCTCGGCACTGCGAGCAATCCTTCCGTCATTCAGGGCGGCTTCGGGATTTATTATAAAGTCATGCAGTTTGCGCTGTTCGCGTGCTTCGGACTTTCCAACACCGTAATTTCTCTGCTCTCCTACAATTACGGACGGGGCGACGCGTCCCGCTCCCGCGAGTGCGTAAAGTGGGGGATAATAAGCTCCGCCGCGGTCGCTGCTGTCATTGCCGTCTTATTCGAAATTCTCGCCCGTCCGCTGGCCGAGCTGTTCGGCGCTGCGAGCGGCAACGCGGGCGCGGAAATCACGAAAGTTGTAACGCTCGCCATAAGAATAGCGAGCGCGGGCTATGTTTTCATGGCGTTCAGCGTGGCGGTTCAGGGCGTTTTGCAGGCTCTCGGCTACGCCTTTTATCCGCTCATTATCTCATGTCTGCGGCTTGCCGTTTTTGTATTTCCCGCCGTATGGATTTTCACGCTTTCCGATAACGCGGCAAGCATCGTATGGTGGGCTTTTCCCCTTTCGGAACTGTTCACGGCGGCGATTTCTCTTGTGTTCGTGCTGTCTGCTATGCGCAAAAGGCGCTTGACGGCCGTCGGCGTCTGAATAAAAAAACGGCGGATAAAACCGCCGTAATTTTTTTGCGAATTATTTTTTGTCGTCCTTCGGACCGTTTTGCGTTTCGTCCGCGGCGGCCGTTTCGCCTGCCGCGCGCTTTTCGACTCTGCCGGCAAAATACGCCTTTCTCGCTTCGAGAAAGATATAATACGCCGCGTTGAATATGTAGAACAGCCCCACGTAAACGAGGTAAAGAATGATGAGGTATGCCCAATTCATTGTATACCGCCAGATTACGAGCGGTGCGAACGGTTCGGGCACAGGCGTGGGATTTATCTGAGTGAACGCGTAGTTGGGGAAGAGCCACTCGGTCTCGTTGGGGAACAGCCCTTCGACGTGCTCGCGCAGCGTATAGCCGTCGTAAGAGAACGTCATTGAAGCGGAGGTAACGAGCCCGCTCGCTATCGCCGCTATTATTATGACGATGCAGTAGTAGATAAGCGGAATAATTGCGTCTTTCGGCGTGAATTTATAGTGCCCGAGCGCGGTCGGCATTATCGAAAGTATGAACAGCAGACAGTGCTCCACGCAGAAGAACACAATGGAATAGCCTATGAATATGCCGTAATTCGAGATATTGTCCCTTCCGAAGTAGAAGAACACCGACAGGGCTCCCGCCGCGTGCACGAAGAACGCTATCGAGTACAACACTCTCTTTTTGAGCATTACCGAAAGACAGGCGACGTAAACGCCTATGTTGCAGATAAAAAGCGGCACGCACGCAAACACCGTCTTATAGACGTTGTAGCCGTCGCCCATGATTACGGAATCCTTGCTGTGGTAGTGAATGAGAAGGACTATTGCCATCGCGACAAGATATTCGTTCTGCCTTTCGCGCGATTTGTTTTTCAGGAAGTAGTAGCAACCTATCGTGGCGGCTATGAGTATCATAACGACGAGCAAATGCCAGACGGAAAAGCTCTTGAAAAGCCAGAAACTGTCTCCCGCGAAGTTGGGGGAGTACTTGTCGAAGAGGGAAGTATCGTAAAAGTTTTCGAAGATATTGAGGGGCATCGCCGCAACTACGGCAAAGGGCAGGTAGACGAACGAACGCCCGCTTGCCTTGAACCCGTCGCGAACGAAGATGAGCCCGCAGATTATGAGGTAAAGCGCCGACGAGATGAAGAACATTGTCATGTTGGCGCTTTTGGGGATAAATTCGTTTATGCTGGCATAAACTTTATCTGCCGGCGAGGCGTCCGCCGTGAGCTTGGTTATATCGAAAAAGTTGCCGTAAGTGCACATCGAGATTATCACGAATACGGGCAGAAAGTATTTGGCTATATCCGCGCAGGATCTCTTTTTGAGGTATACGGCGAGAGGCAATATCAACAGTCCGACTTTTTTGGCCCATTGACTCAATATGAAAGCCGGGTTGTATTGCGTGAACTTATTGAATATGTAGTAATCCGAAACGGTGAAAGTAAGAACGAGCGCCAGAGCGAGCAGTAAACCGGTCAGAACCTTTAACGCAAGGTCGTTTATTTTGCGTAATTCCATAGCTTAATTATTATAAAATAATAAATTTATTATGTCAACGGAAATATGTTTCCAATTTTATCATATCGTCCTCGCGCCTCGGTAACGGGCCTTTCGGGGTTATAATTTTCCGCGGCGGAATATTATGCCCCGAAAACTGCAATACTAAGCCTAAGGAGAAATCGTTATGGTAATAGCAAACATTATTTCTTACGTACTCGTAATAGTCGGCGCTCTCAATTGGGGGTTATACGGCGTATTCAACTTCAACCTCGTGAGTTGGATATTCCAGGGCCCGAGAAGCGTAGGTTCGATTATAATTTACGTCATAATCGCGCTCGCTTCCATATGGCTCATCATCTCGCCCATAATATCCGGGCACGGATTGAGACTCGCCGTTCGCGACGAGGAGGAAAGAGAGGCGCGCCGCGAACATACGGGAGTATAAAAAGCGCGTCGATAATGCGGCGGAGCACGTGCTCCGCCGCGATTTTTTAACTCCGTATTTTTTATTTAATATGCAAAAAAACCTTTTAAGCTGTTGCAAAATACAAATATATATGCTAAAATATGAAATAATAACCGCATAAAGATAAATAAAACGCGAATTTTTCCGCGGTTTTGCGACAGGGTGGCCGATAAAATGACAAAATGGGTAACGGTATGGGGCAATGCGACTTCCGTGGCGGAACATCGTCCGGAAACTTACGCCAAAAACGTAACGTTGCGCTATCCGTTGACGTGCGCTTTCGGCGGCAGCGCCGTAAGGCTCCATTTTTCCAATTTCTGCGGCACGGAGCCGGTAACCATAAAGAGAACGGTAGTGGCATACTCCCCTTCCGGAAGAGTTATCGACCTCAAAGACGCCGTCGCCGTAACGTTCAACGGCGAAGAGAGCGTAACCATTCCCGCCGGCGCCGAAATTTTTTCGGACGAAATCTGTTTTCGCGTGCGCCCTCTCTCGCGCATAGCCGTGAGTTTTTATCTCGAAAATTTCACGCTTATGCGCTCGGCGGTAGTGGTAACCGGTCCCCTTTCCGGCGGATATTTTTCCGTCGGAGATAGGGTTTTTTCCGATATTTTGCCCCTCGACCTCACGCGTAACACCAACGTCTATTATTTTCTTACGGGCGTGGACCTTCTCACCGACGACTGCAATCGCGCGCTGATAGCTTACGGCGACTCAATAACGTCCCAAAGCTGGCCCGATTTTCTCGCGATGCTGTTCATGTCCGAAAAATCGCCCTCGACGTCAGTCGTGCGCCGCGCGGCGAGCGGAACGCGCGTTCTCAGAGAGTATAAGTGCATAACCTACGAAAGTTACGGGCTTTCGGGCAAGCACAGATTCGAACGCGAGATATCCGCCGTTTCCGGCGCGGACGCCGTCGTGATACAGCAGGGCATAAACGACATAATTCACCCGGTCGGCACGGACGTAAACCCTTTTCGTCCGATGTCCGATTTGCCCTCTTTGGAAGAGCTTGAAGAGGGGATAAAATATTATCTTGAAATTGCCGGAAAGCACGGTCTCAAAACATGCCTCGGCACACTCCTTCCGATATTGGGTTGGCGCACTTACGCGTCGTTCAGGGAGGAGATGCGCGAGGGCTTCAACGCATGGGTGCGCGGCTCGGGCGCGTCGGATTTTATCGCGGATTTCGATAAAGCGCTCAGGTCTCCCGACGACGTTCGTGCGTTTAAAGAGGGGTTCGACAGCGGCGACCATCTTCACCCGAGCGAAGAGGCTTACAGAGAAATGGCAAAAACGGCATACGAGGTTCTGAAAAGATGAGAACGGCAATTTACGGCGCGGGCGCCATGGGCACCGTGCTCGGAGCATATATATCCCGCGCGGGCAGACAAATAGACTTGATAACCCGCAACGCCTCGCACGTGCGCGCGCTGAATACGCGCGGAGCTACCGTAACGGGTTCCGCCGAATTTACGGTTCCGGTAACGGCTTTGACTCCGGACATGATGCAGGGCAAGTACGATATAATTTTTCTCATGACAAAACAGCGCAACAATTCTGAGATTTGCGAGTTTTTGAAGGACTTTCTCGACGATAACGGCGTTATCTGCACAATGCAGAACGGGCTGCCGGAGCCGTCGGTATCGGCGGTAGTCGGCGAGAGCAGATGCCTCGGCTGCGCGGTGTCATGGGGCGCGACTTTCATAGGCGACGGCGTTTCCGAGCTCACCTCGAACAACCGCGCTTTGACTTTCGCTCTCGGCGCTTTCCGCCCGGGCAACAGAAAGTTGGAGGCGGTCAAAGAACTCCTTTCGTGTATGGGCGAGGTCGAGATTGAGAGCAATTTCATAGGCGCAAGGTGGTCCAAACTTGCCGTAAACTCCGCGTTTTCCTCCCTTTCCGCCATAACGGGGCTGACTTTCGGAGAGATTTCTTCGAGAAAGGACAGTCGCGTTCTCGCGCTCGGGCTTTTGAACGAGGCGTTCGCGGTCGCCGAAAAATGCGGCGTGAAACTCGAAAAAATTCAGGGACACGACATAGTCCGGATATATTCTTACAAGGGCAAGTTCAAAAAGGCGATAGCTTTGCGGCTGTTGCCCTCGGCTATGAAAAACCACAAAAATCTCGTTTCCGGAATGTATTTCGACCTTAAAACGGGCAAAAAGAGCGATATAGACCACATCAACGGCGTAATTTTACATTCCGCCAGAAATTTCGGGGTATCCGTTCCGCTCAACGTAAAAGTGCTCGAAATAGCGCGTTCGATTGAAAAGGGCGAGCGCGCCGTAGGCATAGAAAATTTAACGCTTTTCGAATGATTTTATGCAGGAAATAAGTTATCCGTCGTCTGACGGCAAAAACATAATTCACGCTTGCGTCTGGCGTCCGCAAGGTCTGGTTAAAGGCGTGGTTCAGATAATTCACGGAATGTGCGAATACGTCGAGAGGTACACTCCGTTCGCCGAATTTTTGTGCGGCGAGGGGTATGTCGTTTGCGGCGAAGACCACCTCGGCCACGGCAAAAGCGCGGCGTCTGCCGAAGACCTCGGCAGTTTCGGCGAGAGAGCGGACTTCAACGAGGTGATTTCGGATATCCGCGCTCTGCATCTCAGAATGAAAGAGGAGTATCCCGACGTAAATTATTATATCCTCGGGCACAGCATGGGTTCCTTTTTCTGCCGCAACTACATTGCCCGTTACGGCGGCGAGCTTACCGCGGCGGTGGTTATGGGCACAGGCTACAAGAGCAAACCCGTTCTCGGCTTCGCGCTGTTCGCCGTAAGACTTAACGCGCTTTTCTGCGGTTGGAAAAACAGGAGTAAACTGATAAAAAATCTCGCTTTCGGCTCGTACAACAAGCGTTTCGGCGGCAAGAAGAACGCTTGGCTGTCGTGCGACGAGCCCAATGTGGCGAGGTACAACGTCGACGGATATTGCAATTTCGATTTTACCGACAACGGCTATCGCGTGCTCTTCTCCGTAATGAAGGCCGCTTGCGCTTCGAAGACGGTAAAGGCCGTGCCGGAAAGTCTGCCGGTGCTTTTCGTCTCCGGCGCGGACGATCCCGTGGGCGGCTACGGCAAGGGCGTGTCGAAAATTTACAAAAAATTCGTAAAGGCCGGCAAAAACGCGCGGATGATTCTCTATCCCGGCGCGCGCCACGAAATTTTGAACGAATACTCTGCGGAGATCGGGCGCGAAGGCGGGCGCGTCGTTGCGGTAACGGCCGTCAGAGGCGATATTCTCGACTTTTTCGCGAAAAATACTAACGGTTGACTTAATTTATAAGGATTTTATGGTTGAAACCTTTGAAGTAACTATTCCCAAACTCACGGGCGACCGCCCTCGCAAGGCTTACGTGTATCTCCCCGTCGGATTTGATCCGGACGACAGATATCCCGTTATGTATATGTTCGACGGTCAGAATCTTTTTTCCGACGAAGAGGCCACTTACGGCAAAAGCTGGGGGCTTGCGGACTATCTCGATTTCACGGAGACGCGGCTCATAGTCGCCGCCGTGGAGTGCAACACCGTCGGCAACGGCCGGCTCTCCGAATATTCGCCCGTCGATTTCGACGATTGGCACGGCGAACACATAAAGGGCAGAGGCAAAGTTTATATGGATTGGCTCGTTAAAGAGTTCAAGCCATACATAGACGACAACTATCCCGTTCTGACGGACAGGGAAAACACGGCGATAGGCGGCAGTTCCATGGGCGGGCTCATGACGCTTTATGCGCTTGCGGCTTACGGCAGATATTTTTCCAGGGGCGCGGCGCTTTCGCCCAGCCTTTGGATAAACGGCGGCAATTTCACGGGATTTCTCGAAAAAGGGAGATTTGCAAAAAATTGCGTTATCTATACTGATTACGGCAGTCGCGAATTTTCCAATCACAGAGAACAGAAGCGAGCGTTTACGGAAGCATGTCGGATACTGATTGAAAAAAACGTTAATTTGACCGCGCGCGTCGTTCCCGGCGGCACTCATTGCGAGGCCTCGTGGGAGAAACAAATACCGTTCTTTATGAACGCGCTCGGTTTTTATGCGGAGAATTGAATGAAGATAGAATATTATAAGGAATACAGCAACTTTCTCGGCCGCGATATGGAGTTCAAGGTCTACGGCCATGCCGGCAAACCGTTGATAGCCGTCCCTTGTCAGGGAGGCAGATTTTACGAATTCGAAGATATGCGAATGCTCGACGTCTACGCACCGTATATAGAGGACGGCCGCGTTCAGGTATTCACGATAGATTCGCTCGACTACGAAACTCTCGTAACCGACGGCGATTGCCGCGCGCGTATCGAGAGGCACGAGAATTGGATAAAATATATAATAGAAGAGGCGGTTCCGCGTTTCAGACAGATAAATTTCGAAGCCAACGGCTGGGAGATAAAGTTTGCGGTTACGGGGCTCAGCCTCGGGGCTCTTCACGCCGCCACGCTTTATTTCCGCTTTCCGGATATCTTCGACGGGCTCATGTGTCTGAGCGGATTGTATACGAACGAATATTTTTTCGGGGATTATCACGACGACCTTACATATATGAATTCGCCTCAGCAGTTTATAAGGAATATGCCCGACGACCATCCTTATCTTGAAAAATACCGTTCCGGCAGAATGATTTTCTGCGTGGGGCAGGGAGCATGGGAAATAGAAACGCTCGAAAGCACGCGCGAATTTGCGAAAGTGCTTGCGGAAAAGAGCGTCGGCGCATGGTTTGATTTCTGGGGCGGCGACGTTAAACACGATTGGGATTGGTGGTTCGTACAGGCGTCGTATTTTCTCCCCAAACTCATATAAAAACAACCGGCCGTCGGTCGGCTTAAAGGAGTACGCATGAAAAATTTCGTATTTATCTCGCCGAACTTTCCGAGCAATTATTGGAAATTCTGCCGTCAACTGAAAAACGACGGCTTTAACGTGCTGGGCATAGGCGATTGCCCTTACGACGCTCTTGCTTACGACCTCAAAATTTCCCTCGGCGAATATTATAAAGTTTCCTCGCTCGAAAATTACGAGGAGGTCTACCGCGCCGTGGCGTTTTTCATATTCAAATACGGCAAGATAGATTTTCTCGAAAGCAACAACGAATATTGGCTTGAACGGGACGCGTATCTGCGCACGGAATTCAATATCTCTTCCGGCTTTCGCGCCGAGGACGTCAGAAAGATAAAGTTCAAGTCCGAGATGAAAAAGTATTATCGGCTTGCGGGAGTCAAAGTCGCGAGATACACCCTCGTAACCGATATCGATACATGCAAAAAATTCATAGCCGAAGTCGGCTATCCGGTAATCGTAAAGCCGGATAACGGCGTGGGCGCCAACGATACGTATAAACTCTCCTCCGCCGTGGAACTCGAAGCGTTTATGGCAACTTCGCCCAAGGGCTATATCATGGAGGAGTTCATCGAAGCCGAAGTCAATTCTTACGACGCGATAATCGACAGCAAGGGCGAACCCGTTTTCGAAACGGGCAACGTTACGCCGAGCTCAATTATGGACGTCGTTAACAACAACGACAACAGCATATATTATATGGTAAACGAGCCTTTCCCCGACGTCCGCGAGATCGGCAGGCGCACCGTAAAGGCGTTCGGAGTAAAGAGCCGTTTCGTTCACTTTGAATTTTTCCGTCTGACGCGCGATCAGCATATCGGCAAAAAGGGCGAGGTCGTGGCTCTCGAAGTCAATATGCGCCCTTGCGGCGGCTTTTCGCCCGATATGATGAACTACGCCAATTCCACCGACGTATACAAGATTTGGGCGGACGTAATGGCGTTTGACAAGTCCGACGTAAATTTGGGAGAGCGCTATTACTGCGCTTACGCAGGCCGTCGCGACGGCAAGGATTTCGTGTATTCCGAGCAGGAAATAATCGACCGATACGCCAAAAATTTAAAGGCGATAGACAGAATACCCGACGCGCTTTCCGCGGCAATGGGCAATATAATGTATCTCGCAACGTTCAAAACCGAGGAGGAAATGGACGAATTTTACGAGGAAGTGCTGCTCACGAAATAGCGTTGCCGCACATAATTTAATAAAACGCCGTTCTAAAAAAACGCCTTCGCAAATATGTTATTATACATAGTTTTGCGGAGGCGTTTATGCTTGATTACAATATTTACGAGGATATCGCGGAGAGAAGTTGCGGCGATATCTTCATAGGAGTGGTGGGCCCCGTCCGTACGGGCAAGAGCACGCTCATAAAGAAATTCATGACCGAACTCGTCATTCCCAACGTTGCGGAGGGCAACGCAAAGTCGGTTATGACCGACGAAATGCCGCAATCGGCATCCGGCAAGAGCGTAATGACCACGGAGCCCAAATTCATACCCTCGGAAGCCGTCGAAGTGAAAATAGAGAACGCCGCGGCGAAAGTGCGGTTCTGCGATTGCGTCGGGTTCATAACCGACGGCGCTTCCGGATTTGAAGAGGACGGCAAACCGCGCCTTGTAAACACGCCGTGGAGCAAATCGCCCCTGCCCTTCGAAAAGGCGGCCGAACTCGGCACCGAAAAAGTCATAAGCGAGCACTCTACGATAGCCGTGCTCGTAACCACCGACGGCAGCGTCGCCGGCATAGACCGCGCGGGATACGTGTCCGCGGAAGAGCGCTCCGTGCGCAAATTGAAGGAGTGCGGCAAGCCGTTCGTCATTGTCCTCAACTGCGTCAATCCGGGCTCGGACGAAGTGAGAAGATTGAAAGCCGAGCTCGAAAACAAATATTCCGTTTCGGTAATAGCCGCAAATTGCGCGGAAATAGACGCATCGGGACTTATGAATATTCTGAAAGCCGTTTTGTTCGAATTTCCGGTAACGCGGATAGACGTCGACATTCCGGAATGGATGCGTTTTCTTCCCGAAAATTCTTCGGCCGTTTCCGAATTGATTTCCAAAGTGAAATCTTCGTCGGACGAAGTCGTCAGAATGAAGGATTGCACCTTCGACGGAATGCTTTCCGATTGCCGATTCTGGAAAGCCGAAGTTTCGGTTTCTCTGAATCTCGCCGACGGAAGAGCGCTTTTGAAAGCCGACGTAAAAGACGGCGTTTTCTACGATATGCTCTCCGAAATAGCGGGAGAGAGTATTTCCGACGAGTTCTCGCTTATGCGCTACGTAAGCGGTTCGAGCGAGGCCAAGCGCAGCTATTCCAAAATCAAGGACGCGTTCGAATGCGCCAGAATAAACGGATACGGGATAGTGCAGCCTTGCGACGAGGACATGAGCCTCGAAAGTCCGTCCATAGTCCGTCAGGGCGGCAACGTCGGGATAAAGCTCAAAGCCACCGCGCCGAGCTACCACATAGTCAAGATAGACGTAACGGGCGAAGTGAGCCCCATAATGGGCTCGGCCGCGCAGAGCGAAAGCATAGTACAGGGCATGATGAGCGGATTCGAAAACAATCCCGAGGATATGTGGGATACCGATTTATTCGGCAAATCCCTCCGCGGAATGGTAAAGGACGGCCTTTCCGGCAAAGTGCAGGGCATGCCGGAGGAGACGAAAGTCAAGATGCGCCGCGCCATCACAAGGATAATAAACGAGGGCAAGGGCGGAGTTATCTGCATACTTTTATAGGCAAGTTCGCTGTCTGCGTTGCGGCGCGGGCAATGAGCGGCAAAAATTCGGCGGCGGGAGCTTAAAACTCCCGCCGCCACCGATTTTACAAGGCTGAAATATTTTATATGTCTTTTTTTTCTTCTTTTTTGTTTATGCTCTCGGGGACGAACATCTCGCCGTCCGCATTATAGAGAGTAGGTTCGTTTTTGAGACTCATAATGTATGCGTTATATTGCTCTTCGCTCAGTTTTGTTATCTTTTTTTTCTTTTTACTCATAAAAAACGACCTCCGCGCTTTAATGCCATAAGTATTATGCGCGGAGATCGTCATTTTTATACCGTCTTTCAGATTGCTCTCACTCTTAAAACTTCGTCGAGCGAATTTATCTTTTCCAAAGTCTTTTCGCTCGGCGCTCTGTCGAGGTCGCACATAAGATATGCGTATTCGCCCTTTGAGGCGTCCTGCATGTTTTCCACGTTTATGCCTTCCTCGGCCACTGCGGCGAGAATTTTCGAAAGCGTCTCTTTAACGTTTTTGTGATGCACGCAAAGTCTTGCGGAACCCGAGCGCGCCATGCTCACGGCGGGGTAATTGACGCTGTTTTTGATATTTCCGTTCAAAAGGTAATCCGTCAGCTCCTGCGCCGCCATAACCGCGCAGTTGTCCTCGGCCTCCGGCGTGCTCGCCCCGAGATGCGGCACGCATACGGCGTTTTTCACGCCTATCAGCTTGTCGTCGGGGAAGTCGGTTATGTATCTCGAAAGTTTTCCGCTTCCGAGCGCTTCGATAACGGCGTCGCTGTCCGCGAGTTCGCCGCGGCTGTTGTTTATGAGCACGGCGCCGTCCTTCATTTTCGCAATCGTGTCGCGGCCGAACATTCCGCGCGTGTCGGGAGTAAGAGGCACGTGCACGGTTATGAAGTCCGCCGCTTTATAGACCTCGTCGCGGTTTTCCACGAGATTTACGCCGGCCGGCAGCGCCACGGCGTTGCGCGCCGAGAGGTAGGGATCGACGCCCACGACTTTCATTCCGAGAGCCGCGGCGGCGTTCGCAACGAGTATGCCTATCGCGCCGAAGCCGATAACGCCGAGAGTTTTTCCGTATATCTCCGAGCCGGCGAAAGCGCCCTTGCCTTTTTCGACGAGTTTCGGAACGTTCTCGCCCTCGCCTTTGAGGGTTTTCACCCAATCGATGGCGTCGGTTATCTTTCTTCCGCCGAGGAAGAGCTCGCAGATAACGAGTTCTTTAACCGCGTTTGCGTTCGCGCCGGGCGTATTGAAAACGACTATGCCCTTTTTTGCGTATTCGGCGACGGGAATATTGTTAGTGCCCGCGCCGGCTCTCGCAACGGCGAGCAGTCTGTCTTTAACGGGGTAATCCGCCATTGCCGCCGAACGCACCATTATTCCGTCCGGATTTTCTATGTTTTCCGAATAGGCGAAGCCCTTGAAACAGTCGTCGGCAAGCGGGCTTATCTTGTTGAGCTTTAATATTTCAACCATTTTCCACCTCGAATTTTTTCATGAACGCAATGAGCGCCTGAACGCCTTCCACGGGCATCGCGTTGTAAATGGAGGCGCGCATGCCGCCTACGAGTCTGTGCCCTTTCAGAGAAACGAGACCGGCCTTTTTGGCTTCCGCAACGAATTTCGCGTCGAGCTCGTCGCTCCCCGTAACGAAGGGCACGTTCATTATCGAACGATATTTTTTCTCCACATTGTTTTTATAAAGTTTGGAATTGTCAATAAAATCGTATAAAAGACCGGCTTTGTAGACGTTTATCTCGTTTATGGCCTTAACGCCGCCTTTCTTTTTCAGATTGCGCAACACGAGGTCGGCCATGTAAATGGAGAAAGCGGGAGGAGTGTTGTAGAGCGAGCCGTTTTCGTCCTGAACTTTCCATTTGAGCATCGTAGGACAGATTTTGAGAGGATTGCCTATCAGCGCGCGCTTTGCTATTACAATCGTAACGCCCGCGGGGGCGAGGTTTTTCTGTGCGCCGGCGTAAATTACGCCGAAATCCGCAACGTTTATCTCCCTCGAAAAAATTTCCGAGGACATATCGGCGACGAGCGGCGCCTTGCAAACGGGGAATTTATCGTATCTCGAACCGAAAATAGTGTTGTTGGAGGTGATATGCACATAGTCCGCTCCGTCGGTGTATCCGAGCGAATCCACGTCGGGAATGTAAGTGTAGATTTTGTCGGAGCTGTCGCCTATTTTTTTGGCCTCGCCGTAAATCTGCCCTTCTTGCCATGCTTTTTTCGCGAAGTTGCCCGTAACGATATAATCGGCCTTGCCGGAGTGCATGAGATTGAGAGGAACGGCGGCAAATTGCGTGGACGCGCCTCCCTGAACGAATATGACGCAGTAATCGTCGGGCACGTTCAAAAGCTCTCTTACAAGCGCTTCGGCGTCTTTGACTACCTCTTCATAAGTTTTGTCGCGGTGGGAAATTTCCGTAACCGACATTCCGGTGCCGCGGAAGTTTAAAAATTCGTCTCTCGCTTCGGTAAGAACTTCCAGAGGCAGGGTGGAGGGCCCGGCCGCAAAATTGTAAACTCTCTTGTCCATAAAATTCTCCTTTTTTATTTCAAGGCATTATACTATAAAATGAAAAAAAATACAACCATTTTCGGTATATTGTATAAATTTTCATTTGCCTCGGAAAATTGACCGCGGGATATGCCGCAACGAAAGAAAAATTTTCTCGAAAATACGAAAAAATTTTACATAATTATATTTACTTTTTTTATAAATTAGTGTAAACTATTATAAGAGAGCTGCCGTTTACGTTGCGCTTTGCGCGCGGCGTGTGTGCGGCAATAACGTTTACGAGGTGTAAAATGGCATACAGCAAGCACGAAGAGGAATACGCGCCTTCTGCTGCGCCCAAAAAGGCGGATTTGATTTTAAAGCAAGAGGGCGAAATTTACGCCCGCGCGCTTGAAATAGCCAACGAAACCAGGCAAATGGGCGCAAAAATCGACGCCTCGCTCGGTCAGATAGAAAAATGCCGTCAGGACGCGGCCTTGTCGGCCCGTCAGGCGACGGAAATTTATAAGAACATTCAGGAAGAATACGCGGCTTTGAAGCGCGAATTGAAGTATCTTGCCGCGCAGTCCGAAAATATATTTCTTAGCCTTACCGAAAAGATAGAAAATCTTTCGAACGCTGTTTCGGGCGGAAAGACCAGCGTTGCTGCCGCGGCGGCTAACGTGCAGGCCGAAATAGACTACGATAAACTTGCGCAGAAAGTCATAGAGCTCATGCCGGCGCAGGAAGCGATTTCCGCGGACTACATCGCCAGCAAGGTTGCGGAACAGATAGTCGTTCCCGAGGCTCAGGCGGAAACGGTTTCTCAGGCGGAGACGCAGCAGGTCTATGCCGGAGTTCCCGCGGAAGTGCAGATAAACGAGGAAGAGCTTGCGGACAGAATAGCCCTTAAAGTCGGCTCGTTGAAAGCCGAGGATTTCGATATACTCGTCGACGACGACGGATGCGGCTCGATTTCCGAGGCGATAGCGGATAAGCTGGATTACGATCTGATTTCGGCAAATCTCGCCGAAAAATTGCGCTCGGCGCTCGAACTTGCCGCCGCCAACGAGCCCGATTACGACGAAATGGCGGCTCGCATAAGCGAGAAGATAACGGTTGCGGGAGTAAACGAGGACGCGATAGCCGATAAAGCGGCGGCCGTTCTCTCCAATTATTTGCCGGAGATTGACACCGACGATATCGCCGATAAAGTTGCCAATCAGGTCATAAGCTCGCTGCCCGCGCTCGACGAAAACATTGCGGAAAGCGTCTCCGAGAAGATTGTGGAGAAACAGTCCGCGGGAGAATACGACATCGTCGTGGACGAAGACGGCATAGGCAAGATAACCGAGAGCGTTTCCGAAGAAGTGCTTAAAAACACCGACGACCGCTTCAACAGCGTAGACAACGGCATTTCCGAGATAAAGGCAATGCTCTTGGGCGGCGCGGTAGTGCGCGAAGTCGAAACGGCCGCGGCGGCCGAGGCTTACGACGAGGGCTATGTGGCCGAGGAATCCACGCTCGTTACGGTCAGCGACATAGTCGAAGAAAAGGAAGGCGCGGCCGAAGAAGAGGACGAAGTCATAAACGAAATCGTAGAGGAAATAGACGAGGAACCCGCCACGGGCGAGATAATGCCCGATATGCTCTCTTCGTCCGTTGATTTCGAGCACATGATGAAGTACAACCGTTCGTTCATCGCCCGCATAATTCAGGGCACCGACGAGCAGAAGCAATATTACGGAGCGGTAAAGAACGCGCTTTTATCTTACGCCAAGGTCAATTCCAACGTCGCGTGGGGCGCGGAAAGATTCAATAAGGGCAGGGAGACAATCGCCCGCTTCAAGATTCGCGGAAAAACGCTCTGTCTGTATCTTGCGCTCGATCCGGCGGAATATAAGACTTCCGTATATCATCAGGCCGACGTGTCGGACAACAAGTCCATGCACGGCACGCCGATGATGGTAAAGATAAAAAGCCCTCTCGGAGCCAGAAAGGCGATAAGGCTTATAGACGATATGCTCGAAAAGCGCGGCGGCGTGAAGAGAAACACGCAGGAGCGCGATTACGCGGCAATGTATCCTTACGAGACCATCGACGAACTCATAGAAGACGGACTCGTGAAGGACGTAAGCAAGAACAAATAAAAAAATATAAACAGAGGGGGTTGGTTTTTTATCAACCCCTTTTTCAATAAAAAAACCGAAAGCAGGTAAGAAATTGAAGATACCCGAAAAAGAAAATCCGGCAAACGCCGCGAAGCGCGCGACGAGGAGAACGCGCGCCGTGAAGAATCCACCTCAGGAAAAAAGTGAGAAGCCCGCGGCGGAGCGGGCTAAGCGCGGAGCAAAGAGCGCGCAAAGAGGCGACAGATCCGTAAAAATAGTGTTTTTGGGCGGCGTCGGCGAAATAGGCAAAAATATGACGGCCATAGAGTGCGGCGGCGACATAATAATAATCGACGCCGGCGCGATATTCCCCACGGAGGAAACTCCCGGCTTCGACCTCGTCGTTCCGGACATAACCTATCTTCTCGAAAATTCCCGCAAGATACGCGGGTTGATTTTAACGCACGGGCATGAAGACCATATAGGCGGAGTGCCCTATCTTCTGAACGAACTGAAAATACCCGTAATAGGCACGAAGCTCACTTTGGCCCTCGTGGACAACAAGCTCAGAGAGCACAGGATAAACGACGTAACCATGCGCGTCGTCGAGCCGGGGCAGAACTTGAAGCTGGGCTGTTTCAACGTGCGCTTCGTAAACGTCAATCATTCCATAGCCGGCTCACTCGCGCTTGCGGTAGGCACGCCGCAGGGCGTGATATTCCACAGCGGCGATTTCAAAATAGATCTTACTCCCGTAGCCGGCTCTCCCATCGACCTCAGAGCCATCTCCGACATAGGCGCTTCGGGCGTTCTTCTCTACATGGGCGAGAGCACCAATATCGAGCGCGCGGGCTACACAATGAGCGAAACGGTAGTGAGCGCCACTCTCGAAAGGCTGTTTTCGGAGAACGCCCGCCGCAGGATAATAATCGCCACGTTCGCCTCGAACGTGCACAGATTGCAACAGATTTTCGAACTCGCCGTAAAATATCGCCGTAAAGTCGCGTTGTCGGGGAGAAGTATGCTGAACGTCGTCGACGCCGCGGAAAAAATAGGCGAACTTACCATTCCCTCGGACGTTCTCGTGGACGTCTCGCGCATAAAGAACATGCGCGACAGCGAAATAGTAATAGTTTCCACGGGCAGTCAGGGCGAGCCCATGAGCGCGTTGACGCGCATGGCGAACGGCGACAATCCCGCGGTAACCGTCGGCGAAAACGACACGGTCATAATATCTGCGTCTCCCATTCCTGGCAACGAAAAATTCATCTACCGCGTAATAGACAATCTGTACAGAAAGGGCGCGGACGTGGTCTATGAGAGCTTGCAGAACGTGCACGTCTCGGGCCACGCATGCCGCGAGGAACACAAGATTATTCACGGACTTTTGAAGCCCAAATACTTCATTCCCGTGCACGGCGAATATCGGCACCTTAAAAAACACGCGCAACTTGCGGAGGAGCTCGGCATGCCGGCAGAGAGGATATTCATTCCGGATATAGGCAATCGCATAGAGATAACCGCCCGCGGCGGCATACGCCGTCTCGAAGACGTAACTTCCGGTTCGCGGCTTATAGACGGCGAGGGCATCGAGGACGAAAAGGCCAGCGTCGTAATAGAGGACAGACGTCAGCTCGCGGCGGAGGGCTTGTTCATAGTTTCCGTCGCAGTTTCGGGAGGTGAAGTCATAGGCGAGCCGGCGATAAACTCCCGCGGTTTCGTGTTTGATTTCCACAGGGATTACAACAAGGAAATGCGCGAAGTGATAACGCGCGCCATAGCCGGTTACGACCTCGCCCGTGGCTCGGTAGACGAACTCAAAAGAGTTATAAAGCGCAGTCTCAAAAATTATATCTACAAAAAGACAAAACAGTCCCCGATGATAGTTCCCGTCGTAGTTGAACTTTAATATTTGAATGGAACGAAAGTGCGTCAAGTAGTAAAGCAATAAAGATACGTGGTTGCGGCGCCCCGCCGCCGCGCAGCGGAGAATATATGAAAGAGATAAATTACGCGCATAACGATACCTTTAACGGCGAACGCATAACGTGCACATCGAAGTACAATAAGCCCCGGCTTCGCGAGGAGCTCGAAGAGATAAGGAGGTCCGCCTCTCGCCGCGGGATTCCCGTATCTGGTCCCGAAACGCTCAACTTTCTAAGGACGTTTCTTCTGGCGGCAAAGCCCGCAAACATTCTCGAAATAGGCACTGCCGTCGGGCTTTCCGCGTCGCTTATGGCCGAAACTTGCCCTTATGCGCATATCACCACGATTGAAAAGAACGAAGCGTTTTATGCGGAAGCGCTTGAAAATTTCCGAAAGCTCGGCATAGACGACCGCATCCGCGCCGTATGCGGCGACGCGGCCGAAGCGCTCGGAACTCTTTCCGGGAAATATTCTCTGATTTTTCTCGACGGAGCGAAAGCCCAATACGTAAAATATCTTCCCGCGTTGAAAGCGCTTCTCGACGACGGCGGAGCGCTCGTCGCCGACGACGTTCTGCTGTTCGGCTATGTAACGGGCGAAGAACCCACGCCTCCCAAGCGCAGAATGCTTGTGGAGCATATAAAGGAATATCTTGCGGCGGTAACGTCGGATAGCGATTTCGCGACTACGGTATTGAACGTCGGCAACGGCGTTTCGGTTTCCGTAAAGATTTCCGTTGCCGACACGGAAAATAAAATTCAAGGATAAAAAACCAGGCAGGTGCGCTATGCCCGAACTTCTGGCCCCGGCAGGCAATTTTTCAAAACTCGAAACGGCTCTCTATTTCGGAGCGGACGCCGCGTATATCGGCGGCAAGGATTTTTCCCTACGTTCGTTCGCCGATAATTTTTCGCGCGAAGAACTCGAAAAAGCCGTTTCATACGCCCATTCGTTGGGCAAAAAGGTGTATGTTACCGTCAACATTTTCGCGAAGAACGCCGATTTGCCGCTGATGGAGGACTATTTCGCCTTTCTTTACGGAGCCGGCGCGGACGCCGCCATAATCTCCGATCCGGGCGTTTTTTACGCGTCGAAAAAGAGCGCGCCGCGCCTTGCCGCGCATATCTCCACGCAGGCCAATCTTACAAATAAATACGCCGTTAAATTCTGGCGCGAACAGGGCGCGGAAAGAGTTATACTTGCGCGCGAGCTGTCCCTTGCCGAGATATCCGAAATACGCGATTTCGTTCCGGATATAGAGCTCGAAGCCTTCGTTCACGGCGCAATGTGTATATCCTATTCCGGCAGATGTCTGTTATCTGATTATCTTGCCAATCGCAAGAGCAACCGCGGAGAATGTGTACAGGCTTGCCGCTGGAAATATTCGATAAGAAAATGCGACGAGCTCTCCGACAGCGGCTGGCTGGATATGGAGGAAGACGAAAGAGGTTCCTATATTTTGAACTCGAAGGACCTCAATATGAGCGCGCATCTTAAAGAGTTGAGCGCCGCGGGCGTGAATTCCTTTAAAATAGAGGGAAGAATGAAGAGCGAATACTATCTCGCCACGGTAATCAACGCCTATCGCCGTTGCATAGACGGCGGATACGACGGCATAGTCGAAAGGGAACTCAAAACTGCCGCGCACAGGGATTACACTACGGCTTACGCTTTCGGCGACAACTCTTCGACCGTGAACTATTCCGACAGTCAGGCAAAAGGCGACTGCGACTATATAGGCAACGTAAAGGGCTGTAAAAACGGCAACGCGGAGGTGGAGATGCGAGGCAGGTTCAAAGTGGGCGACGAGCTCGAAATTCTCTCGCCGGGAGAAAACTTCGGCAAGAGTTTCGTGGTCTCCCGCGCGTTCACGAGCGGCGGCGAAGAGGTGGACGACTGCAAACTCGTGCAGGAAGTCTACTCCGTGCCGTGCCCTTATGCGCTCTCCTCGGGCGATATTTTGCGCAGGAGAAAACGCTGAAAAAATCCCGCGTTCGGGTGAGGCGGAAAGATGGATTACGAAGTAAAAAACATATACGGAAAAATAAAGAACGTTAGGGCCGCTGTGTCGGTTCCGGGTTCGAAGAGCATAACGGCCCGCGCGCTGCTCATAGCCGCGCTTGCGCGCGGCGTTTCAACGCTATATAACGCACAGTTTTCCGACGATTGCGCAACGTTTGCGAACTGTCTGAAATCTCTCGGCATAGGCATAGAAGCGGATGGAACGACGGTAAAAGTTTTCGGTTGCGGCGGCAAATTGCCCATAAAGAGCGCAACGATAAACGTCGGCTCGGCGGGCACGGCGGCGCGCTTTTTGACGGCGCTTCTCGCGTTTACCGACGGCGAATTTACGATAGATTCCTCCGAGCAGATGAAAAGGCGTCCGCAGGCGCCGTTGATAAAAGCTCTCCGTTCGGCGGGCACGGATATCGAGGGCGAAACCTTTCCCTTGAAAGTGCGCGGCTCGTCGTCGCCGAAGAACGGAATAGAGGTCGATATCACCGAGAGCAGTCAGTTCCTTTCGGCGCTTTTGATATCGTCGGTATGCCTTGAAAAACCCGTTCCCGTCTCCGTTGTCGGCGAACACGGGCTCGGCTATGTGGATATGACGGCGGATATGATGTGGTCGTTCGGAGTAAACGTCGAAAAAAACGGCAATACTTATATCGCCCGCGGTTCGTATTCGGCTAAAAAATACGAAATCGAGCCCGACCTTTCCGCGGCCTCTTACTTTTTCGCGATGAACCGCATACTCGGCACGGACATAAAGGTGAGGGGCGTTATGCCGCACAGCATGCAGAGCGACGCCGCCTTTATAAAGCTCATATCCGATTTCGACGGCGGAACCGTAGATATGAGCGCGTTTTCCGACCAGGCTCTGACGCTCGCCGCGATTGCTCCCTATTTTTCCTCACCCACGGTAATAAAGGGCGTGGGGCACATAAGAAAGCAGGAGTGCGACAGAATAAAAGCCATTTCGTGCAATCTTGCCGCCATGGGCGTAAAGTGCGACGAAACAGACGACGGCGTAAAGATATACCCCTCGCGGCCGCAAAGCGCAAAGATAGAGACTTTCGGCGACCATCGCGTGGCGATGAGCTTCGCCTTGACGGGGCTTCGCGCGGACGGAATAGTCATAAAGAACGCGGAAGTTTGTTCCAAGACCTTTTCGGACTATTTTTCCGTTCTCTCTTCGCTGTGCAAAGAGCTCGCGGGAGAATGAGTTTAATCGCGCCCCGCCTAAAGCGGCGGGGCGCTTGAAATTTTTATCGGAGTATCGAGTGTGGAAAGAATAATAATTCATTCCGATCTTAATAATTTTTACGCTTCGGTCGAAAGACTTTTGAATCCCGGGCTTTCCGGCAAGCCCGTAGCCGTATGCGGCGACAGGGAACTGAGAAAAGGCATAGTGCTCGCAAAGAGCGAGGAGGCCAAAAAATTCGGCGTAAAAACGGGAGACGCCATATGGCAGGCGCGCAAAAAATGCCCCGACATAGTCGTCGTTCCGCCGCAGTTCGACAAATATATGGAGTTTTCCCGCAAAGTAAAGGCCGTTTATGCCGGGTACACCGATTTGATAGAGAGTTACGGCATAGACGAATGTTGGCTCGATTTGAGCCATTCCACTCTCGTTTTCCCGCCGTTCGAGCCCAAATTCACGGAGGCGAACGGCGAGAAACACTATTCCGAACAGTATCTCAGATATCTCGGCGACTTCATTCGCGAGGAAGTAAAAAGAAAGCTCGGATTGACCGTTTCGTGCGGCGTTTCGTTCAACAAAGTTTTCGCAAAGCTCGGGAGCGACTTGAAAAAGCCCGACGGCACCACGGTTATCTCCGTCCTCGGCTATAAAGACGTGGTAAACGGTTTGCCCGTGGGCGACCTTCTGTACGTGGGCAAGGCAACCGAAAAAAAGCTCGTTTCCATGGGCTTGGATACGATAGGCAAACTTGCCGCGGCCGACAGAAAAAAACTTACCGACGTATTCGGCAAAACGGGCGAAACGCTGTCCGTATACGCCCGCGGCGAGGACGATGAGCCCGTAAAGCACATGAACGACAAACGCGAATACAAATCGATAGGCAACTCCAATACTTATCCGGAAGACGTGGAGAGTATCGGCAAAATCGAGAGACTGATATACGTCTTGTCCGAGAGCGTCGCAACGCGTCTGCGCGAGACGGATCAGGGCCTCGCCGACACCGTCCATCTGTGGGTGAGATATGCGGATTTCACCGATTTCACCGTCCAGAAAAAAGTACGGCACACGGCGCTGTGCGGCGAAATCGCCGAACACGCGTTTTCTCTGTTCAAAGAGAACGTAAAGCCGCCTTTCAAAGTGCGCGCGCTCGGCGTAAGCGTTTCGGGATTCGATAACGGCCGCTCGCAGGTAACTTTCGACGAAAGTTTCGGCAACTACGCAAAACGCGAAAAAGCGGAACGCGCGGTGGACGAGATACGCAAGAGACACGGCTACGATAAAATTCAACGCGGAATAATCGCCGAAGAGCCCGAACTTATGCGCGACGACGTCAAAAACTCCCACGTGATAAAGCCCGCGAACTTCGAGGACAGAGAGGATAAATGATATATTGACATACAAAATCCATAAGTGCAGCTTATGGATTTTATAAAAACGTCAAAACGACAAATTGCGTCATTTAATTTGACTATTGCCGAATATTTTTTTATAATCTTATGCGTAAACGATAAGCGCGATATGAGAGAGCGCAAATATATAATGAAAAGGAGAAATTTATGAATCTTCCCGAAAAATTCGGAGAAAACGTATTCAACGATTCGGTGCAGAAGGAAACTCTTCCCAAGGAAGTTTACAAAGCTCTGCGCGAGACGATTGAGGCGGGAAAACAGCTCGACGTTTCTATTGCCGGCGCGGTAGCCGCCGCAATGAAGGATTGGGCGGTGTCAAAGGGCGCCACGCACTATACGCACTGGTTCCAGCCGCTTACGGGGCTTACCGCGGAAAAACACGACAGCTTCATCGAACCGGACGGCGATAAAGTAATAATGCGCCTTACGGGCAAGAGCCTTATAGTCGGCGAGCCCGACGCGTCGAGTTTTCCTTCCGGCGGTTCGAGAGCAACCTATATGGCGCGCGGATATACGGCGTGGGATCCCACGTCTCCGGCGTTCGTCAAAGAGGGCACGCTGTACATACCCACGATTTTCGTTTCTTATACGGGCGAAACTCTCGATAAGAAAGGCCCGCTTTTAAGGTCCATGACTGCGCTCGACAAACAGGCGAAGAGGATTTTGAGGCTCTTCGGCATAGAGTGCAAAAAAGTCTCCACTACGGTAGGCCCCGAACAGGAATATTTCCTTATTTCGGAGGAAGAATATCTCAAAAGAAAGGATTTGCAGCTTACGGGCAGAACGCTCTTCGGCGCGCCCGCAACGAGAGGTCAGGAACTCGAAGACCACTATTTCGGCGTTTTGAAACCGCAGATATCCGAGTTTATGCGCGACCTCGACAACGAACTTTGGAGCTATGGCATACTCTCCAAAACAAAACATAACGAAGTAGCTCCGGCTCAGCACGAAATGGCGCCGGTATATTCCACCACGAACGTAGCGGTAGATACCAATATGCTCACGATGGAGATAATGAAAAAAGTCGCAAAGAAGCACGGTTTGGTATGTCTTCTTCACGAAAAGCCCTTCGAGGGGATAAACGGAAGCGGCAAACACAACAATTGGTCGATGTCCACCGACGCCGGCCTCAATCTGCTCGATCCGGGCAACGCCCCCGAAAAGAACACACTTTTCAAACTCGTTCTCGCGGCGGTTATCAAGGCCGTGGACGATTATCAGGGGCCCTTGCGCGCGTCCGTTGCGTCGGCCGCCAACGACCACCGTCTCGGCGCCAACGAAGCTCCGCCGGCAATAATCTCCGTCTATCTCGGTGATCAGCTCGGCGCGCTTGTCGACAGCATAGTCAACGGCGGCGAATACAAGTCCGGCAACGAGGAGAAGGGTAGTCTGGGCGTTCCTGAATCTCCCATTTTCCCCAAGGACGCTACCGACAGAAACAGAACGTCTCCCTTTGCTTTCACGGGCAACAAGTTCGAATTCAGAATGCTCGGCTCGCAGGCGAACGTCTCCGACGCCAATATCTGCCTTAACACCATAGTCGCCGACGCGTTCGAGAAATTCGCCGACGTGCTCGAAGGCAGCAAAGATATCGAAAAGGCGGCGAACGCGCTCGTGGAAAAGGAACTCAAAGCTCATTACCGTATAATTTTCAACCTCGACGGCTACGGCCCCGAATGGGAACCGGAAGCGGAGAGAAGAGGCCTTCTGAACAAAAAGAACACGGCCGACGCAGTGCCCGTGCTCTATGAAGAGAAGAATATCGAAGTATTTGTCCATCAGGGCGTTTTCACCCGCGAAGAGGCGGTTGCCCGTGCGGACATAAGGCTCGAAAATTATATCAAACTGATAAATATCGAGGCCTTGACGATGCTCGAAATGGTCAAGCGCGACGTAATTCCCGCAGTCAGCGATTTCATATCCGACCTCTGCCAGAACGTCGCCTCGAAGCAGGCGGTAAACGAACACATTCCCGCCGAAACCGAAAAGAACCTCATAATGCGCCTTTCCACGCTCAACGACGCGGCGAGCGCCGCCGTCGACAAGCTCGAACAGGACGTGGCGAGAATAGACAAATCCGATATAATTCCCGCTTCGCAGGCAATGGCGCACACCGTCATACCGGATATGGAAAACCTCAGGAGATGGGTTGACGAAATGGAGACTATAACGTCGTCCGACTATTGGCCTTATCCCTCGTATTTCGACCTTCTTTATTCAGTAAAGTAAAAACCGTTGCGGGCGTCGCCCGCAACCATATCGCCCCGAAAACCTTGCGGTGAGAGGGGCGTCCGATTTTTAAAAAAGCGCGCTTTTAAAAATTTTCAACTTAATAAAATTTTTGGAGGCGTTTTATGGACTTCACTATATGGTACCTCATCGGCGCCGCTCTCGTATTTTTCATGCAGTGCGGTTTCGCCATGGTGGAAACCGGATTTACACGCGCCAAAAATGCAGGCAACATCATAATGAAAAATCTGATGGATTTCTGCATAGGCACGGTAGTATTTATGTTGCTCGGCTTCGGGCTCATGATGGCGGAAGACTATGTCGCGGGCTTTATAGGCGTGCCGAACATGGGATTATTCACCGATTTCAGTCTTTTCGTAACGGCCGATTTCGCAAAATCCTTCGTGTTCAACCTTGTGTTCTGCGCCACGGCGGCAACCATAGTTTCGGGCGCCATGGCCGAGAGAACGAGATTTTTATCCTATTGCATATATTCCGCAATGATCTCTCTCGTCGTCTATCCCATAGAGGCGGGCTGGATATGGAACGGACAGGGCTGGCTGTTCGCGCACGGCTTTATAGATTTCGCGGGCAGCGCGGCGATACACTCCGTCGGCGGTACGGCGGCGTTGATCGGCGCGATAATGGTAGGCCCGCGCATAGGCAAATACGACAGAGACGAAAACGGCAAAGTTACCAAGGTAAACGCCATTCAGGGACATTCGTTAACGCTCGGCGCGTTGGGCGTGTTCGTTCTTTGGTTCGGCTGGTACGGCTTCAACGGCGCGGCGGCCACTACAACTCAATCCCTTGCGGTAATTTTTCTTACGACCACTTTGGCGCCCGCGCTCGCTTCGGTCAGTTGCCTTGTATTCACGTGGATAAAGAACAAGAAGCCCGATGTGGGAATGTGTCTTAACGCTTCTCTCGCGGGGCTTGTGGCGATAACCGCGGGCTGTTACAGAGTAGACGCTCTCGGGGCTTCGGTAATAGGTATCGTTGCGGGAATACTCGTCGTCGTGTTTGCGGAGTTTCTCGATAAAAAACTGCATATAGACGATCCCGTAGGCGCGTGCGCCGTGCACTTCGCAAACGGAATATGGGGCACGATTGCGGTAGGACTTTTCGCTTGCGTTGACTTTCAGGCGGGAGCTCCGGGCGTAGACGCAAATTTCAGAATAATCGATAAAAGTATGCTCGGCCTCTTTTACGGCGGCAACGGCTATCTTCTCGGAATGCAGGTTGCGGGCATATTGTGCATAGTATTGTGGACGGCGGTCTGCATGACGCTCACTTTCGGCGCGATAAAGTACGTCCCCGTAATGTTAAATACTCTTGGGGAATTTGCGGGTAGGTAGGTTTTAACTGCCTACCCGTTTTTTGTTCCCTTTGATTTTTATGACACGTCGTACTGCGGGAGACGGATTGCTCCTATAAACTTGTAGATGATTTTCACTTCTTGCATTTTTCTTTCCGCGTACCATTCCGTTTCGGATATAATGATTTTCTCCACGAAACTGTTGAGAATTTCGGGCGTCAGTTCCCGTATCTCGGAATAGGTCTTTACCATGTTAAGGAACTTGGACAGTTTTTCTTCGTCCTGCTCGGAATCGGTCAGGCTCCGCTTTAAATCCTGCATCTGCCTTTTTAATTCTTGCCCTTCGTCCTCGTAGGATTTCACAAGAAAATCAAACCTCTCATCGGTAATTCTGCCGTTTACGTTGTCTTCGTAAAGTTTGCGGATAATCCTGCCGATTTCGTCTTGTCTGTCGCGTAGCCTTTTCAACTCGGCTTTCGCTCTCGTCTGAAACTTTTCCGTTTCTTTTTTCGATCCCGACAAGTATTCGTCCACAAACTCCTTTTCGTGTAAAATAACGTATTCGCAAACCTTGTGCAAATCGCATTGTACAACTCGTTCGAGGTCTGACACCAAAATCCGATGACTGCTGCACAATCCTTTTTTCTTCTTGCGATAGGTAGCGCATGTGAAATTATCCATATTCCTGTGCTTTGCCACCCGTTGAATGGTAAGTCTGTTTCCGCAGTCGGCACAATAGAGCAATCCCGAAAACATATTCGGCTCGTTGAATTTCGTGTATGCCCGTTTGGTCTTTCGCATTTGTTGTACCGTTTCAAAGGTCTTTCCGTCTATGATCGGTTCTTGGGTATTCTCGCAGATAACCCATTGGTCTTTGGGTAAACGCACCTGTTTTTTATTCTTGAACGACTTTTTAGTCGTCTGAAAGTTTACCGTATGACCTGCATAGGCTATCTGGTCAAGAATACCTTTTACGCTTGCTACGCTCCATATTTCGGGAAATTCGCTTAATCGGTGAATTTTTCTGCCGCGATGAAGATTGTATAACTGCGGCGTTTCAACTTTTTCTTCCGTCAACTTTCTTGCGATTTCCGGCATACGCATTCCGTCCACGAACATCTGAAAAATCCGTTTCACCGTTTCGGCGGCTTCTTCGTCGATGATCCATTTTTCCTTGTCGTTCGGATCTTTGATATACCCGAACGGGGGATTAGTGGAAAGGTGTTTACCCGAATTGCCCTTCGCCTTGAATACGGCGCGGATTTTCTTGCTTGTATCCTTTGCGTACCACTCGTTGAACACGTTCTTAAACGGCGTTAAATCGTTTTCCGTCTGTACGTTGCTGTCAACGCCGTCGTTCACGGCGATAAACCGCACGTTGCAGTTCCCGAAATAAATCTCCGTGTAATAACCGACCATTATGTAATCTCTGCCGAATCGGGACATATCCTTGACGATAACCGTCCTGATTTTTCCTTCTTCCACATCCGACATCATTCTCTGAAAGTCGGGACGGTTGAAATTCGTTCCAGAATAGCCGTCGTCCACATAAAACTCGGTGTTCGTAAAGCCGTGTTCTTTGGCGTATTTTGCAAGCATTTCTTTTTGATGAACGATACTGTTGCTGTCGCCGACGAGTTCATCGTCTTTGGAAAGGCGACAGTAGAGAGCGGTGACATCACCTCCGTAATTGTAATTTCTGTTTTTAATCGCTATTTGTCCTAACATATTATTTACCTCCGTTAAAAGGCAAACAGCGAGTTCGTTCCGTTTGTTCCCTTATCATCCCGTCTCTTCGTCGGGATATAAGTCTTTTCATAATATCCAGCGGCGTATCCGTCGCATTTTTCATTTCTTCGGCTACGACGACGTACGTCTTGTCGCCGATAACGTGGTATTCTACCCGTTCGTATGGCAAGTTGTTGGTTTTCGCTTCGTTTTCCGTAATTATAATCTCCTTATCATTGATTTCAATTACGCAAAACGGCAGGAAGAGTATCGGCTACTGATTTAATGTGCCGTTTTCTTTCTTTTTCTTCAAAGACTCGTATCCCTCTTTGATGAGGCGGACTTTGGTTATATCGTTTTCTTCGAGAAATTCGTTTATTTCATTAAAAAGCGCTCTCGGTATCATCGTGCCGAAGTTTCCGCTTGCTTGTTTTCTCTTTTCCTTATTCTTTTCTTCATACTTCCTGCGCGTCTTGCGTACAGGCGTATCTTCCTTTCTTTCCATTACGCTTAACCTCCGAAATTATATTCTCGTATTGATACATATTTTATCTTGTTTCAGATAAAAAGTCAAGCTCGGATAGGAAGTAAAGGGAAGATAGCCCTTAAATTTTACTTATAATTGCTGTTTTTGTTGTGCTTTTCGTATTCTTTTCGTTCTTCTTCGATTTCGCGCTCAATCTGTTGCAGGCGTGGAATCCGCATCGTTACGTCCGGCGTGAACATAGAGAGAACGGAGTCGAAGAAAGTGCCGATAGTTTTCGGCTTGCCTTGGCTTATGCGCTTGTATTCCGTGGGATTGGTTCTTGCAAGAGTTTTCCCGACGCGAGCATAATGCGAATCGCTGTCTTTTTCCCGTTGCAGAGTTTCCGCTTTCTTTGCATATTCGAGCGTTTCACCCATAGAGCGGTCAAGCCGTTTGGTTAAATCTTTATTCTCCGCCGTTAAAGCAACGACTTGTTCTTGCAGTTTACCACGTTTTCGGGAAATATCTCCGCTTTTCGCCTCGGCAAGAGCGTCCGCATAGACTTGATTCTCCTCCCGTATCGCTTCGGCTTGTTCGATTATCTTTTTCGCCTTGAACTCTGCCGTGGACAGGTGCTTTGCCTGACTGCCTTCCTTGCCACGTTGTAAACCGTACTTCTTTCCGACAGCGTTATAAAAGTCCGTTTGCAACTGTTGTAGCTTTGGTTTGTCGAATAGGTCTTTACTGCACAATCTTCCGTCCGGCGTAATAGGGACAAGATTGAGGTGCATATGCGGTGTGGTTTCGTCCATGTGGATTACCGCCGATATTACGTTTTCCGTTCCGTATCTTTCTTCAAAGAACTTGGTACAGTCCGAAAAGAAGTTGTATTGCGATAATTTCGATAGTTCGTCAAAGAAGGCTTTATCTGCGCCCACAACGAAAGAGTTCATCACGACTGCGTCTTTGCGCGGAGTGAGTTTCAACTCGGTTATTCGCTTATTGATGAATTCGGTGTACGTCCCATCGGGGGTGTGCATATGATAATTGTATTTTGTCTTTGAACTGTCTATCTGCGGATTGTCCGACTTATAATTCTCGTCCCGTTCATTTTCCCGTTCGATAGGGGCAACGTCGTTCTTATGGCATTTTTCCATGTGACATACTAAATATGATATTGTAGTTTCCTCCTTTCATTTTGATTTAGTGGTGTTGGGCAAAGTGTGTAGTAGAGAGTGTCTGCCAATGTGATTTTTTAGTGGACACTCAGCCTCGCAGAGCCCACTCTTTGCAGCGCAAAGTATAGTGGGCTACACTTTGCCCAAACTGTTGCATTTTTGCTTCCTGTTTGCTTCCAAAGTTGCGCCCGTCTATGGCGGACGGTATTGCTCATAGTTTTTCATATAACCTCCTGATTTTTGGCGTGAAAAAGGTCGCTGACATTTCTTCATCACCGACCTGAGAGTGCGCTATGGCATAAGCCGCAACGCAGTATTAAATTGTCTGTTTGTCTTACATAATCTCGCCTCCTTGTTTTTGTCTAAGAATAAAAAAATCCGCACGAATTCTAATCGACCGTTAAACGGTAATCTTCTTCGTGCGGATTAGTTCCGCTTATTAAATTGTAGGTTGTACTTAAAAAATTGTACAACAATAAAACCCACACCTCAAACCTCATTTTTACGGTTGAAATGCCTGTCGCAGAAATTGCTCGTTCACAAACGCAACTCTATGGTAAAGCGACAGTAATTCTCCGCTACGATTCTATGCCGTAGCGATATTCACTTCCACGTCAGGGAAGGAATAATGGGTAAACTCTCTATAATTTATATATACCCACAATAGCAATAATTCAAACATACGTTCGTAATTGTATTCTTATTTTAGCATATCTTTTTCGACTTGTCAAGCCTCAAATGTCCACGATTATGGACATTTGACTGTTTTTTGTCTATAAAACTATATTTATCTCGTCGTACCGGTCGATTTCACTGTGACTGTTTTCAACCGTTTCTTTCAGTTGCCGTTGCTTCTGCTCATATGCCTCGGACATCAAAGCAAACCGTTCTTCCGTTATCATGGCTTTGAATATACAATTTGCAATAGGTAATCAATTAACTTTTTACATACTTAAAAAGGATTATTCCCTTAATTACCAACAGCAAAAATACCACTGTTGTAGCATACGCTTCTCTTGTTATAGCCAGAAGACATACCGTAAGAATACTTAGTACCATCGATATTACCGTAACAATTTTTTGTCCTTTTTGAATTCTGATTTTTGTTAAAATTATTTTTACGGTTCCAACCAAGATAAGCGCTATATACATAATCCAATATGTCAAGATATTAAACAATGTGGTTTGAGTATATGCAAGCAGATTTACGGCATAAATATATTCGTCGATCGATTTTGGATAAAGAGGCAAAACGACAAGCAAAAATGAAAACAAATCGACAATTCCGAATATCAGGTCGCACGTATTCCGAACGTTTGATTGATTTTCTTTTTCTGCAATGGAAAGTAATTTTTCCCCCGATAACAAATCATCAATAGTAACAGAAAAAAAACTTGCTATTTGTTTTAACGAATCTATACTCGGATACCCCCTTCCCGATTCCCATTTTGAAACAGCAGTTCTTGACACATATAGAGCCTCCGCTAATTCTTCTTGCGTAAGCCCTCTGTTTTTTCTCAATTCTTGAAGTTTTTCATTAAATTCCACAGCAAAACCTCCGGATCAGTTTTCTTTTTTCGCGCATAACAAAACAACAGCTTTATAAATTAAAAATAACCCTGCACTCAAAATGATAGAACCGATAATATCTGTAATCCAATGAACTCCTGACAGCAATCGTCCAATTACCATAAAGGCGGAAAAAATAATGCTAACGATATTTATAACTATTTTTACCCACGCATTTTTGATCCTGCGATTACACTGAAAAATAAGCGTTGGCATAACGCTTAAAACAACAAGCGTCGTTGACGACGGGTAAGAAGCTTCCATATGCCCGTTGATAAATACTGGTCTGTAATTTATCGGAATCATTTCAAAAACAAAATATCCCAACATTACTAAAATGTAATAAATTCCTAAAATAATAATGTCATAATCTACTTGTAATAAGCTTCTTCTCTTAATCAGTTGAATAAGTCCGATTGTTGCGAATATCATGCAGATAACCAACGGTACAATACCCAACCAATCAGTAATGATATAGAGAGGCATATTCGTTCCTGTAAGTTTGTGAAACCAACAGTTAAATGTTGCAAGACCTATATCCGTACCATTCAATCCGACTTGTTGAACGTCCACCATCTGTATTAATATTGTCCAGACAGCAAATGCTATTATTAACATAATTCCTATAACTAATGTTCTTTTTCCACTCTTTTTCATTTTTACTCTCCTTACTTTGTCTGCTTTGCCCTTAGGCTAATTTAATTATAATTGAAAGAATGGAAAATATCAAGAACCGATACTTCACATGCTTGACACGATTCGTATCATTTGTTTAAATTGTTTTCTGAAGCATTTAATCTACCGCCCCAATTTATAAAAGCCTCAAAATATAGTTTATTATACCATATTTGCTAAATAATTTCAATACCTTTTAGCGTTGCAATATTATTAAGAAAAAGAAGAGCCCGATTTCTCGGACTCTAGAAACGAACTCGCTATTTGCATATATTGAATTTAATACTTCTTCTAAATTCCCCACGAATATTTAACTAATGATAAAGAAAAAATGCGGTTTGATATCCGCAATACGTTTCGGGAAAGAGTGGAACGGCCTCAGAGCCGGCGCCGAAGACGAGATAACCGGCCTCGACATATCCGAACACGGACTTTCCTCGGCCTATGCCGACTTCCTTCCCACGGTTCCCGCATATGACGGAGAAGGCGAAAACGTCGATATTTCCGGCGTAACGCCTTCGGATATAGAACTTCTTCCGGCTTCCGGCAGATATACCAAAATCACAATAATAACCGGTCAGGACAAATTCTTAACGTTAAAGGACGCCATGGCGCAGATAGGCGTAACGGGCATGACGGTATCCACCGTAATGGGTTGCGGAGCGCAGGGCGGCAAAACGGGGCAGTATCGCGGCGTAAAGACAACGATGCACCTGCTTCCCAAAATTCAGGTCGAGATAGTCGTCTCCACGGTCGATCCCAAACTTGTGGTGGCGGTTGCGAGAAAAGTTCTCGACGACGGCAAAGTCGGCGCAGGCAAGATATTTGTATCGAATATCGAAAACGTCATGCGCATACGCACGGGCGAAACGGGCGTGGACGCCCTTTCGAACGAGGCGGAAGTCGGATAAATTCAATCACACAGCTCTCTCATAGATACTTGGGAAGTCCGTCTGCCTCGGCAGGCGGACTTTTCACGCAGACGTCGCATTGAATTGACTTTTCCCGCGGGAAGTGATAATATATGCGGGAATAAAAGGTAAAATATGAATTTGCGCTTTGACAGTAAAAAACGTTATATCGTAGATAATTTCATAAACATCATAGTTCTCAGCGTATTGACCGGGCTTTTCGCCGGGGTAATTATAACTTTTTACAATATTTTCGCTTTTCTCGGTGAGGAATATTCCGTAAAGCTCTATGAGCTCGTGTTTGAAAATCCCGCGTTTGTGCCCTTGCTGTTTTTGGGGCTCGCGGCGGGCGCGCTCGTAATAGGCACGGTCGTTCGTTTCGTGCCAATGATACGCGGAAGCGGAATCCCGCAGATTGAAGGCGCGGCCCGCGGAATTATCCGTTTTAAGTGGTATGTAACGCTGTGCTCTATGTTCGCCGCCTCGCTCGCGTGTATGTTCCTCGGACTTTCCGCCGGAGCGGAGGGCCCTTCGCTCGAAATGGGCGGTTGCGCGGGCAGCGCCGTCGGAACGATTTTAAAGCGCAATCATATGGCGCGCCGTCTGCAAATCGCCTCGGGCGCGTCCGCAGGCCTTGCAGTGGCTTTCAACGCGCCCATAACGGGGCTTGTGTTCGCTCTCGAAGAGGCGTTTCGCTCGTTTTCGCCGCAGGTGTTTATAAGCGCCGCGATAAGCGTGGTAGTCGCCCTTTTCACGCGCAACGCAATACGTCCCGCCATTTCGATGGGCGGTTATTCGTTTGAAACGGGTTTCGCTTTCAACGGCGTTTTCGATTTCGTCGAAGTTACGGATCCGATAATTTTTCTTTGGATAGCCCTCGGCGCCGTCTGCACGGCTCTCGCCGGCGTGTTGTTCTATCACCTTGTCTTTCTCTCGAAAAGACTGTTTAAACGCATAACCTTTTTGAAGGGCGTCGGCAAATATCTTATACCTTTCCTTATTGCGGGAGCTTTCGGACTGATAAGCGTGTACGCCATGGGCGGCGGTCATTCGTTTATCGAGACCGTGGGCGGCGGAGATGTCAATTTAAGCGTATTCGGCGCAGGTCTTCTCGCTTCGCTCGGCATAATAGTGCTGATGCGCTTCATATCCGCCGTGCTCGTCATGGGCGGCGGCGTGCCTTGCGGCGTGTTCATTCCCATGCTCGCAATAGGCGCGGGCATAGGCGCCTTGCTCTCTTGTCTTTTCAATATGTGGGGAATGGACGGCATATATACGGACTATATGATTATAATCTGCATGGCGGCCTTTTTCACGTGCGTGGTCAAAGCCCCGATAACGGGGCTCGTAATGATTTTCGAACTTACGGGCAGTTACGTAAATCTTTTGCCGGCTCTTATGGGCGTAACGATAGGATATCTCGTCGGAGTCGTCTGCCGTATCCAGCCTATATACGAGAAGTGCCTCGAAATGTACATAGACGAGGAGAAACTGTACGAGAAACTTAAAAAGGAGCGCATAACTCTCGAAATACAGCCTTTGTCGCGCGCCGACGGAGAGAGAATACGCGCGTTGATATGGCCGACGAACGGCCTTGTAACGTCCGTTAAAATGCCCGACGGTCAGACGCTCGTTCCCGACGGCGAATTTACTCTCGCCGCGGGCGAAGTGATAACTTTCGAATGTGAAACCGACGATTTGAAGGAAACCACCGATTATCTCTATGCGATAACGGGCAAACCCGCCCGCCAGACGGAGAATAAATAGCGCGAAACGGTTTTGACGGCGGCGGACGAAATGTCCGCCGTTTTTAATTGCGCCCGCAAACCGGGCATAAATACAGCTTATACGCGATATCAGTATTATTAAAGCCGCAGTCCGGCATTTTAAATTGTTATCATTACATTACGCTTGACTAAACCCGCCTTTTAATCTATAATATAATTTGTTGAAAAAACGGCGGTTGTCGACGGAGCGGCGACGCTTTCGGGAGAGCCCCGTTCGTATCTTATAGCGAATAGTAATCGTAAACTGTGCAGTGGTCGGTTTATCGGTTAAGGCGCGTTATATCCTTACGCGCCGCGCGCATATTCGACATTTCAGAAAGGGAACGACATATGTTTCTGAACGATATGAATTTGAAAAACGCTCCGCTCGAAGGCGAAGTGAGAATACCTTCCGGTTGCGCGGTAAGCGCAATAATAGACAGGTCGGGCAAGAAGATGACGGGAGAGCGCATAATTCGCTCGATCGCCACTATGCACGACCGTTCAAACGGTCTCGGCGGCGGTTTCGCCGGTTACGGCATATATCCCGATTACAAGGAATATTATGCCTTTCACCTCTTTTACAACGATTTCCAATCAAAAAAAGAAACAGAGGACTTTCTCATTCAGCATTTCGAGGTCGTTTATTCTTCCGAAATGAAGACGAGGAAGATGAAAAAAATAACCAACGAGCCGCTCATATACAGATATTTTCTGTATCCGCTCTCGAAGAGGCTTGCCAACTCTCTGCTCGGCGAAGAACAATACGTCGTCAAATGCGTCAATAAGATAAACGCCGAGATAAACGGCGCGTTCGTCTTTTCCAGCGGCAAGGATATGGGCATATTCAAAGGCGTTGGCTTTCCCGAGGATATAGGCAAATTTTATCTTCTCGACGAAGAATATGAGGGATACAGCTGGACGGCTCACGGCAGATACCCCACAAACACTCCCGGTTGGTGGGGCGGAGCGCACCCGTTCGGGCTCCTCGATTATTCGGTGGTTCACAACGGCGAGATTTCCTCCTACGACGCCAATCGCAGATACATAGAGATGTTCGGCTATAAATGCTCGTTGCAGACGGACACTGAAGTGATAACGTATGTTATAGATTATCTCATCAGGGTTAAAAAATTAACCTTGCAGGAAGTAGCAAAAGTCATCTCCGCGTCGTTCTGGTCGACGATAGATGAGAAATCGGAAGAAGAGCAAAGGCAGGAGATTTTTCTCAGAAAGGCGTTCCCGTCTCTGCTCATAACGGGGCCTTTCTCGATAATTTTCGGCTTTACGGGCGGCATAATGGCGTTGAACGACAGATTGAAACTGCGTTCCATGGTCTGCGCCGAAAAGGGCGATATAGCCTATGTTTCGAGCGAAGAGTGCGGCATACGCGTCATCGAACCCGACGTGGACAAGATTTTCTCGCCCGCCGGCGGACAGCCGATAGTTTACACTTTGAAAGAAGGGGGATCGCTCTGATGGAAGAGTTTATTCCCGAAGAATACGACGTTTTGAGAAATGCCGAACTCTGCATAGCTTGCAGAGTTTGCGAAAGGCAGTGCTCCAACGAGGTTCACAAGTTCGATAAGGATTTGAACAGGATGATTGCGGACAGCGCCAAATGCGTAAACTGCCACAGGTGCGTCAGCCTTTGTCCCACGCACGCCCTTAAAATAGTGAAAAACCCCGATACATTCAGGGAGAATTACAATTGGCCGTCTCAGGCCATGAAGGAAATATACCGTCAGGCGAATTCGGGCGGCGTGCTCTTGTCGTCTATGGGCAACCCCAACGAATATCCCGTATATTTCAATAAAATACTCGTAAACGCTTCGCAGGTTACCAATCCTCCGATAGATCCTCTGCGCGAGCCCATGGAAACAGTTGTATATCTGGGCAAAAAGGATGTCGAGATGAAGAGGGACATAAACGGCAGGCTTGTAGACACCATGCCCCCTCAGCTCAAACTTTCCGTTCCCGTCATGTTTTCCGCCATGAGTTACGGCTCGATATCGTACAACGCGCACGAGGCGCTCGCGCGCGCCGCCGAGGAGTTGGGCATTTACTACAACACGGGCGAGGGCGGACTTCACCGCGATTTCTATAAGTACAGCAAAAACACGATAGTTCAGGTCGCCTCGGGCAGATTCGGCGTTCATTCGGAATATCTTTCCGCGGCCGCGGCGATAGAGATAAAGATGGGGCAGGGCGCAAAGCCGGGCATAGGCGGACATCTCCCCGGAATGAAAATTTCCGACGAAGTTTCCAAAACGCGCATGATACCCAAGGGCATAGACGCGATATCTCCCGCTCCCCATCACGATATATATTCAATCGAGGATCTCAGGCAACTTATTTACACCATAAAAGAGGCCACGGCATACTCCAAACCGGTGATAGTCAAGGTTGCGGCGGTGCATAACGTCGCGGCCATAGCTTCGGGCATAGCCCGTTCGGGCGCGGATATAATCGCAATAGACGGCTTCCGCGGCGGCACGGGCGCGGCTCCCACGAGGATAAGAGACAACGTCGGTATTCCGATAGAACTTGCGCTTGCGCAGGTGGACGAACGTCTCCGCCAAGAGGGAATAAGAGACAACGTTTCGATAGTCGTCGCGGGCTCCGTACATTCGTCGGCGGACGTCGTCAAAGCCATTGCGCTCGGCGCGGACGCTTGCTACATAGGCACGGCGGCCTTGCTCGCGCTCGGCTGTCATCTCTGCCGCAGTTGCCACACGGGCAAGTGCAATTGGGGCATAGCCACTCAGCGAGAAGACCTCGTAAAACGCTTGAATCCGGATATAGGCTATAAGCGCCTCGTAAATCTCGTAACGGCGTGGGGGCACGAAATTCAGGAGATGATGGGCGGCATGGGCATAAACTCTATAGAGGCCTTGAAGGGCAACCGCCTTATGCTCCGCGGCGTCGGACTGAACGAAACCGAGCTCAGAATTCTCGGAATAAAGCACGCCGGAGAGTAACTTCGGCCGTATATTGAAAAATCGCCGCATTGAGAGCTTGCGGCTTGAAATAAAATTTAATTAAGGAAAGAGGAAAAATGTTAACAAGTATCTGTGGAATCAATTGGGGCGACGAGGGAAAGGGAAGAATGGTTGACCTTCTGTCGGAGAAGTTCGACGTGGTATGCAGGTATCAGGGCGGCAATAACGCAGGGCATACCGTTATAAACGAAAAGGGAAAATTCATTCTCAATCTGCTTCCCTCGGGCATTTTGCGCGAAAACGTCGTCAACGTCATGGGGTGCGGAATGGTAATAGATATCAAGCATCTCTGCGGCGAAATCGGCAAACTCCGTGCGGCAGGCATCAGGATATCTCCCGAAAACCTCAAAATAAGCGATAAAGCCATCATAGTCATGCCCTATCACGTTTTGCAGGACGTGATGGAAGAGGACAGACTTTCCAAGGCGACGGGCAAGCCTTACGGCTCCACCCGCCGCGGCATTTCTCCCGTATATTCCGATAAATATATGAAAAAAGCTCTCCGCATGGGCGAGCTTCTCAACCCGGAACTTATGTATAAACGCCTCCCCGACATAGTCGCATGGAAGAATATGACGATAAAGGCATACGGATTCGAACCGATAACCGTCGAGGATATGATAACGTATCTCAAAACTTACGGCGAGCCTTTGAAAGATTACGTCGTGGACACGGGAATATACCTCAACGAAGCATATAACGAGGGCAAAAACGTCATGTTCGAAGCTCAGTTGGGAGCTCTCCGCGACATAGATTACGGCATAGTGCCCTATACTTCCGCATCGTCGACCATAGCCGCTTACGCCCCCATCGGCGCGGGCGTTCCGAACCTCAGGCTGACAAATTCCATAGGCATAATGAAGGCGTATTCGAGTTGCGTGGGCGCAGGTCCGTTCACTTGCGAATATTTCGGCGAAAAGGCCGAAAGATTGCGCGAACTCGGCGGCGAGTACGGCGCGGCTACGGGCAGACCGAGAAGAGTCGGACCATTCGACGTTGTGGCGTCGAAATACGGCATACGCTGTCAGGGCGCGGACGAAATCGCGCTCACGAAGCTCGACGTTTTAGACGACTACGAGGAGATAGAGATCTGTTCGCACTATAAACTTCACGGCAAAATAACGGACGAATTTCCCTTTACCGACGTTCTCGACGAGTGTGAGCCCGTTTTCGAAAAGGTAAAGGGTTGGCATAAGGACATAACGGGTTGCCGCAAAAAGGAGGACCTCCCCAAAGAGGCTCTCGACTACATCGCGCTTCTCGAAAAACTTTGCAAGTGCAGAATAAAGTATGTCTCGGTAGGCGCCGAAAGAGACGCATATATCGAGATGTATTGAGAATATCAGAATTTCCGCATATATTTGCGGAGAGCGGCCGAAATTATGAAACGTATTTACGTAAACGAAAACAGGTGCCTCGGGTGCCGTCTATGCGAGTGGGAATGTGCCTTCGCAAACTCCGGATTGGACGAAATGTTTAAATTGAAGGGCAGATTCGGCACTGAGTTTTCCCCTCGCATAAAAGTGGAAGGCGAGGAGAAAGCCGGGATAAATTTTGCGGTGAACTGCCGCCATTGCACAGACGCCGTCTGCGTTCAGAGCTGTATAGCGGGCGCCCTTTCCAAAACCGACGAGGGCATGGTCGTCATCGACAGGGATAAGTGCGTGGGCTGCTTCACGTGCGTTCTTGTATGTCCGTTCGGGGCCATAATGCCTTCCGCGGACGGGAAAGCGGCGCAGAAGTGCATGCTGTGCACGGATAATCTGTCCGGCAGCCCGAGTTGCGTGTCGCACTGCCCGAACGGCGCCATAGTTTACGAGGAACGGTGAATTTATGGAATATGTTATAATCGGCAACGGCACGGCGGCAATAGCTTGCATAGAGGGCATACGCTCCGAGGATAAAACGGGCTCAATAGCTTTGATATCTTCGGAAAACAGGCACTGCTACGGCAGACCTCTCATTTCATATAAACTTCTCGGCAAGATAACCGCCGATAAAATGGATTATCGCCCCCGCGGTTTTTACGCCGAGAACGGAGTTAAAACTTATCTCGGGCATACCGTAGAGACAATAAACCCTTCCGAAAAATTCGTCGTGCTGTCAGGCGGCGAAAAAATCGAATACGGCAAACTGCTCGTCGCAACCGGTTCGCGCCCGTTCGTTCCCCCTACGGAGGGATTGGAAAACGTAGCTTATCACACTTTTATGACTTACGACGACATGGAGAAACTCGAAAAAGAGCTCTCGTGCGAAAAGAGCGTCCTTGTGATAGGCGCGGGGTTGATAGGGCTTAAATGCGTAGAGGGCATATTGCACCGCGTAAAGAGCGTAACGGTAGTCGACATGGCGGACAGGATACTGCCGTCGATACTCGACAAAACGGGCTCTGAAATAATAAGCGAGGAGCTTACCAAGCTCGGCGTAAAATTTATTCTCAACGACAGCGTCGCAAAAGTGGAAAAGGACGCGGCGACGTTGAAAAGCGGCAAGCGCGTGCCGTTTGATATACTCGTTGTCGCCGTGGGCGTCCGCCCGAACGTGGAACTCGTCAAAGCGTGCGGCGGAGAAGTAAATCGCGGAATAGTGATAAACGCGAAGTGCGAAACTTCCGTTAAAGACATATATGCGGCCGGCGACTGTTCCGAGGGATACGATATGTCGGCTGGCGGCAATCGTATTCTCGCAATTCTTCCCAATGCCTATTTTCAGGGCAGATGCGCGGGCATAAATATGGCGGGCGGAGTAAGTTCGTTCGTAAACGCCGTGCCCATGAACGCCATAGGCTTTTTCGGTTCGCACGTGCTTTCCGCGGGAAGTTACGAAGGCGAGGCGATAGTCGAAGAGAAGAACGGCGGAAATTACAGAAAACTCTACGTAAAAGACGGAAAACTTTCGGGATATATACTGATTAACGATTTTTTACGCGCCGGGATATATACTTCGCTTATCCGCAACTCCACTCCGCTTTCGGAGGTGGACGTGGAGCTTTTGAAACAGAAACCGCAGCTGCTTGCTTTTTCCGAAGCGGTTCGCGCCGCAAAACTTGCGCGTAAAGTGTAGGATTGGATATGGAGATAAACGTAGACGAAAACGTGCGCTTTCAGGTGCTCAACAGGAGAATAAGAGAGACTTCCGAAAAGGAGATAACGGTCAACGGAGTTATAGGCCAGCGGTATATCGCGGCCGGCCTCGGCGGCAAAAAAATAACTCTGAACGGCACTCCTGGCAACGCTCTCGGAGCGTATCTGAACGGTTGCGACGTGTACATAAACGGCAACGCGCAGGACGCCACCGGCGACACCATGAACGACGGCAGAATAATAATATACGGCAATGCCGGCGACGCCACAGGATACGCCATGCGCGGCGGAAGGATATACGTCCGCGGCAACACGGGCTATCGTTGCGGTATTCACATGAAGGCGTATGAGAGCTTTAAACCTATAATAGTAATAGGCGGGAGAGCGGGATCGTTTCTCGGCGAATATCAGGCCGGCGGCGTCATCGTAGTGCTCGGGAAAAACGCCGACGGTTTGCCCGTCGTCCACAATTTCTGCGGTACGGGCATGCATGGCGGAGTTATGTATTTGAGATGCGAAAAACTCCCCCACAGATTGCCCAAACAGGTTCGCGCAGAAAAGGTAAAGGGCTCCGATATACCCGAACTTGCGGAAATAATCGGCGATTACTGTCGCTACTTTACCGAATACGACAAGGAAGAACTGCTCTCTTCTGTATTTTACAAACTTACGCCAGACAGAGAAAACCCTTACAAAAGAATGTATACCGACAACTGATTAAAAACCCGCGATTTCGACGCAAAATGTCAAAATCGCGGGTTTTTCGAAAAAAAGGAATTATTCGGTTGCGATTTATATATTATTATGATACAATGAAATCGGCTTAAATCACAAGGGGCGCCCCTTGTATGCGTTTTAAAAAACGCATACAAAAACTCCTTGATTGGTCTGAGACTAAAAACAAGGAGGTTAATCGTGAAAAAGTATCTCAACAAAATTCTGTACGGCGTGTCGGCGCTTCTCGGAGTAATAGCTATAATTATGCTCGCGGCTCCCGCAATCGTTCCCAAAGGCGAGTATGCCGATTATGTCGGCGGTTCTTTCAGCGGCGCCAACGTGGCTTTCGGCAATGACAATTATTTTGCATTTTCGTTCGGCTATTTTCTTCCCTATTTGCTTGTGGCGATAGGCGTAGCGTTTGTCATAGTCGCCGTTTTTGGCAAGCTCGGAAAGATAGCTCCCATAGTTGCAGCCGTCTGCTTCGTTGTTGCGGGAATTATGTTCTTCTTGCCCATAGACCTTATGGCCGGCAAAGACATTAACGCCGATGAACTTGCGGAATTCAAAAATTATGTTAAAGAAATATGCACTGTCGGCGCCGGCGCGATAATGGCGGGAATATTCTCGCTCGTTGCGGCCGTTCTCTCGGTTGTAACGGCGTTTGTCGTAAAAACCGAAAACAACTGAAATCGTCCGCTCCGCCGATAAGGTCGGGCGCCGATATTCGGCAAGAATTAAAAGTAACACCAAAAAAATAAGCGGTTCGGCACTCGCCAAGCCGTTTATTTTTTTGTGTCGGATTGAGTACGGGAATAATGTCAAACTGCAATTTTTTTAGTTTAAAACGCGTAATTTATATTTTGTAAACGCCCGATTTTTGAACTTTCTTAAATGAAACTTAATTTTGCATAAATATCCGAACGCGCAAAAGCGTGTAATGCATACCGTTTTTAACGCGCAACGGATTTTGGTTTGTAATCATAATGGTCATATTTCAACAAGAAAATCCTTGCTTTTATTCGAGATTTGGAATATAATTGACTTAGAAAAGCGAGGTATAATTATGTTGAGTTATATATCGGCGAAAGAAGCTGCCGAGCGGTGGAATATTTCCAGGCGACGCGTGGCGATTTTATGTTCCGAGAACAGAATAGACGGGGCTATGATGGTCGGCAATATGTGGATTATACCGAGCAATGCCGAAAAACCCATAGATAAGAGAACCTTGCGCTATGAAAATGAGCGCAAATTCACTTTAAAGCCGTTTGTTAAATGGGTTGGCGGCAAGGGACAACTTATCGGCGAACTTGAAAAGATGCTGCCCTCAAACGGGGATAAAGTTCTTACAAAGTATTGTGAACCTATGGTTGGCGGCGGCGCACTCCTTTTCAACGTGCTGTCGAAATATGATTTTGCCGAACTTTATATCGGCGATATCAACCCCGAACTTATCAATGCCTACAACGTGATTAAAAAGAATGTTGAGGAATTGATTTCGCGCTTACAAGAGATGCAAATGGTCTTTTTGCCTATGGACGAGAACGGCAGAAAGTTTTATTACTATTCCGTCCGTGATAAATTCAATTCCGTAGTATTGGCAGCCGAAACAGCGGTCGAAAAGGCGGCTTACTTTATCTTTCTCAATAAGACTTGTTTCAACGGACTGTATCGTGTAAACCGCAAAGGACAATTTAACGTGCCCATGGGAGCATACAAAAATCCGACGATTTGCGACAAGGAAAACTTGCTCAATATAAGCAAGGCCTTGCAAAACGTAACCATCGTCTGCGGCGATTATTCTTTGTCGAAGGAGTTTATCGATAAAAATACTTTTGTGTATATCGATCCGCCTTATCGTCCCATTTCCGAAACGTCCGGCTTCACTTCATACAATGCGGACGTCTTTGACGACGACGAACAAATAAGGCTCGCACGTTTTATCGATGAAATAAATAAATCCGGCGCGAAGATAGTGTTGAGAAAGAAAAACAAGGAGTTAAAGGTATATGGATTTACAAATGTATTTTAAAGGAATAGATAATTATCATAGCGGAGCACAACAAGCGCGTGTATTTACTGAAACTTGGGTTGCAAGAAATCTTTATTGCCCGCGTTGCGGAAATGAAAATATCGTTCATTTTAAAAATAATCGTCCGGTGGCAGATTTCTATTGCGAGAAATGTAAAAACGAATATGAGTTAAAAAGCAAAAGCGGTGGATTGGGTGAAAAAGTTAATGACGGCGCTTACGATACTATGATAGCCCGTATAACAGGCAATCAAAATCCGGATTTTTTATTTATGGGCTATCAAAAACAGTCTTTAACGGTAAAAGACCTCGTTATAGTGCCGAAGCACTTCTTTATCCCGTCAATGATTGAAAAACGGAGGCCGCTTTCTGCAACGGCACGCAGAGCGGGCTGGACAGGTTGTAATATTTTAATAAACACAATCCCCAAACAGGGTTTTATAAAAATTATTGAAGACGGGCGTATTGTCGAAAAAGAAAAAGTGTTATTGCAAATGTCCCGTTGTTCGAAATTGGAGATTTTGAATGTTGAAGCGCGCGGTTGGTTATTGGATGTACTTGAATGTGTTAATTTGATTCCCATGCAAGAATTTTCGCTCGACGACGTGTATCGGTTTGAAGCGGTACTTGCGGCGAAACATCCGCAAAATCACAACGTAAAACCGAAAATTCGTCAACAGTTACAATATTTGCGCGACAAGGGATTTTTGGAATTTACGCAAAGAGGAAAATATAGAAAAATATATTGAGGATAAATATGAAAAAATTTATTATTGCGATTGAAGAAACGGTTTCACAAACATTTGACGTGTTGACGGAAAACGTTGATGAGGCTTTAATGATAGCTCAGAGCAAATATCGAAAATGCGAGTTTGTTTTAGAGCCGGGCGAATTGATATGCAAGCAAATTGCGTCTGTTGGAGACAATCCAACCGAATGGACGGAATTTTGATTGAATTTTGTATCACGGCGATTTGTCTCGTTTGCCGATGAAAGAATTTCTGCTTGAAATAGGCAAAGTCGCCGAGGAATGTTATCGCGTGCTTAAAAAGGATAAATTTTGCGCCGTACTTATGGGCGATACACGGCAAAAAGGCATGGTGAAACCTCTCGCTTTTGAGGTTATGCGCGTATTCGGGAATGTCGGTTTCAAGACAAAAGAGATAATTATCAAGGAACAGCACAACTGCAAGGCAACGGGCTATTGGAAAACAAACAGCATAAAATTCAATTTTCTGTTGCTTGCGCATGAATATCTGTTCGTGTTTAAAAAATAGAACCGATAGCGCGTAAAAGACAATATGAACCGCGTAGGTATAAAATATACCCGCGCGTTTTTATTTGTAAAATATCCGCACTATTTAATTGCAACCTCGCCCGCGTAATGGTATAATAAAACGGTAAACGCGTATTCAAATGCAACGCGGAGGATTTATATGAAATTCTATAAAATGCACGGTTGCGGCAACGACTACATATATTTCGACTGCATGAAAGCCGAGATAAAAGAACCCGAAAAACTTGCCGTGCGCCTTTCCGACAGACACTTTTCGATAGGCGGCGACGGAATAATTCTTCTTTGTCCTTCAAAAATCGCCGATTGCAGAATGAGAATGTTCAACGCCGACGGCTCGGAGGGCAGAATGTGCGGCAACGGAGTGCGTTGCATAGGCAAACTCGCACGCGACCTCGGCTATGCGAAAGGCGACAAATGCTCGGTGGAAACGCTGTCGGGGATAAAATATCTCGATTTGTTCTTCGATGACTCCGGAAAGGTTTCCGCGGCGAAAGTGGATATGGGCGTCCCCGAATTGCGCGGCGAAAAAATTCCCTCCTCGTTCACAGGCGAAAAAATCGTCGGCGCGCCGCTCGAAGTCGGCGGAAAAGTTTACGCCGTAACTCTCGTCTCCATGGGCAATCCGCATTGCGTTGTTTTCGTGGACGATCCCGATGATATCGATATCGGAAAAATCGGTCCGCAGTTCGAAAATCACCCGTCGTTCCCCGAACGTGTCAACACCGAATTTATAAGCGTTTCCGGCGAAAACCGCTTGAAGATGCGCGTTTGGGAGAGGGGAAGCGGCGAAACTCTCGCTTGCGGCACGGGCGCATGCGCGGCGGCCGTGGCCGCCGTTTTGAACGGTTACTGCAAAATCGGCGAGGATATAACTGTGTCGCTCAAAGGCGGAGATCTCGTTATAACTTACAAGGACGACCGCGTATACATGTACGGCGGAGCCACGCTTGCGTTCACGGGTGAAACAGAGATATAAGCGCGCATATTTTTGCCGTTTACTGTTGCAATGGCGCAAATTTTATGTTAAAATATTTTAGATGGCAACTAATGAAATTTCGGAGTGAAATATGACAAAATACATTTTCGTAACGGGCGGAGTTGTATCGGGGCTCGGCAAGGGCATAACGGCGGCTTCTTTGGGAAGGCTCCTCAAATGCAGAGGCTATAAAGTCGCTTCGCAGAAACTCGATCCCTATATCAACATAGATCCCGGCACTATGAGCCCTTATCAGCACGGCGAAGTTTTCGTAACCGACGACGGCGCCGAAACCGATCTCGATTTGGGACATTACGAGAGGTTCATAGACGAGAATCTCAACAAGTACTCCAATCTGACTACGGGCAAAGTGTATTGGAATGTTCTCAACAAGGAGAGGAACGGCGAATACTTGGGGCAGACGGTTCAGGTAATTCCGCATATAACCAACGAAATAAAGAGCTTTATATATAACGTCGGAAAAATCACTTCGGCGGACGTCGTCATAACGGAGATAGGCGGCACGATAGGCGATATAGAGAGCCAGCCGTTTATAGAGGCGATACGTCAGGTTGCAAGGGAAGTCGGCAGGGATAACTGCTGTTTTATACACGTAACGCTCGTTCCGTATATATCCGGCTCCGAAGAATTCAAATCCAAGCCCACGCAACATTCCGTAAAGGAGTTGCAGGGAATGGGAATAAATCCCGATATAATAATTGCGAGAGTGGACGCGCCAATGCCTAAGGACGTCCGCGCGAAGATAGCAATGTTCTGCAACGTGGAGCCGGAGTGCTGTATAGAAAACCTCACGCTCCCCGTGCTGTATCAGTGCCCCATAATGCTCGAAAACAGCAATTTTTCGACTATAGTCTGCAAAAAACTCAATCTCGATCCGCGCGTTATAGATCTGACGGAGTGGAATAAAATGTTGGAGCGCATAGCGGCGCGCAACAAAGAGGTAACCATAGCTCTCTGCGGCAAGTACGTTCAGCTTCACGACGCGTATCTTTCCGTTGCGGAAGCATTGGCTCACGCCGGCTACGAAAACGCCGCAAAAGTCAACATAAAATGGGTGGATACCGAGGAGCTTACCCGTGAAAACATCGCGGAGACGCTTTCGGGCGTACAGGGAATACTCGTTCCCGGCGGTTTCGGCGGCAGAGGGATAGAGGGCAAAGTTCTTTGCGCCGAATATGCCCGCGTAAACAATATCCCTTATCTCGGCATCTGTCTCGGAATGCAGACGGCGGTAATAGAATTTGCGCGCAACGTTTTGGGATACGCCGACGCTAACTCCTCCGAATTCGATTCCGATTCGAAGCATCCGGTAATCGATCTGATGCCCGACCAGCACGGAGTGAAGATGGGCGGCACAATGCGTTTGGGCGCGTATCCATGCAAGGTCATAGGCCCCGAAATGAAAGCGGCGTATAAAGCGGACAACATCTCCGAACGCCACCGCCACAGATACGAATTCAACAACGATTACCGCGAGGAAATAGAGAAAGCAGGAATGAAAATCGCCGGCACGTCCCCGAGCGGGCACCTTGTGGAGGCGGTGGAAATTCCCGCGAACGATTTTTATGTGGGCGTTCAGTTTCATCCCGAATTCAAATCCCGTCCGCAGTCGGCGCATCCGCTTTTCCGCGAGTTTGTAGCCGCGGCGGTAAGATACGGAAAATAAGGTAAACCATGAAATATAATTCCAATTTCAACGATATAGCGGAGAACTATCTCTTTGCGGAAGTCGCCGACCGCGCTTCCGCGTATTCCGCCGCGCATCCGGATAAAAAAGTTTTGAAGCTCGGCATAGGGGACGTAACTCTGCCCCTCGTTCCGGAAGTCATAAAGGCGCTTCACGCGGCCGTGGACGAAATGTCCCGAAAATCCGATTTCAAGGGCTATGGCCCCTATGAGGGCTATGATTTTCTGCGCGAGAGCATACGCGGATACTATCGGTCTCGCGGCGTGAATATCGCTCTGAATGAAATTTTCGTCTCCGATGGCGCGAAAAGCGATCTCGGAAACATTCTCGATATCTTCTCCCGGGATAACGTCGTCCTCGTTCCCGATCCGGTATATCCGGTATATGTGGATACAAACGTCATGGCGGGCAGAAAGATAATATACGCCGACGCGTCCGAGAAAAACGGCTTCCTTCCCGAACCGGATTATTCCGTCAAAGCGGACATAATTTATATATGCTCTCCCAACAACCCGACGGGTGCGGCGTACACTCGCGAAGGTTTGAAAGCGTGGGTGGACTATGCCAATTCCATGAACGCCGTTATCTTGTACGACGCGGCATACGAGTGTTTTATAGAGGATGAAAATCTTGTCCGCTCCGTTTTCGAAATAGACGGCGCAAGAACTTGCGCTATAGAGTTCTGTTCGTTCTCGAAAACGGCGGGATTCACGGGCACGCGTTGCGGATATACGGTAATTCCGCAAGAGCTCGCAAAGGACGGCTTTTCTGCCAATAAAATGTGGCTGCGCCGCCAAAGCACGAAATTCAACGGCGTGCCCTATATAGTCCAGCGCGGCGCGGCTGCGGTATTTACGGCCGACGGTATGCGCGAAATAAAGGAAAACATTTCATACTATAAGAAGAACGCAAAGCTCATAGCCGACGCCATGGACGAACTCGGCGTATGGTATACGGGCGGAAAGAATTCCCCGTACATATGGTTGAAATGCCCCGGCGGAATGAACAGTTGGCAGTTTTTCGATTATCTTTTGGAAAACGCGCAGGTTGTCGGCACTCCGGGCTCGGGTTTCGGCAGAAACGGCGACGGCTTTTTCCGTCTTACGGCATTCGGTAGCGAAGAAGTTACCCGCGAAGCTGTCGGCCGCATAAAATTATTGTTGAAAAAGTGAATCTTATGGGTGAAAGCATGGAAAACGATTTGAAGCGCGGCGCCGGAATACTGTGCCACATCTCTTCTTTGCCGGGAAAATACGGAATAGGAACGCTCGGCAAAGAGGCCTATAAGTTTGCCGATTATCTCGTGAAATGCCACGTGAAGTATTGGCAGATTTTGCCGCTCGTGCAAACGGGCTTCGGCGACAGCCCCTATCAATCGGTGTGCTGTAATTCGGGCAACCCTTATTTTATCGACCTCGAAGCGCTCAGAGACGAGGGGCTCATAGACGACGAGGAGCTCTCGTCATGCGTCGCTCCCGAAGGCGATATAGACTACGGCAATCTCTATAAAAAGCGTTACGAAATACTTCGTCTCGCCTATGCGCGTTTCAATATCGGCGATCCCGATTTCGTCGCGTTTATCGACAGCGGCGAGTTTGAGGATTACGCTCTGTTTATGTCGCTTAAATCGCGTTACGGCGGTTCTTTCGATACATTTCCCGACGCGTATAAGTACAAAGAGCATCTCGCAATGTACGAGTTCAGGAATTCCGTATACAAGAGCGAATATTGTTTTTGGCTGTTCTTGCAGTATATTTTCAAAAAACAATGGAAAAAGCTCAAAGAGTACGTCAATTCCCTCGGCATAAAGATAATAGGCGACATACCCTTGTACGTCGCATACGATTCGTCGGACGTGTGGGGCAGACCGGAGCTTTTCAAGCTCGACGAAGAGCTTCGCCCCACGAAAGTGGCAGGAGTTCCGCCCGATTATTTTTCGAGGACGGGCCAACTCTGGGGCAATCCGCTTTATAATTGGGAGGCGCTTGCCGCGGAGAATTACGAGTGGTGGATAAACCGCGTGCGTAAAGCGCAGGAGTTGTACGACGTGGTAAGAATAGACCACTTCCGCGGTCTTGACAGATATTACGCCATACCCGCCGGCGCCAGGACGGCCGAAACGGGGGAGTGGCTCGAAGGCCCGCAGACAAAGCTCTTCGACGCGATAAAGGAAAGGATAGGAGACGTTCCCGTAATCGCGGAAGATTTGGGGATTATGGACAGCGGAGTGATAAAACTGAGAGCGCGCACGGGATTTCCCGGGATGAAAATACTTCAATTCGCGTTCGACGGCAAGCTGTCCAATTCGTATCTGCCCAAAAACATGGAGGAGAACTCCGTGGCGTATACGGGCACTCACGATAATTCCACAACTCTCGGTTTTCTCGAAAAAATGAGCGAAAATCAGTTCCGCCTTTTCAAGAGACGTTTGCGCGAAGCCCTCGACGGCGAAAACGCTTCTTTCCCGTTCGTAACCCGCAAGCAGACGGCTCTCGCGCTGTCTGTATGCGCTCTCGCTTCGCCGGCGCGCCTTGCGATAATCCCCGTTCAGGACCTTATGTTGCTTGGGGACGAGAGCAGAATGAACGTTCCGTCCGTGGCCGAAGGCAATTGGAAATTCAGATTGAAAACCATGCCTACGAGATACAGCGCGGCGGTTATGCGCAAGATAAACGAACAATATTCAAGATGATTTAAAAGCAAAACATATAAAACGCCGCACGCGATTTTATCGCGTGCGGCGTCGTCTTTTGAAACCGCTTTTTAAAGTTTTGCCTCAACCGTAGTCGAACAATCTCGTGCAAAGTACGGTCATATCGTCCGAGAGCGCCCGTTTTGTTCTGTTGAGAGCTTCGGCGAGAATTTTATCGGCGAGATTTTGCGGATTTAAAGGTTTTAAACCTTGCAGATATTCGTATAATTCGGTTGAAGAGGGAAAGGCGGAGGTAATGCCGTCGCTCATAAACACGATTATATCTCCGCTTTTGAGCTGTTCCGAACAAACGGTGGGTTTGAGGTTGTCGAGAATACCGAGCGGCAGCGAGCCGCTTTCGAGCACTTTAATCTCGCCTCGGCGCATGATAACGCCCGCCGGCGAACCTATTTTTACGAAATCCGCTCTGCCGCTGTCGAGGTTGACAGCGGCTATGTCTATGCACGCGAACCTTTCGTCTCTGTTGAACGAGAGCAGTTTGTTGATTGTTTTCAGCACGGTGTCCTCGGGAATTTCCGCGCGGTAGAAGGCCTCGATGAGCGATATCGCGGCCTCGGAAACTTTGCGCGCGTAAACTCCGCTGCCCATTCCGTCCGAAAGCGCCATTAAAAAGGCGCGTTCGTTTATGCGTATCACCGAATGAGTGTCTCCCGAAACGCTTTCGCCGTTTTTTACGGCGCAGGCAACGCCGAAAGCTGCGTCCAATCTCGGCGGCGCCCCGAACACGAGACAGGTTTTAAGTCCGCTCTCGGAGTATTTGTCTTTGAGAAGGTATTTTTTACGCATTACTTCCGAAATAACCCCGGCGACGGTCGACGGATTGAAATCACCGCATATGAGCGCCCAGACTTCACAGCCGTTTTCGCCCGTAATATTCAGTTCCGGGCATGAAACGCCGTATGAAGAGAGCGATTTTTTTATCTCGTCCTCGGCTTCGGAATAATTTTCGGGCGTGCGGCTCAGATCCACGGCGCAACTTTTCATAACTTCCGAAACCCCGTGCGCCTGGTCGGCAAGCAGCCTTCGCCCCGCTTTGGCGTTGTCGTTTTCCGTCATAACCCGTCTGTATTCCTGTAAAATTGCGTTCAGTTCGGTCATTACGTCCGACGGCCGCGCGCACGCCGCCGTCATCTCCGAGGGCAAGTCGATAAGATTTACTTTGCCCTTGACGCAGCCGGCGTCTATCAGTTTTTTAAAGCCGGGATATTTCCCCGTTTTCCCGCATATTCCCGCTCTGTCGCAATTTAAACAGCACTTGTCTTTGAGCTCCGAAAACATTCTTTCGCGCACTGCTGTTTCGTCCACGTCGTCGTCGAGCGCCATAAACGCACATTCTATCTCTTTGAACAGTTCGCTTATTCTGAACAGCCTTTCTCCGGTACGTCTGCGCGTGCGCGCAACGGCCGCTTCGGGCAGAACTTCTCTGCACGCGAGCTTCGATTTCAGCTCTTTCATATGTTTATCCGAGGGCAGAGAGGGGATAAAACACGCAAAAAACAGCAATAGCGCGAGCGCTATTATAAGCGACGTCGGACAGCGGTATGCGCCGGAAATATACGAATAACCGGCCGAGAGAACGCCCGCGGTCGCGGCGGGCGCAAACCGCCCCGCGTTACAGAACAAAAGCGCCGCCGCGCCTATCGTAACGTATGCCGATATGCATATCGGATTCAATTCGGAAATCGCCTCGGGAACAGCGAGCACGAGCGATATCAGAATCGAGGCCGGCGATTTCAAAAGCCGCGTGAAGAACACTATGGCCGCGGCGCAAAGGCATATGTAGGCGGCTTGACCGGCGATTTCGTACAGCCCGGCGCCCGCCGTGGCGTATACCGCGGCGATACAGACGAGTTCGTCCTCTCTGAGCCTGCATTTTCCGAGTCTGAAAATGAGCGCGTAAACGCACTTGAATGAAAAAAAAGCGAAAACGCATGCGACGGCGGCGGCAACGCTCTTTACGGCATATTCGTTCAGCCAACTTATTCTGATTCCCAGCCAGGGCGCGAAGATGATATACGGCGCCAGAGCCGCGGCAAAGAGAAGAGCGGCTTCGTATTTGAGTTTTCTGCCCGTTCTGCGATACAAAAAAGCCGTCAAGGCGAGGAATATGCCTTCGAACGCGCAGATGAGAGTTATTTTGAGATTGAGATTTACAGCCGAGGCGGCTATAAAGACGGCGGGCGTAACGATTAAATTCGCGCCGCACGCCAGCATGGCAAAACACAGTCCGAGCGAGAGCGGCGCGCCTTTTACGGCATAGTTCAAAAGCGCCGTAACGACGCCGTAAATTACGTACAGCCGAATCGATTTCAAGTTAATTTTAAGCGGCATATACGTATTGTACTGCCGCTTGCGATGAATAATTTGTCTTATATTGAATAATAAAATGTTTTCATACGGATTTCCGCGTGGCCAGCCAAACCATGAGCACGGTGATATCCGCGGGATTGACGCCCGAAATTCTTTCGGCTTGACCTATCGTCAGCGGCCTTACGCGTTCGAGCTTTTCGCGCGCTTCCAGCCTCAATCCGCCTATTTTCGAATAATCTATGTCCTCCGGCAGTTTTTTCTCTTCGAGTTTTTTCTGCTTTTCGATACGCGCCCTTATTTTTTTGGAATAGCCCTCGTACTTGATTGTTGCCTCCGCGCTCTTTTTTATCTCCTCGGGAGCGTCGTTCAGAATTCCGAAGAACCGCGTTATGTCATTAAGCGCGGCGCCGCGGCGTATGAGGTCCGCGTAAGTCAGCCCTCCGGCGTTTCCCCGCAGCGAGCGAGCCTTTAAAAATTCTTCGCACGCGGCGCGGTCGACTTTCAAATCGAGCTTTTTCAGAACGTCGTCGTACCAGCATTTGCGCATAAAATAAATTCTGCCGCGCTCTTCCGTGAACAGCGGAGTGCCCATGATTTTCGGCGTCAGTCTGAAATCTGCCGTGTCTTGTCTGAGCTCCGTGGAAAATTCCGCGCGGGACGTCATCATTCTGTACGGCTCTTCCGTGCCCTTGGTAACGAGGTCGTCGATAAGAACGCCGATATACGCTTCGTCCCGTCCGAGCACGAGCGGTTGTTTTCCGAGAAGGGCAAAGGCCGCGTTTATTCCGGCGACGAGCCCTTGCGCGGCGGCCTCTTCATAGCCCGAAGTTCCGTTTATTTGTCCCGCGGTGTAAAGCCCCTTGACTTTCTTGAATTCGAGCGTAGGCAAGAGGTCGAGAGAGTCTATGCAATCGTATTCGATCGCATACGCGTATCTCATTATCTTTGAATTTTCCAACCCCTTTACCGAGCGATACATCTCTTTCTGCACGTCGTGCGGCATTGAAGAGGACATTCCCTGAACGTAAACTTCGTTGGTGTCCGCGCCCTCGGGTTCGAGGAAAATCTGATGCCGCTCCTTGTCCGAAAATCTTACTACTTTCGTCTCTATCGAGGGACAGTATCTCGGTCCGGTGCTCTTTATCTCTCCGTTGTAGAGGGGAGAGCGGTCGAGATTGTCCAGAATTATCGAATGGGTGTTCGCGTTGGTATAGGTGAGGTAGCAGGGCTTCGAATTTACGGGCGCGCTTTCGTGCAAAAACGAAAACGCGGGCACGCCTTCCTCGCCGGGTTGAATTTCGCATTTTCCGAAGTCGACGGTTCTTCCGTCCAACCTCGCGGGAGTGCCCGTCTTGAATCGGCGCACTTTGAAACCGAGCTTAATAAGATTTGAAGTAAGCTCGTCGGCAGGCGCGAATCCGGAAGGCCCGCTCTTTTGTCTGAAACTTCCCGTAACCGTCTCCGCGTTCAGATATACGCCCGTCGCCACGATTACGGCTTTACAGACGAGCACTCCGCCGTAAGTTGTAAGAACGCCCGAAACTTTTCCTCCGTCGACAAGGATTTCCGCCGCTTCGCCTTGCAATATATCGAGGTTTTCGCAATTTTCGAGCGTGCGTTTCATCTCGCGGTGGTATGCGTTTTTATCGCATTGACAGCGCAGACATTGCACGGCCTCGCCCTTGCCCTCGTTCAACATTCTTATCTGTAAAGCCGTCTTGTCGGCGTTTACGGCCATTTCCCCGCCGAGCGCGTCTATTTCCCGCACGAGATGTCCTTTTGCCGTGCCGCCTATGGACGGATTGCACGCCATAAACGCTATGCTGTCGAGGTTGAGGGTAAGAACGGCGGTCTTCAAGCCGAGTCTCGCCGCGGCGAGCGCGGCCTCCGAACCGGCGTGTCCGGCGCCTATGACCACTATATCGAATTGTCCTTCGGTAAATCTATCCATCTTCCAAATTATTATTGCCCGAGCGCGTCGGGCAATAACTTATTTTTTGAGAATTATATTTTTTATGTCGTCGACGTCTTTTGCTATCTTGTCGTTGACGTGGCACATTTCGTCTATTTTGTCGCGCGAGTAGAGAATTGTGGTATGGTCTCTGCCGCCGAGCTCCTTGCCTATGGCTATGAGCGGAAGGGAGAGTAATTCGCACATAAGATAACAGCATATCTGTCTCGGCGTTACGATTTCCTTTTTCTTGCTCTTTCCCACAAGGTCGGCTTTTGAAATGCGGTAGTAGGAGGTAACCGCCGAAATGACGCTCTGCGGCGTGATTTCTTCTTTGCCCTCGGAAACGGCTTCGTTAAGAGCGCTCATTGCGAGTTCAACGGTTATCGGTTCTTCGTGAAGCCTCGAAGCGAATATGACTTTCGTAAGTCTGCCTTCGAGGGTTCTCACGTCGTCGCCGGAGCCTTGCGCAAGGAATTCCAGAACGTCGTCGGGCACAATACACTTCTTTTCGAACGCCTTTCTCTTCAAAATGGCTATTTTCGTTTCGAAGTTGGGCGGGAGTATGTCGAACAGCAGTCCGCCCGAAAATCTCGTTCTCAGCCTTTCTTCGAGCGCCGTGAGCTCTTTGGGCGGATGGTCGGACGATATGACAATCTGTTTGCCCTTCGAAACCAATTCGTTGAAGGTATGGAAAAATTCTTCCTGAACGGCCTTTTTGTTTTCGATGAATTGAATATCGTCTATTATGAGCACGTCCGCGCTGCGGTAATACTGTCTGAGCTTGTTGCCGCGATCTCTCGCGTCGGGGCCGCGGCTCGTGAACATATTGTCGATTATCTCGTTGACGAACTGCTCGCAAGTAACGTAAATAACTTTCAAAGCGGGCTTTTCGGCGATTATCTTGTTGGCTATGGCCTGTATGAGATGCGTTTTGCCGAGACCGGTTCCGCCGTATATGAAGAGCGGATTATATGTTCCGGCGGGATCTTGGGCGACAGAGAGCGCCGCCGCATAGACGAATTCGTTGTTTTTGCCCACGACGAAGCTGTCGAACGTAAATTTTTTGTCGAGGTTCGAAGGCGGAGAAAAAGCGTCGTCGTCGCTCGGAGCGTTGTAAGAGTATCCTTCGCTTCCGGCAACTCTGAGGCGGAAGTCGTTGACGCCCACGTCGGCTTTGATTATCGCTTCGCGCATTTTATCGGCAAGCGTGTTGGTTATATGCTGCGCAAGATTCTCCGAAGGCACTTCGAACACGATAAACCGGCCGTCTATTTCAACGGGCTCCATCTTTTCGATAAAAGATATGTAGTTGATGTGCGATATGTGTTCGCGCAGTTTTTCCTTTATCGGATTGTAAATCCAATCAAAGTTTCCGTTTTCTGCCATCGACGGTAAAATATCCTTTGAATTTTTAAAAATTTTTGCTATAATAGGTACGAACTTGTTTTTTCAAAACAGGTTGTAAACAATTATAATACAAAAATCGATTAAAATAAAGTGTTTTGACTTAAAAAATGCGCATAAAAAAATTGAATTTGAAAAATTTCAGAAATTATTGCGACGAAAGCATAGATTTTTCCGACGGAATGAACGTGCTGTACGGCAGAAACGCGCAGGGGAAAACCAATTGCGCCGAAGCCGTATATTATCTTTGCACGGGCACTTCGCCGCGCAGCAAACGCGAGAAACAACTGATAAAACACGGCGAGGAATACGCGGAGATATCCGCAATAGCGGAGGGCAGATACGGAAATATCGAGATATATGCCAAAATCTTTGAAAACGGCAGGGAAATGCGCCTCAACGGAAATAAAATTGCGCGCAACGCCGACGTGCTCGGCAACCTTTTCAGCGTATTTTTTTCGCCGCACGAGTTGCGGTTGATACAGGACGGCCCCGACGAGCGCAGAAGATTTCTCAACGTCTCGATATCCCAGCTCTCGCGGCCGTATTACGTAGCGCTCGCCAGATACAACAAAATTCTCGAACAGCGGAACAACCTTCTGAAAGAAAAAGACCTCGACGCGGTGTATGATTCTCTTCCCGTGTGGGACGAGCAACTTTGCAAATATGCCGCGATTATCGCCGTCAAGCGGGCGGAATATCTCGACATGCTTTCCCCGCTCGCAAAGAGCGCGCACGCGTTTCTGACGGACGGCGGCGAAGAACTTTCAATTTCTCCGGGCAGAAAATACCGCGGAAGCGAAGAAGAGATAAGATCCCGCCTATATTCCGAGCTTTCGGAAAATTACGAACGCGATATCCGCCTCGGCTTTACGGGTTCCGGGCCGCACAGGGACGATATGGACATAGCGATAGACGGCGCCGACGCAAAGACCTTTGCTTCGCAGGGGCAGATGCGCACGGCCGCGCTCGCCGTCAAACTCGCCGAAGTCGGGATTTTCAAAGAGCTTTCGGGAGAATACCCCGTGCTCGTGCTCGACGACGTCATGAGCGAACTCGATTTGCCCCGCCGCAAAAAACTCGTCGAGCGCACCGTCGGCTTGCAGACAATTCTTACGTGCACCCACGCCGAGCGCGTTTTGTACGGCAAGGAGACTAATAAGATAAGAATAGAGGGGGGCGCCGTTAAAAGATGACTGCCGATCTTCACATTCATACTACGGCTTCCGACGGACTTTTTTCTTGTCAGGACGTCATAAAAGAGGCGCTTTCCGCGGGCGTCGACGTCGTCTCGGTAACCGATCACGACACGGCGTTCAACACCGAGGAGATTGCCCGTCTTTCCGCCCGCGCGGGCATAAAGAGCGTAAACGGCACGGAAATTTCCGCATACGAGGGCACGGTCAAGATACATATTCTCGCATACGGCGCGGACATTAAGAACACAGGCTTCGAACTATTCATGAACGAGCTGTATAACGGCTCCGTAAAGCGCGCTGAACAGATAGTTTTCAAATTGAAACTTTGCGGCTTCAAGCTCTCGCTCGAAGAGGTCGCGGCGGAGCGTTCGTCGCCTTTAACGCCGATACACGCCATGCACATAGCCCGCGCCGCGGCGAAAAAGAGATACGCGGCCGGCCCTTTCGAGTTTTACAAGGCCTATATGATGCCCGGCCGCCCCGCGTTTTCGAATGTTTGCCGACCTTCCCCCGAACGCACGGTCGCCGAAATAAAGGCGGCGGGCGGTCTCGCCGTTCTGGCGCATCCGGGCAGAGTGGAGATGAATCCGGCCGCCTTGAAAGAACTCATAGAAAGGCTCTCCGCCGTAGGGCTCGGCGGCATAGAAGCCGTTTATTCTACGCATACTGTTAAACAGACGGCATACTATAAGGAGCTTGCAGCAGAGCGCGGTCTGCTCGTAACCGGCGGTTCCGACACCCACTGTCGCGGCGGGAGCAGAAAAGTCGGCTCGCCCGTATTCTCGCCGGACGCGGCTCTGCGCGAAGTACTCGGAATTTGAAATATATATTGATAAAATTCAATAAAATCATATGTATGTCCGCAATAATCGCGGGCATAATTTTTTCTTGTTGCGCGTTTTCGCGCGGCTTGCCGTCAGACGTATTCGTGGACGGAGTGAACGTCGGCGGCATGAGCGTTTCCGCCGCAATCGGAGCGATAAGGAAGAATACGGTTGAAAATCTTGCGGGAAGAAAGCTGATTGTGTCGGGCTCAGGGCGAAATTACGCGTTTGCCTATCCGGAGGTGGGTTTTAAAGACGATTTGAGTAAAATTCTCCCGTCGGCGAGGCGGGGAGGAAGATATTCCTCGGGAACGCGCTATTATCTGAACGGCTTGGACGAGGTGGTAAATTATATATCCGACAGCGAGTATTTGCCGCCCGAAGAGCCTTACGCCGAATTCAAGGCGTCTGGCGCGCCTTTCTCGTACTTTGCCGGAAAGGACGGCAAAGCCGTAGACAAATCGGCTTTAAAGGATGCGATAAAGAGTTCGCTGTCAAGCCGATTTGAACCGATAAAGATAAAATATATCAACATATATCGCAAAAAAACGCTTTCGGAGATAAAATCGCAAACCAAATTGCTGGCAAAATTCACCACCGATTTCGACGGCTCCAACGTCAACCGTTCTTCGAATATCCGCCTTGCTGCGTCAAAACTCAGCGGCTTGAAACTTCTTCCGGGCGAAGAACTTTCTTTTAATTCCGCTGTCGGCGCGCGCACAGTCGAAAACGGCTTTCTAACGGCAAAGATAATCGAAAACGGCGAATTTGTGGAGGGCGTGGGCGGCGGCGTCTGTCAGGCGAGCACGACGCTTTATAACGCCGCGGTGCTCGCGGGGCTCGAAATAACCGAATATCATCCTCATTCGCTCGCGGTGGGCTACGTTCCGCCCTCGCGCGACGCAATGGTCAGCGGCTCGGCATGCGATTTGAAATTCAAAAACGTCTCGCCTCTGCCCGTATATATACGTTCCCGCGCCTCATATGGCTCGATAACGTTCGAAATATACGGCAAAAGCGACGGCGCTTCCTATTCCTTCGTGTCCGAGGTTACGGGCTCCGTTCCAGCTCCGGAGGAGTTTACCGACGACAAGTCGCTCATAAAAGACGGAAAAGACGGTCTGGAAAGTTGCGGCTATTTGGAGATAACCCGCGGCGGATATACGAAACGCACGCTTTTGAGAAAGGACAGATACCTACCCGTGAAGAGAATAAGTTTGAAGCCGGAAGAAGAGGCGGATACGGAAAAATCTTCCGAACCCGACGAGCCGGAACTCAAAATATGGGGATAGTCTGAAAATCGGACAACAACTTATTGTGTTTTTTGCGTTTAAATAATTGTGTTTTACGCGCGGGTATGTTATAATAACTGAGTATTTGAAAAACATAACGAGGAGGAAGCCATGATAAAAATTCTTCTTGACGCCATGGGCGGCGACAACGCGCCCGCCGCACCGGTGCAAGGCGCCGTCGAAGCTATGGCAAAGGACGGCGAAATCCATATTATTCTCACCGGCAGGCAGAGGGAAATAGAAGCCGAGCTCTCAAAGTACGAATACGATAAAAAGCGTCTCGAAATAGTCGATTGTCCCGACGTAATAGATATGAACGACATTCCCACGGAAGCAGTCAAGCGCAGGAACTCGTCGCTTATGGCGGCCTATTGGATGTTGAAAAAAGAGGCCGATATCGCGGCGCTCGTAACCGCCGGTTCGACGGGGGCGACGATAGTCGGCGGACAGCTCATATTGGGGAGAATACACGGCATAAAGCGTCCGGCGCTCTGTCCGGCAATTCCCAATTCCCGCGGCGGCGTAACGCTTTTGTGCGATTGCGGAGCAAACGCCGAATGTAAGCCGGCAATGCTCTGTCAGTTCGCCGTGCTCGCTTCGGCATACGCTAAGGCGGGATTCGGGATAAAAGAGCCCAAGGTCGGACTTTTGAACAACGGCACCGAGGAGCATAAGGGCGATCCTTTGAGACAGCAGACTTATAAGTACCTCTCCGAAATGAAGGGCATAAACTTTGCGGGCAATATCGAAGGCAGAGATATAATGCTCGGCGACGTGGACGTGGCGGTTGCCGACGGTTTTTCTGGGAACATAGCGTTGAAGTCCATAGAGGGATGCGGGAAAATGATTCTCGGAGTCATGAAAAAGGAACTTTCCTCCACCTTGCGCTCCAAAATAGGCTATTTATTCGCAAAAAAAGCCATAAAGAATATGCGTTCCCAGCTCGACTTCGACAAAGTGGGCGGCGCGCTCCTTCTCGGACTTAAAAAGATAGTTGTAAAGAGCCACGGCTCATCCAAGCCTCAGACTATGGCGGCTTCGATAGCCAACGCCGCAAACATATATCGCGGCGGACTTGTCCCGGCGGTAGAGAAAATGTTGGAGGACGTGGATTTCGAAACGCTTATCCCCGTTGACGAACAATGACGCCGCAAGAAGTCGAGAAGAACATAGGCTACGTTTTTAAAGATAAAGAGCTCTTGCGGCGCGCCTTGACGCTCATTTCCGCCGATCCGGAATTCAACAATCAGACGCTCGAATTTTTCGGCGACGCCATAATAGAATTCGTCGTGTCCGAGCATATTTACGGTTGGAATAAAACGGAGGGCGAATTGACCGAGCTCAGAAAAAGCATAGTGTCCGACAAAGCGTTGGCGCCCGTTGCCGGAAAACTCGGACTCAACGAAGCGCTCATAAAGAGCGTAAACGACGTGAACAACAAAAAAGCTCTGCCTTCCGCATACGAGGCCCTCGTTGCGGCGATTTATTTCGACGGCGGACTCGACGAAGCTCGCTCTTTCGTCGTGAGAACTATAGATTTCACGGGTAATCTCGCCCAGATAAACTATAAAGGCAAATTGCAGGAATTGTTGCAAAGGAACGGCCAACCGATTCCCAATTATGTGCGCACCGACGCAGGCACTCCGAGAAATCCCGTATTTATAGCGCGGCTTACGTATTACGGGCGGCAATTCGAGGGCGTTGCGGACAACGTGCGCACGGCGGAACAGATTGCGGCGGGGAAGGCGTACAACTTTCTCAGAACAAAAATCGGCACTGACGGAAATTAAAGGTTTATTGACTATATGGTAACGTTCAAACAAATACAACTTATCGGTTTCAAATCGTTCGCGGACAAAACCACAATTCCCTTGACGGAGGGAGTAACGTGCATAGTCGGTCCGAACGGTTGCGGCAAATCGAACGTGGCCGACGCCATAAGATGGGTGCTCGGCGAACAATCGGCCAAGATGATGCGCGGCTCGCAGATGATGGACGTCATTTTCGGCGGCACGGAAAAGCGCAGAAAGATGTCTTTTTGCGAAGTTACTCTGACGTTCGACAACACGAACAGAATTTTCAACGTCGACCGCGACGAAGTTGAAATGACGCGCCGTCTGTATCGCGACGGCACGAGCGAATATCTTCTCAACCGCGAACCTTCGAGAATGAGAAAGCTGACCGAGCTTTTGCACGGCGCGGGAGCCGCGAAAGAGGGCTATTCGATAATAGGCCAAGGCAGAATCGAGCAGATAATGAACGCCCGTCCGGAAGACAGACGTTCTATTTTCGAAGAGGCCACGGGCATAGTCGTTTTCAAGGACAGAAAGGCCGAAGTCGAGCGCAAACTCGACGCAACCAAGCAGAATCTCTATATATTCACGCAGAGCATGAACGAAGTGGAGAGGCGGTTGATTCCCCTGAAAAAAGAAGCCGAAAACGCCTTGAAATATCGGGAACTCTGGGCGGAAATGCGCTTGCAGGAGACCAATCTTTACATACGCAGGCACGACAGCGCCGAAGGCGAAAAGGAAAAATTGCTGTCCGCGAGCAAAGAAATTCTCGGCGAGGTCGAAAAAACGGACGCCGCTCTCGTAAGTCTTGCGGAAGAATATCACAACTGTCAGAACTTTATCGCCGAAGCCGATAAAGATTTGCAGGATCTGAACGAGCGCATAAGAAAATACGAAGTGGGCATAGAGCACAAGAGCGGCGAGGCGCGTCTCTACACCGAGAGAGCCAAGGCGGTCAAAAATAAGCTCGCCTCTTTGCAGGAGGAGCTCGGCTTTTCCGCAACCCGACTGAACGATATCGAGCGCGAAATAAACCGCACGTCGGCCGTCAACGAGAAAAACGCCGCGAGGATTGCAGACATAAAGCAAAATTCCGAACGCTATCTTTCGGAGATGAACGAGCTCTCGCGCAAGATTTCGGAGTATGAATACATGACGGGAGAGCACAGAAAGAAAGTGCTCGACGCGTTGAAAGATCTCTCCGATATCCGCCACAACATGGGCTCTTTGTCTGCGCAGAAAGAGTTTCTCGCCGACAGAATAAGCGAAATCGAAAACGATATGGAGAGCCTTCGCGCAAATCGCGATCGGACTCGCGCCGAATACGAAGAGGCCATAGCGCACGGGAATTCTCTTACCGACTTTCTCGGCAACGAAAACCTTCTTCTCGACGAAGCGGAGAAAAAAGTCGCCGATTGCGACAACAAATTGCAGGCGCTTTTAAAACAGATATACGACGCGCGCGCCTCCGTTTCGGGCATAAACTCCAATCTCGAAACCTATCGCGCGTTGAGAGACAGATTCGAAGGCTATACGTATTCCGTGCAGAAGCTCATGAGCAAGAGCAGGGAGGATATGGATATTTCCGGCAGAATAATGGGGCTTATAGCCGACGTCGTCAGCTGCGAAAGGGAATACGAAGTGGCAATAGAAACGGCTTTCGGCGGCGCTATGCAGAACGTCATAACGCGCACCCGCGACGACGCGAGATATCTCATAGAATATCTCAAACGCACCCGCTCCGGGCAGGTTACTTTCTTGCCCGTCGAAGCGCTCAAACCCCGCTATGAAAACAACGAAATAAGGAACGCCGTCCGCGACGCAGGCGCCTTGGGCTACGCCATAGAACTCGTAAAATACGATAAAAAATACGAAAACGTAATACATAATCTGCTCGGCAACACTTTGATAGTGGACAATATCCAGAACGCCACTTTGATTGCCGGCAGGTATCCCAGATCTTTCAAAATAGTAACTCTCGACGGCGACGTAATAGCCGTGAGCGGCTCCATGACGGGCGGCTCCAAGAGAGACCTTGCCGGCAACCTCCTCGCCAACGAAAGGCGCATAAAAGAACTCGAAGAGAGCCTCGAAGTCAAGCGCGCCTTTATTTCCCGTTCCGAGAATAAGAGCAAGGAACTCGCCGAAGAAAAGGAACGCGCCACCGAGCAGTTGAACGCCTTGCAGGCGCGTTTGCAGGATTCGCGCGTAGAGCTTGCCTCCATAACCGAAAAACAGTCGGCATTGTTGCAGTCGGTAACTTCGTCGGAGAGCGCTTACGCCGCTTACGGACAGTCGGTTGAGGCCCTCAAATCCAGGCTCGCCGCTCTCGACAGCGATTACGAAAGCGCAAGTCAGGGTGAATTCGACCTCACACGGCAATCGGACGCGGCGTCCCTCAAAATGGGCGATATGAGCGCGGAATACGATAAACTTATATCCGGCAGGGAGGAAGTTTCCAAAAAATACAACGCCACGCTCGTGGATATGGCGTCTTACGAAAGCGCCGTTAAAGCCGGCACGGAAAACATTTCCCGCCTTGAAAAAGAACGTGAGAATTTAAAGAAGAAAATCGCGGAAACCAACGCCGCCATACCGGAGATAAACAGACAGATAGAGGAGTTGAACATGCAGGCCGAGCGCACGGCGCTCACTTCCGAGGAACAGGCTGTCGTAAACGCGTTGAGGCGCAGAATTTCCGAAACCGTCGAGGCTAAAAAAACTTACGGCGAACGTCTGAACTCGATTGAAGTCGAAAGGTCGTCGAACTATGATAAGAAAGAAAAACTCCTTGAAAAACAGCACAAAATAGACCTTGAAACCGATAAAATCACAAACAATTTGGAAACTCTCCGTCAGCGTATAGCCGATGCTTACGGTATAGATTATAACGGCTGTCTCGAATACAAAACAGAAGATTTCGAAGAATCGCTCGCCTCGTCGAAAATAGCCCAGTTGAGAAACCGCATAAGCGCCCTCGGCGAAATAAATCACAGGGCGGTAGAGGCATACGACGAAACGTCGGCGCGCTACGAGGCTATGCTCGTCGAAAAGAACGACATAGAAAAGGCCGTAAGCGACCTTACGATAGCCCTCGACGATATCCGCGCCGAAATGCTTAAAATTTTCAACGAAGGTTTTGCCGTCATAAACGAGAATTTCAAGCGCACGTTCAAAGAACTGTTCGGCGGCGGCAAGGCCGAGCAACTCGACTATGACGGTTGCGACGATCCTCTCAACGCCGGCGTTGAGATAATAGCTTGCCCGCCCGGCAAAAAGTTGACTAAAATTTCCCTCTTGTCCGGCGGCGAACGCGCGCTCACCGCAATAGCCATTCTCTTCGCGATAATAGGAATGCGCCCCATGCCTTTCTGCGTTCTCGACGAAATAGAAGCGGCTCTCGACGAGGCCAACGTGGCGCGTTACGCGCGTTATCTCAAAAAATTCTCCGAGCAAACGCAGTTCATAGTCATAACGCACCGCAAACCCACCATGGAAAATTCCGACGTGCTGTTCGGCGTAACCATGGAAGAAAAGGGCGTTTCAAAAATCGTTTCCGTAAAGCTGTCCGAAGTGCAGGAGCGCCTCGGCGGAGACTCGATAATCTGATAGTTCCGATAGACATTCATCGAGGTATATATGGGCATATTTTCAAAACTTAAAAACGCGCTTAAAAAGACGCGTGAAGGCCTTTCTTCGGCGCTTTCCAATCTGTTTTCGAGGAACAAACTCGGCGACGAGTTCTATGACGAGCTCGAAGAAATTCTCATAGGCGCGGATATTTCCGTGTCCACCGCCGAAGAGGTGGTCGACGAGATACGCTCCGAGGCCAGACACGAGAAACTCAAAGACAGTCAGTTCGTCATAGACTTGTTAAAAGACGTGCTCGAAGAAAAACTCACCGAGGCGGAAGTTCCCGAACTTTCCTATCCCGCCGTCATTATGCTTGTGGGCGTGAACGGCGTGGGCAAGACGACTACCGTCGGCAAACTCGCCAACTATTTTCTGAACGCAGGCAAAACGGTAACGGTGGCGGCGGCGGATACATTCCGCGCCGCGGCGGCCGACCAATTGACGGTATGGGCGGACAGAGCAAAAGTGAGAATAGTCAAGCACGAAGAGGGCAGCGATCCCTCGGCGGTTGTGTTCGACGCCCTTTCTTCCGCAAAGGCCCGCAAAACCGACGTGGTTATAATCGACACGGCGGGCAGACTCCACGTTAAAGCGCACCTTATGGAGGAACTGAAAAAGATGTCGCGCGTAGTGGAACGCGAAATGCCGGAAGCGCGTTTTTATAAATTGCTCGTGCTTGACGCCACAACGGGCAACAACGCCGCAAATCAGGCGGAGATATTCGACGAAGCCGTGGAACTCGACGGAGTGGTTCTGACCAAACTCGACAGTTCCGCAAAGGGCGGTTTTGTTATTTCGCTTTGCAGCGAACTTGGCATACCGGTGATGTTCACGGGCGTGGGCGAAAAAATAGAGGACTTGGAACTCTTCAATCCCGAGGAGTTTATCGACGGGATACTTTGATACGCGCGTCGGCATAAAAGAGGTAATATATGACGGAAAAAGAGAAAATGCTTGCGGGCGAACTTTATTTCTGCGACGAAAGTCTGCGCGCCGAGGGCGAGCGGGCTCACGCTCTTTGCCGTAGGCTGAACGGCGGCGTCGCCGAAAAAGAGCGGAGAGAGATTGCAAAAGAGCTTTTGGGCAAATGCGGCGAAAACGTCTGGCTGCAAGACGGCTTTTATTGCGATTACGGCAAAAACATAGAGGTCGGCGAAAATTTTTACTGCAATTACGGCGTATGTATTTTGGACGTATGCAAGGTTAAAATAGGCGACAACTGCCTTATAGGCCCGCAAGTCGGTATTTATGCGGCTACGCACCCGACGGACAGAAAGACGAGAATTTCCGGTCTGGAATACGGCAAGCCCGTAACGATCGGCGACGATTGCTGGATAGGCGGAGGGGCGATAATAAACCCCGGCGTAACTCTGGGCGACAACGTCGTGGTGGGAAGCGGCTCGGTCGTAACAAAGTCTTTCCCGTCAAACGTCGTAATAGCCGGCAATCCCGCAAGAATAGTAAAAACTTTGAAATAACGTAAAAAAACGCGTCGAAAAGGCGGCGGGCCGAATGGCCCGCCGCCTTCCGTTATAGGTCGTCCGCGTCTTGAACGGGTTTGCCCCCGTCCGTCGGAACGCCGGTATAACTTCCGTTGGGATCGTATAAGTCTTTGAACTTATTTGCAGTTCTTCGAACTCTTGCCACAACCCTTTCCGCCGCAGTCCTTATTTTTCTGAGAGTTGGACTGCTTGTTTTCGTTGGTTTTTCTCATATTTTCTCCTTTTCAAACGGAATGTGCAATTCAACCTCTCCCTGGCTCGAATTACAAAGCGGGCATCTGTCCCACGCCTGTTTAGAGGTATGCATATATCCGCACTCGCTGCAAATATATAAAATGGGCGATTCGTTTGAAAATAAAGTGCCCTTTTTAAACGCCTCGTAGAGATAATTGAAAACGGCTTCGTGCCTTACCTCAACTTGCGCAACAAGTCTGAAAAGGTTTGCAATGTCTTTGAATCCCTCTTCCTCGGCGTCCTTCTGAAAGGCGGGATAAACTTCCGCATGTTCTTTGTGCTCGTCCTCGGCGGCGAATTTGAGGCTCTGTTCGAGGTCGCCGCCGTGATAGGGGTAACCCGCTTCGAGCTCGATATTTTCGAGTTTTTCGCCGCGCTTGTTCAGTTCTTCGAAGAACCTTCTCGCGTGCACCGTTTCGTTCTTTGCAAGCGTTTTGACAACGTTCGCAAGCGTAATATAACCTTGCTTCGTCGCCGCGCGGGCGATAAGCTGGTATCTCATGCCCGCCTGGCTCTCGCCGGCAAAACTTCTTGCAAGATTTCTGTAAGTCTTGGTCTGATCGAATTGCATAACTTTCCTCCGTCAAAAGTATTTTGGGAAGTTCCCCGTCGAATATTCCGCCGTCGCCTTGGAATATTTTGTAATTTCCCCCGAAAACCTCCCCGAATGCTGTTGATTTTAGCGTTAAATGGTTATATAATATAGCGGAAATAAAATTTTCGGAGGCATAAAATGCTTGATAAAAAAATTGCCGAGCTCCTCAACGAGCAGGTAAACAAAGAACTTTATTCGGCGTATCTCTATCTCGATTTCGCCAACTACTTCGAGGACGAAGGCCTCGAAGGCTTCGCGCATTGGTATGAAATACAGGCGCAGGAAGAGCGCGACCACGCTTTTATGATAAGAAGATATCTTATCGACAGCGGGCACAGAGTAACTTTCGGCGAAATCGCCAAGCCCGATAAAGTTTTCAAAAATCATCTCAGCCCTCTCGAAGCCGGCCTCGAACACGAAAAATACGTAACGTCGCTCATAACGACAATCTATGCGGAGGCCTTTGCCGCGAAAGACTTCAAGACGATGCAGTTTCTTGATTGGTTCGTAAAGGAGCAGGGCGAAGAGGAGAAGAACGCGGACGATCTGATAAAGAAGATGAAGCTCTTCGGCAGCGAACCCAAAGGGCTGTATATGCTCAATCAGGAACTTGCCGCGAGAGTTTATTCGGCGCCCTCCTCGGCAGAGTAAATTCCGTTTGAAAAGTATTCATCATGCTTGCCGTCTGCGGAAAACGTTCCGCAGACGGCATTTTGTTTTCGCGCGATTGTCCTTTCGAATGTGCTTGCAAAGGCGTCGCTTATAATCCGCAAAATATTGTAAACAGCCTTAAAATACGATAAAAGAGCTTCCGTACAAACATACGGAAGCTCTTTTCGGTATATTATTTTGGTTTTACTTCGTCAAAGCCTCTTGAACGGCAACCGCAACTGCAACCGTCGCGCCGACCATAGGGTTGTTGCCCATGCCGATAAGTCCCATCATTTCAACGTGAGCCGGAACGGACGAGGAGCCCGCAAACTGCGCGTCGGAGTGCATTCTGCCC
>CANRAD010000011.1 GCA_947628505.1 uncultured Clostridia bacterium
GCACGACAAACTCGCCCGAAAAAACTCCTTCCGATATCTGCTTGCGCTCGTATACCGGCCGCACGCCGGCGGCGAGGAGCGCTTCCGTCTCTCTGCGGTTGTCCTCGTCGGCAAACCAGCCCACAATCGCTTTCGCGGTTATTTCGCCTATATTCTCCATTTCCACGAGGTGTTCCTCGGTAGCGTTCATAACGCCTTCGAGGCTCTTGTACTCGCCCGCGAGGTCCGCCGCCGCGACTTTGCCGACGCCGTCCACTCCGAGAGCGAATATAAATCTTTCCAAAGAAATATTCTTGCTCTTTTCTATTGCGCCGAGCACGTTGGATATCTTCTTGTCCTTGAAGCCTTCGAGTTTTCTAAGCTGTTCGGCAGTATACGAATAGAGTTCTGAACAATTGCGCAAACCGAGTTCGTCATACATCTGCCCGGCCGTCATCTCCGAAAGACCTTCTATATCCATAGCTCCGCGCGAGGCGAAATGGGCAACTTTGCCCATCACCCTCGGCCGGCAATATCTGTTCGGACAGAACAGATTGGCGCCTGTTTCGACTATGGGCGTGCCGCACGCGGGGCAAAATCCGGGCTTTTTTATCTCTTCCGTTCCCTCGGTTTTTTCGACTTCGCCGAGAATTTCGGGAATGACTTCGTTGGAGCGGCGTATCAGAACTTTACTGCCCACTTTCACGCGTTTGCGCGTGAGGTCGCCGTAGTTGTTCAACGTGGCTTTGCGCACCGTTGCGCCCGCAAGTTCCACCGGCTCGACTTCGGCGAGAGGAGTGAGTTTGCCCGTTCTGCCAACCTGCCAGCGCACTTCCCTGACGGTGGTTACGCACTCCTCCGCCTCGAATTTATACGCTATCGCCCAGCGCGGGAATTTATCGGTGTAGCCTATGCCGTCCCTCGCGGTTGCGTCGTTGAGCTTTATTACCGCTCCGTCCGTCAGAACGTCTATATGTTTGCGCTCCACCTCTATCTCTTCGACGGCGGCTATAACTTCCTCTTCGTCGGAGCAGACTTTCAGATACGGATAAACTTTGAAGCCCTGCTCTTTGAGAAAATCAAAATGCGCCGTCTGCGTGGGCAGACTGCCCTCGGACATATAATTGACGTTGTAAAACAGAATTTCCGGGCCGCGTTCGGCCGTTGCGGAGGGATCGAGGTTTCTTATCGCGCCTGCCGCCGCGTTGCGCGCGTTTTTAAGCGGTTCCTTGGCGCGCTTGTTATAGTCTTCGAGCACGGAAAGGCGGATTATCGCCTCGCCCTGAACTTCGAGAACGCCCTTATAAGCTATCGCGAGCGGAAACGACTTTATCGTGAGACATTGAGCGGTTACGTCCTCGCCTTTTACTCCGTTGCCGCGCGTTGTCGCGCGCACGAACTTTCCGTTCTCGTAAGTAAGGCAGACGGTGAGACCGTCGTATTTGTATTCAACCGTGTAAGTCGGATTTTTTTCGGTCTTTTTTATGCGCGCAAAAAATGACGAAAGCTGTTCGTAAGTTACCGCTTTATCCAACGAATAAAGTCTCGATATGTGTTCGTGCTCTCCGAACGCCTTTATGGGTTCGCCGCCCACTCTTCTCGTGGGGCTGTCGTCGTCAACTCTGCCCGTGCTCTTTTCCAGAGCCGCGAGCTCGTCGTAGAGCTTATCGTATTCCCTGTCCGAAACGGACGGATTATCGAGAACGTAATATTCGTGCGCCCATATATTGAGCTGTTCTATGAGCTCTCTCATTCTGTCCATATTATTCTATTATCTCCAAAGGCGCCAAGGAGGCCGAAAGTTCTATTATCCCCTTGCCTTCGAACGCCACGTTTATATTTTTGCCGTCATTCTTTACGGCTATTACCATTCCCTCGCCGAATTTTGCGTGTCTTACGCGCATTCCGACGGTATAATGCGCGGCGGAGGCCTCTTCCTTGCGCTTCGAAGAGCCGCCCCAGAAGGCCTTGAACGAACTCGTTGAAGTTTGCGGCGGCAAATCGCTTTCATAGCCTTCGTCCGAGGAATACACTGCGCGCGGACGGGAAGAATAAGAGCCGTAGCCGAAATCCCTGCCGGAAGTGAAACTTTCTTTCGATCCCACCCGCATATCCCGCACGCCGAGTTCGGACGACATTTCGAGCACAAAGCGCGACGGCCGCGTAAGCTCTCTGCGACCATATAAAAACCGTGATTTGGAACGCGTCAAATATATTCTGTTCTTCGCGCGGGTTATGGCGACGTACATAAGCCGCCGCTCCTCTTCCATATCCCTGCCGTCGTTTTCGGCGCGCGAGGAAGGCATAATGCCGTCTTCAAGCCCGCATACGAAAACCACGGGGAATTCAAGGCCTTTTACGGAATGAATGGTGGCGAGAGTTACGTAATCCTCGGCGTCCATTTCGTCGAGATCGGACGAGAGCGTTACGGAATTCAGATATTCGTCCAGCCCGGCGTCCGGATTGAGCCTTTGATAATCGTCGACCGAGGCGATAAACTCGTCGATATTGGCCAGCTTCGCGTCGCCCTCGTCGCTTCCGTCGTCGTATGCCGAACGGATATCCGAAAGGTTGACGGCGTCGCGGACGAGCTGAGCCACCGGGCTTTCGAGCGAAGAGAGTATCAGAGTATGTATCAAACCGGCAAAATCCTTTAATTTGTCCCTGGCGCCGCGCGTCAACGGAAGATTATCGGCATCGAGGGCGGCGTCATACAGCGAGAGGCCGTTCTCGCGGGCATACCCGTACATGGTTTCCAACGTCTTCGAGCCTATGCCCCTTCTCGGAACGTTTATTATTCTCTCGGCGGCCTCGTTGTCGAAGGGGTTGGAAATCAGCCTCAGATAGGCGAGGACGTCTTTAACTTCTTTGCGCTCGAAGAAACGGAATCCGCCGAAAACTTTATACGGTATGCCGTATTTGGTGAACTCCTGTTCGTATGAGCGGGTGAGGGCGTTTATGCGCATAAGCACGGCGAAATCGGAATACTTAGCCCCGGCGCGAACGGCTTCGGAAATCGTTCGGGCGGTGTACAGCGCTTCGTCCGCCTCTTCTTCCGCCTGAAAATATACGGGTTTCTCGCCGTCGGCCTTGTCCGTCCACAGCTTTTTGCCGCGGCGGGAAACGTTATGGCTTATAACCGCGTTCGCAAGGCCGAGAATAGATTTCGTGGAACGGTAGTTCCGTTCCAGCTTATACACTTTTGCGTCGGGGAAGTCGCTGTCGAACCTGAGAATATTTTCTATCTCCGCTCCGCGCCAGCCGTAGATGGATTGGTCGTCGTCGCCGACCGCGAAAAGATTGCCGTGCGCAGAGGCCAGCAGTTTGATTATATTGTACTGCACGGCGTTGGTATCCTGAAACTCGTCGACGAGTATATATCTGAACTTGTCCGAAAGATAGGAAAGCGCCTCTTTATCGCGCCTCAAAAGGCGGAGGGTTTCCAAGAGCAAATCGTCGAAATCGAGCGCGTTGTTGTCTTTGAGATGTTCGTTATACCGCGAATAAATGGCCTCGATATCGTCGATATCGCGTTCATAGCTGAATTTGGCGGCGTACTGATCGGGATCGAGCCCGAGCATTTTGGCGTTGCCTATATGATATTTCGCGGATTTTAAGAGTTTTTCGTCGTTGAAATCGAGCTCGCGAAACGCCTTTTTTATTATGTTGTTGCGCTCGGTTTCGCTGTATATCGAAAAGTTCGGTTTTATCCCGGCGCTGTCGGCAAACTCTCTTAAAATCTTAACGCACATGGAGTGTATCGTGCATATCCAGCGGCTCTCGCCCTCGCCGAGCATGGAGAAAAGCCGCTCTTTCATCTCGTTGGCCGCTTTGTTGGTAAAAGTTATGGCGAGTATCTGCGAAAGAGAGGCCTTGCCCTCGCTGAGAATATAGGCTATTCTCGTAGTGAGCACGCGTGTTTTGCCGCTGCCCGCGCCCGCAAGCACGAGCACGGCGCCCTCCGTGTCGGTTACCGGTTTAAGTTGTTCTTCGTTCAATGACGAAAGCAAATCGTCCATATTTCAATTATATCACAACGTCTTTCAAAACTCAATAAAATACGCCCCGAAAGGACATCTTTAAAGGCGCCTTTGCGCAAAACGCAAAGGCGCCTTTGAAAGTTTTCACGGCTTTCTGGTTTTATCGGAAGCGTATGGTCCGAGTTCTTTTTCCTTTCGGTATCTCGCGAGCGCGGCAAGATACCTGTTTGACAAATCGAGGGTGTAGCGCTGTTTTTCTTCATAGCCGAGGGTTTCGTAATACTCCCTGTCGGTCAGTCTGCCGATAGCGTCGGAAACTTCTCCCTCGCTGTCGAGAATTTCTTTGACGCGCAGATAAAACGCGTCCTCCTTTTCGCCGCGGATGGCGCTCTTCACTTTGCCTTTCATGGAGGACTTTACCTTTATTTCACTCACGCCGCGGTTTTTTGCCTCTGCGGCGTTTCTTTCGAAATCCTTCTTGCAATCCGCCCAGAAATCGGATTTCAAACGTTTTTTGGCGGCGCGCGCCATCTCTTTGAGATCGTCCATATATTCCTCGCATTTCGACTTTAATCGACTTATTTTACAATGAAAAAAGCCCGTTGCGCTTTTCTATGCGCAACGAACTTTCCGATCAGTTCTTATTTCTCTTTCTTGCCGCTTCGGCCTTTTTGCGACGCTTTACGGAAGGGCTTTCGTAAAATTCTTTTTTACGCAAGTCGCCTATTATGCCGTCTCTCGAACACTTTCTTTTAAATCTTCTCAAAGCGCTTTCGACCGACTCGTTTTCACCGACTTTTATAGTGGACATCTTCAACCCTCCTTCGCCTCGGCAGTTATTTGCGCACCTTTCCGGAACGCTTTTAAAGTATACCAAAGCACGCCTTTAACTGTCAATTGTTTTTCGAGGAAGATTTCAAATTTTATAAAGAGTTTTTTTGAAACTGCGGTCCGGGAAAATCTATTAGGAGCCGAGAGGTATCTGCGCGCGGGCGGTTATGTCGAGCGGGGCAAAATTGCCAGCGAAATATTGCGTTAAACCCTCCGCGGCTATCATCGCGGCGTTGTCGGTGCAATACTTCTTTTCTGGAAGCACGCACTTCAAGCCGGCCATATCGCAAGCCGATTTTAAGGACGAACGCAAATAGCCGTTCGCGACGACTCCTCCGCCGGCCGTAACGACGCCCACGCCGAGGCGTTTGGCGCTTTCGACCGTCTTATTTACGAGCATATCTATTGCGGCGTGCTGGAAAGAACACGCGATATCGGCGCGGGATATGTTTTCGCCGCGCTGTTCGGCGTTGTGCAGAACGTTTATAACCGCCGTTTTCAAACCGCTGTAAGAAAACCGCATGCTCGTTGAGTTCTTAACGTATGCCGACGGCAAAGCTATGCAATTTCTGCCCTCTGCCGCGAGCCTTTCGACGTTCGCCCCGCCGGGATAGGAAAGTCCGAGCACGCGCGCGACTTTGTCGAACGCTTCGCCGGCCGCGTCGTCGGACGTGCCGCCGAGCACTTCGTATTCGTAAAGCGACTTCGTATGCAATACGGCCGTGTGCCCGCCCGACGCGAGCAAAGTTACGAAGGGCGGCTCTATATCCTCGTCTTCGAGATATGCCGCGGCGAGATGTCCCCTTATGTGGTTTACGGCGATAAGCGGGATATTGAGGGAATAGGCGAGCCCCTTTGCGAACGAAAGTCCCACAAGGAGGGCGCCTATCAGCCCCGCGCCGTAAGTCGCGGCGACGGCGTCAAGCTCTTTCAGCCGTACCCCCGCCGATTTCAAAGCGCGGAAAACCACCTCGTCGACCGCGTCCGCATGCGCGCGGCTGGCTATTTCCGGAACCACTCCGCCGTATTTCGACTGTTCGGCGGCGGAGGAAATTATTTCGGAAGAGAGCAGCTTTCTTCCGCAGATAACGGCCGCGGCGGTTTCGTCGCAGCTCGATTCTATTCCCAAAATTAAGGGCGATGATTTTATTTTGACGTCGGGATTGTACATATTCGATAATGCGGAATTCTCTTCAATCGGGCATATAACCCGCCTTAAAACGCAAAACGCCGGAATGCGAAATCGCGCTATTCCGGCCGTTATGTTATACAGTCTTCTTCAAATAGTCTATTATAAAGCCCTGTATGTCTCCGTCCATAACCGCCTGAACGTTTGTGTTTTCATAGCCCGTGCGGTGGTCTTTGACGAGGGTGTAAGGGCAGAAAACATACGAGCGTATCTGACTGCCCCACTCTATCTTTTTTATTTCGCCTTTGAGCTCGGCGTCGGAAGCCTCGCGCTCCGCTATCTGCCTTTCGACGAGTTTGGCGCGGAGATATTCGAAAGCCATTGCCTTGTTCTGCAATTGACTGCGCTCGTTCTGGCACGTTACAACTATCCCCGTGGGGAAATGGGTTATTCTTATCGCCGTCTCGGTTTTGTTGACTTTCTGTCCGCCCGCGCCCGAAGAGCGGTATACGTCTATTCTTATGTCCTCGTCGCGTATTTCGACTTCGTTTTCATCCTCTATTTCGGGCATAACTTCCAGAGAGGCGAAAGACGTGTGGCGGCGTTTGTTCGCGTCGAAAGGAGAGATGCGAACAAGTCTGTGCACGCCTTTTTCGGCTTTCAAAAAGCCGTATGCGTTTTCGCCGTCGACTTTGAACGACACGCTCTTCAACCCCGCCTCGTCGCCGTCCTCGAAATCGAGTTCGGTTACCTTGAAGCCCTGCTGTTCGCAATAGCGGCAGTACATTCTGTAAAGCATCTGCGTCCAATCGCAGGCCTCCGTTCCTCCCGCGCCGGCATGAAGATTCAAAATCGCGTTGTTGGAATCGTACTTGCCGCGGAGAAGAGCGCGGATACGCATCTCCTCGATATCGGTTTCGGCGGCGGCTATCATGACGTCGAGCTCGGGAATAAGGCTCTCGTCGTCGGCCTCTTCGATGAGGTCGACGAAAGCGTTTGCGTCGGCAAGGGCGGATTCGCCCTTTTTATAACTCGAAATTTTGCTCTCCACGGAGGATATCTCGCGGGCGATTTTTTTGGATTTCTCCAAATCCTGCCAAACTTCGGGCTGTTCCTGTTCCTCTTTGAGCGCGGAAAGGCGCTTCCCCAAATTATCGACGTCGAGGGCGTATTTTGCTTCCGAAAGAGTGTCGGCAAGCGTTTTCAATCTCAATCTGTAATCGTCAGCTTTAAACATATGACCTTTATGTGCTTTTCGGCGCCGTGAATTTTATTGCGCACTCCGCTCCCGGCGCCGCGGCGCGGAATTTTATTTATGGTCTTTCCAATAGCAGCAATCCTTATACTTCTTTCCGCTTCCGCAGGGGCAAGGATCGTTTCTGCCTATTTTGGCGGCCTTGGGAGTTACGCGCGGGAGCTGTTTCCCGCCTATATTCGCGGCGAGATCTCTGGGCGGCTCCGGTCTTTCGCCTATCAAGGGAGATACTCCGGCGTTCGCATAAGGAGCGCCTACTCCGCGGGGAGACGACGGCGCGGAAGGAGCAGCGTGCGCATCCGTCGGCGCGGAGGGCGACGGGGCAGAGGCGTTCTCTTCGGCCTCTTTTCTCCTCTGCTCCATTATCTTGCGGGTACGGTCGAGGACGGCGGAGTTCATCGGCGATATCTCTTCCGGAGGCGCGGGAATGGTTTTTACCGCTACGGGACGGCTCGAAGGCACGCGGACTATGCGGCCTTTCAATAGCCTTGAAATGGTTACCGTCTGAACCCTTTCTATCATCTCCTCGAACATCTCGTAGCCCTCCTGCTTATAGGAGATTACGGGATCCTGCTGAGCGTAGCCGCGCAGACCTATGCCCTTTCTGAGCTGGTCCATGGCGTCGATATGGTCTATCCAATTCCTGTCGACGCTTCTTAAAAGCTCGTTGCGCTCTATCTGATGATAATCGACCTGACCTTGCGTCATTTCGGAGATGTTCTCAATTTTCTGCTCGTAAGCCTTGGTTACTTCTTTGCCGATTTTCTTTATCGCGTGCTCGTAATCCCATTTTTCGAGCATTTCGCGGGTTATGACGAAGGTGCACTCTTCGGGATAAACTTTACGGGCGAGGGCTTCGTTGAGCGCGTCCTCATCCCACTTTTCGGGCATTTCCTCGGTGTTCACCGTTTCGCCGACGACCTTTGCAACGTAATCGGGAATATATTTGAGCATCTGCTCGTGAACGTCCTCGCCGCGAAGCACTTTCATGCGCTCGCCGTAAATGGTCTTGCGCTGTTCGTTCATAACTTCGTCGTATTGGAGGGTGTTCTTTCTTATGCCGAAGTTTCTGCCCTCTATGGCTTTCTGCGCGTTCTCTATCGCGTGCGTCAGAAGTTTGGATTGCAGACACTGGTCTTCGTCTATTTTAAAGGCTTCGTAGAGTTTTTTCATCCGCTCGCCGCCGAATCTCTTGGCAAGGTCGTCTTCAAGCGATATGAAAAATACGGAATCGCCCGGATCGCCCTGTCTGCCCGAACGGCCGCGAAGCTGGTTGTCTATACGGCGGCTCTCGTGTCTCTCGGTGCCGAGTATGCACAGCCCGCCGGCCTCGATTACCTGCTGTTTCTCCGCGTCGGTCTCTTTTTTGTATCCGTCGTAAAGCTCGGCGTATCTTGCGCGGGCGGCTGTCTCCTCTTCGTTGAATTCCCTGTCCGCATACGAAACGGCGACCTCTATCATTTCGTGGTCGTAGCCCTCTTCGCGCATGCGCTTTTTTGCAAGATATTCCGGATTGCCGCCGAGCAGAATATCGGTGCCGCGGCCGGCCATATTTGTCGCTATGGTTACGGAATTCAATCTGCCCGCCTGAGCTACTATCTCCGCCTCGCGTTCGTGGTTTTTGGCGTTGAGAATGTTGTGTTTTATGCCGTTGCGCCTCAGAAGCCTCGATATCTCCTCGGATTTATCGACGGTTACAGTACCTATAAGCACGGGCTGACCTTTGGAGTGGCGTTCGACGACTTCGTTTACTATCGCCTTCTTTTTGCCCTCTACCGTCGAATAAATCATATCGGGAGCGTCTGTTCTGCGCACGGGCTTGTTTGTGGGAATGGGGACTACGTCGAGCGAATAAATCGTTCTGAATTCGTCCTCTTCCGTCATTGCCGTACCCGTCATTCCGGAGAGCTTTTTATAGAGCCTGAAATAGTTCTGGAAAGTTACGGTTGCATGGGTTTTGTTCTCTTCTCTTATCTTTACGTGTTCCTTGGCCTCTATTGCCTGATGCAAGCCGTCGGAATATCTTCTGCCTATGAGAATACGTCCCGTAAATTCGTCGACGATCTGTACTTCCCCGTCTGCGGAGATGATATATTCCTCGCCGTTGTGAAACAGTTCGTGCGCTTTCAGAGCCTGCTGTATATGGTGGTTCAAATCTGCGTTTTCAATATCCGCGAGGTTCGAAACGCCGAAGAAACGCTCCGCCTTTTCCGCGCCTTTCTCGGTTATGGTAACCGATTTGTCCTTGCGGTCTATGATGTAGTCCCAATTCTCCATCTCCGCGAGCACTGCGGCAAGGCGTTCGTTCGCCTCGCGCTCTTTTTCGGAATATTCCTTTTTCTTGCGGGAAGGAATTTGCTTTTCGGCGTCCTTTTTGTCGTCGTCGAAGCCGCCCGAGAGCGTGCGCACAAACCTGTCCACGCGCTCGTAGAGCTCGCTGCTCTCGCCGCCGCGGCCGGAGATTATAAGGGGCGTCCTCGCCTCGTCTATCAATATGGAGTCAACCTCGTCTATGATGCAGAAATTCAAATCGCGCTGAACCATTGCGGGAATGGACGTTTTGAGATTGTCGCGCAGATAGTCGAAGCCGAGCTCGTTATTCGTCGCGTAAATTATATCGCACTGATAGGCCTTTTGCTTATCCGTATCCTCCATGCCGGGAACGACAACGCCGACCGTAAGGCCCATGAATTTGTGGACCTTGCCCATCCACTCGGCGTCGCGCTTCGCAAGATAGTCGTTTACCGTTACTATGTGCACGCCCTTGCCCGTGAGCGCGTTCAGATATGCGGGAAGAGTGGAAACGAGCGTTTTGCCCTCGCCCGTCTTCATTTCGGCAATTCTGCCCTGATGGAGGCATATGCCGCCGATTATCTGGACGTGGAAATGTTTCATTTTGAGAACGCGCCAGCTCGCTTCCCTCAAAGCCGCGAACGCGTCGAACAGAATGTCGTCGAGAGTTTCTCCCGCGGCAAGTCTGTCCTTTAAAATTTTGGTCTGACCTTTGAGTTCCTCGTCGGTCATGGCCGCATATTTGGGTTCGAGATTCTCCACTTTCACGGCCATCTTATCGAGCTTTTTCAAAGCTCCGCGGCTGTCGGAGCCGAGAATAAATTTAACAAGTCCCATAAAATCTCCTTAATGAGCGAACAACAGGCGCCGAAATTATGCCGAAAGCGCGCCCGTATAAGTTATATATAAACAAATTATATAGTGCTTCAAGCATAATTGTACAATATTTAGCCGAATAAGTAAAATTGTTTTTTGAATATTTTCGGGTTTTTTTGTAAAAATAAGGCCGCGGAGAACATTTTGTTCTCCGCGGCGCATAAGTCCGGGCTCTAATTATCCGCGTTTATGTCGGTGAACGAGAATTTATTCACGTCGAACAGCCCTTTATCGGTAAGTTTGAGTTCGGGAATGACGGCGAGCGATAAAAACGCAAGCGACATAAACGGTTCGACGCCGTCTTTAACGCCCTTTTCACGGGCGAGCGCGCAGATTGAGCGGCTTTCGGCGACTATTTTTTCTACGGGCGCGGACGACATAATGCCCGCTATATCGAGCGGGAATACTGAAAGTTTGCCGTCGGAGGAAGCCACCGCCATTCCGCCGCCGCACGCGCCGAGGCTTTCCGCGGCGCGGAGCATGCTCGCGTTGTCGTCGCCCGCCACTATGAGATTGTGCGAATCGTGTGCCACCGTCAGAGCCACCGCTCCGCCCTTGAAGCCATAGCCCTTCAACAACCCTCTGCCTATGTTGCCCGTACATTTGTGCCGCTCTATAACGCAAAGTTTCAACACGCCGTCCGGCAAGACGACGTCGTTTCCGCGGCGTTCGATTTCCGAAATTTCGCAACCCGTTGTTATCTGCCCGGGGCTAAGAGTTATGATTTTCGCGCGCGGACTTTCAAGGCGCAACCTGAAATCCTCCGCCGAAAGTTTCTTGAAGCGCACGGTATTCCCGACGTAATCCGGCAAAAAGCGCGGCGACATATCGAAGAGCGCGGCGCCGTCCTTGGCGACGAGCCTGCCTTTTTTGAATACGTAACGCACTCTGAAATCCTTTAAGTCGTCCAAAACGGCGAGATCCGCGATATAACCCGGAGCTACGGCGCCTCTGTAAGGGAGTTTATAACATTCGGCGGCGTTGAGAGTGGCGCATATAACCGCGCGAACGGCGTCGACGCCCTCTTCGTTGACGAGCTTGCGGAGAGCGTCGTCTATGTGCCCCGAATAATACAAATCCGCGGCGTTTCTGTCGTCGGTGCAGATGAGAAAACGTCGGAAATTATCGCCGTTTATACAGTGCGCGTTGGAGAGATTGCGCGCCGTGGAGCCGTGGCGGAGCTGTATGTACATTCCCTTTGAAAGTTTTTCCTCCGCCTCTTCGGGCGTAACGCACTCGTGATCGGTGGATATGCCCGCGCAGAGATAGGCGTTGAGTTTTTCGCCCGCAAGGCCGGGAGCGTGCCCGTCTATTATTTTACCGGCCGCGCGCGCCGCCTCTATTTTGCCGAGCGCCGCTTTATCTGCGGAAATCACCGCCGGGTAGTTCATAAATTCGCCCAGCCCGAAGAAGGCGCTTTCGGATATATATTTCTTTATTTCTGTTTCGCCGAGCTCCGCGCCGGAAGTTTCGAAAGGCGTTGCCGGCACGCACGAAGGGAGCTGCAAAAAAACTTCCAGAGGCGTATTCGCCGCCGCCCGCGAAATATATTCGCAGCCCTTTATTCCGAGAACGTTGGTTATCTCGTGCGGATCGGCAACCACGGCGGATGTTCCGCGCGGAACGGTAAGCGAAGCGAACGTCTCCGGAGAGCACAGCGAGCTCTCTATATGCACGTGCGAATCTATAAATCCGGGCGTTACCGTCTTTGACGAACAGTCTATTTCCTTTTCACCGTCGTACTCGCCTACGCCGACTATCGTTCCGTCGGTTACAGCTATGTCGCCTTTTAAAACGCGGGCGCCGAAAACGTCGACATAGTTTGCGTTTTTCAATACGATATCTGCTTTTTTCCTGCGGCAAGCCGCCTCTATGTACTTTTCGAGCATATTTTACCTCTTTGGCATATTATACGACAACCGAATGAAAATGTAAAGGCCGGAAACGCGGAACGCAAAGGCCGCCGCAAAATTTGCGGCGGCCGCATCCCGACGGCTTATGTCGGAAAATTTATTTTATAAGCGCGGTGCGCATCGCGTTGGCCACGGCAATTAGCATAACGCCCACGTCTGCAACTACCGATACGATAAGCGGGAACCCGGCTATCGCCACGCCGCAAGCCATCACGGCAAGTTTAATGGCGAGGGAACCGACGATATTCTGCATAACTATCGAACGCGTGCCGCGGGCTATCCGCCTGCCCTTGGGAATAAGGGAAACGTTATCCGACACGAGCACTATATCGCTCGCCTCTATAGCCGCGTCCGAACCGACTTTGCCCATCGAAACGGCGCAATCGGCCTCCGTCATGACCGGAGCGTCGTTTATGCCGTCGCCCACGTACATGAGCTTCCCCTCCTTTCGCAGTTCCTGCGCCGCGAAGAGCTTTTCGGAGGGCATGAGCTTAGCGCGGCAATCGTCTATGCCCGCTTCGGCGGCTATTTTTTCCGCGCGCGCCGGCAAATCGCCCGTGAGCATGACTGTGCGCTTTATGCCTCCCGCTCTCAGCTCGTCTATGCTCTCTTTTACGCCCTCTTTTATGCTGTCGTCGACCTCGATAACTCCCGCATATTCGCCGTCCAATGCGACATATACGAGGGTTGAGAGGCTCTCTTTGCGTTCGAACTCCACGCCGTTTTCTTTGAGCAGAGCCTCGTTCCCGCACAGAAGAATTTTTCCGTCGAGAACGCATTTGACGCCCTGCCCCGCTATTTCTTCGGCGGAGGTTATTTTATATTCCGAAGGAACGTCCGCAAAGGCGGCCGCCAGCGGATGGGAAGAAAATTTCTCTGCGGCGGCGGCGAGGGCGAGCGCACTTTCGCTCGAAGCGCTCTTGACGGCGAACACGCCCTCGGTTATCGTGCCCGTCTTGTCGAACGCGGCAATCTCGGCCGTGGCAAGCTCGTCGAGACACGTTGAGCCCTTGACGAGAATTCCGAATTTCGCGCAACGGCCTATACCGCCGAAATACGACAGCGGCACCGATATGACGAGCGCGCACGGACAAGATATGACGAGGAACGTCAACGCCTTGTATATCCAATCGTTATACGCCGGCCATACGTAGGCGTTGTTCACCGCGCATATGACCGTGGGAACAAGCGCGGCGACGAGTATTGCCGCTATGCAGACGGCCGGCGTGTAGTATTTGGCGAATTTCGTTATGAACTTTTCCGGTTTGGATTTTTTCGCGGTGGAATTTTCGACGAGTTCGAGTATCTTCGCCGCGGCGGAGTTCTTGTATTCGCGCACCACGCGCGCCTCTATCGCGCCCGTTAAATTTATGCTTCCCGAGAGCGCTTCGTCGCCCTCTTTTACGTCTTTGGGCACCGGTTCGCCGTTCAGACTCTTCATATCGAGAGCCGACGAGCCCTTGACTATAACCGAATCCACGGGCACTTTTTCGCCCGCCTTTATCAGAATGACGTCTCCCGCTTTAAGCTCTTCCGGAGAAACGACGCGCATCTCCCCGTCGGTTACGAGAGTTGCGCTCTCGCTTTTGAGATCCATAAGTCTCGTTATCGAATTGCGCGAAGAACCCACGGCAATGCCTTGAAGAAGCTCGCCGAGCTGGTATAAAATCATTACGGCGACGCCCTCGAAAAATCCGTCGTGCGAGGGGCTGAAAACGCCTAAAACTATGGCGCCAACGGAGGCTATGGTCATAAGGAAATTCTCGTCGAAAATCCTGCCTTTCGCTATATTTTTCGCAGTGTTTACGAGAACGGGGTGCCCCGCCGCAAGATAGGCAAGTCCGTAGAGCACATATGCGGATATCTCCGCCGCAAGGGAGGCGGACATAAGCCCCGTCAAGTCGAGAACGAGCGCGGGAATAAAGAATACGCAAGCGGCTATGAGGCAGACGACGTCCTTCAACCGCTCTTTCAAGGGATGATTTCCGCGTTCTTCCGAAACGATTTTCACGTCCTCGAAATGGGAAATGGAATATATGGCGCGTTCTCTCGCTTCGCCGTTCGCGGCGTTGAGCGATATGCGCATATTCATGAAATCGACCGTGGCCGCGACGCCTTCAATGGAATTGAGCTCTTCTTCGAGTTCGCGCCCGCAATTCGCGCAGCACAGCCCCTTTATCTTTATTATTTCGCCCGATATCTCTCCCGCTCCGCCGTCCTCGGACACTATTCTTACTTCTTCGAAGCCGTTTATTATCCTGCGCGCGTTTTCAAGGCTGTTTTCGGCGCACTCCAATTTCACTTTCATATTGATGAAATCGACGAAAGCGCTCTCGACGCCTTCCGCCTTTGACAGCTCTTCTTCGAGCTCGCGCGCGCAATTGGCACAGTCGAGCCCCTCTATTTCAAATACCTTATTCATGGCAGTGCACGTGCTCCTTGGCAACTTCTATCATCGTTAAAACATGCCCGTCGGCTATGGAATAGAGCACTTTTTTGCCGTCTCTGCGGCACTTGACTATTCTGTTGTCCCTCAGAGTTTTAAGCTGATGCGACACGGCGCTCTGATTGCCGCCCACGGCTTCGACGACGTGGTCGACGCATAACTCGCCGTCGGCGAGCGCAAACAGAATTTTAAGCCGCGAAGGCTCGCTCAACACTTTAAAACGCGTGCCGATAACCTCTATCTCCTCTTCGGCGGGCATAGCGGCAAGCGCCGCCTTAACCCGAGCTTCGTGCAGTTCCTCTTCGCTTATATTCTCCATTTCCGCCTCACTGATTTATATGCGATTTTTATATGAATTGTTATTCATATGATAATAACATAATAATACCCCGGGACGCTTTTGTCAAGCGTTCGGGGCAATAAATACGAAACCTTTTTAATTTTTTCCGAAGCCTTTTTATTTTTTTCCGAAGCGCGCAAGATTTTAAAACGCATAAAATTTTAAATCGGGCGGTTGCGGCGCGGTCGGGAAAGCACTAAGCGATTATAATTTGAGGTAGGGCGCCAAGAGGTTCATCGCTATGCCTGCGAGATAGGCTATTACATAGACGAACAACATGAGCGCGAGCGTGCGGGGAAGTTTTTTGGGGCGTTTCAACAATATTACGAAGCCCATGCCGGCGTTGGTTATCAGACCTGCGAGCAGACTTCCGAACGCTATTCCGCCGTTGACGTATGCGCCCGTGAGAATAACCGAGGACGCGCAACTCGGGATAAGGCCGATAGCCGACGTGAGAAGAGGTTGCAGATATATGTTGCCGACGAGCGCGGACGAAACGTTGTCTTCGCCTATAAAGAAAACGACTACGCCGAATACGATATTTACTATGAGAAGATAGAGCCCGACTTTGAGGGAGTGCAAAAGGGGCGTGCCGAGGAATACGCTCCAATCGGATTTGTGCACGGCGTGGTCGTGCCCGCACGTGTACGCGTGTTCGCCAGCTTCCGTCGTCTGCACTACCTTTTCGCGGCGCAACACGAAATTCACTGCGTATCCGACGGCCACCGCCAACACGAATTTTACCAACAGCAACGGGAGAACGGCCGGCGCGCTCGACACGTCGGAAAGCATTATTATCAACGCCTCGTCGCTCGTGGCTATGAACACCGCGAGAAGCGTTCCCGTCCTTATAAATCCGTTATCGTAAAGTTTGGCCGCCATAACCGAAAAGCCGCAGAGGGGAATAACCCCGGCGGCCGATCCGATAAGCGGCGCAAAGCCGCCTTGCAGTATTTTGCGGTTCTTCGTGAATGAAGTTTTGTGTTCGAGTACTTCTATAAGTATATAGATGAGCAACAAGAACGGAAAAACTTTCAAAGTATCGAGAAACGCGTCGAGCAATACGTCCCACAGCGTGGGCATAGAACGTTACCTTCTCTTCTTCTTTTTATCTTTATCTTCGGGTTTGAGTTTTTCGGAAATTTCCTGTTCCTCGCGATAATCGAGCGGAGCTCTGTCCGCGTCGGGATTTTCGGATTTTATATAGCCGCCGTCCCTTTTGAGCAACGTCAGTCTGCTCTCCGAATCGAACAGATACAGCCGCGAACAGTCTACCGAGGCGCAAGCCTCTTCGCCGGATTTTGCGCCGTTCGCCTTGACTACAAGCGTGAATTTGCCGCACGTAAGCTCGCAATAAGTATTGCTGCCGTCGCTTTCGACTTTGCCTACTTTGCCCTTTATATCGCCGTCGGCGGACAAGGACGCATCCTCCGGACGTATGCCTATTATCACCGTTTTATCCGTGCCGGCGTATTCCGAAACGTTTTCGAAGCGGTCGAGAATATTCTTTTCCAAAGGAAGCCTGCCGCCTTCGAATTCGAGGAAGAAGCCGCCGTCGCTTTCCGTAACTTTCGCGTGCTGAATGAAATTTATGGTGGGCGAACCTATGAAAAACGCAACGTAAGTGTTGGCGGGATAATCATAGAGGTTCGCGGGGCTGTCGCTCTGCTGGACGAAGCCGTTTTTGAGAACTACTATGCGCGTGCCTATGGTGAGCGCTTCCGAAAGATTTTTGGTGGCGTATACGAACGTGCCCTGCATTCTCGCCTGAACGTTGACTATGAGCCCCAAAAGATTGGAGCGCAACTTTTCGTCAAGACCGGCCAAAGGCTCGTCGAAAAGGTATATCTTCGGTTCGCGGACCATCGCTCTGCCTATCGCCACGCGCTGGCGAGCCGCACTCGTGAGCGCTTTGGGCTTTCTGTATAACACGTCCGTAAGTCCGAGAATGTTCGCCGCCGCTTTTACACGCTGTTCTATAAGAGCCTGCGGAGCCTTTCTCAGTTTCAAGCCGAACGCCATGTTATCGAATACGCTCAACGCGGGATAGAGCGTGTCCTGCCTGAATATCATGGCCACGTCTCTGTCTTTCGGCTCGACTTCGGTAACGTCCTTTTCGCCTATTTCGACTATGCCCGACGTGGGCTCTTCGAGGCCGGCGATTATCCTCAGAAGCGTGGACTTACCGCACTTTTCGCCGCCCACAACGACTATAAATTCTCTCTCCGCCGCTTCGAGATTGACATTGTACAGCGCGGTGGAACCCGAAGGGTATACTTTGGTTACGTCGCTCAATTTCAGATTTGACATACTATTCTCCAAATGCCGTATATGTTTATAATAACACAAAGCGCGAGGTTTTTCAATTGCGTTAAGGGGCAAATAACATATTTTTTTAAAATTTGTTGTATTCGGGCGCGCGATATGCTATTATTTATACGTATGAACGCCGTAAATTTCGATAAACTCATGCTCGAACAGTCGGAAAACTGCGGAGAGCGCAACAGACTTCTGCTTCACTGCTGTTGCGCGCCGTGCTCTACCGCATGCTTCGAAAAACTCGCGGGAAAATTCGAAATCACCGCGTTCTTTTACAATCCCAATATCGAACCGGGAGAATACGAAAAGAGAAAAGCCGAGCTGATAAGATACATTTCAGATACCGGCGTCGCCGCAATTATGGATTGCGATTACGAGCCCGAGGCCTTTTACTCCGCCGTGAAAGGGCTTGAAAATTTGCCCGAAGGCGGCGAAAGGTGCTTCGCGTGCTACAAGCTGAGGCTTGAAAAAACGGCGCGCGTCGCCGACGAGAACAACTTCGATTTTTTTGCGACCACTCTCACTCTGAGCCCATTGAAGAACGCGGCGAAGATAAACGAAATAGGCAAAAGCCTCGAAAAAAAGGCAAAATGGCTCTATTCGGATTTCAAAAAAAGGAACGGCTATTTGAGAAGTCTCGAACTCTCGCAACAGTTCGGGCTGTACCGTCAGAACTACTGCGGTTGCGTATTTTCCAAACGCGGAGATATAAAGACTTGAAAACTCTGCGTTTTTATGATATGATATCGGAAAGCAAAAGGAGTTATTATGGATATTAACAGATATTCGCCCTCTTACGGCATAAATAAAAAACATATGGTAAAGCTCTCGGACTTCACAACCGAGGAAATTTTCGAGATACTCTATGCAACGAAGTCGATGAAATCGAAATTCATAGCTTTCGAGGACACGAGAATTTTACAGGGCGTAACAATAGCTCTGCTCTTCGGCGACACCTCGCTGAGAACGCGTTCCGCTCTCGAAATAGGCATAAGACAGCTCGGAGGCGTGTGCGTGAATCTCCCTTACAGCGAGAACGATATGCGCGCGGGGGAAAACATAAAGGATATCGTAAACGTCATCTCGCGCTACGGCGTGGGCGCGCTCGTAACGCGCGGAATAAACCAGCGCGAGCTCGACGAATTCTGCGCAGTTTCGAAAATTTCAATTATAAATTCCACGAACGAAAGCGGCATACCCATTCAGACGCTCTGCGACCTTTTCACCGTCTGGGAGAAAAAGGGCAGACTCGAAGGACTTAAAATCGCTTACGTCGGCAAGGGCGGTGCAAACGCCGCTTCGCTTATCATGGGCGCGATAAAGTGCGGTCTCGAAGTGGCGGTCGCCACGCCTGAACAATTCGCCGTGCCGAGAAACAGCCTTTACGACGCCATGCAGTACGGCGACATTCTCGTTACCGAAAATCCCGTAGAGGCCGTCAAAGACGCAGACATAATATATACAGACAGCTATAACTACCATTCGCCCATATCCGACGACGAAAAAGCCGTTTTAAAGCCCTATCAGGTGAACAACGCGCTCATGTCCGTTGCTAACCACGGCGCGCTGTTCATGCATTCTCTGCCCGCGAGCCGCGGCGTGGAGGTTACCGCCGAAATAATCGACGGCAAGAACAGTCTCGTGCTCGAACAGGGAGAAAACAAACTGCATACGATAAAGGCGATACTCGCTCTGCTCGTAAAATAACTCAAAAAATTTCGCCCGCCGCGCAAATGCGCGGCGGGCGTTTTTTCATCTTTCCCCTTATTTTACGTCTTTTGTCTTTTTCGCTTCCTCTTCCGCGCCCGGCGGCACGAGCGTTATTTCCGTTATCTCCGGCAAATTGAAAAGTCTGAGCGGAAATTGCGAATTGCCGAGCCCGCGGGAGACAATCATGCGCGTTTTGCCCTCTTCGTACACACCCGAGACGTACTTGGGGAACAGCCCCTGTCCCGGAGCGTATATCCCTATGCCCGTAAAAGGAATCCGCCACTGTCCGCCGTGCGCGTGCCCGCAGATAACTATCGGGAAACCCGCGGCGGCGTATCTTTTGACATGGTGGGGCATATGCGCAAGCAATACTTTGTCGTCCGGGCGTTCGGTAAGATTGAAAACCGAGTCGTTTTTGTTGTGCGCGCCGTTGAGCCCGGCGAAAGTTATTCCGGCCGCGCCGACGCACGCGTTGTCGAGCACCTCCGCTCCGGCCACGATAAGTTCTCTTCTGAAAAAGCGGTAGCCCGTGTGCCTCATTTCGTGATTTCCGGAGACGTATATGACCGGGCATATCGCCGAGAGGCGGGCCACGAGTTTTACGGAGCGGGCGGCCTTTTTGCGATTGTAATCGTGAATGAGATCGCCCGTTACGGCAATAACGTCGGGCGAAAGTTTTTTGACGGCGTTTATGAGCCTTGAATTGTCCTTGCCGAAGGATTTGCCGTGCAAATCGGAAAGCTGTACTATTCTGACAGCCTTCTCCGTTCCCGCAAAGGGCAATTCGACGCGCTTAATCTGCAAGAGATTGTTGTTTATCCACACGAACGCGGCTATTAAAATCACGCCTGCGGCGCAACCCGAGATTATCGCCGCTATCTGCCATGCCGCCATCACTTTTCCGCTACTATCCTGTATATTTTTTTGCCGCGGGATTTAAACAGACGCTCGTGCTCGGTTTCGACGTCTCCCTCCACGGGTTCGGCCGCCAGATCTTCGCAAACCGAAAGAATTTTAAAGCCGCAGCTTTTATAGCTTTCGAGAGAAAATCGGTAAAAATCTTCGTCGTCCGTCTTCTGAATTATTTTGCCGCCATCTTTTAAAAGTCGGCCGTATATGAGAAGAAACCTCGGGTGCGTCAAGCGCTGTTTTTTATAGCCCTGTTTAGGAAGCGGGTTGGAGAAGTTCAAATATACGGTTTCAATCGAGCCCTCGGCAAAATATCTCGCGAGCACTTCGGCCGCGCAGTTCAGAAAATAGACGTTTTTCAGTCCCTCCGCTTTCGCGCGTTCCATAGCCTCGATAAGCACGTTGGAAATTTTTTCGCACGCCACGAAGTTTACGTTCTTTTCGCGCGCGGCGAGTTCGCATATGAATTTACCCTTGCCGCAACCTATTTCGAGGCGCACGGGGTTATCGTTTCCGAATATCTCTTCAAGCGGCAGAAAATCTCTCTCCTCCGCCGCTATTTTCATATTTTTCTGAGTTACGTCCGCCGCAGTGAAGATATCGGCGCACGACATGAGCCGTTCGTCAAGACGGCTTTTTCTGTGCATTCGCATAAACGACCTCTCTTATGTGATTTTACCATAAACCGCGCAAAGTATGCAAATCATTGCGTGCCGAAAAGTTACGGATATATTTTATTTTTATTTTGTCCGCGGGCGTTTGAAACGCCCGCGGACAAGTTATTCTTTATATGCCGGGTGAACGATTGCAATTCAAGGAGGTAAAAATTGGACTTTACTCAGTTTGCCGAAGCGTTCGCCTTATACGGCGCCGACGTGCTCGCGCTTGCGGCCGTAACCGTGGCGATATGCTTTCTTTTGAAGAAAACTTTTCTCAAAAACGCAAAGAAAAACGCTTTTCTGCCGTTTATGGTGAGTTGGGCGCTGTACGCCGCGTATTGCTCGATAACGAAGATGAGCGCCATATACGTTTTCGAAAACTTCGTCGGCGTTTCGGAGCGCGCGTTTTCTGTGGGAGCCGCGGCAACTCTTTTCAACGCGGTTTACGAGCGTTTGAAATACGGCGGCGCGCTCTCTGAAAACGCCGCCATAGTGGCGGCGCTTATCGAAGGCTACGTCTCCGAAGAAGACGCGTTGAACGTTGCGGAACGCATTGCCGGGGAAATTGCCGACAGCGTGCGCGAAGCCGAAGAGGCCGTTTATGCCGTATTGAAAGAGTTCGCCGAGGAAAACGTGGGCGACGAGGAAATGAAATCGCTCTCTTCGCTCATCGTGAAAACCCTGACGGCTTTACAACGGCGCGGCGCCGCATAAAACCGGCGGGCGCGGCTTTTGCCGCGCCCGCCTACTCTTTATCCGCATTATTTATCACGTCTATTTATCCGCGCGCACGCACTTGAATCTGTGGTTCACGCGCTCGCTTTCGGGAGGAAGGCTCATATAATCTCCGTAATTGGTTCTGAGATAAAAATCCGTATCGGCGACGGAAAAAAATTTCTTGCCCTCGAACTCAGTTTCCTTTATGTTCTCGAAAAAGCCCTCGGGATATTTCTCCTCGTCTATATTTGCGCTGAGCGTGGCGCCGCCGCAATATCCCGATCCGAAATAGGGATACTTCAAAGCCCATTTTCTGCTGTTCGACGCCGCACGTTTCAACGTGTACATCTTGGCGAAAAGGCGGAAAATCGGCAAAAACAGCTTCATTCTGCCCACATAATACGCCGAATCCGTGAGGTTGTTGAAATAGACGACGCGCTTATAAAATCTCTGCTTTTTCTTTAACTTCTTATACTTTTTTTCGTCGGACGGAATACCGTCGACGGGAAATACGTCCAACCAGATATTTTCCACTTCTCTTATGCCCGGCACTGCTATTTTATAGCGGGTGTCGAGTATTTTCATAAACGGATAGACTATGTCCTTGCCCCTGTCCTCCGTGCGGGAAAGGTATATGGGCACGCCTTTTCTGTCCGAAAATATACTGTACAGCCGCTCGTAATCGGGGCGGGGCATCAGAACGTCGAGGTCGTCGTCCCACGGGATAAACCCGCCGTGGCGGACCGCGCCCAAAAGCGTGCCGTAGGCCAACGTGTATTTGAGGCCATGAGCGCGGCATATTCTGTCGAAATCGCAGAGGAGCGAAAGCTCTACAAGCTGAATTTCTCTGAGGCTCAGTTCTTCCATCACTCCTCCTTTATATACGCCTTCAAGCCGTGGGATATGCGTTTCTCCTCGGGAGGAAGGCTCATATAGTCGCCGTAAAAACTTTTCAGATGGTCTTTCCATCTTTCGATTGCAGAAAAGGCGCAGCCCTCAAAGTTCATTTCGACGGTTTTGTAATAGCTCTCGGGCGGAAGCGCCGAAGCGAACACTCCGTATCCGCACATATCGCAAGCGGGATCGGAGACGTATTCGCTCGTTTCATAGGGATATCTCGCAATTTCCCTGTGCAGCTTTGAAAATAACGTGCGTCTGTTCCAAAACAGCGAGACGCCGAGGCGATATACCGCCGAGGCGAGTTTCTGACCGAATGTTGCGGGATTTTCGAGAATTTTTACGCGCGTTATGCTCTTTCTGAGTTTTGCGAGCTTCCCGGAACGCTTTTTGCGCTCTGCGAAATCCGAAGCTATGCCGTCTATCGGGAATACGTCGAGCCAGAGCCTGTCCACTTCCCACTTGAAATTGTCGCGCGCCACAATAACGTTGTTATCGAGCATCTTTATAAACGGATACTCGCCCTTTTCCCCTCTGTCGTCGGTTATGACATATCTGCCCGTAAGCTCTTTTAAAGCTATTTCGCGGAATTTTTCGTAATCGGGGCGTGGCATCATGACGTCGACGTCGTCGTCCCACGGGATAAATCCGCCGTGGCGGACCGCGCCCAAAAGCGTGCCGAACGCGAGCGAATAGCAAAGGCCGTTTTTACGGCAAATCGCGTCGAATTCCTTTAAAATGTCGAGCTCCGCAAGCTGAATTTCCCTCAAATCGAGTTCACGCATCCGCGTCCTCCTTTTTGCGCGAAAATTTACCGAAAATTTTTCTCGCAAGCTGAACGAAATATCCGAACTCCGGCGTTTTGAACGTGGCAAGAATATAAGCTCCCGAAGAGAACGCTATACAGAACAGCGCTTCGAGCACAAACCAGCCGAAGCCCGCAAGGCTCTTCTCCACCGGTATGAAAGTGCATATATAGTACGTCAACGCGGTTACGCCCGCGGCGTATATAATGACGAGCGCAACTTTGAGAAAATACGGAAGAACGCTCCGTTTGAAACCGTGTTTGTAGAGCATGTAAGATTCTATGGGCAAGCCTATGAACAGCGAGGAAATCACATAGCCCAAGAGTATGCCCAACACTCCCCACACATAGCTTAAACCTATGGCGAGGCCTATGCTTACCGACGACTCTATCAGTGGCTTGAACCAATCTTTTTTGAACAGTCCCTTCGCGTCGCGGAAAGTGAACACGGGCTTGCGCATATAGCTTAAAACGGGGTGCGCGCTTATCGCTATGACCGTAAGAAGGGGGAACGTTTTGCTCGAATCGAGCCAGATGGTTATAAAGTCGTTGAAAAGACAGATATAGCACGTAGACGTGAACACTACGAAAAATTTGGAGATATAGTCCACTCTTTTGAACACTTCGTACTGATGTTCGACGTCCGCGCTGACGCCGAGGTTGCCTATGCTCGCCGTCATGGATTCGAATATTATATTTATCAATACGTACACGTTGTTGATTATGAGCACGTAATTGCTGTAAAAGCCCGCCTCTTTTACGCCCACGAAAGATGAAATTATTATCGAGGCGGTGCTGTATATGAGCACGTGCCCTATGCGGTGCAGAAAGAGAGCTTCGACGTTGGTTATTATGTTCTTCTTTTCGGCCTTGGTTATCTTCGAGCGTTTGTATTTCGAAAGATAGGGATAGCGCTTGCCGGCTATTATATGGAGAATGAGATTGTTTACGATAGTTTTCGCTATCATTATCGACAAAAACGCGTAATAGTTTTTGGTTATGTACAAAAGCGCAATCTGCAACACGTTCAAAGCTATGTTGCACGAATAATCCACCGTGGAGATTATATAGGCGTTCTGATCCGCCTGAATGAGCGTGCGCTTATATGCAAGGAGATAACTGCACACGGTGTTCGCAAGGAACATCGCGAAATATATTCTCAGTTGATTCAACGTGAAGGGGAGACTTGATATATCCTCTTTTATGAGAAATTGCAGAGCGGGTATGCAAGCCGAGCCCGCGACGGCGACTATGACCGCTATTATCCTGTAAACGCGGGCAAAGAAATTCATGAGAGCCGAAACGGCCTCCTCGTCTCCATCTTTGAGCGGGCGGTACAGCGCGAAAGCCACCGCCGCCGCAAAGCCGAGCTCCGCCATATTCAACGTTTGCAGAATATTGGTGAAAAGCCCGTTGACGCCGTTGTAATCGTCCCCGAGCATACGTATGAAAACGGTACGCGAAAGGAAAGAAATGACGAGGCTCAAAAGCGCGCCCGTTATTCCTATGACGGCGTTTTTTATCGACTTGGAAGTCCTTGATTTCTTTTCTGTTTCGGATTGCATTTTTATTTGAGATTTTCCCTTTCGAGAATTACGTCGAGATTGGTTTTCTCCTCTCCCGAGACGGGTTCGAATTTATAGTTGAGTTTGTGTATGGGCGAAATGCGCACGGCCGCGCTCCAGAAAATTTCGTCATACGGCCGCGTGAGATTTCTCGCGAGCGGCAGAGCCGTGTCGTCGAGCACGTATGTTACGGCGGAAAAATCCCCGGGGTATTTTTCAAAGACAAGCGTTGCGAACAGATGCCACAAAAAATATTCTTTTACCTTTTTATGCTTTCTCCAATACTCGAACAAGAGCGCGCGCACGCACTTCAAAACGCGGTTGTCCGGACGGGCGTATATAAACCAATTGTTGTACTGCACGGGCTCGTCGATATAGTGGGCGTAATGTCTGAACAGAAACAAATCGCCCGAAACGTACTCGGGAAGCGCGCCCGTAAAATAGACGGTGGCGTCCGCCCACAGTCCGCCGTGGCGGACGAGCAATTCCGTTCTCAAAATATCCGAAAAGTGCGTGTCGGAAATAATTCCTTTTTTCCATTTGTCCACTATAAACTGCGGAAGTTCGGTATATTCCCCGTAATTTTCGGCGGTTATAATTATCAATTCCCTGTCCGCAAGATATCTGCGGGCGGAACTTATGCACGCTTTGACTATCGGCGGAGCGTTCTCTTCGCCCTGCAACCAGCATATGAACACCTTGTTGCTTGAAGGCTCTTCCGAAGGTTCGAAATCGAGAGCGGCCAGCGTTTTCGAGTATTTTTTCTTTATCTTTCTGAAATTTTTATAGCGTATCTGAACGGGCTGTATCGACATGTTGGAGTATCCCAAAGGCATTAAAAAAGCGCAGAACGCTTTCTTGGAAAGATCGCCCTTTTTGCGCGCCCTCTTTATCATATCGATAATTTTGCCCATCTGAAACCTCTCGTATTTTAATTGCAAATTCCGCGCCGAGCGGCGTCTTCTAAAAACCGTTTTTACCGCCGCAAATCGACGCTCTCAATCAATTTTCGGAAATATCAGCCGCGACGAGTTCCTCGCCGGACTTGTCTTTAAGGCGTTCGCGGGAGGCCTCGGAGAGCCCGTCGTTGGCAACCGCCGTCATGTCGCACGTCGAAAGGGCGTCGAGTTGCTCTTTCGTTACCTTGCCGTCGCGATAATCTCTGACTATCGCGTTCTCGTACATGCTGTACTTCTTCTTTTTGAAAAACCGCAGAAACTTATGCTTTATAACCCAGCGGATGGGTTTGGAGATATATTTGTGCATGGCCGGCGAAACGGAGCCTATCATCCAGCAGTTTCTGTCGCAATGGCGCACTTTTTCGCGCACTTTTTCGGCCTGCTCGCCGTTCCAAAGCTCATCCCACGATTGCTCGTTGAGATTGCCCATTACCTCTTTATCCTTAGTGCCGTTGCACGGCATCACGTCGCCGTAAGGATCAATGAAGAAAGTATCGAAACTCATGTCGCACGGCAAAAGACGTTTTTGCGAATAGATATAGTTTATGAGCCCGTGATTGAAGTACGCCCTGAACCATTTCTTGGGGCTATTGGACTTCAACAGCTCGTTTATGAGGTCCTCGAAACACTGCGCGACCATGGGACGGTCCTTTATTATGTTGCCCGACTCGACGAAATAAAAACTGTTGTGCAAGGAAGCCGTGGCAAATTCCATGCCGAGCTCGTTCGAAAGAAGGTAAAGAGGAATGAGATCGCGGGCGTTTTTATCCTGCACCGTCATTCCGAAACCGACGTCTTTCATGCCGGCTTCGACCAGCTTTTTCAAAGTTTCGTAACCGCGGTTGAAGCCGTCGTCGAGGCCGCGTATCGCGTTATTCGTCTCTTCGAGGCCCTCAATGGAGATGCGTATGCCTATCTGCGGAAATTCCTTGCAGAGGTCGAGTATCCTGTCGGTGAAATATCCGTTTGTGGAAATGACTATTCTGTCGCTCTTTTTATAGAGTTCGCGCACTATGTCTTTGAGGTCCGTCCTTATAAACGGCTCGCCGCCCGTTATGTTGGTGAAATACATGGGCGGGAGTTTTTTTATCGTTTCGACGGATATCTCCTCGTCGGCGCGCGAAGGGGCCTTGTAGCGGTTGCACATAGTGCATCTCGCGTTGCATCTGTATGTTACTATTACCGTTCCGTTCAATTTCTTAGCCATTTAAAACCTCGCTGTAAACCGAAAGAAGTTCGCCGCAGTATTCCGCCGTAGTATAAAAAGCGCGGTCTTTGCAGTTTTCGATATATCTCGCGTTGCGCTCGGCGTCGTTCCAAAGAGCCGAAATCTTCTCTTTCAAATCCTGCGCGTTTCCGCTCTCGAACAGATCGCCCGTCCCGCCTTCCGATATGAGTTCGGGTATACCGCCTATTCTCGCGCCTATCACCGGAGTCAAGTATGAACGGCTCTCCATAACCGAGAAAGGACAATTTTCGTACCACTCCGAAGGGTATACGCTGAAACGCGCGCCCTTTATGAGTTCTTCGAGCTCTTCGCCGCTCTTAAAGCCGACGAAACGCACGTTTTTAACGCTCTTCACCCGCTCTTCCAGAGGTCCGCCGCCTGCGAACACGAATTGTATATGCGGAAGTTCTTCGCACGCCTTGCAGAGCGTTTCTATGCCCTTTTCCTCAGAAAGTCTGCCGAAATAAAGCACGTAGTCGCCCTTTTCGCCCGACTTATCGAGGGGCGGGCGCACGAAGTTATGCATAACACGCGTCTTGTCCCTTAATAAAGCGTTGGCAGACAGCTTGGAGCGCATAAACTCCGACGGGCAGACGACGGCGTCGATAAGGCGATACGTCTTTTTTTTCTTCCAGAACCAGCCCTCGAACGCGCCTACCATGGATTTGAGTTTGGAGCCGTGTATGCACCTGCCCTTTACGCAGTGCTTGAATTTGCCGCTCAGACAGCGTTCGCACACCTTGCCCTCGGACGGGCAGAAAAGCATATGATTGGGGCAGACGAGCTGATAGTCGTGCGCAGTATATACCACGGCGCATTTCCTGCCCGTCTTTTTGCGCCATTTTGCCACTTCGAGAATGACGGAAGGCGTCAACTGATAATTGAAGTTGTTGAGGTGGACTACGTCCGGGGAGAACTTATCGAGAACTTTGCGTATCTTTTTTCTCGCCTCGCGGGAATATACCGTTTTAAACGCATAGCCGAGTTTGGAGCCTTTTCTCAGATCCATATCCGAAGTGTAGGCCTCAGCGGAATTGCCGACTATTCTCCCCTCGTGCTCCATGCCGAAGTACTCCGCTTCGTGCCCCTCTTTGATAAATTCCTCGCCGAGTTTGAATATATAAGTTTCGGAGCCGCCGTTGGGGTGAAGAAATTTATTGACAAAGAGAATTTTCATTTTAAGGATTTTCTCCACTTTCTGTAAACGATGAAGCCGGGGAATGCGCAGAGCGAGACGAGGAATTTATAGCGCTTCGGCGCGCCGTCGGTTATCTCTCCCGCTTTTTTACCCGCAAATCTGCCGTAAACCATATATTGCAGAGCGGCTTTCAATCTGTATTTGAATTTTATTTCGGGGCAGAGAAACTCCTCCGCCCTGCACATGCACCCGCGCGGACTTGAAACGTTGTGCGCGCGGCGGGAACCCGTGAGCCCTCCCGAAAGATAATCTCCGACGTATATGGCCTTGTTGATATGTACGGATTTGTAGCTCTTTGCCATTCTTATCCATACAACGTCCTCGCCGAGGAATTTTTCGCCCTCGAACTCGGGGAAAGGGTAGTCCTTTAAAACTTCCGTGTAAAAAACTTCGGCTTTATCCGCTTTCGTGTCGTCGCCGTTTATGCGCACATCGATATAGCTTGCCACGAGCTCGTCCTCTTCGAACTGCTTGCCGTTTATCCGGCCGTCGGGAAACTTCCTCAAAAACGTGAAGCCGCACAAGCCCTTTTCGCCGCGATAACGGCCGTCGTAAAGAGCTATGGTTTCGACGGCGTCGCAAGTAAGCGCGTCGTCGCTGTCGACTATCATTGTGAGCGGGGTTTTTATTCTGTCTATACCGAAATTGAGCGCGGTATGTTTGCCGCCGTTTTCCTTGCGCAAATATTGTATGCAAAAGGGCGCCGAGGCCTTAAAATCGTTCACAACGGCGTCCGTTCCGTCGTCGCTTCCGTCGTCGACGACAAGCCATATGAAATTTTTTTCCGTTTGCCCGACAAGCGAATCGTAAAGATTTTTAAGGCAACCGTCGGCGCCTCTGTTGTAAGTAGGCGTCAATATGGTGAGGAAATTACTTTCCGCGTCCTTTCTTGTGGTCATAATAGATTTCCAATGTGCGGTCTACGACGTGTTCCCAATCGAATCTCCCGCATATGAAGTCCGCAGCGCCCGCCTTGTACGAGGCGACCTCGTCGGGATTATCTTCGAGACGCTGCAATTTTTCTCTCAGATCGTCCTCGTCGGAACGTCTGAACGAAACCGCTTTGTTCCATACCGCTTCGAGGCACTCGGGGATATCGCTCGTAAGGCAGCAGTTGCCGTAACTCATTGCTTCGAGAAGGCTCAACGGCATTCCCTCCAAATCGCTCGGCAATACGTATACGTAAGCATTGGAATACAGCTCGTGAAGAGCGCGCCCCTCCACGAAACCGGTGAAAATTATCCTGCCGTCGTCTTCCGCGAGGGCTTTTATTTCGTCGACGAATTCCGAACTGTCGGACGCGCCTCCGGCTATTAAGAGTTTTTTATCGGTTTTCACGCCTTTGAAAGCGTTGATAAGATACTTCAAACCTTTTTCGGGCACGAGTCTGCCCAAAAAGAGATAATAACTATCGCGTTCGAGCCCGTATTTCTCGGTTATCAGTTCCGCCGGAACCGTCTCCGGGCGATTGACGCCGTTGGGGATATACACCGTTTTTCTGCCGTAGCGCGTCAGAAAATATTGCTCGACGTTTTTACTGAGAACTATTATCTCGTCCGCAAGGCGCACGGCGCATTCTTCGCCGTGTTTTATATATTTCGAGCCCAGACCGCTCTGCCACTTTTCTCTCTGCCAATCGAGGCCGTGGACGGTTACTATGCACTTCTTGCGGAAGAGCTTAGGCAACCACAGCATGGCGCACGAGCCCTCCGCGTGAAAGTGGACGATATCCGCTCCCGAGAACGCGGCTTTGAGCGCCGCAAAGAACGAAGAGGTCATGGCCGATATCCCCTTGCCCCTTACGGTGAGCACTTTTTTAAGGCGCACGCCCTTGTAGAACTTGGGGGGCTTTTTATCGTATTCCTTGCCGCCGACGTGATGGCCGCCGCGGTTATAGACTACCACGCTATGCCCCCTCTCCGCCATTCTGACAGAGAGCTCTTCGACGACTATTTCCACGCCACCTTCGCGCGAAGGCATGCGCTTATGCCCGAGCATTGCGATTTTAAGTTTTCCGTTATCAGAACGGGACATTCCGTGTTATTCTCCGCTGTGGTCGAAGAGTACCATATAAAAGCCCTTGAAGATAATTTTGAGATCGAGAAGAACGCTCTGCTTTTTTATGTACTCCAAATCGAGTTCAACCCACTCGTCGAAAGAGAGCGAGTTTCTGTTTTTTTTGATTTGCCAAAGGCACAACAGACCTACGCGAACGTCGAGGCGGTGCATCTGATAGGGCGTGTACTGCTCCACTTCCTCTTTGAGCGGAGGACGCGGTCCGACGACGCTCATTGTGCCGTTTATGATGTTGAGAAGCTGCAACAGCTCGTCTATAGAAAATTTTCTGAAAAACCTTCCCACCCGCGTTACTCTCGGATCGTTTTTCATCTTGAACGCGGGAGGATCGGCTTCGTTTTTGCCCTCGGCGATAAGCCGCTCTTTCATCTCCTCCGCGTTGGGAACCATTGTGCGTATCTTGAAAATTTTAAACTCTTTGCCGCCCTTGCCTACCCGCTTGGAGACATAGACGGGGCTGTGAAAATCTTCGAGCCATTTGACAAGCAGACACAACAGTATGAACCACGACAACAACAACAGAAGCAGCGTTGCGGAAATTATATCGAAAGAGCGTTTGAAAAAACGATAGACGAAATAGGCGAATTTATTTTTTACGGGAGGAACGTATATCTTTTCTCCCGGAACCGCCGCGTCTTCGAGTTCGGCGTCGGTCTTTGCTGAGTTTTCCATAGTTTAACGAGTTGCGGCGACAAATTACGACTATATAGCCTATAAAAACCGCCAATTGAATTATACTACCATAACGTTACTAAGTCAAGTATATGCTTTTATTTAAAATATAATTTATATATTACCTTGAACTTACATAAAACGCGGTAAATCGTCATAACTCTGCGCCCGCCGCACGCGGCGGCGGGCGCAGACGCGCCGTCAGCTTATGCTCTTCACTTTCACGTTCAGACTGACTTTCATCCTTTCGAGCAGGTCTTTTGAAAACGCCTCGAAGAAGTTCGGATGATATTTATAGAGGAGCTCGCGGGCGCCGAACACGTCGCCGTTCCAGCCTACGCACGCGTCGACCAGAGACGAAAGCCGCGATTTTATCTCGTTTTCCGCACCCTCTATGACTTCGGCGGGCAAAATGTCGTCGTTTACGGTCTCTTTCGGATCGACTATCTTTCTTATCCCCGCTATCTGCGCGCTTGCCTCGAAGCTCAAAGTGAGCTCCGGACGGCCCTCTTTCACCGCAAGGGATATCCCGCCCTTGGTGTTTTTGAGGCCTATGCTGTAATGCAGATCTTCGGCGTCGCACGGCATTACCGCCAGATTTATCTCGTTTTTGAGTATGCCGAGCGCGAAAGACTGACGCTCGTCCAGAAGTCCGGCGAATTTGCCGTCGGAAAAGACGGCGGTTCTGCGCGCCGTAAATTCGACCGGCTCGCCCGAGCCTTGCGCGCCGCCCGAGGAGGAACCGCCCGAAGAGCCGCCTCCCTCTCCGCCGCCCGAGCTCTGCTGACTTCCCGACGAAGAGCCGCCGGAACTCTGCGAACCGCCACCCGAAGGGGGATCGCCGCCGACGTTGTCTCCGTCGCCGCCCTTTTCGGAAGTGCCCTGAACGTTCGCTTCGATATAGGGCATATAGCACGAACGGCTCTTGGAAAAATTGGCCACCGCTATGTCTTTAAGATCGACGGAGACGACTATCGCGGATTTTTTGAGCTCGTCGCCCAAGGCGTTCTGTATGGCCGTTGAAGTGGAATCGCTCGTGGGCGTGGGCATGGCGAGCATATCCGAGGCCTTGCCCTTGCACATCGCCACTTCCGCCGTCAGTTCGGAATAGTTCTTTCTGTAAAAACAGCCGAGAATACGGAAGAGCTCCTTATCGCGGCAGCTTTCGCCTATCAGAATAAGTTGACAGAACAAGAGCTTGGGATAAAATCCCGTTTTGGAGTTTATCTCGTTCAGAGCGTCCGCCACGGTCATCCCGCTGCCCTGAATCTGCGTATATTCTATGCTCTCGCCGCTTTGGGAGGGCTTGGGAATGGCCATCTGCGCGGTTACCACAACCTCTTCGCCTTCGCAATCTATTCCCACGGCGGAGATTATGGAGGTTTTTCTTATGTCAACAAGTCCGAAATCGTTCGTAAAGAAGAGACATAAAAGGGCTATAATCACAGCCCAATAGAAAAACACCGAAAAGCGCCTTAATTTCTTAACTTTCATATCTTATCTCTCCTTCTCAGCGCCCATGCGGAAAGCGGCGCGACCACGGCGAATATGACGGCGGCTATCCACAGCCACTGCGAGAAAAATTCCTGAACGCCGTGAAAATAGTGGTCGAGCGTTATCAAAAGAGTAACGAGCACGAGATTTACGCCCAAAGACAGCGCCTCCGGACAGTTCCAGCCCGAACACTTGCAAAAACAGTGTACCGCGAGCTGTACGTTTAAAACGAGGGCGAAAAGCATGACTGTTTCGAGGGCGTACAGCGCTATTAAGTCTATTCTTCCCACTATGTCCATCGCGGGGAAATACAGAGATACTTTGGATACCGCGAACTGACGGGACGCGGATATCTCGCCGTATATCCCGTAAAAGACCGCGAGAAACCCGAGAACGAGCAGAGCGCCCGCAACATAAGACAGAGTTATCTTCAAGGCGTCGTGTTTTTTGTAGCGGAAATGCCCCATGAACATCAGAAGATAACAAGGTTCCACAAATCTGTACGCCGTTGAGAGCGCGCCGCCGAAGATATCCTTTGCGGGCGTGCGGGCTATGGGCAGAAGATTGGTTACGTCCGTCTCCACTACCGACATTGCGAACACGAACGCAATCGAGACGACGAATATGGGAAAGCATATATCCGCCGCTCTTCCGATATTTCCGAATCCCTTGCAACCGGCGTAAACCGAGAAAAAGAAAAAGGGCAAAAACACGGTTAAAGGCGGCACGTTGTCATAGAAAATCGCGTGAACGTACAGCTTCTGTTCGAACATCGGAACTATTGCCGAAAGCACAAAGAACGCGGCGAACAAGCCGTAAATTATTCTCGCGCCTATTTCGCCTAAGGTATCTTTTAAAAGACCGAAAAAGGTTTTATCCGTTTTGGAGCACAGATACGCCACCGCCCAGACGACTATGCTCTGAACGCCGAAATCTATGAGCGCGGAAAAGAGAAGATCCCTGCCCGCTATATAGCTCAACATATTCGGATACAGCAAGAGTCTTGTCGCAACCGTGTATGCGAACAGAATAAAACATATCTGCCTAACGCTTATCTTCATTTTTCAACCTCACCTTGTCCCGCACGGAGAGCGAAGCGGGACGGTTTTCGAGAGAATACAGATTGGCTTTTACCATACTGTCGTACAAATCGCTCTTTACAAGCGGCGCGAACGGCGCCATCAAGGGCGCGCCGTAACTCTGTTCGCTGACGAGATAGCATATCAAGAACGCCGTTAAAAGCACTATTCCGAAGGGGCCTATGCTTCCGGCGACTATGAGGAATATCCAGCGGAGAGTGGCCGAGGTTTCCACGAGGTCGGGCACGGTGTAGAGGCAAATAGCCGAAAACGCAACTATTATTATCGCCGGCGTGGATATGATGCCCGCTTTTACCGCCGTATCGCCAAGAACGAGCGCGCCGACTACCGACAGCGCGAGCCCGACGTATTTCGGCATTCTTATCGAGGCTTCGTTCAGAACTTCGAGCACGAGAAGCGTCAAAAACATCTCTATGCTCGGCGAAAGCGGCAAGCCCTGCACCGAGCTCGATATCCTCAAAAGCAGTCTGTACGGTATTAGCTGTATTTTGAACAGCTGAGCGGAGACGTACAGCGCCGGAAGAAACATTCCTATAAACACCGCCAAAACGCGCAATATTCTCAAAGTCGTGGCTCTGTACGAGCTCGAATAGTAGTCCTCGCCCGTCTGGAAATCCTCCACGAGCATATATGGAACGGTCAAGGCTATGGGCGAACCGTCCACTACTATTCCCACTCTGCCCTCGCAGACTTTGGCGCAGAATATATCCGGTTTTTCCGACGTCGCGCACCTCTTGAAAAGCGAGCGCGGCTTCGAAGATATAAACGACGAGATATACGAGGAATCGGGGATGATATCTATTTCTTCGGCGGCAATCTCCTTTTCTATGCGTTCCGGAAGTCCGGCAGGGCATACTCCTTCGAGATACACGAGCGCCACGGCGGTATCGGAGCGCTCGCCGCTCTTTACCGTTTTTATCTTCAAATCGCTGCTCTTTATGCGCTTTCTTATCAGTCCGAGATTGGTCTTTATGTCCTCTATAAAGCCCTCTCTCGGCCCCTTTACCGCAATCTGTGTGGGCGGCTCGGCGACGGCTCGCGCCGGCGGCTTTTTCAAGCCTATTATGAAAAATTTTTTCTCGTCCTCGACGAAGAGAACGCCGTTGCCGTCGGAAATTTCCTTTATCGCGTCGGAAAGTTTATCTCCGTCCTTGACTTCGGGGGAGGCGAGCAAAAGGCGAACCGTGCCGATATCGTCGTTCTTCTTTACGGCGCGCAACGGCTTTACCACGAGTTCGCCCAAAAGCTGTTTGTCGGCGATGCCGTCGGCATATATCGCGGCAAATTTTTTGCCGCCGTCGGAGATGAACTCGAACACGAGCACGTCCTCCGACGAGAGCACCTTTTTCACCGCTTTTATATTCTTTTCGAGTGTAGTCATAAAAGTATTATCAGTAAAATCGCGCAAAAAATACCTTGCGCGCGTTCCCGACTGCCGACGTCTGCGACGTTTGACAAAAAACTCCGTCAATGATAAAATGCAACCGAGAAAGAGGTTGCATTTTTACCATGGAAAAATTCGATTACGACGCGAAATATTTCAATCCTTTGCAGACGCTCGACTGCGGGCAGATATTCCGCTTTGAAAGAAAAGGCGACGGGTTTATCGTCTTCTCCGCCGACAGAGCGTGTCTTTTGAAATCGGACGGCGTAAAAACTACGGTCGAGAGCGACGACGCAGGATATTTTTACAGATTTTTCGACCTCGACAGAGACTACTCGTCGATAGTCGAAAGGGCGGAAAGTTTCGGCGTGCCCATTCTCTCGCGCAGCGCGGAAAATTGCCGCGGGCTCAGACTTCTGAACCAGAACGAAGAAGAGATGATTTATTCGTTCATAATTTCGCAGAACAACAATATCCCGAGGATAAAAGGCATTATTTCGAGGATATGCGCGGGGTTAGGCGAAAAAAGGGAGTTTTGCGGCGGGGAATTTTACGCCTTTCCCACCACCGCCGCTCTCGCCGCCGCGGGCGCGGAATTTTTCAAAAACGCCGGCTGCGGATACAGAGACGCTTATCTCGTCGAAACTTCCGGACGTATTCTGAAAGAGGGCATAGACGACTTAGGCTCCATGACGAGCGCGCAACTCAAAAAGAGGCTTTTAACTTACAAGGGAATAGGCCCGAAAGTCGCCGACTGCATTGCGCTTTTCGGCTTTTCGAAGCGGGACAGCTTTCCCGTGGACACCTGGATAGAGAAAGTTTACAAAGAGGATTTCGGCGGAACGCTGAGCGACAGAAAGAAGATAAACGATTACTTCGTAAATCTCTTCAAAGAGGACTCGGGATATATACAACAGTATTTATTTTACGGAAAACGGCTAAACTTATAATATGCCCGATTATTTCACGCACTCCATAGCGGCCGAAAAGATATACGAACGGCTTGAAAGCGAGGTCAAAGAAAAAATCGCTTCGCGCACGCTCTATCTTCTGGGCGCGCAGGGCGGAGACGTGTTTTTCGCCTACAACATAAAGCCTACGAGCAAAAATCTCGGCAGAGAACTGCACGAAAAACCCGCCGCGGAAATATTTAAAAAGCTGTATCTCGGCAATCAGTCTTACGCGGCCGGTTTCGCCACCCATTATGCGCTCGACAGCGTAATTCACCCGATGATATATGCCTACGAAAACTCCAAACGCTCGCCGTTCGCGCATACAAGGCTCGAAAGCGACGCGGGGCTTTACGTGAGCAAATTTTACCGCATGCGCCGCACGATACTGCCGCGCGAAAAAGTGCTCGCATGCACCGGGCCCGTCTACGACAGCATAAAACCCGTCGAGCCGTCGATTACCGTTACGGGAGTGGAAAGATGCCTCAAAAGGCACTTCAATTACACCCGCTATCTCTTCCGCTCGAAAAAGCAGACATATAAGTGCGATTACGATTTTTCGCTCTTTGCGGGAGCGGTCGAGGAGGCCGTGGAATTCGGCGCGGAGTGCGTCAGAAAGGTTATCTCGGGGGATATCGACGCGGATATATTCGGAAGGGATTTCCTGCAAAAATAGTTTACGACAATATTTTATCGTAGAGATTGCGGCAAGACAATCTCTCGAACAGTTCGTCCTCGGTGATTTCATCGAGGAATTTTTCATCGTAAAACTGCAACACGAGATATCTGGAATCGTCCACGTATCTCAAAGCGTCTTTAAACGTCGCGTCGCCGTCGAGAATGACGTATCTTATCACTCTGCCCCTCTTCTTTTTTCTCGCCGCGAAATTTATCCTCTGCACGGGGGGAGCTTTCTGAAAAGCCGAAACGAGCAATAACCCTGCCGCAAACAGCACTGTTACGTTATGTATCGCCGTAAAATACGCGGCGACGAGCAGAGCGCTGACGGCGACGTTCACCGCCCTCAATACGATATTTACCCGGGACGGCTTCAAAAAACGCACGAGCGCGCACTTTGCCGCACGGCCGCCGTCGAGAGGATACGCCGGAAGAAGGTTTAAAACGAGCATGGCCGAATTTGCGTAAAAGAGGATATCCGTATACGCATACGTCTGAGGAAAAAACCACCACAGCCCCGCCACCGCAACGCATATGAAAAAATTGACCGCCGGCCCCGCGAGAGCGAGCCTGAGTTCGTCGGACGGAGATATGCCCTCTATGTCGCACACCGCCGCGGCGCCGTAAGGCATTAAACTTATGCGCGTGCACTCGTAACCCAGCCGAGCCGCGCAAAATATATGACCGCACTCGTGAAGGAGTGCGGTCAGCACGCATATTACGAAAACGGGAAAGCCGCCGACGAGCGCGGACAGCAATCCTGCCGCCAGAAATAGCGGATGTATCGTTATTTTCAAGATTTCCAGACGGGAACTTCGTCCGCGAGGGTGTAGCAATCGAGGAGTTCGCCGCCGTTATAAAGCGACACGCTTACGGGGAGCTCGCCGTCGGTGTAAGCGAAAGGCAATGTGGCCATAACCTCCGCGCCCTCTTCGCCGTATACCGTCGTGAGACCTGTTATTACGCTCGAAAACGAGGACGTGTGCGATATTTCGACGGTGTACACCCCGTCGCTCTCGCTTATCTTCGACACTGTGCCGTCGCAGATGGGATATACGCTGCACGCCGCGGTGAACGAGAGAACGCCGCTTTCGGAAATTTCGACGTCCGCTTCGGCGTTTGCGCTGACGACGGGCGAAAGCGTAAGTTCGTTATACGACGGCTCGGAGGCCTGCGTCTGCGGATTGACGACCGAGGTTATGAGCCCGTTTATGGCGCTGTTGGGCATAAAAATGTTGGTTAAAAATATGCCCAAGGCAATGGCGCACACCGCCACCGTCTCGCCTATTAAAATCATGCTCTCCTTATCCTTTTTGAAAGATATACCGCGGAATACGGATTTTTTGGGCGGATCGCTGACGTCCTCGGCCGAAACATACGCGCCAACGCGTTCGTTTACGCTGTCTACTACGAGCTCTTTCAGTTCGTCCGGCGCGGGTTCCGCGGCCTTTTGTCTGCGTTTGAAAAAACTCTTCTTTTTGGTTACCGTTACCGTGCTTACCGGTATTTCGAGCATCTCGGCGTAATCAAGATCCTGATTCATAAACTTCCTCCGAATTTCAAGTCTACCTTAGTCTATTCGCAAACCGGCGCATTTAGAACAAAAAATAAAGACGGCGCATATAATGACGTTCCGTCTTTTATAATTTGTCGGAGAGCGCTTCGGCCAACGCCGCAAACTTTTCCGGCGAAAGCGTTTCTCCCCTCGCCTTTATATCTATGCCCGCTTCCGAAAGGGCCGCGCGGGCCTGCTCTCTGGATATACCGAAGCTGTTGACGAGGTTGTTTTCGAGCGTTTTTCTTCGGGAGGAAAACGCCGCCCGAACCGTTTTAAGGTAAAGCGCCCTGTCTTTCACTTCAAGTCGGCCGTCGCATATGTCGAGCCTGACGACCGCGCTGTCGACGTTCGGCCGGGGCGTGAACGCCGTTCTCGGCACCCGCTTTATTATTGAAGCGCTCGCCCTCAAAGCTATCGCCGCCGTTATCGCCCCGTACTCGGGGGTATCGCACTCGGCGGCAAGCCGTCGGGCCACCTCCTCCTGCACCATAACCGTTATGCTTTTGACCTTCTTCCCCTCCTCGATGAGTTTGGTTATAAGCGGAGTGGTTACGTAATACGGTATATTGGCTATGACCGAATACTCCCCGAGCTCCTCCTCCAACTTTCCGAGGTCGATTTTCAAAAAATCCGAGAACACGACTTGCGTATTCGGGAAATCCGCGAGCGTTTTTTCGAGCACCGGCGCGAGCCGGCCGTCCAGCTCGAAAGCGACGACGCGTTTTGCCACGGCGGCAATCTCGCGCGTTAAAGTGCCCGCGCCGCAGCCTATTTCCACAACGCTGTCCTCGCACGTAACGCCGGAAGCACGAACTATCGAAGCAAGCAGATTTCTATCCGTTATGAAGTTTTGACCGAAGCGTTTCTTAAAGGTAAATCCGCTTTCTCTGAGCGCTCCGAAAATTTCGTTTTCCATTTTTTAGCCGCCGATTTACGCGTATATATTGCATTTTCTACGCCAAACTATTTTCGTAAACTCCTCGAAAAGTTTACGGTGCAAATGATGAGCAAGTCCGCTTTTTTTAAAAGCGGACTTCGACTTTACAGCTTTTTGAAAAGTCTGTGAGCGTTTTCCCACACGACGCGCGCCATACTCTCGCAGTCGACGCCGCGTATCTCCGCCATATTGGATAAAATCTCCGGTATGCTTTCGGGAGTGTTGGGGAACGCGCCGTATTTGCTCGCGGGCGGCATATACGGGCTGTCCGTTTCCGTGAGCAACCTTTCCGAAGGGAGCGCGGCTATGGTCTTTTTGGCTTTTTTTGAGCCCTTCCATGTGCTCGCTCCGCCGAAGGAAAAACAGAGCCCGAGCTCCGAAAGCCGTTCGGCCGTTTCGGGGGAATGGGAGTAGCAATGCATGAGCGCGCCGTTTTTTATGAGTTCCCTGTGCTCCCGCAATATATCGAGCATATCCTCGGCGCAATCCCGGGAGTGAATCTGCACGGGCAACCCGAGCTTGTTTGCGAGAACGAGCTGTTGAACGAAAGCCCGCCTTTGAAGAGGTTTATCCGTATCGGGGTAATGATAATCGAGCCCCGTTTCGCCTATCGCCACGCACTTGGGATGCGAGGCGAGCTCCTCTATGCGGGAGATATCGCCGCAATAGCCGCCGAGTTCGGTGGGATGCAGTCCCGCGGTGAAATACACGCAGGAAAACCTTTCCGAATAGTCTCTGAAAAGAGAGGACGATTCAAGATCGTAGCCCGCCGCTATGATCTTTTTTACGTCCGCGCGCAGTATGCGCTCTATAACTCCCGATATATCTTTGAAACAATCGCCGTCGAGATGACAGTGTACGTCTATATAATTCATGAGAGCAGACTGCCGTCGGGCACGTCTTTCTCCGGAGCAACTACGGAAAGCGAGCCGTCGGGCGCTTCCGCGCAGATTATCATGCCCTCGGATATGAGTCCTTTCATCTCGCGCGGGGGAAGATTGGTTACGACCACGACGCGCTTGCCTATCATTTCCTCCGGGGAGTAGTACTTGGCGATGCCGGAAAGCACGGAAATCGTGCGGCCGCCTATATTTACGGTTTCGTGCAGAAGTTTGCTCTTTTTGACGGCTTCGCACTCTACCACCGTGCCCACACGCATCTCTATTTTCGAGAAATCGTCGATGGTTATAACGGCTTTCTTTTCCTCTTCGGGAGCAACTTCCGCAAGCTGAGCCTTTTTTATCTCCTCTATGCGGGGAAGTATATCCGCGAATTTTTTCCTCTCGAACAGAGTTGCCGGTTCGGCGCAAACGTTGTAGCTTTCGGCATACGCGAAAGTTGCGCAGTCGGCGAAGGCGCGCTCCGCCGCTCCTATCTCGCGGAGAATCTCCGCGGCGGTATCCGGCATAAAGGATTTAAGGAGATTTGCGCCGATATCTATGGCCGAAAGCAGATTGCAGAGCACTTCCGAAAGTCTTGCGCGCCTGCTTTCGTCTTTCGCCAACAACCACGGCGTGGTTTCGTCGATATATTTATTGGCTCTGCGGAAAAGCGACCAAAGGCAATCGAGCGCGTCCGCAACCTTAAAAGCGTTCATGGAAGCCGTCATATTCTCTTTGAGAGAAGAAGCAAGCTCTTTCAGACTCTCGTCGACGGGCTCGTATTCTCCCGTGCGACGGACCGTTCCGCCGAAGTACTGATTTGTCATGGCGACGGTTCTCTTGACGAGATTGCCGAGCGTGTTCGAAAGATCGGAATTAGTCTTTTCGGTTACGAGCTCCCATGTTATCACGCCGTCGTCGGCATAGGGCATCTCGTGGAGGACATAGTATCTCACCGCGTCGACGCCGAAAACATCTGCCAGATCGTCGGCATAGATGACGTTGCCTTTCGACTTGGACATCTTGTCTCCGCCCTGCAAAAGCCAGCCGTGGCCGAACACGCACGACGGAAGTTCTTCGCCGAGCGCCATTAAGAATATCGGCCAATATATCGTGTGAAATCTTATTATATCCTTGCCTATTATGTGCACGTTTGCCGGCCATAATTTTTTATACCCGGGCGTAGGGTTGTCCGTGTCGTATCCCACGCCCGTTATATAGTTGGTGAGAGCGTCGAGCCAGACGTAAACGACGTGCTTATCGTCGAAATCGACGGGTATGCCCCATTTGAACGTGGAGCGCGAAACGCAGAGGTCCTGCAACTTTGTTTTGAGTTTGCCCTCTTCCGCCGCTTTTAAAAGTTCTTCGTCGCTCATGGAAACACATTCGTCGGCAAGGAGGAAATTGTTCATCATCTCCTTTTTGCGCGAAACGGGCTGAATGAACGAAGGATGCGTCAATATATGCTTTACGAGCCTCTCGGCGTACTTGCCCATTTTGAAAAAATAGGCCTCTTCGCGCGCCGGCTTCACCTCTCTTCCGCAATCGGGACAGCGGCCGTTTACAAGCTGACTTTCCGACCAGAAACTCTCGCAAGGCGTGCAGTACATTCCCTCGTAGGCGCCCTTGTATATATCTCCCTGCTCGTAGAATCTGCGGAAGATTTTCTGCACGGCTTTCACGTGATAGTCGTGCGTGGTGCGTATAAAATGGTCGTAACTTATGTTCATCTTATCCCATATGCCGCGAATGACGCCCACGACGCCGTCGACGAACTCCAAAGGACTGACGCCCTTTTCGGCGGCTTTCTGTTCCACTTTCAGACCGTGCTCGTCCGTACCCGTCATAAAGAATACGTCGTAGCCCTCGGCGCGCTTGTAACGCGCGATCGCGTCGGCGAGAATTATCTCGTAAGTATTGCCTATATGCGGCTTGCCGGAAGTGTAAGTTATAGCCGTGGTGAGATAGAATTTTTCAGCCATATATGTTTCCTTGAAAGTTTTTTATAAGTATATCATTATTTATCGAGGTTGTAAAACGTATTGCGGCGCATAAGTTAAATTTTGCGTTCATAGAATTAGTCTATGAACGCTGTTTTCGGCTTTATCTTTATAGTATCGCTCATTGCGCTGTGCGTCATATCGCCGGCGGACTTCCTGCCCGCCATGCTCGACGGCGCCGAAAAATCACTTACGACGGCCGCGACGCTGTTCTGCGTTTACGCGCTGTGGATGGGATTGGGAAACGTAGCGGAAAAATGCTCGCTCACAAAGGGCGCGACGAAACTCTTGAAGCCCCTCTCCGGAAAGCTCTTCAAAACGGACAACCCGGAGGCGCTCGAAGGAATAACCCTCAACCTCTCCTGCAACCTTTTGGGAATAGGCGGCGCCGCCACGCCATACGCCGTCAGGGCGGTCAACGCGCTCGAAAAAGATAAAAACGAATTTGCGCAGAAACTTCTCTTTATAATAAACGCCACGTCCATACAGATACTGCCTACCACCGTCATAGCGCTCAGAGCGGCCGCCGGAAGCGCGGCCGCCTCGGATATATTCGCGCCGTCTTTGATATGCACGGCCTTTTCAACCGTTTTCGCCGCCGGAATTTATATATTGGGGTGCAGAGCGTGGCGGCGATAATTCCCGTTATTTTTCTCGTCGTGTTCATCGTCGCGGCCGTCAGAAAAGTCAAAATTTACGACGAGTTCTCCGCCGGAATAAAGGAAGCCGGCAGATTTACTTTAAGCCTCGTTCCCTGCCTCGCCGCGATTTTCATGATGTGCGAGCTCTTCGAAGTTTCCACGCTCTCGGACAAACTGACGCAGTTTCTGAAACCGGCGTTTTCGGCGCTCGGCATACCGCCCGAACTCACAAAACTCGTATTGATAAAGCCATTTTCCGGCAACGGCTCTCTGGCATACCTGACAGAAATCATAAACGAATACGGGGCCGACAGCTATATTTCGCGCTGCGCATGCGTTCTTTACGGCTCCTCAGAAACCGTGTTCTATATCTCGGCGGTGTACTTTGCCTCTTTAAAGCGCAAAAATCTCGCCGTGCCCATACTGATTGTGTTAATTTCTACCTTTTTAACCACCGTAATCGCCTGTCTTATATGTAAAATTTTGTGAATTTGTGAAAAAATAACAAATATTGTTGCTATAAATTAAATATAAAAGGTTTGCGAAAAATTTTTAAATAAGTTTACTTTTGGCGGAAAAGGTATATAATTGTAGATGTAATCGACAAGAAAAGTCGATTTTACATAGCTCATCATTTTTCCCCCTTATCATATAGAGGCGGCGCAAACTCCGGTTTGCGTCGTTTCTTTTTAGCCAAAAGAACACGGCTTTCGCCGTGTTCTTTTATTTAAAGCCGAATTTACCTGCCGCGTATCGTTCTTACTGTTTGGGCGAGAACGTCCGCCGCCTTTAATACCTCTTCTTCGGTATTGTACTTGGAAAAGGAGAATCTTACCGCCGATTTCGCGCGCTCTTCGCCTGCGACGGCCGCGACTATTCGCGAAGGCGTTACCGCGCCTGCGGAGCAAGCCGAACCCGTGGAAGCGCATATCCCTTTCAAGTCGAGGCAGAAAACTATATTCTCGCCGTCGCAACCGGAAAACGAGATATTCGCTATGGAAGGAGAGCGGGCTCCGCCGCCGTTCAAGGCTATTCCCTCTATTTCTTCCGACGCGCGGGCGACGAAACAATCCCTGAGTTTTTCTATTCTCTCGTTGTACTTCCCATCGGCGGCTTTCTTCAACGCAACCGACAGCCCAACTGCGCCGGCCACGTTGACCGTTCCGCCGCGCAAGCCGCGTTCCTGCCTGCCGCCCTCGACGAGAGGCGTGAGAGCGGACGATTTTTTTATATACATTGCCGCCGAGCCCTTGGGGCCGTAAAACTTATGAGCGGAAACGGCGAAAGCCGAGGCACAGTCATTGGGAAACGGCGTTACGCCCACGGCCTGAACGCAGTCGCAATAATAGAATACTCCTCTCTCTTTGCAGACGGCGCCTATCTCGCGCACCGGCTGAATAGTGCCTATCTCGTTGTTTACGGCCATCACCGAACAAAATATCGTGTCGTCCCTCATCGCGTTCTTAACGCTTTCCGGCGAGATTATTCCGTCCGCGTCCGGCTTCAACACCGTAAGCGAAAAGCCGTTTTTCTCCATTCTGAGCGCGCTTTCGTAAACGCACGGATGTTCGAGCGCGGAGATTATAATATGTCCGCCGCCGTGCGCGGAGCAAACCCCCTTTACCGCCAGATTCCCCGCTTCCGTGCCGCCGGAAAGAAAATAAACTTCTTCCGGAAGACAGCCGAAAACGCGAGCGACGGAGTCCCGCGCGCCGAGTAGGGCGACATACGACTCCCTGCCCGCGGAATGTTGGGATTGGGAATTGCCGAAATTGCAAGTAAAATATGGCAACATTGCCGCAAGGACGTCTTCGTCCACGGGCGTTGTGGCCGCGCTGTCCAGATATATCATATTTCCGAAAAAGACGTTAAAACGCCTCTGTATGTTTCGAGTTCCGACAGAGCGTTTTCATAATCTCTGCCGAGTTGCGTGGACGAATTCTTTTCGTTAAGGCTTATCTGCCTCTGACTCTCCCACAGCTTGTGCCCCGTAAAGAGTGAAGCTATGAACGCTACCGCCGCAAGCGCGGCGAACACTATCGTCAAAGTTATGTTTCTGCCGTCGCGCACGGCAAACATAACAGTGCTGTACGAGAGCGCGAGCGTCAAAAACAGCAGAAAAGGCAGTGCGGTGAGAGAGAAAAATATCAGAGCATGCTTGCGTTTTTCAATAAAAACCGCGCGGCGCTCGTTCTTTTTGCTCTCGTTTTCCACGTGCAGAGCGGCCACGTTTTCTTCCATCTTCTCTATTCGCTCCACCAACGGCGCGGACACCTTTTCAAGCTCTTTTTTCTGCTCTTCCGTGCAGAAATCGCGCACGCCTTCCGCAACGCGCACGCAATCGTCGAAAAGCGTGTAGTCGGTAAAATTCCTCGAAAGAGCGAGCATTTTGAGCATAAGCGTTTCGCCGTTTTGGCCGTCGAGTTCTTCCGCGAGGTTCAAAGAATAAAGCGCGCCCTCGTAATCGGGAACGGCAAGCTGTTCTTTCGCCTTCGAGATGAGCTCCGAAAGGCGAGTTCGTATGCGCTCACGCTCGTCGATTTTCGCCTGTTCGCGCGCGGCGAGCTGTTCCGGCGTCATAACCGCGGCCTCCTCGTCGTCGTAGGCGAACACGGGCATTTCGAATTCCTCGCCCTCCTGCGCGTTCTCCGCAGACTCGTCTATATAGAGCTCGTCCTCGCCGTCGGCATTCTTTCTTATCTTATATTTTTTGTCCTTGTTGAGGTCGTCGTCTATAAATCTTTCCTCAGCCATATCTTCCTCCCTTTATATGCGGGTTTTCAATTGAATACATTCGAATTCGCCGCGATAGCGGCTCATCGCCCACGAACAATATTCGGCGTTCTCGAACAGCGCGTAAACGGCGCTCCCCGAACCCGTCATATTGACGCCCAAAGGCGAAAATTCGCAAAGTTCCGAAAAAGCCGTTTTCACGTCTCCGCACAGCTCCGCCGCGGGGCCGTACAGCGCGTTGGAAAGATTGGCGCCCAACGCGCGCCTGTCGCCCGAAACGAGCGCCTCGAAAGCTCGTTGCGTCTTTTTCTCCGGGCGGAAGTCCGAATTGTCGTAAGCTCTGTAACATTGAGCGGCGCTCACTCCGCGCCTGGGCGAAAGGAGTAGAAAATCAAGCCTCAAACGGCTGTCTATGTTCTCCGTTTTTTCGCCTCTGCCGCCGAGACGGGCATAGCCGCCCGTAAGCATATATCCCGAATCGCTGCCGAGTTCGTCGGCGAGCGCTTTGAGCTCGGCCTCTCCGCACGCGCCGTAAAGCTCGTTCATTCCGCGAAGGACGCCCGCTATATCGGCCGAAGAACCGCCGAGGCCTGCGCCTATCGGTATGTTCTTATATATCTTTATATCCGCGCCGCGCGTAGAAAAAGCCTCGACGTATCTCTCCGCGGCTTTGACCGCGTTGTTCTCCTCAAACGGAATACTTTCGGAGCCTCTGCCGTGCATCTCCGCCGATACAAGCCCGTCCTTGCGCTTGGAAACGATTATGACGTCGAACAAATCAACCTGACACACAAGACTGTCGAGAATATGATATCCGTCGGCCGAACCGCATATATCGAGAGTGAGATTGAGTTTTGCGTAGCTCTTTACGCGCGCTTTCATAAGACGATTATAGCATAACGCAAATAGGTTTTCAATTATTTTGCCTCAAAAATATAAACCGCTCCGCGGATAATCGCGGAGCGGAGACAAACTTATACGATTGCGCCGTTTTACTGTGCGGTTCTCGGGCGGAATACCACTATCCTCTCTTTGCCCGTCAAGGGGAACGCAAGGTCGGGATTGGTCTTTTCTATATCCTCCGGCTTTGCGCACAGCTTTTTCGCCGTTTCCCAAAGTCCGTCGCCCGCTGTGGGCATATACACCGACAAGGCGCTCTCCACGCAAGGCACGGCATCGCCTTCTTCCGCGCCCGTGAGATATTTCACGCAATATTCCGTGCACTCCTGAGCGGAAATTTTAAGCAAGGCCTCGGCTTCGCACTCGCCTTCGGCGCGCTGGCGTATGCTGATTCCGCATACCGCCACAGAGAGAGTTTTGCAGACGTTCAGTCCCGCAAGCGTTACGCTGAACGGCAAATCGACGTCCGTTGAATGTATTTCTCCCTCGCGGCTGTATATGAGTATTGCGGATACGCTTCCCGCTATTCCGCTATCCGTGAGAGAATACTCCGCCTTGGGCAGAGCCGCCGCGAGAAACTGACAAGTATAGTCGAGTTCGGCCTTAGCCGCGCACAAGCCGGAAACCCTCTCCGAATAAACCTTTATATCCGAGCAAACTTCCGTTTTTTCCTCGGCATAAGTGAGTTTAAGACGATTTTCGAGGCTGAAAGCGTCGCTTATGAAAGATACGTTCTCCTCTTCGTAATATCTGCCCGAAAAGGCGAGAGTGGACGAGAAAGTTACGTCGCACTTGCCGCGCTCCTCGTTTACCTTGCCTTCGACGGAGAGCTCCTTTATCTGCGCGGAACAGAACGCGCGCCTTGTTACGGAGGCGTCCTCGGCGGTCAATTCGGCCTTGAAAGGGATTACCCTGTCGAGGCATACGGGCAAGCCGTCGCGTATGCCGAGCAACGAAAGATATATCTCGCCCGAAATCTCCGCAACGCCCGATTTAACCGTGCAATCGAGCACGAGAGCTTTCGCGGAGGGCATCAGAATATCGCTCAAAACGCAGTCGAAATCGTCTTCTATCTCGCTTTCGCCCGAAAAATCCACCGCATTATACAAAACGCCGTCGTCGTTGCGGCACACCGCGCCGTCGAGAGAGGCTATAAAACTTCTCTCCGCCGAGTCGGAAACGGATATATCGGCGCCGACCACCACCGAAACGACGTAAGCCGAACCCTCGCGCCTCAACGCCGAGCGCTCGCACGAAAGAGTGTACGTCGCCTGTTGCGAGGGCGCAAGCGCTTCGTCTTCGGCCCTGTGCGAAAATTCCGCGCCCTTCTGCACGCGGCATAATTTGCCGTCTTCGTCGCAATAAACCACCGTGCACACCAGCCGGCCGCCGTAGTTTATTCTGCCCGACGATATCTCCGCCGTCGACGGCGAAACCTGAGGATATACCGCCAGCACCTCGCCCATTTCCTGCGTAAATTTTATCTCCACAATGGACTGAGTCTTTATGGATGTTACCGCGCGTAAATACGCGCCCGTACGGTAATTTGCGTTTAACATATTATCCTCCTGCGGCCGTGCCGTTTTACAAAGTATAATATGCCGCGCCGGAAGAGATTATAACTGCGCTTTGTTGATTTTTACTCTGCCGCAGAGAATTTCGGAATAGGAATACGCGGTTTTGCCGAGGAAATTTTTATCCGCGGGACTTACGGTGAAGAGCGACGGATATATTCCGTTCAAAGTTGCGGGAAAAGTTACGTATTTGTTTCTGCCGAGGTTGAGCTTTACTATAACGTCCTTGCCCAAGAGTTCTTTTATCTTTTCTTTAATCGAGTTTATTGTTACGTCTACTTTGATCATATAACTATTTTTGCCTGAAAATGGAAAAAATATGCGGAGGAACGCAATCGCGCTCCTCCGCTTTCAAATATGACTTGCCTGTCAGAAATCGTCGTCATCGTCCTCGTCGTCGAAATCGTCGTCATCGTCTTCGTCGTCGAAATCGTCGTCGAAATCGTCCGCGTCAGAGAGCGGATCGGTTTCTTCGCCGTCGTAGCTCTCGTCGCCGAAATCGTCCTCTTCCTCGTCGCCGTCGAGCTCGGCTTTCAGTTCTTCTTCGAGTTCTTCGTCGTCGACCGTAATATCGCTCTCGTCCTCGTCGAGATAGTTCTTCCACTCCTCGTCTTTATCCGGATCGACTTCCTCTTCGTCCTCGTATTCCTGCTGTTGTTTACAGCTCTCGCACATCTTTTCGCCGAAACGGATGGGATTGACGCCGCAGATGGGGCAGATATCGCCCTGTTCGATTTCCTCGTCGAGTTCCTCGTAATCGTCCTCGTCGAGATCTGCGAATTGCAGTTTGTTCCCCTTCATCTCCGCGATGCACACGTCGCAATACTCCTGCGTGTCGCCGTCGATATAGTTGAGCTCGCAGCGCGGACATTTTATATATCTTACCATAATTTGTTCTCCGTTTATACAGCATATGCCGCGTAAGCCGCTTATGCCAATACCGAACCGAAATTTTCGGTAACATTATATTAATATTTATCTCATTTGTAAACTGTTTTATTTAATAAAAATAAGTTTTCTTAAATTTTTTGCCGAATTATGCGTAATTATTCCCGCAGCGCTCCGCAAAGACGCAAAATAAGCCGAAAACTAACGGCCGGAAGTCAGCCCGGAGCCAACGAAAAACGCATAAAAAAGGCGCGTTTACAACGCGCCTTCAAAGTCTTATTCAGTTTTCCGTTCCGTCGGAAGGTTTGCTCTCCTCTTCGGAAGGGGAACTCTCTCCGTCGCCGTATACGTCGATGCTCTTGTCGTCGGTTGTATCGACCTTTATTCTGCGGCGCCTTATCTGAGGCTCGTTCTTTTTCTTTCCGAAGCGGCGGACTATGAACCACACGCCTATCGTTACGAGACCTATCGCAAGCAGACCGGCAAAGCACATGCCGATTATAAAGCCTGCCTTGGCTCCCGCAGAAAGACCTTCCCACCACGTTGCGGAGCTTGCCTCGGGATACTTTTCAAGATACTCCGACCTAAGCGAACTCCTGTAATTACGGGCATCGGAATCAGACATTCTGCCGAGTACGCTGTAATAGTAGTCGCGCCTGTTGGCATAAACTTTTTCGCCGCTTACGGTGCGGAAATCGGTGAAATCGGCCCAATCCGCAGATGTTTCGGGAGCCATGAACTCCTCGATTTTTTTAAGCGTGTTGGCGGAATATACCGCGTCATCGCCGTCGGCGACCTCGGCGTTAACGGCGGCCGCAAGCTCGTTCACATAGGAAACGTCGCCCGTATAGAACAGATACTTCAACGCCGAAGAGAGATGGGCGTATTCCGTCTGGTCGTACTTGTCGCTGTCCGCAAAGTCGGAGATAATACCGTCGCTGTCTATGACTTTGTTGTAGAGCTCCGTTTTTTCGTTAAGTTCGGAATTGTTCATGACGACGTAATCGTCCCCGTCCTTCACAAAGCCGTCGGCGTCTTCCGCGCGCAAATCGCAGACCATTACGTAATTATACAAATCCATGTTGTCGGTTTCGCTGGGGAAAAGTATCTGCCCGCGGATAAACTCGGGAGCGTACCAATCGCTGGCCGAATCCAAATCGTAAATGCGCACGGACTTGTATTTATAGTAGTCGGCAACTCCGCTGTCCTCTTCCTCGGACACGAAACCATTGTAATCCTCCCACTCGCCGCGCCAATTCACGCGATAAAAAGCGTAACCGCTGGGGGAAGCCGTGGAAAGCGAATAGTACACGTAATCTCCCTGAACGTCGATTATCGTGGCCGTGCCCTCTTTCGCCTGTACTACATAGTAATAATAAGAATCAGGATTGTATCCGATTTTATTCTGAAGTTTGCCGTCGACCAATTTGTTAACGGTTATACCGCCGCTCGATTCGGCTATCATAATTCCCGAAAGTTCGCCTTCGGGCGTGAACAGATAAGTATATCCGCCGGCAACGGAGCCGTCGTCGAGAAGCCATTCGCCTGCGCCCTCGCTCGGATCCTGCTCCGGGTTGGAGGTTACGGCGTTCCAGCTTCCGTCATACGCAACGTCTTCGTCTTTGAGAGCGAAGAGATGATCTATGGAATTGTTGCTCGTGTGTCTTGTGTAGAAGAGATAACCTCCCACATATTTTTTCAGCGTATATTGGAACTCGTAGTTGTTTTTGCTGTCCGCGTTTTCGGGTTCGTAATTGAAAGGAGTTTTTTCCGCGGTGGGTTTGCCTATACCGTCGAATATGAGCGTGCCGCAGTTGATATATCTGTCATCGTCGTCCCAGCCTATTACCTTGGAAGTATCGTAATTATTCCTTACGGTGCAAGAGGCGGTTACGGAATATACCTGATTATACGAATAATTCGTGTCCGCGGCGTAATTTCTGACGTTCATCGTATAGTATACGCGGGGGTTGGTTTTATCCTTATCGTCGAACAGATACGAGCTTATGTTGTACGCAAGAAGCGTATTTACGCCCGTTGAAGTGTTCAACGAGTGGATATTGGTTACGCCCGACGACTCGCCGTACAGCTTTTCGCCCGTTGCGACGTAAAGAAGATATACCGTGCCGTTTTCTTCGACATAGCGGAAAGGCATGCCGTTGCTCGAAAATTGTATGAACGGATCTTTCATTGTCTCCGTTCCGTCGAGCTTCGTGCGCTTCATATCGAGATTGGAATTGAGAACTTCGCCGTCGGCGTTTTTCTCTGTGGAAGGCGTGGAATAATAGATATAATTGCCGTATATGAATATGCCGCCCGCATTGCTTCCCGAATAACTTATGAGCGGAACCACCGTTTGAACGGCGGAATAATTGCGGTTGTCGAAATTCTCCTTGCTTATGCGCATTACGGAACCTCTTACGGGATTTCCGAATTCGTTATCGGCGGTGTAGCCCTGTATGCCGTTGATAAAGTAAATATAATCGCCCTTATCCACCGCAAAGCCGCCGTTCGACATAACTTCGCCCGAGGAATAGTTCCCGGGCAACGGATCTCTGTCGTAATATTCCGCGCAACCGGCAATAGCCGCCGCGCCTACGGCAACAACCGAAGCGAGAGCCGCGCATATAATTTTAGTAAAACGCTTTTTCATTGATTTACTCCGAAACGCCTTTATGTGTTCTGATTATAATTCAAGTAACTTTAATTATATACCAAACTATATTTTTAATCAATAAATTTGTGTTGCTTTTGGCAAAAAAATAATTAAAAAGGAGAGTTGTTTTTGGAAAAATTCGCACTTTTAAACCTTATCAAAGTCCTCGACGGTCTGGTAGCGCCGAAAGACGGGCATAGCGGAGAACAAAAAGACGGGCAATGCGGCGCGCCCGAATTGCCGCGCGAGGACAAAAAAAACGCGCAATCCGAACAACAGGAAAACGCGAACATACTCGCCGGCGCGCTTTATCGGCACGAAGCGCTCTCTTACAGAGTAAAAAACAAGCCGCGCGGCTGAAAAGCCGCGCGGCCGGAAAAGTCTTACTTCTTTATTGTAGATCTTACGTGCAGACGTATATGGCGGGGAAGTCCGTTCACCCAAAGCGGAGTGATTTCCGCCTGAATGAGGGGATAAATGTAATGAACGAGTTCGGGCTTTACGTAAGTGCCGTCCTCGGTTATCCATTCGAGAGGAACCTTCTTTTCGACGTTCGCTATGAAATGAACGTCCGCGGTGTCGGTTATGCACATGTAGGGATCGTCGGATACTCTCTTCAAAGTAACGACGTGGCCGCTCATGCCCTCGAACGCCGCTTTAACAGCCGCGCCGCCTACGTTGTAGGCCTCGGTTACGTCTATACGGGATTGGATATGGGAAGCGCAACGCTGCAAGGACGAAAGCTCTATGGCTCTTGTCTTTACGCCGTACTTCTTGGCGACTTCGCCCGCAAGGAAACGGGCCGTGCCGGCAAGCTGTTTATGGCCGAACGCGTCCACATAGTCCACGTGGTCGGCGAGTTCGCACACATATCTGCCGTCCGCCACTTTTACGCCCTCGGATACCGCGATTACCACCGAGCGGTCCTCTTTGAGAAGTTTTCCAACGTGTTCGAGGAATTTATCGAGATCGAACACTACCTCGGGAAGGTATATCGCGTCTACGCCCTCGCAGTCCTCGCCCTTTGCAAGCGCCGTGGAAGCCGTAAGCCAGCCCGCGTTACGCCCCATGACTTCTATTACGGAAACTACGGGGTAGTCGTATACGAGACCGTCGCGGATTATCTCCTTGGTGGTTGCGGCTATGTATTTCGCCGCGCTGCCGTAGCCGGGAGTGTGGTCGGTTATGGCGAGGTCGTTATCTATCGTCTTGGGAACGCCCATGAAATGTATCGGGCTGTTTATCTTCGCGCCGTAATCCGAAAGTTTCTTAATCGTATCCATCGAATCGTTGCCGCCGATATAGAAGAACGCGTATATTTCAAGCTCGTTGAGAATAGCGAATATCTTTTCGTAAGTCTCTTCGTTGCCCTCTATATCGGGCAATTTATAACGGCATGAGCCCAAAAATGACGAAGGCGTTCTCTTCAAAAGGTCGTTGTCCAAGTCGTTTTTAAAACGCTGGGAAAGGTCGACTATATCCCTGTCCAGAAGCCCTTTGATGCCGTGTACCATTCCGTAGACTATATCCGCGCCCCTGTCCTTTGCCGTTTTGAATACGCCCAAAAGGCTGGAATTGATTACGGCTGTGGGACCGCCGGATTGACCTACAATTACGTTTTTCATTAAAAATTTCCCCCTAAATTGATTTTGGATTGAATTTACGGCATAATTTTTCCGCCGCTACTTTAATATTTTATCATAACGGCGTTCAAAAAGCAATACTCGCCTCGAAAATTTTTTAAAAATAACCGCCGCTGAATAAAAAGACATAAAAAAGAACTCCCGAAGGAGCTCTTTTTTATGTATCGTTTTGGAATTATTCGTCTTTGAGAACGAATGCCGCAACTGCCGTGCCGGCCGCCGCAACGATCGAGAATATCGCCGCCATTATGGCGCCTATGCCGATATTCATAGCGTCGGCCATTACTTTTTTATATTCATTCACATATTCCGCAGGCGTACCGGCAGGAGCATCGATACTGAATGCTTGAACAGGAAGGAAGAAAAGAACGGCAGCCACAACATAGCATACTATAGCTACTATGGGAGCTACTTTCCCGAGTTTACCCAATAAAGCAACGACGGTGAATGCCAAGCCGATTATAACGAGCAGATAGGGCAAGAAATAAAGGAACGAAAATGCAAATCCTTTATCCTTGTTACCGAAAGCAACGTCTGCGCCGGATGCCGATCCATCACCTACTTTAGCCGAAAGCGCGGGAGCTGCCAGCATTATAATTGCGATAACGGCAAAAAGAGCCGCAACTCCGTAAACTATCTTCTTTATGAGTGCTTTGTTCATAACGTTTACCTCCTTTTAAGAGTCATATCTTATAAGGAGTTCTCGTATGCGTTATGAAAATAACGCATACGAGGGGCGCCCCTCGTAACATATGCTGTTTATATTATATTATCATATCGGCTTAAAATCAAGGTTTTTGTGAAAATTTTGTCGCTTATTTAAAAACTGTGCGTAAATAACGCGAAATCTGCGGGAAAATGTCGGGCGATGGGTTGAATTTCAAAGGCGGTCAGATACGAGCAAGACAAGGAAAGCGAGCGCCGACCGACGCGAGTGTACAAAGACGTACACGAACAAGGCGGCGCGGAGCTTTTGCGGGGCTCGGAAACAGCGTAATCACAAAGTTATAAGCGCGCAGATACAAGCAGAACGAGGCGCCTGCGGATTTTGCGAAGCTCGCAAATAGTGCAATTGCAAAGTTATAAGCGCGCAGATACGAGCAGAACGAGGCGCCTGCGGATTTTGCGAAGGGAATTTACTTAAACGTAAATGACCGAGCAAAAACGTAAAGGCAACAATGTTATGCGAAGTATATGCGCGCTTAAAGCGTCAGAAAAAAAGGACTTGTCCTGTAAGACAAGTCCTTATACTTATTATTATCTTTATTATCTCTTGCTGAACTGAGGAGCGCGGCGGGCTTTTTTCAAGCCGTACTTCTTTCTCTCCTTTACGCGGGGATCGCGAGTAAGGAAGCCCTCTTTTTTGAGAGCGGGGCGCGAGCCCTCTTCCGCTTGGAGAAGCGCTCTCGCTATGCCGAGACGGATAGCGTTTGCCTGACCGGTGGTGCCGCCGCCGTAGACGTTTACGAGCACGTCGTACTTGGCGGTTACGTTCAGAAGTTCGAGGGGTTGCTTAACGACATACTGCAAAACGGATTGGGGGAAATAATCTTCGAAAGCTCTGCCGTTGATTTCGATAACGCCCGTGCCTGCGGGAACGAGACGAACTCTCGCGATAGCCTTCTTTCTTCTGCCCGTGCCCCAGAATTGCAGTTTTTTCTTTAAATTTGCCTTTGCCATATCAAACTCCTCTCACCTTAAAATAATTTGAGCTCTTCGGGCTTCTGAGCGGCATGCGTATGCTCGGGGCCCTTGAATACCTTTAACTTTTTAATCATATCTCTGCCGAGCGAATTCTTGGGAAGCATACCTCTTACCGCTTCGTATACGGCGAGGTCGCTCTTTTCGGCGAGCATCTTTTTATAGGATATTTCTTTAAGACCGCCGATATAGCCGGTGTGATATCTGTAATATTTATCTTCGAGCTTTTTGCCCGTAAGCGCCACTTTGTCGCAATTGACGACTATGACATAGTCGCCCGTGTCGACATTGGGCGTGAAGGTGGGCTTATTCTTGCCGCGAAGTATGGCCGCAACTTTGGAAGCGAGCCTGCCGAGGGGAACGCCGCTTGCGTCGACGACGTACCACTTTCTTTCAACTGCCTCCGCCTTTGCCATATAGGTTTTCATTTTCTACTCCTTGAAATTTGCCGCAAAAATCCGCGGTTTTTCTTGCTTCTTGTTGCAATGCAAACTTATTTTATTATTTTATAAAATATCTGTCAAGCTGTTTTGTGTTGCCTTTTTAAAGTTTTTTATAAATTTTGAATTTATTTTGAAAGCGGCTTTTTCGAGCGCAAAAACGACGTTTTAAAGGTAAAAATAAACTGTTTTTGCGCCGTTGGGGCGTTAAAATCCGCAAAAGAACGCCGCGAACGTTTTATCCCGCCGAGAAAGCGCGGCGCGCCTTTTTAGGCGCGCCGCGCTCTGTGCGTTGAAAACGCGTTTTCCTAATTATATAAATACCGCTCAGTCGTTTATGAGAACGGCCTTTATCCTCTTTATGCCCGCGGATACGTTTTCCTGCTTGACTATTTTGAACGTGCCGAGTTCTCCCGTGGACGAGGCGTGCGGGCCGCCGCAGATTTCTTTGGAAAAATCGCCTATCGTGTAAGTCTTTACACGCTCGCCGTATTTGCTCTCGAAAAGGCCGGTGAATCCCTCTTTTTTGGCTTCTTCGAGGCTCATCTCCTTCATTACCACGGGAACGTTCGCGGATATCTGCTCGTTTACGAGCCTCTCGACCTCGGCCACCTCTTCCGGCGTGAGTTTGCGGGAGAAATTGAAGTCGAAGCGCAGTCTCTCTTCCGTTATGTTGGAGCCCTTCTGCTCCACGTCGGGCGAAAGAGTTTTTTTGAGCGCGGCATGCAAAAGGTGCGTGGCCGTATGCAAACGGGTGGTCTCTTCCTTGTGGTCCGCAAGACCGCAAGCGAATTTCTGTTCGCTGCCGGCGCGGCTCTTCGCCTGATGCTCGGCAAACGCCGCCTCGTAACCCTTTACGTCCACGGCAAGTCCCTTTTCGCGCGCCATTTCGCCCGTTATTTCAACGGGGAAGCCGTAAGTATCGTAGAGATGGAAAGCCGTTACGCCGTCGATGACCGTTTTGCCGTTCGCCGCAAGCTCGGCGGATACCTTTTCGAACTCGCGCAAGCCCTGTTGAAGGGTGCGGGAAAACTTGTTCTCCTCTTTTTCGAGTTCGTCGTATATCTTCTGCGAATTTATCCGGAGTTCGGGATAAACATCGCCGTACTTTTCAATCATCGTGCCCGCAACCGTTTTGAGCGAGCCCTGCGGCAAACCGACGTTTCTGCCGAAACGGACGGCGCGGCGGATTATGCGCCTCAATATATAGCCCTGATCGGTGTTGGACGGAACTATGCCCTTTGCGTCGCCGAGCATAAACGTCGCCGTGCGGACGTGGTCGAGAATTACCCTGAAAGCCCGCGTCGTTTCGCCGCCCTCGGAATATTTTGCGCCCGTGAGCTCCTCTATCTTCTTTATCGCCTCTTCGAAAACGTCGGTTTCGTATACGCTTTCCTTGCCGCCGAGAATACAGAGCGTGCGCTCCAAGCCCATGCCCGTATCCACGTTTCTCTGTTTCAAAGGCTCGTATTTGCCGTCGGCGGTCTTATTGTACTGCATGAACACGTCGTTCCATATTTCGAGGAACGTGCCGGCGGGCGCCTTGTCGAAATCGTAGGGACCGAGCTTGTCCGCCTCGGCGTGGTTTCTTATTATGTGCATCTCGGTGTCGGGGCCGCAAGGGCCGGTCGTGCCGGCGGGGCCCCACCAATTCCCCGATTTGGGAAGAAAGAATATGTGCTCTCTTTTTATGCCGCACTTCGCCCAAAGCCCGGCGCTCTCGTCGTCGCGGGGGCAGTCGGCGTCGCCCGCGAAACACGTTACGGCTATGTCGTCGACGGGTATTCCGAGATATTTTTCGCTCGTCAAAAATTCGAAAGACCATGGAATCATCTCTTCCTTGAAATAATCGCCGAGCGACCAATTGCCGAGCATCTCGAAAAACGTGCAATGGGCGCTGTCGCCCACTTCGTCGATATCGCCCGTTCTGACGCACTTCTGAACGTCGGTGAGGCGGTTGCCCTCCGGGTGCTTTTCGCCCAAAAGATAGGGAACGAGAGGGTGCATGCCCGCGGTAGTGAATAAAACCGTGGGATCGTTTTCGGGAATGAGGGAAGCCGAAGGGATTATTTTGTGCCCCTTGTCTGCAAAAAATTCGAGATACATCTCTCTGAGTTTCTGACTTGTAAGATTTTTCATATTTCAGACCTTTTGGTTATTTTTTCGAGAGAGCATAGCCCTCTTTGGAGTCCTTTATAGTATATCCGAGAGCCTCTACGCGGGCGCGGAGTTCATCGGCGAGCCCGTAATTCCCCGCGCGTTTTGCGCGCCAGCGTTCCTCCGCCAATTCTTTGGCTTCCGCGGGAATTTCTTCGGCGTTTTTCGCCGCCGCTTCCGCAAGATATTCTTCCGCTCCCTTTTTGAACAGACCGAGCAGAGAATACGTTTCGCGTATCTGTCGAACGTCCTCCGCGGCCGACGCATCGCTCGCCGCAAGTTTTGCCGCGACGGATCTGAATAGCGGATAGAGCTCCGAAAGCGCGAGGGCGGTGTTGAAATCCTCGTCCATGTCCTTATCGAACTTTTCGTCTATCGCCCGATTGCCGGATTTCCCGAAACCGAATTTCTTTTCGACGGCGTCTATGATTTTATAGAATTCCGTGAGATGCTTCTCGGCCTCCGGAAAGAGGTTGTCGGTTATATTTATATCGCCCCTGTAATTGTTCTGCAAAAGGGCGAACTTTATCGCCTCGTTGGTGTATTTTTCAAGCAAATCCTCCAAAAGAAGGGAATTGTTGAGGCTTTTGGACATCTTCTGACCGTTGACTTTTATCAGTCCGTTATGCGTCCAATACTTTGCAAACCGCTTGCCCGTAAGGCTCTCGGTCTGCGCTATTTCGTTTTCGTGATGAGGGAAGATGAGATCTCTTCCGCCGCCGTGAATATCTATTTCGTCGCCGAACGCCGCCATATTCATTGCCGAGCACTCTATATGCCAGCCCGGGCGGCCCTTCCCCCAAGGGGAATCCCAGCTTATCTCGCCGGGTTTCGCCGCCTTCCACAGCGCGAAATCGGCGGGCGAACGCTTGCTTTCGTCGTTATCCACTCTCACGCCGTCGAGCATATCTTCCACCGAACGGTTGGAAAGACAGCCGTAGCGTTTGAAACTCGAAACGTCGAAATACACATTGCCGTTGCCCGCGTCGTATGCGTGGCCGCCGGCGATGAGTTTTTTGATAAATTCTATTATGTTGCCGATATTTTCGGTGGCTTTGAGCCAGAGCGTGGGATCGTCTATTTCCATCTTCCGCATGACGGAGTTTATCTTCTCTATCATCGCCGCGGCGTATTTGTCGGCCGGAATCCCCGTTTCTATGCTCTTTGCTATGATTTTATCGTCTACGTCGGTGTAATTGCGGGCATAGGTAACCTTATAACCCTTTTTTTCGAGGTATTTGCGCATGATGTCGTATATGAGCGCCTGATAACCGTGGCCGACGTGCGCGTCGCCCGAAACGGTTATGCCGCAAGCGTACATCTTGACTTTGCCCTCTTCGATGGGCACAAATTCCTCTTTTCTCCGCGTAAGCGTATTGTAAATTCTCATTTCTCTGCCTCTCCGCCGCGTTCTCTTTCAAGCGCGGCAACGCGTTCTTCGAGCGCAAACGCGCGCTCCCTCAACGCACACACCTCTTTGAGAAGGGGATCTTCCTTTTCCTGAACGAGATCGACGCCTTTCGGCTCGCCGTCCGTTCTGACTATCCTCGCCGGAACGCCTACCGCCGTACAGCGGGGCGGAATGTTTCTCAGAACGACCGCGCCCGCGCCCACTTTCGCGTAATCGCCGACGGTTATGTTTCCGAGCACTCTCGCCCCCGCGGAAATCACGCAATATCTGCCTATCGTGGGGTGGCGTTTGCCGACGTCTTTGCCCGTGCCGCCGAGCGTGCAACCCTGATACAGCACGGTGCCCTCTCCCACTTCCGCTGTTTCGCCTATCACGACGCCCTGTCCGTGGTCTATAAACACTCCCGCCGCTATCTTGGCCGCCGGATGAATTTCTATGCCCGTGCGGAACTTGGCCCACTGCGATGTTATCCTCGCAAGCAGTTTCAGATGCATCCTGTAAAGTCTGTTCGCCCAGCGATGCCATGAAAGCGCGTGCACGCCCGAATACGTCAGCCATATTTCGAATTTGTTGCGCGCGGCCGGATCGTTGGCCTTGGCGGCCGCTATATCCGCCCTTAAACGTTTAAAAAACATAATTTCGGCTCTCTTTTGCGGCGTTTCCCATATTATATATTAATATTATTCTAAAATCAATTTATTTTGAATGGTTTTTGCCGCAAGTTTATCAAATTAATTTTACGCGCTAATGTAAACTATTAACACTGTATAATAAAATTTTTCAGAAACGTGCGCTCTTTCCTTGACTTTTTCGTGTTAAAAGATTACAATATTTGTAACAATATTTTATTGTGTTATTTTTTCACACGGGAGATTTTTAAATGAAGCGGGAAAGAATCGAAGAAATCGCGGAGATACTCGACAAGCGCGGCAAAATGACGCTCGAACAGCTCGAAGAGGTTTTCCCCAACGTTTCCCAGATGACTTTGAGGCGAGACCTCTTCCAACTCGAAGAGGACGGCAGAATCATAAGAATACGCGGCGGGGCAATGTCCGTTAAGGAAGTTCAGAAGGTTTCCGGCGAGGCGTATACCAAAAAGACTACCATAAACACCGACGCAAAGATAGTCATCGCACAAAAAGCCGCCGCGCTTATCGACGAGGGCTCGTGCGTGTTCCTCGACGGCGGAACGACGGCCATGTACCTTTCAAAGGAAATGCCCGACCTTAAATGCAACGTATTCACCAACGGCATCGCCGTGGCGATGGAGCTCGCTCAAAAAAAGAACGTAAATATAACCGTCGTAGGCGGACAGCTTATGAAAGACAATCTCTCCACTTCTTCGCCCGCGGCAAAGGAGTATTTCGACCTCACGAACTTCGAAATAGCCATAGTTTCGGCTACCGCGTTCACTCCCGAACAGGGTTTTTCGTGCAACAGCCAGATAGAGAGCGATTTGCTTAAAAACGTGTTCAGAAAAGCACGGCAGGTTTATATGATGCTCGACAGCTCGAAAATAGGAAAAATAAATCCCTATACTTTCGCCAAAATCGAGGATATCGACGTGCTCATAACCGACGACCATTTCCCCAAGGAAATAAAAAAGCTCTTCGAAGACAACAATATCGTAGTAATGTAACGGCGCTGCGGCGTGTCGCCGCAACCGGGTATCTTAGTTGCGTTACTATTAGACTTGCTTCCGCTCCAATCAAGCGGCGGCGTGGCGCCGCGGCCGCATATCTTTATTACTTTTCTATTTGACTTGCTTCCGTTCCAATCAAGCGGCTTTACAATTAAATTCAATAAAAACAAACGGCTTCGGTTAAACCGAAGCCGTTTTATTTTTGAGTTTTTTATCTGAGTGCGTTCTGAACGGCCTTGAGCAATCTGCCCGAGCCCTGCGTCGCGCCCGTTATAACAAGACCTGAATCCGACACCGTTTCCGGTTGACCGTTGGCGTTCGTTCCCACTTCGACGGCGAGAATTTCCTCAACCGTCTTGCCCTTATATTTCGAGAGAAGCTCTTCAACTCCCTCTATCCATAAATTCTTGTCTCCCCAACCGTCGGAGACCTCCACATAGCCCGAGTTGACTATCTGAACGCACAGAATTTCGTCGCCGCCGAGAATTACGCGCACTTTGATTCCGTATTCGGGAGATTCGGGGCTCCAAGCGTTGGGATAATGATATTCACCCGTAAGCGCCTTGTAGCCGTCGAGCTTGCAGAGGGAATTCTGAACGGCTAAAAGAAGTCTGCCCGAACCCTGCGTTGCGCCCGTTGATACGAGTCCGCCGAACTCCTGACCGTCCGAGGGCTGACCTGTGGAAATGACGTTGACGTTCAATGCGAGAACTTCGTCGACCGTCTTGCCCGCGTATTTTGCGAGCAAGTTATCCACTTCGTCGTCCCAATAGTGTTTGTCGGCCCATCCGTCGGAAACCACGGTATAGTTGCTGTCGAGTATTTCGACGGCGGTTATCGCGCCGTCCTTGACGGTAGTCTTGACGCGCACGCCGTATTCGGGAGCCGTGGGCGACCATGCGTTGGGATAGTGATATTCGCCGATTGTTACGAAACTGCCGTCGTCCTGTTTCGAGAGCGCGTTCTGAACGGCTTTGAGCAATCTGCCCGAACCCTGCGTTGCGCCCGTTGATACGAAGCCGCCCAGGCTCTGGCCGTCCGAGGGCTGGCCGTTGGCGTTCGTCTGCACTTCTATGGCGAGAATTTCATTGACGCTCTTGCCCCTGTATTTTGCGAGCAAACCGTCAAGCTGGTCTAACCAATAATGTTTCTCGGGCCAGCTCTCCGTTACGGATACGTAATCTCCGTCGACTATATCCACGCTGACCAACTTGTCGTCCTTGACGACTACCGCGACGTTCACGCCGTATTCGGGAGCAGTGGGCGACCATGCGTTGGGATAGTGATATTCGCCCGTCTTTAATTTGTAACCCGCTTTGTCGAATATGGCCTTTATGCCGTTGAAGAGAGCCGCGCTCGTATCGGGCGCGCCCGATACGGTATAGCCCTCGCCGAGCGTCAATATTTCGCCTATGCTCTTCCCTGCATATTTTGACAAAAGCGAGGCCTTGCCTGCCGCCCATGCCTGTTCTTCCGTCTGCGGAACGTTGGATTCGTCCTCGATTTCCACCGTGTCCGCCGAGACGATGACGTCGCCTTTCAGAAGACAGCTTACGTTGAGTTTATAGCTTTCAGCGCCTGACTCATATTCGTATTCGCCTACGTATTTTTCATAGCCGAAAAGTTTTTCGAGCGCGTTCTGAACGGCTAAAAGAAGTCTGCCCGAGCCCTGCGTTGCGCCCGTTATCACAAGGCCGGAATCCGTTACCGTTTCCGGTTGACCGGGTACAGAAGTGCTGTTTACCTTTACGGTCTGCATGAGCACGTCTTTTACCTTTTTGCCCTTGTATTTCGAAAGAAGTCCTTCAACTCCCTCTATCCATAAATTCTTGTTTTCCCAACTGTCGGAGACCTCAACATAGCCCGAGGGAACTACGCCCACTGCCTGTATCACGTCGCCCTTGACAACCGCTTTTACTCTTATACCGTAGTAAGGCGCGTCGGGAGCCCATGCGTTGGGATAGCTGTATTCGCCCTCGCCGACGGAATAACCGAGCTCCTCGGCCGCGTCCGCAAGCGCGTTCTGAACGGCCAAAAGAAGCCTGCCCGAACCCTGCGTAGAGCCCGTTATCAAAAACCCGCCCAAGCTCTGGCCGTCCGAGGGCTGGCCGGTCGCCTCCAACTTCACGCTCTCGGACAAAACGTCGGCGAGATATTGGCCGCGATACTTTCTCAAAAGCTCGTCTATTCCCGAATACCAATAGTCCTTATCGGCCCATGAATCCGTGCACTCGACATACGTGCTGTCTATCATTTCGACGCTCTTTATCCTGTCGCCCTTGTCGTCGGACTGAACTTCGACTTTTACCTTAATGCCGTAGCTCTGTGAAGGATTCCATGCGTTGGGATAGCTGTATTCGCCGTAATAGGCCTTTGTGGTAACGGAACAAGCCGAAACGCCGAAAGAACCGACGATTACCGTGCCGGCAACCGCCAGACACGCCAAAGTTTTCAATAACTTTTTTCTCATAATTTCCACCGGAAAAATTATTCTTTGTTTTATCTCAAGAGGGCGGATTTTTCCGCCGAGCCGACTTTTCGGCCGTTCAGATTGCGATAAATTCAAATTTCAACGTATACACCGTTATTTTAACACCGAAAGGCGGCGCTGTCAATAGCGCCGCACTCTTACGGCGAAATTTTATTCGGTTCTCAACGCCACCACGGGATCTTTCTTCGCCGCCGCCGCCGCGGGTATGAGCCCCGAGACGAGCGTAAGCGCGACGCTGACGCAGATCATCACTATGGCCTGCCACCAAGGCAGCGCGGCTATTCCGAAAATTCCGAACAGATTGCCTATTACAAGGTTGAGTATAAGCGATATTATATATGTTACGCCTATTCCCACCGCGCCGGCGGCAAGACCGATTATGAACGTTTCGGCGTTGAACAATCGCTTTATATCCTTCTTCCTTGCGCCTACCGCGCGCAGAATACCTATTTCCTTTATTCGCTCCACGACGGAGACATAGGTTATTATTCCGACCATGACCGTCGAGACGACGAGCGACAGCGCGGTAAATGCCACGAGCGCGACGGTTATCATCTCTATCATCGTGTTGACCATGGTTATGATGAGGCCGACGGTGTCGGTGTATTTGACCTTGTCGTCTTCGCCGAGATTTGTTACGGTTATCTCCGTCCCCTCGGCATTTTTGAACGTAAATTCGCCGCTACCGTCCTCCTTGCACGCCTCGTTCCAGCGGTCGAGGTAGTTCGTAACGAGATCTTTACTGTCGAAGTTCAACGGATAAATCTTAAAAGAAGTGGGAAGCGAAGTGCCCGCGAGCATGTTCAAAGTTACCTTTAACATATCGTGTTGCGATTGCCCTCCGCCCGGCATCATGGCGTCCATCATGCCGCCCGGTTCGAATATGTAGCCGCAAGCGGTTTCGGTTTGAAGTTCGCCCGCCGGGTTATAATAAGAAAATTCATAATTGTAGGGGAGACAAGGTATCGTCTTTTCGCCCGAATCGTCGGCCGTAAGACTGTTAAGATATGCGGCAATCGCGCTCGTCTTGCCCTTTTCTATCGTGTAATCGGTGAGCGCCTTGCCGTAATAGAGCCCCGAAGAAAGACAGCCGTAAGATATATTGTCCTTTTTTTGGAGAATTGCCTTGACTTTAAGTTCTTCGCCGAGGCTCTCGTCAAAGCCATCGCTCGTGGGATTATACTTATAATATATACCTCTTTCGCGAGCCGGCACTTCTACGCCCATGCCGGATAAGGCGAATTTGTCGTCGGCCGTCGTGGGGGAATAGACGACGTCGTTCGGATACCATTTGAACGAGTGGGCGCTTTCTCCTATAAAGAAAGAGAAATCCTTGCCGTTGTAGCTGTCTATTACCTCTTCGTCGTATTCCGAGCCCTCGGCCTTGTACGCGAAATTGAGGAACTCGTCTTCCGTCATATAGCCGTACTGCCCGAAGTTGAGATCGGAAAAGGCGTTTTCGTTTATGACCATCACGAGGCTGTTCTTGTTGTCGAATATGTCGGCCTTGTCGCTTTCGGAGAGTTCGGTGCCGTGAACGGAAGCGAGCACGTCGTACTGACCGAGTATGTAATCGGCGTTGTCGGGAAGCTCTTTCAGACTGTCGACGGTGTAAATCATCCCGGCGTAGTCCTTGTATTCCTTCTGTTCACTGAGCACGGACATATATTTGGAGCGAATGGCCGTAACCGAGGCGTTTTCCGTGTGTTCGGGTTGGCCGTCGACGGAGAAATCGGTGTAAATATAGTTCGACATATCGAAGTCGTAACCGAATTGAAGTGCGTTATAGTATTTTTCGGGCATGGCGCCGACATACTCGCTGTATTCCTCGGATATGACGTTTGTCGTCATGGAGCCGGCAAAGCCCATGAGCGTTTCGAGCAGAGAATCGACGTAGACCTTGTCTTTGAGGCGCCCGAGGTCAACTTCCTGCCCCGTGGAGTTTGCAAAATCTATGAGCGCGTCGAAGTCTATCGCCGTTTCGGTAACCGTAAGCGGATAACCGGAGAGAAGGTCGTTCTCCATGCTCTTTATATAATTTTGCACGCCGGCGGATATCGCGAGCACCATCGAAACGCCTATTATGCCTATACTGCCCGCAACGGAGACCATTGCCGTGCGCTTTCTCTTGGAGAGCAGATTTTTGAGGGACAATCCGAAGGCCATGCCGACCGACATCGAAGTTTTTTTCTTTTTGCCCTTGTTTGTGGCTTTCGCCTCGCCCCCGCTTTCGGTCGGTTCGGCCGCCGCGTCCGGGCCGCCCTCTTGCATATCCTCATTTTTCCTCTCTTCCGCCTTCTCGTCGGAAGTATCGCCCTCGGAGGACGTATAGGGCATGCTGTCGTCGATGACTTCGCCGTCGAGAAGTCTGATTATTCGGGTGGAATACTTTTCGGCAAGCTCCGGATTGTGCGTAACCATGATGACGAGCCTGTCTCTGGATATCTCCTTCAAGAGCTCCATTATCTGAACGCTGGTTTTGGAGTCGAGCGCGCCCGTGGGCTCGTCGGCGAGCACTATTTCGGGATCGTTTATGAGCGCGCGGGCTATGGCCACTCTCTGCGCCTGACCGCCCGAGAGCTGGTTGGGGCGATTTTTTATCTTATCCGCAAGCCCGACTTTGCCGAGAGCCTCAACTGCCCTTTTTCTCCTCTCGTCTTTGTCTACGCCCGATATGGTCAGCGCAAGTTCGACGTTTTGCAGAACAGTCTGATGAGGGATGAGGTGATAGCTCTGGAATATGAAGCCTATAGAGTGGTTTCTGTATGTATCCCAATCCCTGTCCTTATAGTTTTTCGTGCTTATCCCGTTTATGACGAGATCGCCTGAGGTGTATTTGTCGAGTCCGCCTATTATGTTGAGCAACGTCGTCTTTCCGCAACCGGAAGCTCCCAATATGGAAACAAACTCGTTTTTGCGGAAATTTACGCTTACGCCCTTCAAAGCGTGGACTTTGTCGCCGGCTACGTCGTAATCCTTTGTTATATTTTTCAATTCAAGCATACGGTCATCTCCGTTTAAAGTATTTTATCTTTTAAAAAATCGGTCTATGCGCCGTCGACATTGCGCGCCTTGCCGCCTTTGCCGCGGTTTTTCATATCGTCGGAATAATTGTTGAGGTGTTCGTCCAACGAACGCGTCGATTTGAAAGGAAAGACGAAACTCACGCGTTCTTTCTCCTCGACGGACCTGTCGCGCACCTTTTCTTTGAGTTTCTCGAACGAAACGACTATGTTGTGCTCTTTTGCGAATTTCCTTATCTTCGCCGAGAGATTGAAAGAATGTGCGAGGTCTATTATGAAAAAACCCGTGAACACGCCTACGACGAAAGAAAATCCGAGATTGCGGACGAACCACGCCACGGCGTCAATTGCGTAAGGCCTTATCACGAAGTAGAAAAACGCGCCTACGACCGTCCAGATGATAGAAAACAGCGGGCATATTATCCCCTGTATGTTGCCCCATCTGTCGGAATAGTCCCAGAGTTTTATCTTCATTCCCTTTATGAATATCAGCCCCGCAACGTACTCTATGAGCGTCATGAACACGCCCATAATCAAGACGATGAGAAGACTGTCGAGCCACGGCATACCCGTGTTTACGGGCAGAAACGAAACGGCGAACAGTCCCGCCACGCCGAAGCCGTAAAGGGGCAGATAGGGGCCTGTGAGAAAGCCGGGATTTATCCATTTTTTGGCCGTGAAGCACCTTCTGAACAGCACCTCGATAACCCAGCCGAGCATACTGCCCGTGATGAAGAGAAAGGAAGCGACAAGCAACGCTACGTAAAATTCCATTTTTTAACTGCGGGCTCCGCCCTCCGCCGTATTTGCCGCCCGTTCGAGACGTCTGAGCGTGCGTTCTTTTCCCAATATCTTCATTATCGAGCAAAGGTCGGGAGAATTGGGACTGCCCGTTACGGCTATCCTCAGAATTTCCGCGACGTCGGAAACGCTTCCCTTATACGCCTGCGGATTGGCCTTATATTCGCTCGTCTCCGCCGCGTAACCTATGGCCGCGGCGACCTTTTTGACCTTTGAAAACCACGCGGAATTGTCGTCCTGCGGATCGTAATCGGCGGCGAAAAGCGAAAGCGCTTTTTCGACGTCTTCTCTCGCCGCGCGGAAACCGTATTCCGGCGAAAAGACGTCGTCGAAGAAATACGATATGAGATTTACGCCCTGTTCCGCGCGCTCTATATCCTTTCTGCGCTTCTTGCCGGACGTGCCCATGACGAGCGCGAGTATCTTTACAATATATTCTTTATCTTCGAAATGCGCTTTATCGGCGGGAGAACCGAATTCGTCCGCCCAGCCTTTCAAAAACTCATAGCACTCCTCTTCGGAGAGCTTCGAAATTTCCGTGCGGGAAATATCGGACAGCTTGTCAAGGTCGAAGAGCGCGCCGCTCTTACCCATTTTGTTTATTCTGAAAGGGAAATCGCGATAATCCGCAAGGGGATTTTTCAACTCCCACTCCTCGAAATCCGAGTTGAGAATAGTCATGAGATATTTAACCACTGCGCGGGGATAATATCCGGCCTTTCTGTAATAATCCAACGAGAGCTCGGGATCTTTTCTCTTGGAAAGTTTGCGCTTTGTTCCGCCGTCCATCTTCATGAGCGAACACGTGTGCGCATATCTCGGCGGCTTGAAGCCCAAAACCTTGAAAAGTTCGATATGAATGGGCAGACTCGAAAGCCATTCCTCGCCGCGTATCACGAGCGTCGTGCGCATGAAATGGTCGTCGATTGCGTGCGCGAAATGATAGGTGGGTATGCCGTCGGATTTCAGAATAACCACGTCCTGGTCGTTTTCGGTTACGGTGATATCGCCTTTTATCGCGTCGCAGAAAGAAGTTTTGTTGGCGACGTCGCCCGAAGATCTGAGGCGGATGACGAAGGGCTTGTCCGCCGCAAGACGGGAATATATCTCCTCCTCGCTCAGATTGCGGCACTTGGCGTATTTGCCGTAATAGCCCGTAACGAGTTTTTCAGCGTTCTGTTCCTCGCGGACTTTATCGAGTTCTTCTTCGGTGCAAAAGCACGGATACGCCTTGCCCTCTTCGATGAGTTTTTTGGCGTAAGAACGATAGATTTTCGCGCGCTGTCTCTGATAATAGGGCCCGTATGCGTTTAAATCCGAAACTATTTCCGCGCCCTCGTCGAAATTTATTCCGAAATATCTTAGCGAACGTATTACGCTTTCAACCGCGCCTTCAACCTTTCTCTTCTCGTCGGTATCCTCTATTCTGAGATAGAAAACGCCGCCCGTGGTGTGCGCGGTGCGTTCGTCGGCGAGCGCAGAATACAGATTTCCGAGATGTATGAATCCCGTGGGCGAAGGCGCGAGCCTCGTTACCTCCGCTCCCGCCGGCAGAGAGCGCGGCGGATATATCTTTTCGTATTCTTCGGGCGGAAGCAAGTCTTCGTCCGGTATAAGAGCGTTTGCAAGTTTTTTTAAGTCCATATGAATACCCTCTCTATTTACTGCGTTTGGATATGAACCATCTGTACGCGAACCACAGAATTATCAGAAGTTCGAATACGGCGGCCACGATATACAGAAAATAAATCTTCTTAAAATCGGTAAAAGTCATAACATATATGTGGCAAATGAGCACGCACGACCATAAAATGAGCGAGCTCGAAACGGCGACGACCGCCTTGTTGCCCCACTTTACGGAAAACACGGTGAGAAGTATCGCCGTGGGGAGCGGCGCAACCACGAATACGAGATATGCGTATGCGTCCGTTTTGTTGAAAAAATACAAAAGAGCGTATATGCCCGTGGCCACGAACCAAACCAACAGCACGCTTAAAGCGACCACGAACACTCTTTTTGAAGTCAATCGCGACGTCGGCTGCGTCTGCACGGTTACGTTCTTCGCCGAAACTATTTCGTCGAGAGTTATGCCGTAAATTTCGGCGAGCTGCATCAAAACGCGCAAATCGGGAATGGCCTCGCCGCGCTCCCATTTGGAAACGGCTTTATCGGAGTAATTGAGCATTTCCGCAAGCTGCAATTGAGTTAAATGCGCCTGCGTTCTCAGTTCCACAAGATTTTTGGAAATGGTATCTTTCAATTCGTCCATACTTTTATTTTAGCACTTATATTTTGAAAAAACAAGCAAATTAGCAACTCTACCGTGAGTAGAGCGTTAATTTTGCGTGGTAGAATTGTAAAATTTAAATGTTTAGCGGCAGAAAAAAACAGTGGAGCCGTTTTTTGCCCTTTTGATTGTAAAATTTCACATAAATGTAATACTGTATTTATAACGATATGCGAGACGGCATAACGATTAAGGCGGTTATCGTCCGGACGGGAAAGCGGCAAAATGCGCAGTTTCCGTAATTTTCGGCCGACGGCTGCCAAAGGAGACAAAATATGGCGGATTTCGACATTTTCTGCGATTCGGGGGCGAATATCCCCCTCAATATCGTGAAACGGGAAAATATCAAAGTTATACCGTATACACTTACGATAAACGGCGAGGAGAGGTGCTGTTACAACTACGAAACCGATTTTTCGGTCATCGCCAAAAAATTTTACGACGAAGTGCGCGCCGGAGCCGAGGCAAAAACTTCGCTTATAGGCTCCGAGAGGATTGTCGAGGCGTTCACGCCCTCTCTTAAAGCCGGCAAAGACGTGCTGGCGGTGTTCATCTCCTCCGGAATAAGCGGAACTTACAATCAGGCGTGCGAGGCGAAAAAGCAACTCGAAGCGCTGTATCCCGAAAGGCGCGTTTACGTCTGCGACGGCGCCAACGCCTCTATGGGCATGGGATTGCAGGTTTTGCAGGCGGCAAAGCTCAAAGCCATGGGAGAAAGCGCGGCGGCCTGCGCCGAATGGATCGAGAACAACAAATACAAGTACAACAGCTTCCTCACGGTAGGAGATCTGAAATATCTCAAAAAGAGCGGCAGAATTTCCGCTACGCTCGCCATAGCCGGCACTATACTCAACATAAAGCCGGTGCTGACCGCAGACGGCGGAGACAATGCAAAAATAGTGTCCTTCTCCAAAGAGCGCGGCCGCAAAAAGGCATTGGCGGCGCTTGCCGAATGTTTCGAAAAGAACGTTGTGGACGTCTCCAATCAGACGGTGGCAATCTGCCACGCGGACAGTCCCGAGGACGCCGAAACTCTGGCGGGCATGCTGAGAGAACGGGGAGCGAAAGACATTATAATCGAGTACTACGATCTCTGCACGGGCACGCACGTCGGTCCCGGCACGGTGGCGCTCTTCTTCTACGGCAAAGACAGAAAATCCGGTGTTAAACCCAAGGCGGGCATCTTGTCCAAATTCAAAAAGAAAGCCAAACAGAAAAATTGAAAAAAGCGGCGATAAAATCGCCGCTTTTATTTTTTACTGCCGACGCGCGCCGCTTTCAGTGCCGCCCGTCATAGGCGAGCGCCTCTTTTTTCTCCTCTTTCAGATAGTCGAGAAACGCACGGCAACCTTCGCATATATCGGCATATGCGCGTTCGAAGTCCCTTGTATACCACGGATCCGCCACGTCCCGGGGGGCGTTCGCGAACGACATGAGTTTATATATCTTTTCGCCGAATCTGCCGGCGGTCAGGGCGAGCACGTCCATGAGGTTCGAGCTGTCCATGACTATGAGATAGTCTACGTTTATGACGTCTCTCAAAGTCAGTTGAGCGGCGCGGTGAGCTCCCGACACGCCGTGTTTTTCAAGCGTCGCCCGCGCCGGAGGATATATGGGATTTCCCTCTTCGCAATCGGACGTGCCGCGCGAAAAAATTTCGAAACTGTGAGAAAGCCCCTCCTCTTCAACCATTTTCGAGAACACAAGCTCGGCCGTAGGAGAGCGGCAGATATTGCCGAGGCAAACGAAACACACGCTTATCATTCAATCACCTATTTTCAGTTTCTGCCAAGGGGTATAGTCCGGAACGTAATTTTCTACATAATCGGCTATTTCCTCCGAGGACGAAAAATATCTGTACATTTCGTGGCACTCGGGGGTTATGAATCTGCGCTCGGCAACCTCGCGCATAAATTTTTCGAGATTGTCGTAATAGCCGTCTGTATTCAGAACGGCTATGGCCTTATTGTGTCTTCCGAGCTGTTTAAGCGTGAGCACTTCGAAAAATTCCTCGAACGTGCCTATGCCGCCGGGAACTATTATAAAGGCTTCGGCCTCGTCCTCCATGACGCGCTTGCGCTCTGACATGTTCACGGTGTAAGTTATCTCGTCGCAATCTTCGTAAAGCTGTTCTATGCCCTCGTCTTTGAAAAATTCGGGAATAACGCCATGGATATGTCCGTTGCCCTTCACGAACCCGCGAGCCGCGGCGCCCATAAGCCCCGTAGCGCCGCACCCGAACACGAGCGAATGTCCGCGGCGGGCGAGAAGTTCTCCGAGCTTCTCCACTTCCTCAATATATTTATCGTCGATATGCGCGCTCGAAGCGCCGAAAATACATATTTTCATAATTTCTCCGCAAAAAGTCCTTATATTATTATATCCGTTTCCCCGTACAATGTCAATACAGTCTCTCCCCTCCGCCGCGCTTCTCTCAGACGTTGCGCCGAAAAAACAATCTCAAATCTGGGAAGTTTTCACTTGCGCGCAAATTCGAATTTATTTTCTTGTTGCGGCAAAATCGAAGTTGGTCTCCACCGGAAAATATTTGCAAGGCGAAGATTTCCCGGGAAAAGGGGCCGCCGTTAAAAGCACAGAGGTTGCCTTATCGGGGCAACCTCTTTCCGAATGCGCCTTGCGGCACGCGGCGGTGGATTTGCAGGCGTCAAATCCGCGCCCGTTTTCTGCCGCAGAGACGCAAGCAAGACAAGGAAAACGAGCACTGCCGACGGGGAGTTTACCGGGCGTAAATTATCCGAGGCAAGCGGAGTTTGACACCGTATTGCGCCGCATATATGCGGCAGAATGTTTGGTGGACGAGTAGGCGTCAAATCCGCACCCGTTTTCTGCCGCAGAGACGCAA
>CANRAD010000012.1 GCA_947628505.1 uncultured Clostridia bacterium
ACAAATGCGTGGCTGGCAGGCCGATTCTCCGGCGCACTTGTGCGCAGCCGGTAATGATTAGGGCTTTGCCCGAAAATGAAATACCACCCGCTATGCGGGTGGATTTTTATTGGCTACTATGTCAGACATAACATAATGCTTTTTTAATATTTTTCTCAAAATTTGCTCTAATCGTTGTCGATTTAAAAAAACATCTGATTTAAAGCATATTTTTTTAAAACAGCTCTATTTGTTGCCGGAAATGAAATTAAACGTCATTTTATACCTTCATTTGGGTAAAAATAAGGTCAACTATTCGTAAAAGCTGTGTTTTACGAATAGTTTCTTTCTCTTTTCCACCACTGTCAAAACCGATTTTTGCTTATAAAAACAGCAAAAAATACCTCCCGCATTTGACTAATAAAATTTTTTGATTTATAATTTTGATATGAGCGCCGATTACTATGTTCAGAGAAACAATAAGAATCTTGAAGTTATCGAAAGGCTTCTTAACGAGAATTTGCCGGTTTTTTGCTATGACTATTTCCTCGCCATCGATAGCCAGACTTCCACTTTGACTCGGTTAAATTATGCTCACGATTTAAAAATATTTTTTTATTTCTTGCAGGAGAAAAAATTCAGAGGCTCCAAAACCGTTAAAGAGATTACCATTGAAGATCTTGAAAGCGTATCGAGCACGGATATCGAATATTTTTTAAGCTACCTCTCCCATTACCGTTACGACAATAAAGAACATTCATGCAATGACAGAGCTAAGGCAAGAAAGCTCTCATCGGTCAGAGCCATGTTCAAATATTTTTTCAATAAAGGCTTTATCAGCGTTGATAACTCGGCAAAAGTTTCTACGCCGAAACTTCATGAAAAACCAATAATCAGGCTTGATTCCAATGAAGTTTACAATATAATCAACGTTGCCGAAAACGGTTCGGGCCTCTCCTCGCATCAAATGGCCTATCATGAGAAAAATAAGGTGCGCGACAGCGCGATTATAACGTTGTTTCTCGGTACGGGAATACGTATAAGCGAACTCGTCGGTCTCAATAACGGGGATATAAATTTCAAGGATAATTCTTTCATTGTAACGCGAAAAGGCGGTAACAAATCAATTTTATATTTTGACGATTATGTTGCCGAAGCTCTTAAAAGGTATATTGATTATAAAGACCAGAGCGGCGAAATAATCAAGGAACCCAACGCCTTATTCTTGTCTAATAATAAAAACAGAATAACCGTGCGCGCCGTTGAAAATCTTGTTAAAAAATATGCGAAGATTGTCTCCCCTTTGAAGAAAATTTCACCGCATAAATTACGTTCCACCTACGGCACGCAGCTTTATCAAGCAACAGGCGATATTTATATCGTTGCCGACGTTTTGGGGCATAAAGACGTAAATACCACCCGTAAGCACTATGCCGCCATCTCCGACGAAAACAGACGTCGTGTTGTCGGCAAAGTAAAACTCAAACGCGACGATGAATGAAATCCGGACTGCTACCTAAAAACAGTCCGGATTTTTATTATTTGTATTTATCTTCGTCAAAAATTATTCCGTCGATTTTAATTATTGCGTCGTCTTTTATATCGAGGCATTTACCGCAATTGTCGCATATCTTATTCGGATCCAGGTCGCAGGTTTCACATTCAAGGCAACCGATACAGTCTCTGTCGTATAAAACGCACTTTTTAATGTCATCGCTCTTCATATTACTCTCCGATGCGCAATTATTATAGCACCAATGTTTTGCAAAAACAACTATTTTTATAAAACATTTGTTTGCTTTTTATATTTTGTTATGTTATAATTTTTGCAGAGGAATATTTATGAGAAAAATTTTCAGAGATGACGATGTCTATGAATTTATTAAAGGCTTTATTTCCGATTACGGGTATGCTCCTACCGTTCGCGAAATTTGCAAAGGTTGCAATCTGAAATCTACCGCTACCGCTTATCAGATAATGAAAAGATTGGCGGAAAAAGATTTGATTAATAAAACCGACAACAGAAACCGCGCCGTTTCCCTGCCTAATCATAGCCCCGCTGTTACCGTTCCGCTTATCGGCAACGTTGCCGCCGGTGAGCCTATTTTTGCCACGGAAAATTACGAAGAATTCTTCTCTATACCTGAAAATTTCTTTGGTGGCGAAGATCTTTTTATGCTAAACGTCCACGGCTCTTCGATGATAAAAATAGGTATGCTTGACGGCGATAAAATAGTGGTTAAAAAACAAGATACGGCCGATAACGGCGATATCGTTGTCGCTCTGGTAGATGATTCGGCAACGGTTAAACGTTTTTATAAGCGCAACGGCAAGTTTATTCTCCATCCGGAAAACGACGATATGGCAGATTTTGTCTTCGACGACGTGCGTATCCTCGGCAAAGTTATAGGACTTATGCGCAATATCTGAAATACTCCGCCTATTTACGGGCGGAGCATTTTTATTGTTGTAAAAAATTCACTCAGCAAGCCCAAATGAATTGACAATACATTCATTTTAAAATATAATAATCGGGTAAGTTAATTGCTGCTGTGGCTCAGTCGGTAGAGCACATCCTTGGTAAGGATGAGGTCGGCGGTTCAAGTCCGCTCAGCAGCTCCACTTCTACTCGTTTCAATATCGGAACGAGTAATTTTTTAAATTTTACGAAACTGAAAGGCGTCGCATTATGCGGCGCCTTTTTACAAACAAATCAATTATTGACTCTTTTTTTTGCGATTGCAATTCTTATGCGTTTTTTAGGTTGAACTTCGACAACTTCTTCCTCGGCGGCCGTTTCGCAACTATCGGCTTCGGGCTGGACTTCATTTTCGGCATTTTCCGCGGCAATCTCTATGTTCATGCCGTCTATCTGCTTCATTTTAACATAGGCGACGGCGCAAGGATAAGTGATATTTTTATCGCAAAACTCGCAGAACGGCGCATATTCTCCGCACAAATCGCGTTGTAATTCGCTACTGCATATATATTTATCCTTATCGATTACGAGTTGAATTTTTTGAAGATTATCCTTGCTCAGCTGTGCAGGCATTTCCTTTAAAAGTTCCAAAGGTGCATTGCTGTCCCATTTAACCATTTTTATATCTCCGATTTATATTTGCTAATATTATATAATAGAATTGCGCTAAATTCAAGTGTTTAAACTTATTTCTTCAACAGTAAGTCCGGCAAAAATTTCTTCATATTTTTCCTTTGAAAATGAAATGCTGTCAGGCGTGGTAACGGCCGCGGTTCCGGCGGCAACTCCGCGCTTTAAAATCGTATATAGCGGCTCGCCGGCAGTCAAAGAGCATGTTGCCGCGGCAACCATTCCGTCTCCGGCTCCCAATGTCGAATTCATAGCAACGTTAACGCTCTTGCAATAATAGCCGACTTTTCCATCGGTGATTATCGCGCCGCCTTTCCCCAAAGAAAGTAAAACCCTTTTGGCTCCCCTACTGATCAATTCCGTGCAGCCTCTAAACATATCTTCTTGTTTTTTAAAACTTCTGCCGAGAGTTCGTTCGAGTTCGTCGAGATTTGGTTTTATAAGGTCCGGACCGAATCTGAGAGATTGAATTAGCCGTTCGCCTTCCGTGTCAACAACTTTCTTGACATTTTCGGGTACGGCGTCAAGGATTTTTGCGTAAAATTCGGGCGACATCCCTTTTGCCAAACCGCCGGAAATTACTACCGCTTCGCATGAAGGAGAAATAATAGAGACAAGTTTTACGAGCTCGTCTTGTTTTTCGGCGCTTACTTCGGGACTTATATCGTTAATTTCAGTCATCATCGAGCGATGATCGATAAATTTATAATTTTCTCTTACTCTGCCTTTATTCCAGACAAATTTATAAGGCACGCGCTCCCTATGTAATTCCTGTTCGAATTGATTGCCGTTTTCTTCGTACATAAAACCGGTGGCAAAGGCTTCGCCGCCTATTCTCGATATACCTATCGCAACGTTTATTGCCTTGCCTGTAAAGAAAATGCGCTTACTTATGATTTTGTGCGCCATACCGACGCTTAAAGAGTCAACTTCGATATTAACGTCGATACACGGACTTGGACAAACGGTTAAAATCATTTTAATAATTCCTTTAACGTTTAATAAAAAAGCCGCTTCAATTTTAAGCGGCTTTATACTGTTACATTGAAATCATTTGAAGAGTCTCATAAAGCTCATAGTTGAATTTTTTCTTCATGCTTACGGCTTCAATAATATCCATATCTATGATTTCATTTCTATGGATGCCGACAACTCTGTTGCCTATACCGTCGTTCAATAGCCTTACAGCCTTGTTTCCGAATTGTGCGGCAAGCATTCTGTCCGCCATGGAAGGCGAGCCTCCGCGTTGAATATGTCCGATTGTCGTAGGTCGAACGGAATATGTCGTTACCGACTGCAACTGCTTTGCAAACTCTTCGGCCGTGCAAACGCCTTCGGCAACAACAATTATATTCGAGTGCTTTCCGTTTGCTCTCGAACGGTTTATTTTCATAACGATGTCGTCGAGATCGAACACCACTTCCGGAACGACTATTATTTCAGCGCCGCTTGCAATACCCGCGTACAATGCAATATCTCCGCACCTTCTTCCCATAACTTCAACCACAGAAATTCTCTCGTGAGAAGTCATTGTGTCGCGAAGTTTGTTTATAACGTCAATGCAAGTATTTACGGCCGTATCAAAACCGAGAGTATAATCAGTATACTCAAGGTCGTTGTCTATTGTTCCGGGTATACCTATTGTAGGCACGCCGTACTCTTCGGAGAGACATTTGGCGCCCCTGAACGAGCCGTCGCCTCCGATAACGACAAGACCTTCGATTCCTCTTGTTTCAAGCGTTTTTACTGCCTTTTTTTGGCCTTCTTTCGTAAGCATTTCAAGACAACGGGCAGTTCTGAGTTTAGTACCGCCCCTTTGCACGATATCTGAAACCGAACGCATTTCCAAAGGAACCATTTCATCGTCAATAAGCCCTTGATAGCCTCTTTCAATACCGTAAACTTCCATGCCGAAGTATATTGCGGTACGAACAACAGCTCTTATACATGCATTCATGCCGGGAGCATCACCGCCGCTGGTCAGTAAGCCTATTCTCTTCATAAAAACCTCCGGACTTAATAAAACTCAGCTTCAAGTCGCCCCCTAAACGCGTAAAGCCTTTTTCATCATTCCATTTTATATTATAACAAAATAATTTAAAAAATACAATACTTTTTATAAAAATTCTTATACTCCGACATATTTTACGTCCCATTGCTCCAAAAACGAGTACAACTCGGCAAGAAGTCCGCGGCAATAGTTTACGCCGTAAGGCAATTTAAATAATTTATCGCCCCTCTTGATTTTGCATGTGATATTCCCGGGATAATTTGCAATCATCATAACAAGTTCGTCAAAACTTTCGTCGCTTAGCGAAGTTGTGTTCAACCACAGAACCGAAGGCGTGTCAACGCCCGATTTTTCGCTTTCCTCTTCGTTATTAAGTCTGACTTCGATGACGTCGTCGACGATACAGCTTATTCCGCGCTCGTCGTCGATATCGAGTTTTCCGCGAATTTTGATTATTTTATCGTTGGCTATAAGTGCCTTGGCCTTTTCGTAAATTGCCGGGAAGCATACGCATTCGAGAACTCCGTAAACGTCTTCAAGATTGAAAAATGCCATGAACGCATTCGTGCGCTTGGTTGTAGTTCGTCTGTAAGAACCTATTATGCCTGCCATAGTAATATGCATACCGTCGGTAATTTGGTTATAAGTTCGTCTGCCGTCTTCATCTTCCACGTAATCTTCAAGTAGCGAGCAATCAAAATTGCAATCGGGGAACGAATGCATATATTTCTCGAACGGATGACCGCTTACGTACACGCCCAATACTTCTTTTTCGCGCGATAATTTTTCGTTTAATTCAAATTCGCGAATGTCCGGATATACCACTTCGAGCTTCTCTTCTTCCAGAATGTCTCCGAAAAAACTCATTTGAGCGCTTTCACGCTGTTTGCCTATGATTTTAGCTCTTGCGCACAGTCCTTCGTATACTTTATCCAATTTTGAGCGCGCAACACCCATTTCGTCGAATGCGCCGGAATAAATGAGGCCTTGCACCAACCTTGAATTGAGAACCGAAATACAGCGCGAAATAAAATCCGGGAAATCCTTGAAATAACCGTTTTTTGTGCGCTCGTCTATTATCCAATCGATTACGGCTTGACCTGCGCCTTTAAGAGCGGATAACCCGAATCTCACGCCGTCGTTTTCGACTTTAAAAGCCGAACGGCTTTTATTGATATCCGGCGGAAACACCTTCATTCCTTTATCTTTCAGATATAGAACGTACTTTGTGATTTCGTCTATTTTATTTAATCTGTTATTCAAAAGCGCGCAGATAAATTCTTTGCAATAATACTTTTTCAGCCAAGCCGTCTGATAGGCAAGCGTAGCGTATGCGGCAGCATGAGATTTATTGAACGCATATGAAGCAAAACCTTCCATATCGCCGAATATCTTATTTGCTATATTCGGCGAAATTCCGTTATTGACGCAACCGGTTATATGACTTCCGTTTATATCGCTTACGCCGCCGTTAATGAATTTTTCCTTTTGCGCCATCAGCGTTTTCTTGTCTTTTTTGCCCATGGCGCGGCGCACGAGATCGGCTTCGCCCAACGAAAAACCGGCAAGGTCCTGGAAAATCTGCATTACCTGTTCCTGGTATACGGGAATGCCATATGTAACTTTAAGTATCTTTTCTTCCTGCGGGCAGTCATAAATTATTGTTTCCACGCCGTGTTTGCGCGCGCAAAACGAATCAATAAATTTCATCGGACCAGGACGATATAAGGACACGCCCGCTATCAGATCTTCGAGACAGTCCGGTTTAAGCGTTTTCATAAACCTCTTCATTCCGCCCGCTTCAAGTTGGAACACACCGTCTGTATCGCCTTCGGCGATAAGCGAGTATGCGCCGCTGTCTTCATAACCAATCTTATTGAAATCAACGTCGATACCGGCGTCTTCCTTTATATAATCCACGCACTTTTTAATATCGGTTAGCGTAACAAGCGCGAGGAAGTCCATTTTAAGCATGCCAAGTGCTTCTATTTCCTTTGCCACGAACTGTGTGGTTATATCGTTGCCGTTCCTCGAAAGAGGCACGTTGTCGGCAATTCTCTTTTGGCAAATAACCACGCCGGCGGCATGCATACCGGTTTGCCTCGGCATGCCTTCGATTTTAAGCGCCATATCGATAACTCTGCGCAAAACGTCGTCGCTTTCATAAATTTCGCAGAATTCTTTGTTTTTAACGCTTTTGAGTTCGTTGAGCTTTTGTTCCAAATCGGCGATTTTATCCGGTTCCGTTTCTCGGTCGAGTTTTTCTTTTGCTGCGTCTATTCTGCGCCCCAAAAGGTCGCTTATCGAAGTTTTGCCGTCCATTATTTTAGTCAATCTGTCAGTCTCGGAATACGGAACGCGCATTACACGGCCGACATCTTTAATGGAGTTCTTTGCAGCCATCGTGCCGAATGTAACTATTTGACAGACGTTTTCCTTGCCGTATTTATTGCGCACGTAATCAATAGTCTCTTCACGCCTGTCCGTACAGAAATCAATATCGAAATCCGGCATAGACACACGGTCCGGATTAAGAAACCTTTCAAAAAGCAAATCGTATTGAAGCGGTTCGACATCTGTAATTCCTATTGAATAGGCCACAATGGAACTGACGCCTGAGCCGCGCCCCGGGCCGACGGGTATGCCTTGCTCTTTGGACCAATTGATAAAGTCCCAAACTACCAGATAATAATCGGCGTATCCCATTCCGCATATGATATTCAACTCATATTCCGCTCTGTCAAGTTCGCGTTGGGTAAGGTTTTTATAGCGAGCTTTAAGACCTTTATCGGTAAGTTGTCTGAGATACTCCTCGGAAGTCATTCCGTCCGGAGCGGTATATACCGGGATAAGAGTCTTGTCTTTAATGGGATAACCTTTTTTATCGAGATTGAATGCCGGTTCATATACTTTGTCGGCAATGACGCGCGTATTTTTGATTGCCTGAGGCAAACCGGGGAAAAGCGCGGCCATTTGGTCGCCCGTCTTGAAATAAAATTCCTGCGTGGCAAATTTCATTCTTTTGGGATCGTCAAGCTGCTTTTTCATTTGGATGCACATCAGAACGTCCTGCATCTCCGCATCGGCCGCTTCAATGTAATGAACGTCGTTTGTTGCAACAAGCTCAGCTCCTATTTCATTTGCGAGCTTTACCAAAAGAGGCAGAATTCTGTGCTCTTCCTCTATTCCGTGATCCTGAATTTCGATATAAAAATCATCTTTGAAAATATCTTTCAGATAAAGCGCAAGTTCTTTTGCACCCTCATAATCAGAGGCAAGCAATCTGCGCGGTATTCCGCCGGCAAGACAGGCAGAAAGACAGATTATCCCTTCGGAATGTTCTTTTAAAACTTTATAGTCGATTTTGGGTTTATAATAAAACCCGTCAACAAAAGCCATCGAATCAAGTTGAACGAGATTTTTATAACCTATTTTGTTTTTTGCAAGCAAAATAAGGTGTTCGGCCGTATTCGAACTCTTGTCGTACATATCTGACGTAATATAAAACTCGCAACCGATTATGTATTTCAACCCTGCGATTGAAGCCTTTTCGGCAAGTTGAAGCGTACCGTACATATTGCCGTGGTCGGTTATGCAGACGGTGTCGATTCCGTTCTTCTTGCAATAATCGATTAAATTATCGATTTTGCATGCGCCGTCAAGCAGCGAGTATTCGGTATGAAGATGTAAATGTACAAAATCAGTCATATGTGTTTTCCGCCTCAATTGAGCGATTGCGCCAATTCGAGAATTTTTCTTATTCTATGATTCAAACAACTCTTTGAGATATTTAACCGTTCGGCCAACTCCTGCATCGAAGCGCTTTTGTCCGCAAGTCTTGTTACGGCGACGTCGAACAATTGCTTATTAAGACTCTTCAACCCTATCGTTTCCGAAATTATTTCAATTGCACGAACCTGATTTACCGATGCTTTCAAAGTCTTGTCAATATTCGAAACCGAGCAGTTGTTTACGCGGTTTTCGTTGTTCTGTCTGTCTTTGAACTCAACGATTTTATCGAGCTTTTCAAGACACGAAAAACAATCCATATAATTGAGCAGATCCGAAATAACTTCTTTGCTTTTAACATAAACGACGGCGTTGTCTTTTCGCGCAACAAGTCTTGCTATGATATCGAAATCGGCCAGAATTTCACAAAAATTGCTCGCTGTGGCTTTATTTGCAAAAACAACTTCGAAATGATAACCCGTGCGGCTGTAACTTTCTTCATCCGGCAAAGTACAGCATCCCCCGCCGAGGAAGGCCCCTTTAAGGTATGCTTTCATCTTGTCTTCCGTTGAAATAAGATTTTCATCGATACCGAAAATCATGAATTTACCGTCTTCGTCGGAACCGACCAAACCGAGTTTGATTAATAAATTTTGCGCTTTCTCGTTAACACATTCAAAAGCGAGCTTATATCTTCCGCTGAGAATATCCTGTTTGGCCTCCGAAATAACTACGTCAATGCCGAATGAATCTTCCAACATATCGGTAAAAAACTCCGCCGTGCGCTCGTTTTCGGTTACTACTTCGAAACCGAAAACACCGCCGCGCGAGATAAAACTGCCGCTTGTCCTGATAAAAGCGGAAAGCATGCTTAGCTTTTGGTCGACCGACGTAAGCGGCGTTGCGATTATTTCGTTTTTGATTTCCTCAGTGAAATTGAACATAGATATTATAAATTTTTAAGTTTATATTCGCTGAAACGGAACTTCGGCAATCTTCCGTCGATATTATCGATTTGTTCGAGCGGAACATCCGCGTCTTTTAAAATCTCTTCGGCAATCTTCGTGTCGCCGACTCTGTCTGCGGAATGAGCGTCCGAATCAATGACAAATCTTACGCCCGTTGAGGCCATAAGATTAAGTTCTTCGGCAGAAATATGCCTCTTTTTTGTGTTAATTTCGATATAAGTGCCGTAATCCGCGCAACATTTGGCCACCTCTTCCAAATTGCAGTAACATTTGTAATTGATATGCGTAAGAATGTCTATCGGATTATTTTTAATGGCGTTGATATATGCTTTTGTAGTGTTTGCGATAACATTATCGGAAGGTTTTTTGCCGAATTTATATGCGGTATAATTTTTTAACATTATGTTGAACATGTCCGAAAAGCTCTTATATTTCAAAACCTCGTGAATACCGCAAAGATATATGTCGAAAAATTTCAAATCGTTTTCCGTCATGTCGGTTTGTCCGCCGAGTGAAATAAGGTTGCTCTCCATGCCCATAAGCACTCTGACGCCGGTGATTTTCTCCGCTTCTATGCACTCCGCTCTCAAATCGGGTAATTTCTTTCTTTTTAGTCCGAATAATAGATGGTTGAAACCATGGTCGGTTATCGCTATCTGTTTCAGTCTGAGTTTTTTAGCCGCACGAGCGTTTTCGAGAACGGTATTTTCACCGTGAGAATAAGGCGTATGAGTATGATAATCAGCTGAAAGAATCATTAAAATCTCCTATGTAAACGACCTCTTCGCACAAATTTATACCTGTTTTTGAATAAACGGTTTCTTTGACGAGTTTGATTAAATTATAAACGTCCGACGCTCGGCTGCCCTTATTGATAATGAAATTGGCGTGTTCAGAACTGACAAAAGCGTCGCCTACGGATTTACCTTTAAGTCCGCAACCATCTATGATTTCACCGGCGCTTCTGCCCTCCGGGTTTTTAAATACGCAACCGCAACTCTTGCCTTTCGGCTGTCCTGAACGTAATTTTAAAGTCCTTGCAATATTGTCTTTGATATTTTTACCGTCGGCCTTGTTTAAACACAGTTCAACTTTCAAAATTATGCAGTTTATGTTACGCATAATACTATGTTTATTGCCAAATTCGCACAAATTTTTAGCAAAATTCTTTAATTTGCCATCAAAAATCGTAACAGAAGCAATAATATCGGCAATGCTCGTCCCCATTGCCCCGCCATTCATATATGTAAGGCCGCCTATCGTTGCAGGGATACCTGCAAGAAATTCCGCGCCGGAAAGCGAATTGTCTATGCAAAACTTCAACAGCTCGCGAACACTCACTCCGCTTTCCGATATAACTTTGTTGCCGCAAACCGAAATATTTTTGAGATATTTGGTATGAATTACGTATCCGTTGAATCCGTCGTCGGAAGCTAAAATATCGGAGCCCGCGCCTAAAACCAAAAATTCTTCGTCGCAGTTTTTCAAATTTTCAAAAATAAGAGCAGCTTCTTTTATTGACCTTGGATAATAAGCCCCTTTACATTTGCCGCCCAAACCGAAAGTTGTATTATTGCAAAACGTAAAATTTTTGTCGCAGTAAATTCCCCGCAATGCAGAATTATCCGATACAGACAAATTTCTACCCCTATATAATAACACTTTTATATATTATTTTCAATTATTTAAGTAGGTTTTTCAGTTTATTTGAGTTATTATTTGCGATTGCCCGTTTTAACTCTTTTTTATAATTTTCGCTAATCGGACATTTTATAGTATATTTAAAATCTATGTTTTCCATTGCGCTCATCTCGTCGTTATAGATTTTGACGTCGTCGTGCATCAATCCGACCGATTCGAGATTCCCGCTCTTGCCGATAAGGAATTTAATGAAGCGTTCCGACATATCCCTTTTAATATCGTCATTTGTCGTTATTGAGATATCCTGATACAAGTCGTTGAACACGTTTACGGGAAATACTTTAAACGGCGTATTCCTTGTTTTCAGTCTGAAAATATCTCTCTGTGTTCCGAGCAAATATTTATATTTTTGTCCGATCAACTTTAAATATGCCGACGTCGGATTGTCTTCTTTTGCGCCGTTCAGACCGCACAGCAACGCAACCGCCCCTGTTAAATTGTCTTTACCCGAATTAATCACAGTATTCAACGGCGAGATATCGGTAAAATCCGCGCTTTCGTCTACGGCGAGAATACAGTATCCGCCCCTGCACCACGTTACATAAGGCGCTTCGCCCGACAAATAATTTTCAAGTCCCGTTATTCCCGCTCCGTATGAAATCATGTCCGGTATGTTGCCGTTGTTTAAGTTTGTTGCAATTGATTCGGAGCTTACCGAGTTGACTTTGATAAATACGTTGCTGTTTTCGGCTCTGAAATCGTCGCCGATTCTCTGTAAATATCCTGTACGCGATCCTTGACCGCCTTCGAAATTATCTATTTGCCATATATTTAATACTATGATATTCTTGTCATCGGTGCTCGCGCCGGCATTGATTTTCGGCAAATACAGCGGTGAAAATATGAGAATTGCCGAAAATAAAACAAAAAATATATATTTTTTGAAAAAATTTAATGTTTTCCGCAACATATAAATATTTTATTTTTTGCAATCCGTAAAAATACATAGGGAGTACTCAAAAACGAATACCCCCTTCGCTCATTCGTCAAAACGTTCAACGCTTTAACAAATAAGCATATATATTAAAGCGTTGCCGCTTGTAAAAATATCTTGCGCAACAATTGTGTTTATATGCGCTATTTCTATAATATTTTTGAAGTTCTTAAAATGTTCCTCCCTTAAAGCCGTTCATTGGATTGGTCAGATAATCCGTTTCCCAAAAATATACATAACCCGATAATCAGCAAAGCAATGCGTACTTCCGCAAGCAAACGACGATATCAATACGTACTCTAATATAGTTCGGAGTAAATTTTCAATAAAAATTGCGAAAAACGCGGCGCAACAAACGGTTGCGCCGCGTTTAAAACAAATTAAAACTTTATTCCTCTTCGTCCTCGGGCAAATCGACGTTATGATATACGTCCTGCACGTCGTCAAGTTCGTTAAGTTTATCGAGCATTTTTTCGAATTGTTCGAGTTTTTCGCCGTCGAGAGTTATATAGTTTTGCGGAATCATTTTGATTTCGGCTTCGAGGAAAGTTACGCCCTTGCTCTCAAAATATTGTCTTGCTGCAGACCAATTTTCGGGAGTTGTATAAACTTCGTAAACATCGTCCTCAACCGTATAATCGTCTGCGCCGGCTTCCAGACAATATTCCATCATGGTATCTTCGTCAAGCGCGACGGTTCTCTCGATAACAAATATGCCTTTGTTGTCAAACATATACGAAACGCAACCGCTGTTGCCCATCTGTCCGCCGCATTTCGACATTGCCGAACGGACATCGCCGGCGGTTCGGTTAACGTTGTCGGAAAGAGTTTTTATGATTACGGCGGCTCCGCCTGCGCCATATCCTTCGTATGTGAGCTCTTTATAATCTTTACCCGCCAATTCGCCGGCAGCTTTTGCTATGGAACGCTTAATTGTTTCATTCGGCATATTGGCCGCTTTTGCCTTAGCAATAACGTCCGCAAGTTTGGAGTTTGTATCCGGATTGGGATTATTTTTTGCGGCAACGGCAATCTCTCTTCCCAATTTAGTGAAAACCGCTCCGCGCGCGGCGTCTGTTTTCCCCTTTTTGGCTTGAATGTTGTGCCACTTGGAATGTCCTGACATGTTATCTTCACCTCATTTTAAATTACGATCTTTTAGTGTATACATTGCAATTCCGGCCGCCACGGCGGCATTAAGGCTCTCGCATGTGTCTGCCATTGGAATACTTATGCTGTATGAGCAATGTTCTTTAATTTCCCGGCTAAGTCCGGCTCCTTCGTTGCCTATACATAAGCAGAATTTCTCAGGCGGAACAAAATCGAATAAATTTTCGCCTTGCATATCCGCGCAGATAATCGGAATATTGCCGAGAAGTTTTAATATATCTTCTTTTGCGCCTTGAATAATCTCAACGAAAAAAATACCGCTCATACTTGCGCGCACCGCTTTCGGCGAATACGGATCTGCGCAATTTATCATATAAATTTGCCTGTATCCGGCGGCATTTGCGGTACGTATAATGGTTCCGATGTTACCGGGATCCTGTAAGCAATCGAGCAGCAAACAAGAACCCGATGGCGCTTTAAGTTCATTTTGCGGAATCTTTACCGTAGCAATAACGCCTTGCGGTGTTTTTTCGCTTGAAAAAGCGCCGAAAACCCCATCACTGACAACTATCGGATTGTCAAATTTAAGGGCGTATTTCTCCGTGCAAATAATTTTATCAATAACGCAACCCGCAGATATACATTCGCAAACGGGCTTGATACCTTCGACGAGATATAAGCCCTTATCCGTTCTGAATTTTTTATCGTTCAGTTTTATCAATTCTTTGATTTGCGGATTACTTCTTGACGTAATTACCATATAAAAAATTAAGCCTTTTAAACAAAAGGCTTAATAAAATTGTTTATAATGCCTGCTTAGCTTTCTCGGCAAGAGAAGCAAACGTTTGAGCGTCGTTAACGGCTAAATCAGCAAGCACTTTTCTGTTAAGATTGATGCCCGCAGATTTAAGTCCGTGCATAAATTTAGAGTATGATAACCCGTTAACTCTCGCCGCGGCGTTAATACGCGCAATCCAAAGGCTGCGCATATCGCGCTTTCTGAGTTTTCTTCCTATGAACGCATAATTCAAGGACTTCATTACAGCCTGACGCGCAATTCTGTAATTCTTGGACTTGTAACCACGATAACCTTTTGCAAGGCGCAATATCTTTCTACGCTTTTTTAAAGCGTTTACGGTTCTTTTAATACGCATATTCTCAGACCTCCATTAATCCTTATAAGGAATCATCGCTTTCACGTTAGATTCCGTTGCGCTCGAAACGAGAGTATTTTTACGCAAATTTCTTTTTCTCTTTCTGTCTTTGGTTTCGGCTTTATGGTTCTTACCGCCGTGAGGTCTTTTAACCTTGCCGGTGCCGGTAAGCCAAAAGCGTTTTTTACTGCCGCTGTGAGATTTCTGCTTAGGCATATATTTATCCTCCAAAATGATAATTTACTGTTTTATTGTTTTGCGGGCGAAAGCATCATTGTTATGAATCTGCCTTCGGTTACGGGCTTTTTATCCTGAACCGCTTTTCCTCCGAGTCCATCGAAAAAATCCTGCATAACCTTTACGCCTTGATATGCACGGGCGTTTTCGCGCCCCTTCATTCTTATCGAGACCTTGACCTTGTTGCCGGCTTCGAGAAATTTAAGGCATTGCTTTGATTTAACGGCAATATCGCCTACGTCTATCGTCATCGAAAGCCTTATTTCTTTAATCTCGACGATTGTCTGATTTTTACGATTTTCCTTATCGCGTTTGGCCTGCTCGTATTTGAATTTGGAGTAATCCATAATCTTGCATACGGGGGGCACGGCGTTCGGTGAAATTTTGACAAGGTCAAGTTCGGCTTCGTCGGCCAACTTCTGCGCCTGTATACTGCTCATAACGCCGATCATCGTGCCGTCGTTTGCAATAACTCTGACTTCCTTATCTCTTATTGCTTCGTTCACAGAATATAAGTCTTTGATTGTCATATACCTCTATACAATAAAAATCGGGTTGCAAAAGCAACCCGATAAATGTTAGGTATTAAACCTTAATTACATTATCTGCCGAACAAAACATCCGCACGGCGAAAGGGTTAGCCTTTACTTAACGTTAACATAATACACTTGCAATTGTAAATTGTCAAACAATTTCAATCAGAAAATAACTTTATTTGAATTTTCTTCGACGATTTTATCGGCAAAAACGGCAAAATCAAGCGTTTCTTTATTCTCTGTTCCGCGTTTATTGACGTTTACCGTGCCTTCTTCGGCTTCTTTATCGCCAACGACGAGAACATAAGGAATTTTTTCCATTTTGGCTTCTCTGATTTTATATCCGATTTTTTCGTTACGCCTGTCTACTTCGCATCTCAATCCGCGCGCTTGCAATTTCGCCGAAATTTCCTCGGCATAACCGAGCGTTCTGTCGGTAATGGGAAGAATTTTAACCTGCGTAGGGCACATCCAAAGAGGGAAAGCTCCCCCGTACTTTTCGATAAGAAAGGCAAGAGTTCTTTCATAGCAACCTATCGAACTGCGGTGGATAACGTAAGGCGTCTGCTTGCTTCCGTCGGCGTCAACATATTGCATTTCGAAGCTATGGCCTGCGGCAAAGTCGATTTGAATTGTTATGAGAGTATCTTCCTTGCCGTATACGTTGCGGATCTGAACATCGAGTTTAGGTCCGTAAAAAGCCGCCTCGTCGTCGGCTTCAACGTAATCGAGTTTCAAATCGTCGAGGATTTTTTTCATCATAGCTTCGGTATTGATCCACGCTTCGTCGTTATCAATATATTTATCCGATTTCGACGCCCCGCGTTTGGAAAATCTGAACGTAACGTCGTCGCGCATTCCGAGCGCGTCCAAAAGATAATAGCTCAAATCGAGACACCGTTTGAATTCGTCTTCGACCTGCTCTTTTGTGCATATGATATGCCCGTCGGAAAGCGTAAACTGTCTTACTCTTATAAGTCCGTGCATCTCTCCGGAAGCCTCTTTTCTGAACTCAGTCGCCGTTTCTGAATATCTGCAAGGAAGGTCCCTGTAACTTTTCAGCCCGTTTTTGAAAATCTGATATTGAAAAGGACAAGTCATAGGACGCAACGCCATTATTTCTTCACCGTTCACGCTTGCGCCTTTTTCGTCCACTTCGCCTAAAACAAACATTTTATCGCGGTAATGGTCCCAATGTCCGGAAATTTTATATAAATCGGACTTAGCCATCAAAGGCGTTTTTGTTATCATAAAACCGCGCTTTTCCTCTTCGTCTTCAACGAAACGCGACAATATCTGAATCATTTTTGCGCCCTTGGGCATAAGAATCGGCAATCCCTGCCCAATGACGTCGGAAGTCATAAATATGCCGAGATCTCTGCCGAGTTTATTGTGGTCGCGTTTCTTTGCCTCTTCAACCGCAACGAGATACTCTTCCATCTGGCTCTTCTTTTCGAACGCGGTGCCGTAAATTCTCGTAAGCATCTTATTTTTTTCGTTGCCGCGCCAATATGCTCCCGTAAGAGAAGTAAGTTTAAACGCTTTAATCTTTCCCGTATTGGGAAGATGCGGTCCGCGGCAAAGGTCGGTAAACGAACCTTGCTTATAAAAGGAAATAACTGCGTCTTCGGGAAGATCGTTGATCAGTTCGACTTTGTAAGTTTCGCCGTATTTTTTCATGAGTTTAACTGCGTCTTCGCGCGGCAACTCAAACCTTTCCACAGGAATTTTGGATTTGATTATTTTATCCATCTCCATTTCAATCTTGGCAAAGTCATCCTGAGTTATGGGCGTATTGAAATCGATATCGTAATAAAATCCGTTTTCGACTACGGGGCCTATTGCGAGTTTACATGTGGGATATATATTTTTCAACGCTTGTGCAAGCACATGCGCGCAAGTATGGCGATATACTTCAAGCCCCTCTTTCTCTTTGAGCGTAACGATTTCAACAACATCTTTTTCTTTAAGTTTGGTTGATAAATCGCATAATTTCCCGTTGATTTTTGCGGCCACGGCGTTTCTTGCGAGCCCTTCGCTTATTTGAAGCGCAACGGCATTGCAATCGGCGCCTTCGGTTAAATTGATCTTTTCTCCGCTTTTCAATAAAACTTCCATAAATCCTCCATAAAAAAAACCTTAAACAATAGAAAGCTATTGTTTAAGGACGCAAACTGATTTGCGCGGTTCCACCTTAATTGCCCTGTAAAGGACCGCTTTTATAAATCTTGAAACATAAATGAAGCGGTTTCCCTTGATCCTCGAAATTATGCGCTCGCAGCAGCCGCGCACTCTCTGAAAATTTTTCGGAGGTACTTGTCTTCGTTCAAGTGCCTACTATATTAATACAATAATCACGTTTTGTCAACAATAAAAGAGCTTTCGGGCTCAAAATATTTGCTATTTGAAACAAATAAAGCTATAATTTAATCGTTAAATAAAAATCAAAGGTAATTATATGGCTTACACGGATTTCAACAAAATAGAAAAAAAATGGATAGAATATTGGGATAAAAACAAAACTTTCCATACCGATTTGCATGATTTCTCAAAACCGAAATATTATGTTCTGGATATGTTCCCCTATCCCTCCGGCGCAGGCCTTCATGTAGGTCATCCCGAAGGCTACACCGCAACCGATATCTTGGCACGAATGAAAAGAATGCAGGGTTATAACGTTCTTCACCCTATAGGTTTCGACAGTTTCGGCCTTCCGGCAGAACAATATGCGATTAAAACGGGACACAATCCGGAAGGATTTACACAGGAAAATATAAAGACGTTCACATCCCAACTTAAAATGCTCGGACTTTCTTACGATTGGGATCAGACTGTTTCCACATGCGATCCGTCATATTACAAATGGACGCAATGGATATTCAAACAACTCTGCAAAGCCGGTCTTGCCCGATACGTGGAAACGCCGGTGAATTGGTGCGAAGAACTCGGAACCGTGCTTGCCAACGACGAGATTATCGACGGGAAAAGCGAACGCGGAGGATATCCTGTTGTTCGCAAAAATATGAAACAATGGGTTATCGACATAAATAAATACGCCGAAAGACTTTTGGACGGTCTCAATGATTTGGATTGGTCCGAAGCCTCCAAAGTTGCCCAAAGAAATTGGATAGGCAAGTCCGAAGGCGCAAATATCGATTTCAAAATAGCAGACTCTGATAAGTCTTTTACCGTCTTTACCACCCGTTGCGACACGCTTTTCGGCGCGACATATTGCGTGCTTGCTCCGGAACATAAGCTCGTTGACGAAATTACGTCTCCTCTTCATAAAACCGAAGTGGAAAATTATAAAAAGCTGTGCGCAAGCGAATCGGAACTCGAACGCACTGAGCTTAATAAGGAAAAAACGGGCGTATTCATCGGCGCATACGCGATAAACCCGGCCACGGATAAGAAAATACCCATATATATCTCGGACTACGTTCTGACCTCTTACGGCACGGGCGCTATTATGGCAGTGCCCGCTCACGACACTCGCGACTACGAATTTGCCAAAAAATTCAATATTCACATAATACAGGTTTTGGAAGGCGGCGATATTTCAAAAGAAGCCTACACCGGCGACGGCCTTCACATAAATTCCGGTTTTTTAAACGGATTGAACAAGCGTCAGGCTATCGACAAAATGGCCGAATGGCTGGTTGAACATAACTGCGGTAAAAAGACCGTAACTTACAAACTTCGCGAGTGGATATTCGCGCGTCAAAGATATTGGGGCGAACCTCTTCCGGTAGTTCACCTCGAAGACGGTGAAATCGCTTTACTCGATGACAGTCAACTTCCCCTCGTCCTGCCTCCGATGACTGATTACAAAGCTCACGATGGCAATGCTCCTCTCGAAAATGCAACAGAATGGGTTAATGTAGTCGTCAACGGCAAAAAAGGAAAGCGCGAAACTACCACTATGCCCGGTTCCGCCGGTTCGAGCTGGTATTTTATGCGCTATTGCGATCCTCACAACGACAAGGAATTTGCCGATTACGAGCTTTTGAAACATTGGCTTCCCGTTGATTTCTATCTCGGCGGCAAGGAACATTTGGTAGGCCATCTCCTCTACTCGCGTTTCTGGACCAATTTTTTATACGACAAAGGGCTGTGCCCGTATAAAGAACCATTCAAAAAACTGTTTCATCAGGGAATGATTCTGGGTGAGGACGGAAATAAAATGTCAAAGAGCCTCGGCAACGTTATAAATCCCAACGATATTGTGCGCGACTACGGCGCCGACGTTATGAGAATGTATGAGATGTTTATGGGCCCGGTCGCCGATACCAAACCATGGAACACTTCGAATATCGAGGGCATCAAGAAATTCATAGACAGAATTTACCGAATTTATTGCGAAAGCGACGTAATTTCTCCCGCTCCCAATAAAAACCTCGAAAAAATATACAATCAGACCGTAAAAAAAGTCAGCGAAGATTACGAGGCAATGAAAATCAATACGGCAATTTCGCAGATGATGATTTTCTTCAACGCAGTAGTCAAGGAAATCGCCGACGGAAAAAATCTTCCTTTGGAATATGCCGAGGGGTTAATCAAGTTGCTTAATCCCGTAATTCCGTTTTTGACTGAGGAAATCTGGAACACGAAGTTAGGTCATAACGGAACCATAGCTTATGAAAAATGGCCTGTATACGACGAAAGCAAATGCGGAGAAAACGATTTTGAATATGCCGTTCAGGTAAACAGCAAAATAAAGACTAAAATAACTGTACCGGCAGACATGTCGGAGAACGAGATAAAAGAAATCGTGCTTTCCGACGAAAATATAAAAGTCTGTCTCGAAGGCAAGGTCGTAAAAAAATTTATTCTCGTTCCGAAAAGATTAATAAATATAATTGTTTGACTTGCACTTATAACTAAAAAAGCTGAATTCGGGCTCCCTTGCGAAGCCCGAATTTTTTGCTCCTTTTTTATAATCAATATCCGCGCAGATATTGATTATTATATCGCTCGGTTTTGCATTAAAACAATAAAAAAACAGGTGGCTCATGACTGAGCCACCGCGATTTTTCGAAAATTACAGCGATTCGAGAAGTTTGACAACGTCGCCCACGGTTTTGAGGTCGGTAACCTTATCCTCCGGAATAGCTTTGCCAGTATTGTCTTCAAGCGTCATCAAGAGTTCCACTACATCAAGGGAATCGGCGCCGAGATCTTTGACAATTTCGCTATCCTCGGTTATTTTTGACTGCGGTATACCGAGTTGTTCGGCAAGTATTTTCGCAATTTCTTCAAACATTTTTATCTCCTCCGAAAATTTACAGTAAAAGTTTACAATAAACGGGCGACAATGTCAAGTCAATTGGCCTGCTTTTTAACTTGCTTTAACGACAGCCCTATTCTGTGCTTCTTTTTGTCGAGGCTAATTATAACGGCTTTTACCTGTTGACCGACTTTTAACACGTCGGAAGGGTGCCTTATGTATCTGTCGGTTATCTCGGAAATATGTACCAAACCGTCTTCGTGAACGCCTATATCAATAAACGCACCGAAATCGATTACGTTTCTGACGGTTCCTTCCACTTCCATGCCCACGGCAAGATCGTCTATGCCGAGAATATCTTTTCTCAGTTTCCTTTGAGGCAAACTGTCGCGGATATCTCTTCCCGGCTTAACCAACTCGGCTATTATATCGTTCATTGTGGCTTTATCGAGTTCGCAGTATTCGGCCGCTTTGATTTCGCCGAACATCTTCACTTTATCCGACAATTCGCTCAATTTACTGTTTCTGACGTCGTCGTCGCTGTAACCGAAAAGCGATATGAGTTTTTCGGCTTTTTTATACGATTCGGGATGGACGGCGGTATTGTCGAGAATATTTTCCGCCCCGGGAATACGCAAAAAGCCGGCGCACTGCTCATACGCTTTTTCACCTAACTTTGAAACTTTTAAAAGCTGCGAACGTGAAGTGAATTTGCCGTTTTGTTCTCTGAAAGCGACGATATTTTTTGCTATTCCGGAATTAAGTCCCGAAACGTATTTCAAAAGGGAAACGCTTGCCGTATTCAAGTCTACTCCGACGCTGTTTACGCAGTCCTCCAACACGCCCGCAAGCACAGTATCGAGCCTTTTCGAATTCATATCATGCTGATACTGCCCTACCCCTATGGATTTGGGATCGATTTTTATAAGTTCGGCAAGGGGATCCTGCAATCTTCTCGCAATAGAGACGGCGGAGCGTTGAGTTACGTCGAAATCCGGAAATTCTTCTACGGCAAGTTTGCTCGCGGAATAGACGCTTGCGCCCGCTTCGCTTACGACGGCGTAGCTTATATTCCCGCCTATTTCCTTGATAAGTTCGGCGACAAAAATTTCCGTTTCTTTGCTCGCGGTTCCGTTCCCGATTGAGATTATATCCACTTTGTGCTTTGATATAAGCTCTTTCATAATCTTTTTCGCGCCCTCGATATCGTTTTTGGGGGGAACGGGATAAATTACGGAAGTTGCGAGCACTTTCCCGGTTTCGTCAACCACCGCCACTTTACAGCCTGTTCTGAAACCCGGATCGAGCCCCAAAACGACTTTGCCTTTCACCGGAGGTTGCAATAAAAGCGGGCGAAGATTTACTTCGAACATTTTAATTGCCTGTTCTTCGGCTCTTTCGGTAAGTTTTGCCCGTACTTCACGCTCAACGGAAGGCTCGATTAACCTGTCGTATCCGTCGTCGGCGGCTTCTTCAATCAACGCGGCACATTCGCTCTGTTGCGATTTTATGTATTTTGCAGTGCAAACGCGCTTTGCAATATCGGGATTGAAATAAATTTTGGCTTTAAGAAATTCTTCTTTTTCGCCCCTGTTTATCGCAAGTATACGGTGGTCTTTGATTTCCGATACGAGTTCGGAATATTCCGAGTACATCGAATAAGTGCCCTTCTCGTCCTCTTTTACGGCTTTGACCTGCATTTCACCGTGATTTTCAAACAATCCGCGCAATTTTTTCCTGATTTCCGCATTGTCCGAAATAATTTCCGCTATTATGTCTTTTGCGCCGTTTATTGCGTCTTGCGCGGTCGCAACGCCCTTTTCGTCGCTGATAAACGACTCGGCATATTCATACGGATTTCCCTCTTGCGCAAGAATAAAATCCGCAAGCGGCTGCAATCCCTTTTCTATGGCAACGGAAGCTCTTGTTTTCTTCTTCTGCTTGTATGGACGATAAATGTCCTCGACTTCGGTCATAGTCTGCGCGCCGTTTATTGCCGTTTGAATATCGTCGGTCATCTTGCCTTGTTCCGTAATCGCAGAGGCAACTTCAACCTTGCGCTTGTTCAGATTTTTCAGATATTCGTATCTGTCGTTGAGCTCACGCAGAACCTGATCGTCTATTGCGCCCGTCATTTCTTTTCTGTAACGGGCAATAAAAGGAATGGTATTGCCTTCGTCCAGCAATTTTAAAATATTCTCTACATGGTCGGGACGGAGTTTGAATTCTTTTGTTAATTGTTGTTTGATTTCCATATTTATCTTTTAATACCTTTCAGATAATTTTTTTCATCGTCGGAAAGTCTGAAACTTTCCAACGCCTTTTGTATGGCTTTATTATGCGTTCTCTTATCAAGCGTATTTTCAAGCAAAAAACTTATTCCGCGCGAATAATATTTAACAAGCGTTTCGGCAATCAGCCAAGCGACCGCCATATGAACATAATACATTGACGTATCGCATCTCTCTGCAAGCGAAAAAATCTCTTCGAGATATCTCTCTTCAACATAAAAATGCAATAGGGTTACAAGCGTAAATCTCTGTTCGAATTCACCTTTGCGGCCTATATATTCGCGTATATAAGGTAAAAATTCTTCTTTATGACTTTCGATGCATTTTGGAATAAAGCAATCGCACGTCGCCCAATTATCGATTAATTTTACGCATCCGTCAAGTTTCGGAAGCAATTCTTCGTATGTAAGCAGAGAAACGGCCGATAGCTTAATGAACGTAACTTCATAGTATTCGTCCGGAAACGAAAGAAGCAAATTTATTTTTCCGATATACTTTTTTGCGAATTTCCTTAAAATCGGAACGCGCACGCCGATTACGTTTATTTTATCGTTTTTCAGAAGTTTTTTATGAAATTCCCGATAGTTTTCGTCGGCGTTGGCATTAAGTTCGTTTAAAAACTCCCGATAGGGCGTCATACCATTCTCCGCAATCAAAATAAATATTCCTCATACTCGTTGAAGTAAGTTCCGCTACGGGCACGCCGACATTTTTATAATTATCGGCAAAAATTTTGGCCGCCCGTCTCCCGTTTAAAATAATAAGCCTGATATCGGCATTTTCGAGAATTCGGCTTATCGGCGCAACGGTATAATCGGATATTGTCTCGTCCTTCGAACATGAAATTCTGCATTTCAGAGTAATATCCCACAGAGCTATGCAATGTTTTGTCAAAAACGCTTTTTTCTCTTCAACCGTCTGAGGTTTTTCGTCTCCGAAAAAGTCGCTCAACGTCTTCCAGAATCTGTTGCTCTTATTTCCGTAATAAAATCCCGTTTCGCGGCTCTTGACTGAAGGAAAACTTCCCAAAATAAGCACTTTGCTCTCAGAATCGAAAAACGGTTCAAAACCGGTTTTTATATCGTCGTTCATCATTTAATTCAAAGGCTTGTCCACATTGCCGACAAGCGCGCAAGCCTTACCGTCGTAGTCGAAATTTACGTCGATAGCGTCCAGAACATCATCGAAAGTTACCCCGTTGATTCTATTCACGCGTTCTTCGAAATTGTATATTTTATCGTTATATAAAAGTTCCTTGCCGAATAAAAGCATTTGAGAGCTCGTGCTTTCCTGCGAGAAAATCGAAGAAGAAATAAGTTGTTCTTTACCGCGCGCAAATTCGTCTTCGGATAAATTTTTTCTCCGTATGTCCGCAATACATTCGTTGATTGCGTCGAACGACTGCTTGTACTTTTCGCAATTTACGCCGGCATAAACGCAAAGCGCGCCTGCCTCCGCGTAGCTTGAAACATAGGAATAAACGGTATAAGCCAGCCCGAGTTTTTCTCTGACGGTCTGAAACAATCGCGACGACATACTGCCGCCAAGCACGGCGTTGAGAATCTGCGTTGCATCATAAAATTTATCGTTTCTTTTTACCGAAGGAAATGCAATGCCGATGTGAACCTGTTCAATCTTTTTCTTTTTAACGAGACTATCGCCTTTAAGCAAAATCTCTACATCCTTATGTCTGTATTCGACGTTTTTCAAATCCGAGAAATATTTTTCCACAAGTTCTTCCGCAAGTTCGAGCTCGATATTTCCCGCCATTGAAATAACGATGTTCTGCGGCACGTAATGCTCCGACATATAATTTTTTATGTCCGCAACGCCGAAATTTTCAACATTTTTACGCGTGCCGAGGATATTTCTTCCGTAACCGGAATTGCCGAAATACGCATTGGCAAGCAAATCAAGGCATAAGTCGTCCGGAGTATCTTCATTCATATTTATCTCTTCTATGACGACGCCTTTCTCCCTATCCATTTCGTCATCGGGGAATACGCTTTCCAAAAACAAATCGGCAAGAATTTCGAACGCCTCGGAAGCGTGTCCCGTTGTAGACTTCGCATAATAGCACGTTATATCTTTTGCGGTAAAAGCATTAACCTGCGCTCCGATTCTGTCCATTTGATCGGAAATTTCATATGCCGAACGGGTTTTTGTTCCTTTGAACATCATATGCTCGATAAAATGCGAAATCCCGTCCTCTTTGTCGCTCTCTTGCGACGCTCCCGTATGAACGATTATTCCCATCGTTACCGACATGAGCGAAGACATTTTGTTTACTATAAGTCTTAAACCGTTGTTGAATTTTTTATAATGTATCATCATTCACCTAAATTTTGCGAGACTGTAACGGCGCTTAAACCGTTATCTCTTATGTAAGTTAATATTTCCGACAAAGCTGTAACAGTGTGCGATTTCGGATGCATAAGCACAATATCGCCGCCTTTGAGTTCTTTTGTTGCCCTTTTCACGATTGTGCCGACGTCGCTGTCCCGCCAATCGATTGTATCGCGGCTCCACATAATAACTTTAAGTCCAAGTTCGCGGCAAGCCGCCAGAGTTTCATTCGAAAAAGCTCCCGAAGGGGGCGCAAAAAGACCGACTTTGTTGCCGCAGATCATTTCAATGAGCTTTACGCTGGGACGTATCTCCTCGATATTTTCATTATAACCGAGCTTCGAATGATCTTTATGAAAATATCCGTGGCTGCCCAATTCATGGCCTCGATTATAAATTTCTCTCACGCAATCGACATTGTCGTCAGCCCACGAGCCACCTATAAAAAACGTCGCTTTTACGTTGAATTCATCCAATATATCGAGAATTTCATATACGTTTGAAGTCCCCTCGTAGACATTGAAAGTAAGGCTCACCTCACTGCTTTCGGCATTGCCGCCGTAGAACAGATTTTCGTCTTCGTATGTCGCAACGGCCGTGCTTCCGCCCCAGAAACCTACCAAACTGACCGCAAGAACTATTACGGCAAGCAACGAATTTGTAACTACCGTAGTAATTATTTTATTTTTCAATAGTTTACCCCTAATTTGTTTTATATATTTATTGTATTAGGGTAAAAACTATTTATTGCTATCTGAGTTTTACAAAAGTTACGCCCGTTTCGCCTTCGCCGTATTTGCCCAATCGGAAACTCTCGACGTTTTTATGTTTTTTCAAATGTTCCGCAATTGCGCTTTTAAGTTTTCCCGTACCTACTCCGTGTATAACTTTTATCTCTTCGAGGTTATCGGTTACGGCCTTATCGATAAAGTTGTCAAGCTCGTACAACGCTTCCTGAACTGTGAGCCCGAGCAAATTGATTTCGAGAAGCGGACGTGAAGCCGGAATATTCTTTATAAGTTTGACCTTTGTTTTTTCCTGCTTGACTTCCTTAGCTCCCGTTAAAAACAAATCTTTGATTTTAACATGCGCTTTCATGCTTCCGCACGCAACTTCGGCTTCGCCCTTGGCGGCGGAAAAATTCACAACCCTGCCTCTGCAATCCATGGGCTTTATATATACTTCCGAACCGATAGAAAGATTGTTTTTGGTAGCCTGCTCGTAACTATTCTCTTTGCCGCCTTGGTTTTCTTCCTGATATGCGATATCCGAAAGTTTATTTTTGAGAGTGCGCGCCTTTACGATATCGCTTTCGCTTATCTCCTCTTTATGAAATATTTCCTCGATTTCGGAGAGTATTTGCTTGGCTCTCAACGTGCGGTCGGCAATTATTCTTCTGCTCTCGCTTCTGGCGGAACGCGCTATTTTTTCTCTCTCTTTATTCAGTTCCTCGATTTCGGAATCGACCGATTTGAGCTTTTCATAATATTCCCTTTCGAGATTTTTTGCAGAAGCCAATTTTTTTTCGGCTTCTATGCGGCTTTCCTCCGCCTGTCTTAAAATATTTTCAAAGCTCCTTGCTCCGTCCGAAAGAAAATTTACTGCGTCGTCTAAAATTATTTCGTTCATGCCGAGTCTTTTGGCTATTGCAAAAGCGTTACTCGCACCCGGAATGCCGATTTTCATGCGATAGAGCGGCTTTAACGTATCGGAATCGAACTCCATATTTGCATTTTCAATCCCCGAAACAGAATATGCAAACTCTTTCAAAGGCGTAAAATGCGTAGTAATTATACCGCGACAACCTTTATTCAGCAAATATTTTACGACAGCTTTCGCCAAGGCTTGTCCCTCGTCCGGGTTGGTTCCGCCGCCCAACTCGTCAATAAGCACAAGGCTGTCTTTATCGGCTTTATCGCATATTTTAACAATGTTTTCCATATGCGAAGAAAACGTGGAAAGTTCCTCTTCTATGCTCTGACTGTCGCCGATATCGGAATAAACGCCTTTGAAAATGCACACCGAACTGCCGGAAGCGGCCGGGATATAAAGTCCGCACGCCGCCATCAGACAAAACAGTCCGGTCATTTTCATCGTTACGGTCTTACCGCCCGTATTGGCTCCGCTAAGCAATAAAATATTGTATTTATCGCCTATTTCAAGCGAGACGGGAACAACTTTACTTTGATCAATCAGAGGGTGTCTGCCCTTTATTATATTAATGTATCCCCTATCGTTGACTTTGGGTAAAACGCCCTTGATATTATAACCGTACTCCGCAAATGCGAAATATGAATCAATCTCTGCAAGAATTTCAATACAGCTTATGAGGTTTTCGGAAAGTTTGCCTACCCTTTCGGAAAGTTCCTTTAAAATATTTTCTATTTCCTCGCGTTCGTCAATCGTCAAGTCTATAAGTTCGTTATTGAGTTCAAGCACATATTCCGGTTCAATAAAAAACGTCGCGCCCGTTTTGGACTTGTCATGCACAAAGCCCTTTACCTTATTTTTATATTCGGCTTTTACGGGGATGACAAATCTGTCGTTTCTGATTGTAACTATCGAATCCTGCAAAAAATCCGAATTTTTTCCCGACACATATTCGGACAATTTCCCGCGTATTTTCTCATTTAGACTTTTAATTTTATGTCTGATTGAATATAATTTTTCGCTTGCGGTATCGCTAACCGCTTCTTCGGATATTATTTTACTTTGAATATCGTCCTCGAGGGTTTTGTCAAAATAAAGATTATCCGCCAAAGTTTTGATGGTATGAATCTCGGGATCGGCGATTTTCGCAATGCTTTCATAACAGTTTCTCGCCGACCTCAGAAGAACAGCCGCCGATAAAAGTTCAGAGAGCGAAAGCACTGCTCCTTTGCCCGATTTTACGAGAAAATCTTCAACTGCGCCGAAGTATTCGATTTTGGAAACGCCGTAATTATAGAGAAGTTTATCACTTTCGAACGTATATTCGAGGCGTTTGCGCACTTCGCCGATATCGGATGACGGGCGACAAGAAAGAACGCGCGTTTTGCCTTTATCCAAAACGGCATATTCGGAAACCGCCGAAAGAATTTTATTCAGTTCGAGTTTATCGATTTGCAAATCTTTCATATCATAAAATCGGCGAAAACGAGTGCCCGCGCGTATAATTTTTAAAATAATCCGCGGTTTTTTCCTCGTTTGAATGAATTTTTACGAGTAATTCGGGATTTTTTTCCAAAGTGCAGTCCAATAACGAACCTGTGGGCGAGACGCTGAGCAGATGAACGCAATTGTATACTTCGAATCTGCAAGAAGAAGTTTTATATCTCTTCACGGGAAATTTCCGCCCGGCCTCATCAGTCAAAGTATAGATTGACTGCCTGTCGCACGATTTGCAGTTCTTGCCGAAAGGGCAGTAAATCAAATCCATAACTTTGACGGCTCCCGACGAAAGCGCAAAGGTTTTCACCGTTGCAATCTCCTTTTGTTCCTTATCGGTGAGCTCTTTGGAAAGCGCAACGTATTTTGCGGGGCACAGCGATATATCTATCGCGTTCGATATGTTTAGCCCCGTGCCTGCAAAACACGGTATGCCGAGCTCTTCGGCAAGTTCGATTCCCCAACTTCCGTCGCAGTAAATTCCGCAAAAACGCCCTAACTGCGTCTTTATTTTTTCGATTTCGTCTCCCGTCATAAACGGCGGCAAAAACAAAAAACAGTTTTCCTCCGCCCGCTCGTCGATTTTTGTAAAGTCGTCGGGTTTATATATTACGATATCCGCGCCGTCCAAATCGGGTTTTCCGCAAATTACGGCAACTTTATCACATACAGAGTTATCGGTTGTGGGAACGACGCAATTGAATTTATATTGAGTATTGTTATTCTCGGAAATTAATTCGAAATAACGAGCATAGGCCGTGCGTCTTAAATCGTTGAGTTCGGCGGAAGTCAGAAAACTTTCAAAGGTTTCAATCTTTCCGAATGATACTTCGAAAGGATATTTATCCGTCTTTTTGAAACATTCTTCGATTTTAGCTTGCGATAAAGGCAAAGTTTTTGCCTTTGATACGGCCGTTTTGCCACAGTACTTATAACCGCTTATATCCACTTCCGGCAGTTTGCCGGCAATCAATTTTACCGAAACGTTGACATTGATTTTTTTAACCGTCGAAAGTAATTTTTCATTCAGGCGTTTATCTGTTGTTATGAAAAGTTTGTCGCCGTTTTTTAATTTACACGCCGAATTGACATAAAATCCTTTAAAGGAATCCGAAGCAAAATCCGCGCCGCCTATTTCCCGCCCTTCTCTCAAAACTTTAAACGAGTCGCCGGTTACGAAGTCTCCGTTGCTTTCGCAAAAATATTTGCCGTTTACTACTTTGACAGTCCCGACAAATTCGCCTATATGTCCCTGAACCGCAGAAGATATAAAACTTTTATCTTGTCCGAAAGTCAAACCGTGAGTATAATTTCCGCGATTATACGTGCGCTTTAAATCACTGAAAATTTTATCCGAATATTTGTCGTCGAGTATTGATTTATAATAATTTACCGCGGCGGCGACATATTCCGGGCGCCTCATCCTTCCCTCGATTTTAAATGAGCAAACGCCGGCTTCCATAAGGCTGAAAATATATTTGCCTACCGACAAATCGGAAAGCGACAATCTGTATTCCGGAGTTTCATAGCCGACGCGGTCATAGGAATATTTTTTTCTGCAAGGCTGTTTGCATCTGCCCCTGTTCCCGCTGTTGCCACCGGCAAACGACGACATATAACACTGACCTGAAAAACATGTGCATAGCGCGCCTTGAACAAAAACTTCGGTTTCAATTATCTGCGCTATTGCCTTTATATCCTCCAAAGAGGTTTCTCTCGATAGAATAACCCGAGAAAAACCGTATTTTTTTGCGAGTTTCGCGCCATATAAGTTACATATCCCCGCTTGCGTCGATAAATGAAGAACTATTTCGGGATAATTTTGATGCACAAATTTGCCGATAAAAATGTCGGAGAGAATTATTGCGTCCGCTCCCGTATTCCAAACCGAAACCAAAGTTTCGAGGAACTCGCTCAATTCTCGGTTTTTAACAAGCGTATTCATTGCGACATAAACTCTGACGTTTAAGGCATGCGCACAAGTCAGTAGTTCGCCGAGAGAACTGATATCGAAATTTTCTGCGGAACTCCTTGCGGAAAACTGAGATAGCCCCAAATAAATCGCGTCCGCGCCGCTGTTTATAGCCGCCATTGCGCTGTCCAAGCCGCCGGCAGGCGCTAATATCTCTGTCATAGTACTATGCTAATCCGAATTTTTTGATAATTTGTGCCACAGCGCCGTCGTTGTTTGTTGCCGAAATATAGTCAGCAACTTCTTTAACCGTACTCGGGGCGTTACCGACGGCACACCCTAACCCTGCGGCTTTAATCATAGGTATATCGTTGAGGTTGTCGCCGATAGCCACGGTTTTCGAATACGGTACCGAATAATAATCGGCCAAAAATTTAAGAGCCTCTCCCTTGTTGTCATTCAAAGGCGATATTTCAACCAACACGCTTGCGCTGCATGTTACGTCAAATTTGCCGTCAAGTCTGCTTTTTAAATCTGAATACAGCTTTTCTCTGTTCTCCGGACTGACAAGACAAGCGACTTTTTCGCAAAATAATTTATTTTTCTTGACAAAATCCGAAATTTTGCCCTCGACGGAAGTTGCCGATACTCCCGTTATCTTTTCGTATTTTATAAGATATTGATTGTCGGAAGGCAAATCGGTATATAAATTATTTCCGCTGTAAACGTTGATATTGTTGTCCAATTCCTCAATAACGCGGCATATGCCGTAAACGTCGTCGCAATTCATTCCGCTGTTTTTTAGAATTTTGCCGCTTTCGATTTCGGCAATCACCGTTCCTTGATATGCGACGACTATTCCTTTAAGACCGAGCGAGCGCACCCGAGGTAAAATCGATTTCAACATTCTTCCCGTGCATACGGCAAATATTCCGCCGCGCGAAATGTATTCGTCGATTGCCTCTTTAACTTCCGGCAATATTTTTTGCTCATCGGTTATGAGCGTGCCGTCAAAATCAGAAATTATAAGTTCGTAATTTATCTTTTTCATAAGTTGTCATTAAGGTAATCTTTGATTTTTCGAGCCAATGTTTCACTGACGCCGCTGCACTGCATGAGCTCGCTCTCGTCGGCCGCCATAATTTTATCGAGCGTGCCGAACTTTTCAAGCAGCGCCATTCTTTTAACCTTGCCCACGCCGGGAATTTCATTTAAAACCGAACTCAAATTACGTTTGGAATGTATATTTCTGAAATAAGTTATCGCAAAGCGATGCGCTTCGTCTCTTATTCTCTGCAACATTTTCAATGCGTAATCTCGATGGGAAATTTTGACGCTCTCGTCCGAGTTGAGCGTAAATACTTCTTCCTCTCTTTTCGCAAGAGACACAAGTTCAATTCCGTCAATTCGTTTTTCGCGAAATATTTCGTTAACCGCCGACAACTGACCTTTACCGCCGTCGATTATTATCAAATCCGGTTTCGGAAAACGCTCTTCTTCGTCGGTGCCGAGTTTATTCAACCTCCTCAAAAGCACTTCCTGCAATGAAGCAAAGTCGTTTGCGCCTTCCACCGTTTTAATTTTAAACCGCCTGTAACTTGACCTGTCCGCGTCTCCGTCGACAAAAACGACCATCGAACCTACTTTATCTACGCCGCTTATGTTTGAAATATCATAACATTCCATTCGACGGGGATAGCGCTTCAACCCAAGCAATTCCTGCAATCTCTTGCAAGCATTTACGGTCATATCGTCTTTATGTTTTATTTTGTCGACGGATTTTTCAAGATATTCGCCGGCGTTCTGCTCGGCCATCTGCAATAATCTGAATTTATCGCCTTGCTTGGCCACCGTGATTTCGACATTTTTGTCGAAAATCTTTTTAAAGTAGCTTTGCAATAATTCTTTTTCGCAAAATTCTTCGACTACGATTTCAGACGGAATTTCATGATTCTGATAATACTGAACGATAAACGCCGTAAGTGCCTCGCTGTCGCTTATGTGCGCCTCGTCCAAGGCGAAACTGCTTCCGCCTTGCATTATGCCTTTTCGCGTTACGAGAACGCTGGCCGCGGAATACAACTTATTTGTCGCATAAGCAATGACGTCGACATCTATAAATTTATTCAACGAAGTTATGCGCTTGCCTTCAAGTTTGGCTATCATGCCGAGTTTGTTTTTATAATCGAGGGCAAGTTCAAAATTTTCATTGTCGGCGGCCGCAAGCATTTTGTTTTTAAGAACGCTCTGTGCTTCCGCAAGATTTCCGTCCAAAAAATCAACAGCTTTTTTTACGCGCACGGCATAATCCTCTTCGCTGATTTTAAAAGCGCAGGGTGCCGTGCATCTTCCGATATGATAATTAAGGCACTCTCTGTGCGGCGCAGACGTTATTTTGGTATGACAAAGTCTGACTGCGAATGTCAGTTGAAGAGTTTCGAGAATATCTTTACAACTGATGCCCCCCATATATGGACCGAAATACTTACAGCCGTCTTTTTTTATCTTGCGCGTTATATAAAAATTGGGGAATTTTTCCCGTAAATCGACTTTGATATAGGGATAAGTTTTATCGTCCTTTAAAAGGATATTGTATTTGGGCTTATATTTTTTTATGAGGTTATTTTCAAGCGCCAGAGCGTCGATTTCCGAAGAAGTTATTATATAGTTGAAATCACTTATGTTTTCAACCATTTTGGTAACTTTTTCCGGTTTGGGCGAATTATGGAAATATTGTCTGACGCGATTTTTGAGTATGCGGGCCTTGCCCACATATATTACGTTCCCGTAACAATCGAGCATAATGTAAACGCCCGGATTATCGGGAAGCAGTTTCAGTTTTTCTTTTATAACATCCATAACGCTTAAATTCATTATATCACGCCAAATTATGTTTGGCAATTTATTTAATCAAAAAGGAGCCCCGTGAAAGGCTCCTTCCTCATATTTGCGCATAAGCGCGGTAAATCAAATACTCAGCACCCGAGAAACTCAACGCCTTTAAGCATCACGTCGTTCACGGTATCGTTAACCAACGAATAAAATATTACTTTCCCGTGCCTTTCGCATTTGACTATTCCGAGATTTTTCAGCAATCTCAATTGATGCGAAACCGTTGTTTGATTAATATCCAAAACACGGGAAATATCGGTTACGCACATCTCGGATATGGCAAGCGCGGACAACATTCTGACGCGCGTAGGATCGGCAAAAATAGAGAAAAAGCAGACAATGCTGTCAAGAACATCGCCTTCGGGGACATACTCTCTTACTAAATCGCGCGTTCGCCTGTCCAAAAGCATTGTATCAACCATATTTCCACCTCCGACTATAATTATACCGCCCCGTATGATTATATGTCAAAGCGTTGGAAAGTCTTATATTGTCATAAAATGCTTTTGATTGTCGGTTTTATTTCTCTTCTATCGAAACGACTTTATATCCCGCGTCGGTAATAAGCGCCGTTATTTCGTCGTTGGAGACTTCTTCTCTGCTGCGTATCACCGCGTTATTCTTTTTGAGATTTACGTCTACCGAAATAACGTTTTTCGCCGTCGACAGCTTATCTTCGACGCGTTTGGCGCAATGTTTGCAACACATACCTTCGATTGAAACGATTTTTTTCATAAAATTATCTTCCTTAATATAATTTTTATTTTTATATAAGAGCAAACGCAACGCGTTGCCGACAACAAACAACGAACTTAAACTCATGCACAGCGCCGCTATCATCGGATTGAAAGTGAAATTCAAAACCGAAAACGCGCCGGCCGCCACCGGAATCATTATTATGTTGTAAAAGAATGCCCAGAACAGATTTTCTTTGATATTTCCGACGGTTTTTCTGCTCAGGTCAAACACCGTATCCAGAACACGCAAGTCTTCGCTTATTAATACAACTCCCGCAGAATCTATCGCGACATCGGTACCGCTGCCCATTGCAATCCCAACGTCGGCCTGTTTTAACGCCGGAGAATCGTTAATTCCGTCGCCGACCATTGCCACGCAGCCGCCGGCGCTCTGTACATTCCTTACGGCGTTTAATTTATCTTCGGGCATAACTTCCGAAATGAAGTCGTCGATTTTTATTTTTGCCGCCACTGCCCTTGCGGTTTTCTCGGCGTCTCCCGTCAACATGGCAAGACGCATATTTCTTGCTTTCAAAAGCTCTATGGCCTCAATACTTCCTTCTTTTATCGCGTCGGATATCGAAAAAAGCGCCAAAACTTTCTTTTGTGAAGCAAAATAAATGACGGTATTGCCCTCTGCGGCAAGACTTTCGGCTTTTTGAGATACTTTACCGTCAATTTTCAATCCGCGGAGAAGTTTGAGATTACCGAGCAAATATTTAACTCCGTTATAATATGCGGTAGCTCCGCAACCTATTTCATATTTATAATCTTCGACGTCGACGCCGTCGCCCGCAAATTCCATAACGCATTTAGCAAGCGGGTGATTTGAATTTTTCTCGATTCCGCACGCGATTTTAAGGATTTCATCCCTGTCCCCGTCGAAAATCACCATGTCGTTTACCCGAGGTTTGCCCTCGGTAATCGTTGCCGTTTTGTCGAGTAGTACCGCGTTTACCGAGCATAACTTTTGTAAATTCTCCGCGTCTTTATACAATATACCGAGCGAAGCGCCCTTGCCCGTCGCCGTCATAATCGCAACCGGCGTTGCCAACCCCAATGCGCAAGGGCATGACACTACAAGAACGCTTATCGCGTAAGTTATGCAATGTTCGGCAACGAATTTACCGTCCACGAGCAGCCAGACCAAAAAAGTAACCAATGCGATAAGCGTAACAAGCGGAACAAATACGCCAGCAACTTTATCTGCGAATTTTTGAATAGGCGCTTTGCTCGCTCCGGCTTCGCGAACCATGGAAATTATCTTCGAAAGCGTGGTTTCTTCGCCGATTTTTTCGGCTCTGACCTTAATTAACCCGCTTTTTACGAGCGCGGCGGATGTAACAACATCGCCTTCGGCAACTTCGACGGGCAGACTCTCTCCCGTTATCGCGCATTTATCGATAAATGAATTGCCCTCTACTATTTTACCGTCTATCGGTATATACTCACCTTGTTTTACTACAACAATGTCGTTCTTCTTTATTTCTTTGACCGAAATAATGCGTTGTTCGCCGTTTATTTCGACGGTTACGGTATCAGGCGCGAGCTTCAATAACTTTTCGATTTCGCCTCCGGTGCGTTTTTTGGATTTTTCTTCCAACCATTTCCCTACGGTAACAAGCGTGAGAATAGTCGCCGCCGATTCGTAATAAAGTTGCATGTGATTAGCTACAAGCGCATTATCCCCGTTTGCTTTTCCGATAAAAATCATTACCGTCAGCACAAAAGAATAGATAAACGAAACGCCGGCGCCGAGAGCGACAAGCGTATCCATATTAGGCACTTTTTTGAATATCGCCGCTACGCCTTTCGTAAAAAATTTATAGTTTACACCGATAACGACGGCAGTCAATATACACTGATAAAACGCAAACCATTGCTCATATCCCATATGAGGATCCAAAAAGAACGGCAAAGGCAATTTTATCATATGCCCCATCGATACATATAAAAGCGGAATGAGTACGCAAACAGAGATAATCAACCTGATTAAAAGTTGCCTATCCTGAGGTTTTTCTTTTTCCGCAGATTTCTCCCCTTCATTGAAAATTCCGTACCCGAGAGATTTAACCGTTGAAAATATTGCGGTTTCCGTTAAAACCGTTTCGTCAAATTCTACTTTCATGCTTTTGCCCATCAGACTGACTTCGCAAGAAAGTATTCCGTCAAGTTTCGAAACCGCTTTTTCAATGCCGAGCGAGCACGCCGAGCACGTCATTCCGGTAATATCGTATCGCTTAATCAAACCAAACTCCTAATCAATTACGATAAAATTATAAGCCCTAATTCCTACTTTGTCAATAGGAATTAGGGCGTCAAATTTAAAAATTATTCTGTCAATGAAACTTTTCGAAAAAATGGTCGCTTATCAGTTCCTGTTCGATTGGTTTGTTTTCGCCCAACGCAAGCATGATTTTTACGATTGCCATTTCGAAACTGATATCATAAGCAAGCAAACATTTATCTTTCAATTCATAAGCGCTCGAATAGATTCTCGCCTCGCTGTCAACCGGGGCAAGCACAACCTGAACACCCAATTGTCGGCAATAATCCATAAATTTTAAAACGTTCGTCTCCTCGCCTTCCGTGCAAATCGTACCGCTGTGATAAAGCTCGATGACGACCGCCTTAGGTTTCTTTTCACCGAACCTGTAATAACTGAAATCAAGAAACGAGCGAGCTCTTATCGCAACAATATCCTTGCACAGCCCGTACTTGCCGTAGGGTTGCCGATCCGCGAAAAATTCGTCTTTCGAAGGCATCGACTTGCTTTCGGAATACTTAAAAGCGCCCTCGCTCCACTCGCATAAAGGCACGTCGAGCACACTTTCGCATTTACCGGTAATCTGGTCGGCGAAAATAACCCTGCTTGCAAGGTGGATTTTGAGATTTTCACCGTCGTTTTTGAACGAAACGAATACTCCCGGCAGTCCTTCACGCATAATAAAATCAACTGCGCCGGCGAAGTTTTCCACGCCGTAACTGCGCGCGTCGTTCAAAGGAAATAGCGCCGAAACAAATACAATGGGAAGTTTTATATCGCAAAAAATCTGACTGAACAGATTTGCGGTGAAACACAGAGTATCCGTTCCATGCGTTATAATGATTCCGTCGTACTTTGTTTTGTTGACCGCTTTGAGGCATGCGACCATTGCGTCCAAGTCGGTAAATTGAACGTTTTCGCTCAGAATATCAAGCGGACGAAGCTCGTCGAAGCTGACGTCTCCGCCATAAGCGCGTTTGTATAATTCAATTAAAATGCTTTTATTATCGGCGCTGAGCGAAACGGTATTGCCGTCGGCGTATGAACCTATGGTTCCGCCGGTAAAAATAACGCAAATTCTGTTTTTCATAAGTGCTCAAAGACTTCCGACCGTTCTCGGAAACAGAAGCGTGTCCCTTATATTCTGCACGCCCGTAATATACATTAAAATACGTTCCAATCCCAAACCGAAACCGCTGTGCGGCACCGTTCCGTATTTTCTCAGATCGAGATACTCGGTATAGGCCTCCAAAGGCATATTCCGCTTTTCCATAGCGGCTTTCAGTTTTTCGATATCTGCCTCGCGTTCACTGCAACCGATTATTTCGCCGATACCCGGAACCAAAAGATCAGTTGCCGCAACCGTACTCCCGTCGGCGTTTTGTTTCATATAAAATGCTTTTATGTCGGCGGGATAATCGACTACAAATACGGGCTTTTTATAATATTCTTCGGTGAGATATCTTTCGTGCTCTGTTTGAAGGTCGCAACCCCACTCAACGGGGAATTTAAATTCTTTGCCGGATTTTTTAAGAACTTCTACGGCTTCGGTATACGTAATTTTCGCAAAATCGCTTGAAATAACGTTTGCCAGTTTCTCCGAAAGTCCTTTCTCCGCGCGCTCGTTGAAATATTCAATTTCCGAGGGGCAATTTTCAACTACGTCTTTTATGATATATTTAATGAAGTCTTCGGCAATCTCGATTATATCGTGAATGTCAGCAAAACAAACCTCGGGCTCAATCTGCCAAAATTCTGCGGCATGCCTTGTGGTATTGCTGTGTTCGGCACGGAAAGTAGGTCCGAAAGTATAGATTTTACCCAATCCCATAGCCGCCATTTCGCCTTCGAGTTGGCCTGATACGGTAAGATTGGCGCGTCTGCCGAAGAAATCACGAGAAAAATACTCTTCTTCCGTTTTGCAATCGTTTTTCCACGGCATGGTAGTTACTCTGAACATTTCGCCAGCGCCCTCGCAATCGCTTCCGGTTATCAAAGGCGTGTGCACATATTTATAACCATGCTCCTGGAAGTATTTATGAATGGCATATGAAAGTCTGGAACGAACCGCAAAAACAGCTTCGAAGTATTTTGTCCGAGGTCTTAAATGGGGAATCGTACGCAGAAATTCAAGTGTGTGGTGTTTTTTTTGCAGAGGATAATCCTGCGGACACGAGCCGAGCACTTCGACGTTTTTAACGACCAATTCGTAACCGTTTCTTTCCGAGGCGATAAATTCTCCCTCTGCTTTAAGCGCAGAGCCGACTACAAGCGCTTCCTTGTAGCTTTCTTCAGAAATTTTTTCCTTGTCAAACACGAGTTGAAGATTTTTAAGACACGTGCCGTCGTTTAATTCGATAAACGAAATGCTTTTGGAATCTCGCCACGTTCTTACCCAACCGCACACTATAACGCTTCCGCCTACATATTTTTCGCCGTCGTAAAACAGCTCTTTAATATCCGTATGTTTCATATATGCGCTTTCCTTAATTATTTACGAAAATACGGACCGTCTATTCAGACAGTCCGTAAAAATTTTAGTCTTTCTTTGCGTCCTTGGAGACCACTTCGACTTTGTCGTAGTAACCACAGTTGCCGCAAACTCTGTGAGCTTGCATCATAGAATGACAATGAGGGCATTCTACAAGCGTTGAAGCCGTAGCCTTATAATTTGCAAATCTCTTGTTCGTTCTGCTCTTTGACTGTTTTCCCTTGGGTACTGCCATATTTACACCTCTTTTTTATTGTTGGCAACGTCAACACCCTCGCAACCGTCTTTGCAAAGCAAAACATTCGGCTGGCTAATCAGTATTGCGTCGTCTACGGCGGTCTTTAAATCTATTTTTATACCGTCGTAATAATAATCGTCCTCATTCTCATTGCGTACAAAAATCAAATCCGAAGTATAAACTATTTGTTTTTCAGCGTTTTTAAGACAATACGAACACTGACCTTCGAGTTTGTATGCGACCGTCAGGATTACTCCTACGCTATCGTCGTCATAAATCTCATAACTGCCGGAAACACTGACGTTGCCCGCAATCTTGCAAAGCGGAATCAGACAAGCGTCTTCGGAAGGCTCATATTCGAAATTGAAATCCCCTGAATAACGTTTTAAAGCGTTGAGCTTTTTTACTTCAATTTCCATACCTGAGTTGACTACAAAATTATATTATACGGTATTTACTTTGTCAACTTGTTTTGCCGCATTATTGCATTTTTTTATAAAAGTTCGGCAGTCTCCCTTGCGATAACCAACTCTTCGTTTGTGGGTATGATAAGCACTTTGACTTTGGAACGTTTTGACGAAATCTCCCTGATAGAACCGTCGTTGGGAGCATTATTCGCCTTCTCGTCAAGTTCCACGCCAAGGAACTGCAAGCCGTCGCAAACGCCCGCGCGAACCGTAGGAGTATTTTCTCCGATGCCGGCAGTAAATACTATGCAATCGAGTCCGCCCATAGCGGCCGCATAGGAGCCGACGTATTTCTTAGTCTGATATGCAAACATATCGAGGGCAAGCGCACAGCGTTCATTACCTTTTTCGGCGCCGGCAATCAAGTCTCTGAAATCGCTCGAAACTCCCGAAATACCCGCAACTCCGCATTTTTTATTGAGATAGGTAACGACTTCCGAATGGCTCATTCCCTTTTTCCTTGCAAGGAATTCAACGGCCGAAGCGTCTATATCACCCGAGCGGGTTCCCATGAGTATTCCCGCAAGCGGAGTAAATCCCATAGAGGTATCAACGCATTTCCCGCCGTCAACAGCCGTAATGGAAGAACCGTTGCCGAGGTGGCATGTTACGATTTTAAGTTCTTCGGGCTTTTTGCCGAGATACTTGGCGGCTTCGGAAGATACAAATTTATGACTTGTTCCGTGGAAGCCGTATTTTCTTACTCCGTATTTCTTGTAATCGTCGTAATCTATGCCGTACAGATACGCTTTTTCGGGCATAGTTGCATGGAACGAAGTATCAAAAACAAGCGCCATAGGCGTTTTGGGCATAACCTCCATGCAAGCGCGCAATCCCGTTGCGGCCGCCGGATTATGCAAAGGCGCAAGTTCGAACGTCTTTTCTTCAAGCGTTTTGAGGACTTCCGGAGTTACAAGCGTCGTCTTTTTGAAGTATTCGCCGCTTGCAACGACGCGGTGTCCGACCGCGCCTATCTCATCCATAGATTTTATAACGCCGATTTCCTTATCGAGCAATGCGGCGAGAACAAGTTCGATTGCAACTTTATGATCGGGCATGTCCTGATTATATATCTTTTCGCCGCCGTTGCCCTTTGCTTTAAGGAGCGAACCGGGTATGCCTATTCTTTCGCAACCACCTTTCGCGAGCACCTTTTCGGTTTCCATGTCGATGAGCTGGTATTTAAGTGAAGAACTGCCTGCATTTACTACCAATATTTTCATTATCTTTTCCCCTGTTAATTATTCTGCCTGTAAAGCCGTAACCGCAACCGTGGCTACGATGTCTTCCACATTGCAACCTCTCGAAAGATCGTTCAAAGGCTTTGCAAAGCCCTGACATACCGGACCTATCGCCATATAGTTGCCGAATCTCTGCGCTATTTTATAACCGATATTGCCGGCGTTGATATTGGGGAACACAAATACGTTGGCATGTCCCGCAACTTTCGAACCGGGAGCTTTAAGCTGTCCGACTTCGGGAGCAACGGCCGCGTCGAATTGAAATTCGCCGTCAAGCGCAAGCTCGGGAGCGGCCGCTTTTGCCAACTCTGTAGCCTGCTGTACTTTCGGAACGGTCTGATAGAATTTATCGTCGTTGCCCGAACCTTTTGTCGAAAACGAGAGCATAGCCACTCTCGGCTCAATGCCCGCAATATCCTTCGCCGTCTTGGCGGAAGTTATGGCTATATCGGCAAGTTGTTCGGCCGTGGGTTCGATATTTATTGCGCAATCCGCGAATACGGCCACGCCGTCGGGATTGTAGGGATTACTTTTATCGGGAGCTATCATTATAAAGCAACTTGACACCGTTTTAATTCCGGGCGCCGTCTTTACGACCTGCAAGCCGGGACGCAACGTATTGGCGGTAGAATGACAAGCTCCGGAAACATAGCCGTCAACGTCGCCGGCTTTAAGCATAAGCGCGCCGAACATCGTTCTGTCCTTCGCCTGTTCTTTGGCCTGCTCCTCCGTCATTCCCTTTGCCTTTCTTGCTTCGTATAAAATCGACGCATACTTTTCCGTCTTTTCCGATGTAAGCGGATCGATAAGCGTTATACCGGTAAGATCTACGTCGGGAGCAACCTTTTTGCATTCCGCTTCATTGCCGATAAGCACTATTTTCGCTATACCCTCTTTCGCAATCTTCGCCGCCGCTTCAACGACGCGCTTATCTTCGCCTTCGCAAAGAACGATCGTTTTCTTTTTCGCCGCCGCTTTTGCCTTGATTTCATCAAGTAATGACATATCTATTCTCCTTAAAATACTTTATTTTTCCGACAAAAACATATATAATGGTTTTAGCCGAACTCCTAACAAACTATATTATATAACAGTTTTTGCGGATTGTAAAGTTTTAAAATGAAAATTTGTGCAATAATTTGTGAATTCAATCCATTTCATAACGGCCATAAATATCTCATAGAGCGAGCGCGGGAAATTTCCGGATGCGATTATGTTTTATGTCTTATGAGCGGCTGTTTTACGCAACGCGGAGATATATGCGTTCTCGACAAATCCAAAAGAGCCGCCCATGCAATTTTGTGCGGCGCGGATATCGTGTTGGAATTGCCCGTATCGTTTGCGGTTGCGCCGGCGGAGATATTTGCGAAAGGCGCAGTAAAAATTCTGTCGGCAATTCCCGACATAGACTGTCTGGCGTTCGGCTGCGAAAACGAAGACGCCGATTTTATCGGAACGGCGAAACTTTTGGTTAAGGAGAACCGCAAATTCAAAGATGTTTTCAGGCAAAACATCGAAAACGGAGAAAGTTATATAAAAAGTTATTCCGCGGCTTTCGAAGCATGCAACGGGCAAAGCGGGCTTCTTTCCTCTCCGAACAACATTTTAGGCGTTGAATACGCGAAAGCCGTCATCGGAACAGACCGAAACATCAAATTATTGCCGATAAAGAGAATCGGCGGCGGTTACTCAGAAAGCTCGCTTCACGGTGAATTTTCTTCGGCAAAATCCATAAGGGAAAATATATGCGATCCGCATGTTGAACAATCGATTCCCGCTTGCGTTTTCAAAGATTTAAAAGATATTTCTGCGCAAATCGGTCTTTTTAAAGAGTATTTACGTTTTGCGCTCGCCACATCGGACGGCTCAATTTTAAAACGCATATACGGCTGCAACGAAGGGCTGGAATACTCTCTTTTAAAAAATTCCCATATGAAATACGACGATATAATCGAGGCCGTCAGCGGCAAGCGATATACGCGCTCCAGAATCAAGAGAATTTTGCTTGCAAATATGCTCAAACTTTATAAAGACAACGCCGAAACTTATCTTTCCGCCGAAAAGTTGTACCTTAAACCGCTTGCCTTGAAAGACGAGCCGAAAGACGCCTTGCTTTCCGCTATGTCAAAATCCGCATCGCCGCTTATTTTGAAAGTAAAGCAAACAAGCGCGTTGAGCGGCGCGGCAGAAAAATGTTTTAAATCCGATTATTTGGCAAGCGACGTTTATAATTTAATCTTCGACAGACCGAAAATTGAGTTTGATTATCCTATATTTATTTAATTTCCATACAATTATTTTATAACAATCCAAACAAAAATTAAGAGCGACGCAACATTTTGCGCCGCCCTTTTTAATATTCAAATACACAACCTCATAATGATTTGAGATAAAGAACCTCTTCCTTTGTCAATTTGCGGTAAGCGCCTCTGTCAAGCCCGCGCAAAGTCAGCTCTCCGATTTTTATGCGTTTAAGCAATTCAACTTCTTTGCCTATTGCCGCAAACATTTTTCTTATCTCTCTGTTTTTGCCCTCGGTAACGGTTATATGCACCTTTGTATAATTCTTATTGGTTTCAACGATATTGGCTTTGCATTTTTTTGTAACGTAGCCGTCGACTTCGATGCCGCTTCTTATCGGATTTAAATCCGATTCCTTCAACGTTCCTTCAACTTTTACAAGATAAGTTTTGGGAATTTCATTGGACGGATGCATAAGTTTTTGCGCAAGCTCGCCGTCGGTAGTGAGAATCAACAGCCCTTCGCTGTCATAATCGAGTCTGCCGACGGGATAGATTCTTCCTACGCCGGACGGCATCAAATCCAAAACGGTTTTGCGGCCTTTATCGTCGGAAACCGAACAAATGTAGCCTTTGGGCTTATTCAATATAAAGTATTCGTTTTGCTTTAAAGAAACGATTTTCCCATCAACGGCAATTTCGGCGCCGTCGGCAACTTCGGCGCCGAGTTTTGCGACTTTTCCGTTGACCGTTACTTTGCCCTCTTCTATAAGCAAATCCGAAGCGCGCCTCGATGCTACGCCGGAAGAGGCAAGATATTTATTCAATCTCATAATAAATAACCGAAAATAAAATTTATTTTTCAGTTATATATTATATAATTTTTCAACCAAAATCAAGTTATTACCGCTATAAATTTCAAGTTCGGCGTCATAATCGCCGTCAAACCTTTTTTCGTCAGATAGTATGTTCTTTACTTTATAAAACAACTTTTCGGCCTTATTTGCCACAAAATTTATCCTTTCTTGTGTTTTATATAGTACTTTATCTGACATAATAAACGTTTCGGGATTGATTTCTATAAGCGCATAATTGTTAAAACAATAATCGAGAATATTTTCGCTGCGCTCATACATATCCGGACAATTCAAGACTACGGAAACGACTTGCATGCCGTTCCTCTCCGCCGACGACACCAAACATCTTCCGGCTTTAACCGTATATCCGGTCTTTACTCCGTTTGCCCCCTCGTAATTAAAGAGCATTTTATTTTTATTTGTGTAATTTCTGTATTTGCCGCTATAACTTTTTGAAGACACGATTTCTTTGAAAAATTCATTCGACATCGCATATCTTGCTATATTGCACAAATCTCTTGCGGTAGTGTAATGTTCTTTATCTGGCAAGCCGCTCGGATTTTTGAAATTCGTGCTCAATGCGCCTATTTCACGCGCTTTATCGTTCATTTTGCCGACAAAATCGTCAACGGTTCCGCTGTGATAGATGGCCAGAGCCGTTGCGCTGTCATTACCGGAGCGCATCATTAATCCGTACAGCAGATCTCTTATGTCGATTTTTTCGTCTTTTTTCAGATAAATGCTCGATCCTTCCACTCCGACGGCTTCGTCCGGAACGGTTATTATATCGTCAGGATTGCAATCTTCTATAATAATTATTGCGGTCATTATTTTTGTCGTGCTCGCCATGGGAAGTTTCGAATCGGCATTCGATTCTTCAAGCACTTTTCCCGTTGTCTGCTCCATTGCAATTTCCGCCGACGCGCTTGCGCTTGCAAAAACGTGATTTCCTGACAACATAATTCCTAATGCCGATGAGGCACATAAGCAAAAAAGTAAGCATTTTTTAAGCATTATCGGATATTTTTTTAACTAATTCGCCTGTTTTCTCTACAAGCGTATCAATAGCTCCTTCTTCCATTTTCAATAATCTGCAACCGTTGCCGTCATCCACGAGAAAGCCTTGCGGTTTAACGGTAACCACGCTTCCGTTGCCGCCCGCAAGTTTAAATCCGTCAGACTCTTTATATGTCTTGACATCGCCGTACTCTCCGCCGCCGCTCAAATTAACTATGGTTACCGAAGATACCGGAATGACTTGCGCGCCGCTGACGGTGATAATCGACTTCCCGACCACGGTGTTTGCGTCGGCGACTTTTTCTATGGAAATTTGCGGCGTTTCAAAATCATTTTGTTTTTTGTTTTTGTTTTTTATGTTCATTTATCTTCTCCAAAATAATTATTAAAAATATTTTGCATACCACAATCAAATTTACAATCGTAACGATTTTCGCATAATATCTTACGCAACCGTGCTCTTCGTTCAAAATCGAATAATTTCTGAGTTTGGTATAATTTCCGCCGACGCTCATAATCTTATAAACCGCGTCGGAAAAAGCGTTCTGAATTAGCATTGCATATATATTAGCTTCGTTTTTTGCGCCGTAATCGCCCAATTGCACGATTTTGAAAATGTATATTGAATTATAAATTTTAAATATGCTTTTTTTTAATTGCCTGTAATCGATTTGTTTGTTTTTACCGTTAATTTGCATTTCGTTCGGCTTGTTTTTTACCGTGTTGGCATTGAAAAAATTAATCAAACGATACGCGCCGATATTGTAACTTGCGTACTTTTCTTCGGTATTGATATATAAATAGTTATAAAGATGAACGGGAAAAATCGTTATCGAAAATCCAACGGCCGCCAAGATAACCAACGTCTCATTCATACAATTATTATCTGTAACGCAATATTAATTATGCAAAAGCCAAAAACAAAAAAACGGCGCATAAAGCGCCGTTTTTTATATGAAATTCAATCAATCTTTATTATTTCATCGCTCTCGTCGATAAAATCCGGAAGCTCATAGCCGTCTTCTGTGGATTTGGTTTCGGCGGTTTTTCGTTCTTCGCCTTTGTTCTGAATTCCCTCGGCATCTTCGACATACTCGTCTTTCTTATAAAGATAATTCGCGTCATCCTCCTCGGACAACAATGCCTGATTGTTTAACTCAGCAATTTGAGCCATCAACTCGTCGTAATCCGGCAATTCGGCTATGGAATTCAATTTAAAACGCTTCAAAAAATTATCGGTAGTTTCATACATAATCGGCTTGCCGACAACGTCCTTTCTGCCGCATGGAGCAATCATATCAAGTTCCAATAACGTATGTATGGCATAATCGCAACTGACCTGCCTTATCTCTTCAAGTTCGGGCTTTGTTACGGGTTGCTTATAAGCAATAAGCGCGGCACATTCGAGAATGGTTTTGGTGAATTCCTTTTCTTTAATCGGAATAAGCACTTCGGATATGTTCTGTTTATATTTCGGATTGGAAGCAAACTGCAATTTACCGTTAAAGGTCAAAAGCTGAATACCGCTTTCCTCTCCGTATTTGTCTTTAAGTTCGCTTATAGCCGCATTCACGTCTTTCAATGTGCAATTCATCTTCTCGACGATATATTTTACGGGCACAGCTTCCCCCGAAGCGAATACTATTGCCTCAATTATATTCATCAAATTGTTCATCAGAAACTTCCTTTAAATCCCACTCGGGATTGAGTTTAATATTGATTTTTCCGAAATTATCGACTTGTTCAACCATAATAAATTGGTGTTTTAGCATCTCCAAAAGCGCTTGAAACGTTGTAATAACTTCGCTTTTCGAATATGTTGAAAATAAGTTTTCAAACTCTATTTCGTTATTTTGAATAAGTTTTTCCCTTATAAAATTAACCTTTTGTTCTACGGTATAAGTATCTTTGGGAATTTCCTTAAACGACTCTTTTTCTCTCTGCAAACTCTCCCGTTTAAGCATCATTGCGGCAAACGCTTTCAATAACCCGTCAACGGTAAAATCCTTATAAACTACGCGAACCGTATTCAACGATTGATCCGCTTCTTTAAATACATAACCGATTGTTTCGAGATCTTTGAGCTTAGGCGTTTCTCCCTTTATAAGCTCGTATTCCCTCTGTTTAAGCTGTTCGATAAGCTCTCTCTGTTCCTCATCCGCATTGTCGCCGTTATCGACGTTCTCCTCGATGGCCGGAACCAGGCTCTTGGATTTGATATATATAATTTGAGCGGCCAAAGCAAGATATTCGCTCTCTTTATCCACATCTCGTCTCGGCTGAGTTTTCATGTACTCTATATAATCGAGAAACTGTTCCGTAACTTTGGAAACAAAAACATCCTCAATCTTTATTTGCGCAATATTTATCAAATGCAACAAAAGATCGAGCGGCCCCTCAAAGTCATCAAGAACGGTATTATAATCGACTATCGATTCAAAATTATCGTAATTTTTATCCATATGCTCAGAAAATGTAATATAAATTAAGCCATACTTCGGGTTTAATAATCAAATTCCAAAGCGCTCGCATCGGATATCCCACTATTTCAACTGCAAAATATTGCAAATAGCCGAGAATATCAAAGTAATCGGCATACCACAGATTGGTATGTTCCGAAATTACAGTGCAAAGAAAACTTTCCAACACGAGAATTATCAGAATATAATATCCGTAATTCCTGAGAAACCGCCTCACGGGATTTACCTGTCTCGTCAAAGATTCCACAACTCTGAATCCGTCAAGCGGGAAAAGCGGCAGCAAATTGAAAAATGCAATGCAAAGCCCGTAAGCGTAAACATAGAAAAACGTTCTGTACGATATTTCGACAAGCGCGCCTACAAAAGCATGTTGCAGAAAATAACTGTGGTTTGCATAATACGCATAATTCAATATGCACAGATAAATCGGATAGGCAAAAAAGGCAAAAATGAGATTTACGGTAACTCCCGCGATTGCCGTAAAAAACATACCGCTCCTGTATCGTCTGAAATTAGCGGGATTTACGGGCACGGGTTTTGCCCAACCGAATCCGGCAAAAACGCATAAGATAAAGCCGAAAGGATCGATATGCTTTATCGGATTTAACGTAAGCCTGCCATTCATCCTTGCCGTAGCGTCTCCGCACTTATCGGCGACATAGGCATGAGCAAATTCATGCGGCACAAATATTAATATAACCGCTATAAGCGACGCAACAATGTCAACGATGTTCATTTAAGTCTGTCCGGAACCACGTCATTTCTCACAAGATCCTCGTATGTCTGCGGCTTGACTATGTAATCCGCGGCCCCTTTATAAACGAGCACTGCCGCCGGCACGAAATTTCTGTTATAGTTGCTGGCCATTGAATAATTATATGCGCCGGTCGTTAACACGGCAAGAATATCTCCCGTTTTTGCGACCGGAAGAGGCACGTTTACCGCAATAAGATCTCCGCTTTCACAGCATTTACCGGCAATGGATACTTGTTCAGTACACAATTCCGTCGCTCTGTTCGCCAATAGAACCGAGTATTTCGATTGATACAACGCATATCTCGGATTATCAAACATACCGCCGTCTATCGACACATATTTCCTGACGCCGGGTATTTCCTTGATTGCACCTACCGTGTAAAGCGTTACGCCGGCTTCTGCGACAATCGAACGTCCCGGCTCTATTAAAAGATACGGCTCGCTTATCCCAATTTCGGCAGATTTTTTCTTTATCGTATCTATAACGGCTTTCAGATATTCCGCATAATCGGAAAGTTGCAGTTTCGGATCCTCGTCGGTATACCAAACTCCGAAACCGCCGCCCATATTTATCGTATCTGCGGTGAAACCGATTGAATTCTTTATATCCCCGACGAAATTCATCATTTTTTCGGCGGCAAGAACGAAAGACTGCTTTTCGAATATTTGCGAGCCGATATGACAGTGATATCCGCGTAATCTGAGATGACTTTTCGACAACACGTAAGCGGTTATGTCTTTTGCCGCGCCGTCCGAAACCGAAAATCCGAATTTACTGTCGGTACGCGCCGTCTGGATAAATTCATGCGTATGCGCTACCACGCCGGGATTTATTCTTATGAGCACGTTCTGAGTTATGCCGCGGTCGGCGGCAAGTTCGTCTATAACATCGGCTTCGCCGTAAGAATCAACTACTATGGTGCCGATTTTATGGTTTACGGCATATATCAACTCGCTCAAAAGTTTGTTGTTGCCGTGCATATAAACTTTCTGCGCCGGGAAACCTGCTTCCATTGCGGTATAAAATTCGCCGCCGGACACGACGTCGACTCCAAGCCCTTCGGAATCTGCGATTTTATACATTGCTTTGCACGAAAAAGCTTTTGACGCATACAATACAAGTCCGTTGCCGCCGTATTCTTTTAAAATGGTTTTTTTATAGACGCGCATCATATTTCTTATGTGCTCTTCGTCAAACACATAAAGCGGAGTTCCGTACTTCTCCGCAAGTGAGACGGCGTCCGCTCCGCCTATCTCGAGATGCCCTTTATCATTTATTTTAAGAGTGCTGCGCTTATTCATAGAATTTTCGACTCTCCAAACTTTCGTTTATGATATTTTAACAAAATATGGCATAATAGTCAAATGAATAATGACGGTATATAATCAAAAACACAAAATAAAGCGCACGAGCAAATCGTGCGCCTCAAGATATTGTTATACGTTTTTGCTATATTAAATTGCCCATTGAGAAGCGTTATATTTGAAATAATCGGCAAATCCCGCTTTGTCTACGGACTCCGCCGCAACGACTTCAACTTCATCGGCAAGCACCCCGTTTTTATATACTTCTATTTTCCCCACGATGTCGTCGCGCGCAATCGGCGCTTTAACTTTAAAATCGGTAACTTTGTAAGTTATTTCGGGCGAGCTGTCATTTGCGGAAAAAATATATGAATTTCTTTCCGGGCGCACTTCATAATCCTGTTTTTTGCCGCCAACCACGCAGAATTTGTCGTTTAACGTAATGTCTTTGTCGAGTATTATTTTATTCTTATAATTGGCAAACCCGTAATCGAACATATTTACGGTCGACTTGAATCTGTCGTCGCTTGAAGAGGCGCCGAGAACCACCGAAACAAGTCTTAAATTATTTTTCTTGGCCGTTGCGGCAAGGCAAAAGCCAGCTTCGTTCGTAAATCCCGTCTTGCCGCCGTCGCAAACCGGATATTTCTTAACCAATTTATTCGTGTTTGTCATGCTGGTTGTTCTGTTGTCCGGATGGACGAAATCTTCAAGCCATATTTTGCTGTATTTGAAATAATCTTCGTTTTTTATCAGATTGGCAAACATTGCCGCAACGTCTTTTGCACATGAATACTGCGTTTCTTTAGGTAGTCCCGTGCAATTAGAAAACAATGTATCGGAGCAGCCCAACTCTTCCGCCTTTTTGTTCATTAAACTCACAAATTGCTCTTCGCTGCCGGCAATCGTTTCTGACATTGCGACGCAGCTGTCGTTTGCCGACGCAACCACTATACTTTTGATAAGCTGGTCGACGGAATACTCGCAACCGCTTTCCAAAAACACCTGCGAGCCTCCCATTCCCGCCGCCCTGTCGCTTACGACTACTATATCGTCCAAGGCAATATCGCCCTTTGATAATGCGTCAAAGCAAAGAGTTAAAGTCATGACTTTGCATACGCTTGCAATCGGCATACGCGCGGTCTCGTTTTCTTTATAGATGCATTCGCCCGAAACACTGTCCATAAGATACGCGGATTTGCAACCCTTTGTCAACGCGGGCGGTTCGTTTTTAATTTCGGAATCGACGGTAAATCCTGAAAACGGCACAACCGCCGCAAGAATACAAGACGAAATCAATAATCCCAATAACTTTTTCATGCAAATAGTATACGGAATTAAAGTTTATTTATACAATTGAAATCAGCACTCTGAATACCACGTTAATGAGCAAAGCATATAAAATCAAATCGATAACCGAAATTATTACGGGCAAGATAAAGATATATTTTCTATTGATTTTCTTGCAACATTCACCCAAAACGAAACATAACCCTATCGAAACAAGCGAAGCCGGAAGGAATACGAAAAGCGTTACGATAATCCCGCCGAAAGCGCTTGCGCTCACTAAAATCACAGTATATACGCCGAAAAACAGTCCTCTTAAAAATACAAATACAAGAGTTACATATTTGAATTTCGTAAAAACGCAAATAAAGAGAAAGATGTAAAGATAAATGAGGTCGGTCAGAAGATGACCGATTAGAAGCGTTGTGTTTTTAAAATTAAATACGTTAAAAACATAATCAAACGCCAAATTTCTGAAATAAATGTTCGTTGTAACGGGTTTGTATAGTACTATGCCACATATAATCGAGCAAATAAGCGTTATTAAAAATGCAAAAAAATATTTTTTATCGCATTTCAGGCTTTCAAAATTCAAATTCCTCATATACAATTATATGAGGAATTTACTCTTAATATGAACCGAGCATTTTATCTATTCCTATTCCGTAACCCCTTGACGGATCGTTAACAAAAACATGAGTTACGGCACCAATCAGCTTTCCGTTTTGAACTATTGGACTCCCGCTCATTCCCTGAACAATTCCGCCTGTTTTTTCCAACAATCTTTCGTCGTCGATTTTAATTACGAAATTTCTGTTTTCTTTGTTGTCTTTATCTATTTTAACTATGGATATTTTATACTTGTCCGTTTCCTTACCCATAATAGTGGTATAAATATAAGCCGATCCCATTTTGGTTTCCGACAGCGGCGCCTTTTTCACTCTGATAAAGTCCGAATAATCAAAATTTTCCGATAAATTGCCGAATACGCCGCAAGAGCAATTGAGTTTTGCGCTTCCGATGACGACGCCGCTTTCGAACGCCCCTCTCAGTTCTCCGGGCACGCCCCGCATGCCTTTTTTAACATCATAAATTACGCTGCCAACCAACGTTCCGCCGTTTATTTCAATTAAGCTGTTCTGCGCGTCGGTAACGGGATGCCCCAGCGAAGCAAATTTTTTGTGTTGTCCGTCAATATAAGTAACCGTTCCGATGCCGTTGATACTGTCTTTTACAAGAACCCCGAGTTTTTTATCGCCGGAACCTATTTCTTTTGCCGGATCAACGTTTATGTCAATGGCTTCTCCGCCTCTTTTTAAAGTTATGACGTATTTCCGATATTCTCTCGAAACGATTTTGTTTATGTCGGCTGTCTCGTTAACCTCTTCCCCGTTGATTTTGTCTATTATGTCTCCGGCTCTGATTCCGGCTTCCCTCGCCGGCGAGCGCACACCGTCGTCGGTTACGACGTCGCATATTCCTATTACTTCTACATTTGTCGTATTCAAAACAAACCCCGCCGGAAATCCTCCGAGATACAGATAATCCTCATCTGCGGAGGCAAATATCGGCGAAAAAGAATAAACGCAGGCAACTATTGCTAAAATCAAGGCAAAATATTTTAAAACTTTCTTGCAGTAAGACATAACAATATTGTGCGCAAGAACTTTCGGATTATACAAAAAAGGCGGCTCTTCGCCGCCTTGTTAATTAATTTTCGAATTGTTTAATCAGCTCGATTGCATGTTCTCTGGCCGCCGCAGATGTTACGTTGCCCGTCAGCCTCATTATTTCCCCGATCTTTTCGTCTCGGTTGAGCTTTTTTATATTAGTCAACGTCTTGTCGTTTTGAACGGTTTTATATATAAGGAATTGCGCATTGCTTGCCGCACAAACCTGAGGAAGATGCGATACGGCGATAATCTGAGTGTTTTCGGCTATCTTTTTAAATTTATCCGCAACCGATTTTGCGGTAAATCCGCTTATTCCCGCGTCGATTTCATCGAAAATATATGTAGAAATGCCGTTTACGGTTTTTATTTGCGTTTTAATGGCAAGCATCACGCGGCTCATTTCACCGCCGCTTATAACCTTGTTTAACGGTTTCAGCGGCTCGCCCCTATTAGCCGAAAACATAAACGCTACTTTATCGGAACCGTCGGGCGACTGCAAATTTGCGCTTTCATAGTCGTATCTGACAAACTTTGCTTCGAATTGAGCGTCTTTGATATTTAGAGTTTTAAGCTCATCGGCTACTTTTTTGCAAAATGCGTCCGCGCTCTTTTTTCTTATTGCGGTCATTTTAAGGCAAAGCGAATAGATTTTTTCGTTACACTCTTTGATTGCCTTATTATATTTTTCCAACGCCTCGGCGCCGTTTATCAACAGGTCATATTCGCTTTTAGCCGCGGCAAGGAAATCCAATACGCTTTTTTCATCGCCGCCGTACTTGCGCATAATGCTTTTAATCAAAGTCAAACGCTCGTCCGTTTTTTGAGCTTCGCGCTCGTCAAAGGTCAAATCTTCCGCCAAATCGCGTATTGTTTCGGAAATATCCGAAACTTCGGTTCCGAGTTCTTCGAGCCTCGATGTTATTTCGTTGTATTTTTCGCTCAATGCGGAAATACCTTTAACGCAATGCAAGGCAGTCGAAACGCTGTCTCCTGCGTCCTCGTCGTCGCTCAACGCCGAATATGCGGCGTTCAAAGCGGCGTATATTTTTTCGGTATTGACAATAATAATTTGCTTTTCTTTTAACTTTTCAAATTCGCCCGGCTGTATTTCCGCACTCTCGATTTCATTTATTTGATAATCGAGAAGATCAATCTTTCTTTCCCTTTCAGCACTGTCGCCGCCCAATTCCGAAATTTTCTGATTATAGCCGCGCTTTTCGGCAAGCAATTCAGACAACTCGACTTTTAGACTTCCGAGTGCGCCGCCGCAAATACCGTCAATTACTTTCAATTGATTTTCTTCGCTCAATAAAAAGAAATGTTCGCTCTGTCCGTGTACGTCGACAAGGTGTTGAGTAACTTGCTTTAACATTGCAGACGTAACAGAATTGCCGTTTATTTTTATTGAACTTTTACCGTCAATGGAAAATTTTCTGGTAATAATTATCTCGCCTTCGCTTTCTATATCCATTTCGGCGAGTTTGGCAAGCGCTTCGCTCTCTGCGGAGACGGAAAATTCTGCCCGCACGACAGCTTCCTGCTCGCCGTATCTTATCATGGTTTTGTCGGCTTTACTGCCAAGCACAAAATTAATCGAATCCAAAATGACCGATTTGCCTGAGCCCGTCTCGCCGGACAAAACGTTGAAACCTTCGTCGAAAAATATATCCGCTTCGGATATGAGGGCGATATTTTTAATATACAGCCTTGATAACATTTAGCCTAAGTACTCTTTTAAAAGATCTACAACTTTTGGAGTATGCTCGTTACTGTCGACAACTATAAGCAACGTATCGTCTCCGGCCACGCTGCCTATTATTTCGTTTATCTGCAACGAATCCACAAAAACGCCGACAGTCGAACCGTTGCCGCGCATAGTTTTCACCAATATAAGGTTATTCGCGGAATTTATTGTCAAAACACAACCTTTGAAGAGATTAGTCATTCTGTCGGTAACGCTGTCAACGTAAGTATCGAGGCTGGCATACTTATATTTTTTCTGAGTTCCCGCAACTTTATAGAGTTTCAAATCTTTGACGTCGCGCGAAATGGTCGCCTGAGTTACGTTGAAATTAACTTTGTTAAGTTCTTCGCAAAGTTCTTCCTGCGTATCGATTTCCTTACTTGCAATAATTTCCAAAATTTTCTGTTGTCTTAAAGTTCTTTGCATTTATTTACTCCAAATATTAAGCTTTATCAGTAGCTTATTAAAAAAATTTTTATTTTCGGCAGTTATAAATTCAACCTGCTTTACAGCTTTTGTAACGGTTACTGTTTCCCCCGCCTCAATGGTTCCTTCGACTCTTCCGTCAACGGCAACCACGAGAGGCGCAGACGCGTCCTTGGGCGAAACGGTCAACTTCGAGCCGTCGCTGTAAACAACGGGGCGCGAATGTAAGGAATGTGCGCAAATCGGCGTAAGGATAAAAGCGTTCAGTTCCGGTGCGAGAATCGAACCTCCGGCGGCAAGCGAATATGCCGTTGAACCTGTGGGCGTCGATATTATAATCCCGTCCGAGGAAAAATTATCGACCGTTGTGCCGTCTATTTCAGCATGCAAGTTAACGGTATTCGAAAAATTGTTGCCGACCGTACTGCGTTGCAAAACGAGATCGTTGAGTGCATAAAATTTTTTGTCGCCCAATGCGATTTCAAGCATACTGCGCTTCTGCACTTTGTAATCGCCGCGGCAAACCAAATCTATTGCGTCATCGAGCTTTTCAGGTTCAAATTCCGCAAGAAATCCCATATGCCCGTAATTTATGCCGATGATTTTAACTCCGCGTTTCGCACACTCCGACGCAACGAGCAAAATCGTGCCGTCGCCGCCGAGAACAAACAAAACATCAAGGCCGTCGAGGTCGTCGAAACAATCGACTGTTTTACATTCATAACCTTTAATTTTGAAAACTCTTTCGAGTTTATCAACGTAAACGCGATTGTCGGCTATGTAATTCTTATTAAAATACACCCCTATCTTCATACCAACTTATTATAATACTAAATATACAAATATGCAAACAAAAAAGCCTGCAAATTTATAATTTTACAGACTTTATCATTTTTTCATTAATTTCCGCCGCGCCGCCCTTCTTTAAAAGGACCAAATATTCTTTGTTCTTACCCTTAACTATCGGCGCATTCGTAAGTTTTAGCGGTGCAAGCCCGCAACCCCGCGCATAATCGCATATTTTTATTATCGCGCTTTTATGTTGCTGTGCTCCACTCACAATACCGCCCTTGCCGACATGTCTGTCGTCGCACTCAAATTGCGGTTTGATAAGGGCTATGCAGTATCCTCCGTCTTTCAGCACTTCGGCAACATTGGAAAGAATGTATGTAAGCGATATAAAACTTACGTCTATCACCACACCGTCCGGCTGTTCGCCGAATATATCGGAAGTGAGTTCTCTTGCGTTAAAATTATCGATTACTTTTATTTTTTCGCCTATAAGGCTTTTATCCAACTGACTCTCGCCGACGTCTATGCAGTATACCTTTTTTGCTCCGTTTTGCAGAAGGCAATCCGTAAAACCTCCGGTACTCGCCCCGATATCGGCAAATATCATATTTTTAACGCTGAACTTGAAATCTTTTAAAGCCTTGGACAATTTATATCCGCCGAGCGAGACATAACTTTCTTCGGGCTTTAAAAAATCCAGGCTGTCGCTCTCTTTAATCTCATAAGAAACGTCAACTTTTTTCCCGTTGACGAGCACAAGTCCGTCTTTCACAGCTCTCGCCGCTTTCGTCCGTGAGCCGAATTTTTCGGTTAAAAATTTATCTATTCTCATTTTCGATTATAAAATCGGAGATTGCCTTAGCGCTTACGCCTTGCTCCGAGGCAAGCACGGAGGGATTGCCCTGCGAAATAAAACCATCTTTATATGCAAAATTCTTTACTTTCGTATCGGAATTGCAAAAATACGTATCTATTATCGAACCGAAACCTCCGGCGAGCACGTTGTCCTCAACCGTAATTATAGTTTTGCCTGAAAAACTTCCGAGCATCTCGTTATCGAGAGGTTTTATAAAACGCGCGTTTACGACTTCCACGCCTATTCCCTGCCCCGAAAGGTTTTCGACAGCCTCAAAAGAATATGACAGCGCATTCTCGCCGCATGCAAGAATGACATATTTACTGTCGTCCGAGGATATGAGTTTTTCCCATTTTCCGAACCCGAACTCGGCGGCGGATCTGAAAATTCTGCGGCCGTCTCTCGGGTATCTTATCGCCAAAGGCGCGTTGTAGTCTACGCTGAATTCAAGCATTTTCTCAAATTCTTTGACATCTTTCGGCACTGCAATCGTAAGATTGGGCACAAGTCCCAAAAACGAAAGGTCGAATACTCCCTGATGAGTTTCGCCGTCGGAACCGGATATCCCGGCTCTGTCTATGCATAGCGTTACGGGTAAATTCTGACTGCATATATCAATAATTATTTCATCGAACGAACGCTGTAAAAATGTTGAATATACGGCATAATACGGCTTCATACCTTCGGTAGCCATGGCCGAACACAGGATTGTTGCGTGTTCTTCGCAAATCCCGACGTCAATGGAACGTTCGGGATATTTTTCAAAGAACTCCGAAAGTCCGAGACTCGAAGTCATTGCCGCGGTTACCGCCGTTATCCTTTTATCCGTTGCGGCGAGGCGAGTCAGAGTGTTTCCGAGCACCGAGGAATATTCGGTATAAATCCTATCCGTCTGCGCAATCGAAATACCGTGAGTAGCTTCGGGATGTTCTTCGCAAAAAGCGTAACCCTTCCCCTTCTTCGTTGCCACGTGCAAAATCACGGATTCATACCCGAGCCGGTTTTTTATTTCGGTAAGTTTGGCAATCATCTGTTCCAGATCATTGCCGTCATAAACGCCGTCGTACTTGAATCCGAATCTTTCGAAAATTTTCGCATGCCTGTCTTTTTTCTCTTGTTGCTGAGCATTTTCGCTAAGTATTTCGAGATATTCGTGCATGCTTCCGACAGTCGGGGAAATAGACATACCGTTGTCGTTGAGTATAACGAGAATATGCGTATTCAGAAGTTTAAGGCTGTTAAACGCTTCGTAGACAAGACCGTTGTTGAAAGAGCCGTCGCCGATAACGGCGATTACGTTGAATTTCTCTCCCTTGATATCGCGCGCTTTGGCAATCCCGAGCGCCGCAGAAACAGATGTGCCCGCATGCCCTGTATTATAACAGTCGTAATCGCTTTCGCTCCTTTTGGGGAAACCCGATATGCCGTTCTTTTGACGCAATCCGTCGAAATCTTTATATCTTCCGCTCAAAAGTTTATGAGTATAGCACTGATGGCCCACGTCGAAAATTATCTTGTCTTCGGGGAAATCAAATACGTAGTGAAGCGCAACCGTGAGTTCAACCATGCCGAGATTGGACGACAAATGTCCCCCGTTTTTCAAAACGGTTTTGGTGATTTTTTCTCTCGCTTCCTCCGAAAGAGCCAAAAGCTCTTTCAACGTCATACTTTTAAGTTGCGCACCGGTAATATTTTCAAGCATCACTTCTCCCTTTTGAAGAAGGTAGTAAATCTGGCAAAGCCGAAAACTATCTGCTTATTGAATTTGATTGCAAAATGTTTGAATATAGCTTTACCTCCGACTGTAAGCGCGCCTATTATCGCGCTTATCAATATGGAGGCGATCAGTTCGCCGACTCTTCCGCCCATTGCAACGTGAACGACAAGCGCAGTGCCAGCGGCGCCGCTGACGATACCGCAGATATCGCCTATTACATCGGCGAAAATACTTCCCAATCTGCTGGCATTGCGACAAAAAGTAACAGCTCTCTTCGCTCCTTTGATTTTGTTCGAAGCCATGGCGTGAAAACATTCCGGCTTACAAGAGATAATAGCGTTTGCCAAGACGTCGCAACTGATATTCAAAATCAACAGGACAAGTAAAACCATAACGCAAACAGCCGCCGGACTGTCCTTTATCGATACTTCGGTTAAAAAACTGAATAAAACTGTCAACGCAAACGAAACGGCTAAAACAATCAATCCCCATGCAAGCCATTCGGGAAAACGTTTTTTCTTTGCCTTTTGTTTTTTGTTGACTTTTTTGTTTTTGGAAGGACTGTCATCATGCGCAGACGCGCCGTCTTCCTCGCTTAGATTTTCTATATTTTCCATAATTCCGATTAAAAATAATACGCACAAACAGTGTGCGTAAAGAAAATGATATAGTGGTTTATATTAAATAAACTTTGCGGCTTAGGTTCGGTAGGATTTCCCTCGAAGCTCACTTCCCGTCGCCGTAGAAGCAGTTTCCTTTTCAGAGCCAGAACGCGTTTCCGCATAACCGAATCGCCACTTAGTCCACACCGTAATCTCTAATATAAAATCAGTCTAGAAGCTTTCCTTGACAATTTCCAATGAGCTTATCCTCTTTTGCAAAATCAATTTCAAATAGCAATAGACTTGCGTCGTCTGGCCAAACGAAGCCGTCGTGTTCTATTATCCGCTGTTTTCACTCAAGGCAGGCTACTCTGTACCAAGCTTTCGCCTGATAGCAGGTTTATACCGGCAAAAGTAAGATTTACCGGCCTCCACGGCGAATGGGGTTGGCTGCGGTATGCCGTTACCTAGCTCCCATACGCCTTTACTCCCAGCATTCACCCACTTTTGGCAAAGCAAGCAAACACCAGAAACTTCATCGATATGCCCTTTAACGGTATTTTACCCCCGTCTTCGTATCAATGGAAATTGACTAGAATACTGCACCACTATATCAATTTAATTTATTATAACACAATTTGACGTTTTAGTCAATAGATTTTAACTTTTTCTGGATCTGACGCTCAAAACCAATTGTTTGAGAAATTCCGAATCGCCGTTTACCGCTTCGAGAATTTTAACGCAGTCGTCCGCCAAAACATCAGCCCTGATTTTGCTTCCGTCAAGTCCGTACAGAGAAACGGCTGTGAATTTCCCCTCTTTTTTGTCTTTGCCGACGCTCTTGCCCAACTCGGAAAACTCGCCTTCGATATCGAGAATATCGTCTGTTATCTGGAAAAGATACCCGAGTTTTTCACCGAAAAGTACGAGTTCCGGAAAATATTTGTCTCCGGAAATTATCGCGGGAACAGCTACGGAAGCCATCAGCATTTTGCCGGTTTTGTTTTTGTAAATGAAATCAAGAACTTCCTCGTCGGAATCAACGTCGTTCTCGTGCAAAAGGTCTGCGGACTGCCCGGCAATCATTCCGTGCACGCCGGCACATTCCGCTATATACCGAGACGCGCTTATATACTCCTCACCCTTTCCGCACTCGGACAAAAGCAACGAAAACGCCGTATTCAAAAGCCCGTCGCCGGCAAGAACGGCGTTACCAACGCCGAAAACCTTATGATTTGAGGGCTTGCCGCGTCTAAAATCGTCGTTGTCCATTTCCGGAAGATCGTCGTGGATGAGCGAATATGTGTGAACAAGTTCGACGGCGAGTGCAAAAGGCTTGACTTTTTCGATTTCCACGCGCAAAAGCTCGGCAACGGCAAACATGAGAACCGGACGTATTCTTTTACCTCCGATTTTTAAGCTGTATGTAAGGCTTTCACGAAGTATATCGGGTTTACAGTCCAATCCATCGCAAAATTTTAAAAGATAGTCGTTGAACTCTTTAAGATATCCGTCGTATTTTTCCTTGTAATTTTCCACTGTCATCCTCTCTTGACCGCGGCTTTATAAGTATTGCACATCAACATCGTTATCGTCATAGGTCCGACTCCGCCGGGAACGGGCGTAATATAAGAGCACTTGTCTTTTACGTTTTCGAAATCGACGTCCCCGCACAGCTTGCCGTCCGCGTCTCTGCTTGTGCCCACGTCCACTACTACCGCGCCCTTTTTAACCATGTCGGCGGTTATAAACTTAGCTTTACCTATAGCGGCCACAAGAATATCCGCTTTTAAACATTCGCTCTTCAAATCGGCGGTTTTACTATGACAAATCGTAACGGTCGCGTCGGCGTTTAACAGCAATAACGCCATAGGTTTGCCCACAATATTGGATCTGCCGACAACGACGGCTTTCTTTCCTTTTATATCTATGCCGTAGCGCCCGAGCATTTCCATTATTCCGTTGGGAGTGCATGCAACCAAACAATCCTTTTTAAGGCAAAGGTTACCTATATTTTCGCCGATGAACCCGTCAACGTCCTTTTCGGTGGGTATAAGCGCAAGCACTTTTTCGCTGTCAATGTGGTCGGGGAGCGGCAATTGAACGAGAATACCGTCTATTTTGCCGTCGTCGGCAAGGCTGCGAACGACTTCTTCAAGTTCGTTTTGACCGACTTCGCGGGGAAGATAAAATGCGTAAGACTTTATTCCCACTTCTTCGCACGCTTTGATTTTATTTCGGACATACACCTGTGAAGCGGGATCGTCGCCCACCAACACAACCGCAAGCCCTATCTCGCGATTATGTTCTTGCTTAAACGTCGAAATATTGCATTTTAATTCGCTTCTGATTTCCGACGCAATTTTTCTTCCGTCAATCAAAGTATACATAATAAACCCTATTTCCTTATTATCTCAGAAAGTATTCCGCTGATAAACGAAGCGCTTCTCGTTGTGGAATATTTTGACGCAATATTGGCAGCTTCATTGGCGGAAACGGATGCCGGGATATCGTCCATATACAAAATTTCCGCCAGCGCGACAAGCAAAATGCTTTTATCCGCGGGGAAAAGCCTCGATTCGGGGAAATTGGCCGAATACTTATCAATCAGTTGCTTAAATTCGTCTTCTTTTTCGGAAATTATTTCAAGAACTCTATCGGCGTATTTTATGTCGTCGTCGTTCAATTTCTCGATTTTATAGAGCGAAATTTTAAGCGAGTTGTCTATTTCACCCGTAAAGCGCGATGCGAAAACCGTTTTGAAAACCGCTTCTCTTGCCAATGCTCTCATAATACCTTACCAATCAATACGCAAATATTCCCTTTGAAACAAAGGGAATATTTTCAGTAATTTATAATGCAGAATTTTCAGGGAAATTTACATCCTGAATATGAACGTCGACTTTTGCCACTTTATACTTTGTCATCGACTCAACGTTATGTTTTATCGACTGCTGAATTTTGAAAGCAAGCGACGATACGTTAGCGGTGCTGTCGACTTTTACGCTTATATCCGCAATTATCCCTTGCTTATCGAAATTGAGTTTCACGCCTTTGTTTTTATTGTTCAAAAGCGAAACGCCTTCGACCTCGCCGATTGCCAAAGCAACTATGCCGCTCACGATTCCGGGATTATACGTTATCTTACCCTTTTGCGTAGACGTAGGATCATGTCTGATATGTGCCATACATTAAACTCCTTTAAAATAGTATAACACAATATTTACAAATTTGCAACTACAATAATATCAGACTTGCGCGTTTATCGGCATAATTATTACTTTTCCGGGTTCCGCGCCCACTTCACTTTTGAGCATCGTCCAGATTGACAGCGCCGTATTATAGTTGAGCTCGTCGGAATTTATGAATACATTGACGCTGTCGGTGTCCATGCCGAGTACAACTACGGCATCGGAAAAGCCCTTTGCCTTTATCATGGTTTCCAATTCAAGTTCTTTTTCCATCATCTCGACTATTTTGAGCTTCATGGCAACTATTTCATTATATTTTTCGCTGCCCTTCTCATAGAGGTCAAGCATTTCGTTAAGTTCCATTATTTCCTGATTTCTCGTTACTTGTCTGTCGGCGCGAAACGAAGAAAAATAATTTGCCGTAGGCACAACCGTAGTATCGCCGGAAGCTGTTATATTATTGGCAAGCAAAACGTTCAGTACGGCTGTAAGCGCAAGTAAAAATACAAGTGATGACATGATTATTATCTTTTTTCTTTTTGACATAAATTTCTCCTTAATTCATTGAATAAATTGCTATTATATTTTTATCTATATCGAGCGCCGTGGATACCGCGTTCAATATATTATTTCTCGTCATAATACTGTTTGCGCCTTCACAAACAATTATTACTCCGGTTATTTTGTCATTTCTTTCGTTTATCATAACGTCCACATCGCCGACGCCTTCTATGTTTTTCAATATAGCCGTCAACTTCGCTTCGGTTGCCGATTTTTCCTGAGTATAGGTTGCCGCGACAGGTTTTTCGGAATTTTTATTTATAAAGTACAGCGCGAAAATCAAAACTACAATCAGAACAACCGTAATGATTATTTTTTTGTTGTCTTTCACGTATTTAAGTATCCGCTGCATATACTGATATATTTATATAACCGGCCTTCTCCAAATATTCATAAATATCGTTTGCGTAATTTATGTTTTTTTGTTGCAAACATACCGTTACGCCGTTAACCTTGAATTTTCCGTTTTCGTATTCAATCTCCACGGCGCTTTCGGCAGTTATGCCGAACTTCTCAAAGATTAAGTCGTTCAACGCAACGCTCTGTTGTTCGGAATATTTCTCGCATACGTATTCATAGTCGAAAAAATCATTCTGCAAAGTATCAGAAGACGATATTTTAAAAACGCCGATTATCGGTTGAATAAGTACGAAAATACATATCATTCTCATGACGAAAATAATAGTCTTATTCAGTTTGCCCTCGGGAACAAGCAGCGAAACTATCACCGAAACGAATATTACGCCTACCGCGCTTAAAAGATAACCTGTCATTCAGATAAAGCTGTTGGCCGAGTTTATTACCAACATAATTACCAATGCGTACATAAAGGCAACCGTCAACAGCCCGGCGACAAAATACTGTATGTCCTTGGATAAGTCAGACAACATTCCGTATAGAGAATTCTCGCCGACGGGCTGAATAACCGCTCCCACTATTTTCAGAATAAACGAAAACGACAGCAACAAAATTACCGGCGAAATTATTTCGCTTAAAAGAAGGACTATTCCGCACAGCCCCACCGAGCTTTTAATCAATAATCCGGCCGAAGCAAGCATATCGAATCCGCTGGATAAAAAGTTCCCGACGAGCGGCACCGAATTGCCGATTACGTACTTTGTCGTCTTGAAAATTATCCCGTCGAACAAAGAGCCTGCGGAACTCTGAGCGATTATAAAAACGCTGAAAACCGTTACCGTTATTCCGATAACCCATTTCATTATGCTCTTTATCAAAGCCGAAACGCCCGAAAACGACATTTGCGGGTTCAATCTCGAAATAAAATTTAGGACGACAACGGTAACGGTGGCCGGAAACACGAAATTGCTCACTATTTCCACCGCTCCGCCGGATAAAAATATCGCCGACGGCTGATATATTGCGGCAGTGCCTGTTCCGCCCGTCAAAACGGTAAGCGTTGCCAGAATAGGCGTAATTATCTCGATTTGTCGTTTTATTGAATTTATCGAAGCCGTGCAGTCCGAAATAATGCCTACGAGCATCGACGCCAAAATGAGAATAATAAGCGAGAAACACGCAAGATGGATTATTTTCGAAGTTGACTTTCCCAAAATGCTCCCTTCCGCCACGCTTACTACCGCGCATAAAAGCGAAATCGCGGCAACCGTAGAGAACGCCGGAAGAAGAGAAATTACGTTCTTAAAAAGTATATTGAAAATTTCATTCAGATAGCTTCCGTATTCCGTTCCGAGATTGCCGTTTACGAGATACGCAACTATTTCTTTCGCCGTACTGCCGAATCCGAAAAGAAAACTGTCGGGATTGTCGTCGAGAAACTTTTGCAGTTCGGAAAGATCCAGATCTTCGAGAAGACTGCTTATGTTTTCGTTTATTTCGTTATCGCCCGTATCCGCAAAAACGTAAGCGCTATTTGCGGCAAATATCGCCGCAAATATAAAAATAATCAGTCCAAGGAGTATTGCAATCTTTTTTAAGCCAATTCTATCAGTGATGTTATTATTTTGTAAGTTCCCGAAAGTATGGGAATCGAAACCACGAAAATAATTATTTTTCCGCATAATATAAGCTTGTCCGCCACCCCTTCGAATCCGAGTTCTCTGATCGAACCGGCCGTAAGTTCGACTATAAAACCTATGCCGAGAATTTTGAATATAATTCTTACTATCTCGTTTTCAATTCCGGTAGTCTGCGTGAAATTTTTAATGAATTCAACGCTTTCGGCCAAATAATCAAACGCATATAGAAAAATTATTACTCCTCCCGCAGTAAGGCACAGAGGAACAAGTTCGGATCTCTGATTTTTTAAAATAAAAGCGCATACCGCAGTAATCACGGCCATGCAACATAATTTTAAAATCAACATCAAAACAACTCGAAAAGCTCTTTAATCTGTGAAAACAAATCGGCAATCATCGAGATAACGACTGTCAGCACCATTATCAGTCCGACGAGGCTTACAAGCGTTGCTATGTCGTCCCGTTCGGATTTTTTAAGCACCTGACAGATTATCGTTACGATGATACCTACCGCGGCGATTTTGAAAATTATACTTATATCCATCAAGCCAACAACACCGCCAATAAAATTCCGAGCATGAAAAACACCTTTATATAGAGAGAGCTGTATTTTTTATAATCGTCGAAACTTTCGTCTTTGCATTTGGAAAGAACGGCTTTTTTTTCGCTCAGATAATCTATCTGTGAAATCGCGTCGCTCTTGCCGAGATTATAAACATAATCCGAAATGATATCGCCGTCCGTTCCTTCAAGCAACTTCTCCCCTTTGAGTATATCCGGAACGAATTTGAACTTAGAAGCCACGCTCGACAGAGAATTACGGGAAAACTTTATATTGAGAATAAGTTGTTCGTTGAACTCGTATAACTCCGCAAAGACCTGCATTCGTTTCTTTTTTTTAGACGAAAGAAATATTCCTATCGAGGCGGTCAGTCCCGCCACAAGCACAAGCAACAAAATTTTTATCATACACTATGGGTTCGCCGCCGATTTTTTTGATTTCAACATAAAAGTCAAAAGGAAGTCCGCACAAAACGTTTTTATCGGTTATGTGCGATGAAGCAATCACCTTTATTCCGCAGTTTTTTGCGTATTCGACAGCGTTTACATCTTCATCACCATATAATTCGTCGGTTATAATTACATCCGGCTTCATCGCTCTTATCGCACCGGCGAACGCCTCGGTCTTATTGCCGGCACGGACTATATCGACGCGCTCGCCTAAATCGAAACCGTTCCCGCGCTCGTCCATTGCGGAAATTTCTCCTCTCTCGTCGAACACGAGAACATTCAAAATAGTATGTTCGCTAAAATACTGCGCAATGTCTCTGAGCATAGTGGTTTTGCCCATTCCGGGTTTCGAACAGATAAGAACGCCGCCATTATTCTTGTCCGTCAGCAACGGATAAATCGTCGAGGAACAATTCTTAATTTCATGCGGTATACGGATATTGAGCGAAGTAACATTCCCGATTGCCGTAATCCTGCCATTTTGCGTTACGTACTGTCCCGCAAGCCCTATTCTTACGCCGTGCGAACAAGTAATAAATCCGTTTCTCATCTGTTCGGCATACGAATAAATACTTCCGCCAGTCGCCGCGTTGATTATCGGAGCAATCTCGCCGCATTTGAGCGCTTCCGAGCGGTTTTTGACAATCCCGTACATTCCAAGGTAAGCGTAATCGTCCTTGTACCCGATAATAAGCGGTTGTCCAGCGCGAAATCTTATTTCGGTAAGATAACCGAAATTGAGATGATCGAGAGCGCTTCGGACTTCCTGCGGCAAAAAGGACAAACTCATAGTTTAGTTTATTTAATCGGAATATGAAAAAGACCATAAATTCTTTATTTCAACGGCTGTCGCGCTTTCCTCCTCCGCGTGCAAAGTTATGCAAAAATTCAGATTAACTGCAAAATATAAAATACCACCCGAAGGTCGGGTGGTATTTTGGTCAGTGCCTCAGAGAGTTACTCTTCAATAAGTTTGATTTCTATTGCCAATGCTCCGTACTTTTTAATCTGTTCGGGAGAATAATATTTATGCATATCCTCTGCGTTGGCCGTTTCGTCTGCGCTATATCCGATCGCAGTTTTATCGATATCTGAATATAATTCGTAAAAATCTTTATAACGAGTAAGATTTACAACAATACACTTGATTTTCCGGTGAGTAACCGAATTCTCAAATTCAATTTCATCGCCGACTTTTATTTTTGCCCGCTTTTCATCATAAAGGCGCATTTCTATCGTCTTTTTACCTAAACTAACAGATTTGAAGGCCTCAGAAGATAAATTCATATTATGCGTCATTGCTTTTTAACCCCGATAAATTCAAGTTTATTATATAAAATCTTCAAGCCTGTACTGTTCTACAATTTCTTTCCCGACCAAGGTAATTGCCTTTTGCGGGCACCGACTGATACAGCGATAGCACATAGTGCATTTTTCGTGCGGTACGGCAATTTTATTTTCGACCGTGAGATTTTTCATCGGGCAAAGTCGCGCGCAGAGACCGCAACCGACGCAACGCTCCTTGTTTATCTTCAATTTATCGGAATAATGCCTCGTCTTACCGTAAAACCAAAGCCGCTGTCCGAATAAACCGATAAAATGCGAAAAAAATCCCAAACCGTCGTGCGGGAATTTTCCGTTCATGATATCCATTGCGGCGTGCTCGATTTTCGCTTCCGCGCAACGGATAATTTCCATCTTCTCTGCCCTGTTTTTCTTTAAAAGTTTACTGTCGCAAACGCTGTCGGGCATTTTAATATGCAAACCGCCTAATACGAAAGCGCCGAACTTTTTCAAAAGTCTCGCCGCACAGCCCGCCCCGTCGCCGCTGAACGCGCCCATGGTCGCAAGACAAAAGACCTTTTTCCCTTTCCATATAGCGGCGTTTTGTAAAATGAAATCTCTGACCATTTTGGGAGCGTCAGAATACTGCACGGGATAGCCGATAATGATATTTTCAGAAGCCTCGACCGCAGAAATTGCGCCGACGTCCTCCATTGCGACAATAGGGGCGTTTACGTCCAATAATTTTGTAAGTTTCGAAACGCAAAACTCCGTGTTCCCCGTACCGCTCAAATATATTGCACAGCAATGCCCTTCCATATGCTTTCCCGATTTTAAATTAATCGCTCAATATTCATATAACTGACAGTTATATGCCCTATCCCGAAAATTATAGAACAAATTATAAGCGGAATTGACAGCTCCATAATTGCGCTGAACAAAAAAATCACGGCGGGCGTTATCGAGAGCCAAAGCATTTTTGCCTTACAGCGCCCTTTGCGAAAAATTATCCAGTCCAACAGATACAAGGCAAGCAGCGTTCCGTTTACCGACAAATACACTGTAAGAGCACAATCAAACCAAAAACCAAAGTAAGTGTACGGTATATTGAAAATTATAAATACCATACAGCCATAGCGCCCGATTTGTTCCGAAATAACGATAGGTATGTTTTTATACTTGTTTTCAAACGCACCTTTGTCTAAAACTGCGCTGATTATATTCGGTAACATTATGATTACAACCGCAATCAACCCGTAATAATTAAACCACCCCATAATGCATCGAATTTACCGCTTTTTAGTTTTGGGCATAGGCAGGTCGTCATACATTGCCTCAAACAAGCCTCTCAAATAAATCTTATCGTCCACATTGTCCACAAGCAACATTTCCTTTGCCCCTTCATAGGGCAAGGAATACTCTGCTTGGGGCAAATAGGATAAAGCGGATTTAACGGGTTTTACAAGCAACCTATCGTCATAGATGCCGCCGACAAGTTTGCCGCGATAGTAAATCAGAAATTCACCCATCATAGGCTTGTAGGTTATATAATCTAATTCGGATAGTTGCTCCAAAATGAAATCCAAATACTCTTTGCTCGACGGCATAATTTTCTCCCCTGTTTAAAATTTACAGCTCTACCGTTTCGGTCTTAAAATCGCAATAATATTCGACAGCAATACCCTTAAATTTCAACACACAATAGTCCGGATCGGTTACGCCTTGCTTATAAAACATCTTGTCGCCAAAACGCCAAATCTCATCTTTCGTCGTCTGGTCGGTGCAAACCTGCATTTCTCCTATAATCGAAACGCCCTGATACTTGAATTTTCCGCGTTTATAAAAATAAATACAAGCCTTATTGTTTGCCAAATACTGCTTTATCTTGTTTGACGAGGTGTTTGTCGTAAAGTAAATCTCGTTGCCGTCAATCTTGCGAGGAGCAAGCATAGCTCTTATAACTGGATAGCCTTGCCCGTTGACGGATGCAATAAACGCCGTCTTTTGCTCGGATATAAATTGAAATAGTTGTGATTTGTCCATAAGTGTTATTCTTCGCCAAATTGAAATCTATTTTATATTTTTGAAATAGTCCTCGCGCAGAATACCGCGTTCCACGATATCGACGCGTACCCCTGTCGTGGGAGGGCGGAAGAACTTTCTGCGCGTCCCCTCATAGACGAGCCCGCACTTTTCCATGACGCGGGAGGAACCGATATTTTCCGCCGCATGCTCGCCGTCGATGCGGAAAAATCCAACTTCCTCAAAGCAATAGCGCAGAACTTCGGAAAGAGCCTCCGTCATGATGCCCTTTCCCCACCACGCCTTGCCCATGCAGTAGCCGATCGTGCCGCGTTCCTGAAAGTCGTCCGCGCGCACAACGGCAATATCGCCGATAAGAACATTTCCCTCTTTCAGAACGATCGCCCAATGGTAGATATGCGGCTCTCCGCTCTCCCGTTCCCACATTTTGAGAAGAGCCCGCGTCTCCTCGATGTCCCCGTGCGGCGTCCATGTGAGGTATTTCGTGACGTCGGGGTCGTTCATCCAACGTACAAACGCCTCCTCGGCATCGCTCTCCTTCCACCTGCGAAGGAGCAACCGCTCCGTTTCAAGAATTTTCGTTCCCTTGTGTTGCATATCCTTTTCCAATAAATTTCTGTTTGTTACTTCCATTATACAATTAAAACAGGAGAAACGCAAGTAGCGGGCGGCACGCATGAATAAAAAGCAAATCCGAACCACTCGCTCGTTACGAGTATTTGGTTCGGATTATACTGACTTGGTGCACCGTCTGAAAATAAGGTTGAACTTGTTGCGTGGACTAAGTAGCCCCACAGGGCACACGGAACTTATGGAGCGTAGCGCAATAAGTATAGCGCAATAAGTATAGCGCAATAAGTATAGTGTGCTATACCTATGGTATAGATGCCCGTCGTCCGTGCCGCAAATTAGACTTTTACATATTTAAGATATGTTTTACTTCATTCATAATTTGTTCGCTTGGCACATTTGCCTTTGCTTTTAATGCATTACACAAATATGCCGCATCGGCATGTATTTGTGTGGATATTGCAGAAGATGATTGAGCGATTTGCGCCGAAAGAGCATTATAACAGTTAATAATAGTATTTTGTAACATATTAAACCCAATAGCAAGCGTATTACAAATTTGCTGGGTTGCCGCAACGATGAGTTGTTCTATTCGTTGTGTTTGCATTTCTTTGTCAACAAATTGTAAGGCTTCCTTTACAGTGTCGGCACGTCGTGTTTCAAAATAATAAATTATAAAGTCGAGATATTTCCAATCGCGTATGTCGAGAAAGTGATTGAATTCTGTTTGCAAAGCATTGTACAAAATCACTGCGCCGTCTTTTGCTTCTTGCAAAGAATTTGTCGCCTCGCTTTCCGCCTCAACGATTTCGCGCCGTAAAGAAGGGAGATTGCCTTGCATCTGTTCTAATTCAGCAAGAAGTTTTTTTCCACCGAACAATTTACCGCGTTGGAAGGCTATTTTTGCTTTTAAACTTTCATCCATATATTCGGATTTTAGCCATTGAACCAACAAATATCTTTCCATTGCACACTTAGTACAACTGCAACCATTTTCCGTAAAATAATCGCCAAACGACTTGTCTTGATCCTGGTAAGGATTTAATTTTTTATGAAGTTTTATTTCGTATTCAAGTCCTATATTTTTATGTTCGTATGAATTAAACTCTTTACGGAAGAAATTATCACGCACGACAAAACTATCACTCTGTTTAAATTCTTCGCCGTATATGTCCATTAAAATATTATACCAATCAAAGTTATGTGAAAGAATAATCCCTATAAAATGCTCCCAATGCGGTTTCATGCTTGGAAAATACGAATCTTTGATAATACAAGTATAATACGATTCCGCTTTACTGCCTATCGCAATCACTTCTTTTAAACAATTTATTTTTATGTTTAACATTTTATCGTATTCTTTGGAAATTACAGACAATCCGGCGCGAAGTGCATAGAGCTCGTTTAAAACTTGTTCTTTATTTTCTTCCATATTTAATCCTCCGTTAGAGTCTTATGTATCAAATCGATTATACCATAAAAACAGGGGAAGCGCAAGTAGCAGGCGGCACGCATGAATAAAAAGCAAATCCGAACCACTCACTCTTTACGAGTATTTGGTTCGGATCATACTGACTTGGTGCACTCGACAGGAGTTGCGCCTTTGGCGGCGCGCCCCGACAAACAGTGCACCGCACTGTTTGGTTTGCGCCTCATACTTTTTCTATTACCAGCAGTAAAACGCAAACCGTTCGCTCACGCTCGCGTCTCCACCCTCAACACCTGTCGAATATTCACATTATAACCAACAATCAAGGGGCGATAAAAAATTATCGCCCCTTGATTGTTGGTGCACCGAGACAATTATAATCCGAACACGAAAGCTCGTCAAGGCTGACCGTTTGCGTTCCGTTTTTGTAGTTAAAAATGAAAGTTACTTTGTCATCATAGAGGTAAATCGCATTGATAAAGCAGTCGATGAGCTTCTGCTTGCT